>NZ_CP130943.1:3600000-4200000 GCF_030656875.1 Prescottella sp. R16
GGGACAGCCCTCGCCGCCGCCCCGTCCAGCACCGGCGGCAACGGTCCGCGATGCAGGATGCCGAGCCGCTGTGTGGCCCGGGTGAGCGCCACGTACAGGTCCGCGGCGCCGCGCGGGCCGTCGGCGAGGATCCGGTCCGGATCGACGACGAGGACCGCGTCGAACTCGAGCCCCTTCGTCTCCGACGCCGGCACCGCGCCCGGCACGTCCGGCGGCCCGATCACGATGCACGTACCCTCGCGGCCCGCCTCGTCGGCCACGAACTCCTCGACAGCAGCACGCAGTTCGCTCTCGGAGACCCGGCGGGACCACGGTGCGACGCCACATGCCCGCACCGACTCCGGCGCCGGAAGCTCCGGCGCGAACTCGGCGAGCACCGCCGCCGCGACAGCCATGATCTCCGCCGGTGTCCGATAGTTCACCGTCAGCGACCGGTACACCCACCGCCCCGGCACGTATCGGTCGAACACGTCCGCCCACGCGGAGGCTCCCGCCGCCGAACGGCGCTGCGCCAGATCCCCCACCACCGTGAACGACCGGCTCGGGCAGCGCCGCATCAGCACCCGCCAGTCCATCTCCGACAATTCCTGCGCCTCGTCCACCACGACGTGCCCGTACGTCCAGTCCCGGTCCACCGCGGCACGTTCGGCCAGCTCCCGGGTGTCGCGGTCGGCGAACCGCTCCGCCAGTCCCTCCGCGTCGAGCACATCGGTGGCGAACAGTCGCAGATCGTCGTCTTCCATGTGATCGGCCCGCGCGACGAGACCGTCGAGCACTGCCGCCGCATGCGCCGTGCGCCGTGCGTGTTCCCGTGCCGCCTCGACGTCGACCGAGGTGTCCCCACCGAGCAGTTCCGCGAGCTCGTCGAGCAACGGCACGTCCGACACCGTCCAGGCCGCACCGTCCGATCGACGCAACCGCGGGTCCGCGCCCGCCGCCCGCAGCCGCGACGGCGATGTATACAGTTGCGCGAGCACCGTTTCCGGCGTCAAGGTCGGCCACAACTCGTCGAGCAGCGCGGTGAAGGCGGCGTCGTCGGCGAGTTCGCCCCGCAGGTCATCGCGCAGCCGTTCCCACGCCGCCCGGTCCGTCCGGCTCAGCCAGCCCTTCCCGATCCGTCCGATCGCCCGCTCCGTGAGCGCCCACGTCACGACGTCCACGAACACGGCACGCGCCCGATTGTGCGGCAGCCCGCTCGCCCGCGCCTCGTCCCGCGCCCATCCCGCGATCTCGGCATCGAACCGCACCTCGACGTTCGACAGCGTCACCGGAACCGGACCGTCCGGTAACCGCTGCCGGTCCGCGACGGCCACCGCCAGCGCGTCGGCCATCGACAACGCCCCCTTGAGCCGGGCCACCTCCGCGGCGTCCGTCGCCGTCGCCGACAGCCCGGGCAGCAGCGTGCCCGGGGTCGCGAACACGACATCGGATTCCCCGAGCGACGGCAGCACCCGGCCGATGTGGTGCAGGAACGACCGGTTCGGCCCCACCACCAGGACACCACTGCGCTGCAAGCGTTCCCGCTGCGTGTACAGCAGATAGGCCACCCGGTGCAGCGCCACCACCGTCTTGCCGGTACCCGGACCGCCCTCGACGACCGTCACCCCCGGATGCTCGAGCCGGATGATCTCGTCCTGCTCGGCCTGGACGGTGGCGACGATGTCGCGCATGCCCTCCCCACGTGGCGCGGAGACCGCCGCGAGAAGTGCCGCGTCCCCACCGCTCTCGATATCGGGCCGACCCAACGTCTCGTCGGAGTAGGAGACGAGTGTCCTTCCCCGGCTGTGGAACTGGCGTCGCCGTCGCATCCCTTCCGGGTGCGCGGCGGTCGCCGTGTAGAACGGCCGCGCCGCCGGCGCCCGCCAGTCGAGCAGCAGCGGCTCGTACTCGTTCGCGTCGTCGAAGATTCCGATCCGCCCGATGTACCGCCGCTCCCCCGATTCGGTGTCCAACCGCCCGAAGCACAGGCCGGCCTCGGCCACGTCGAGCCGCCTCGCCTCCCGCGCCAGCGTGTGCACCTCGACGTCCCGATCCACCAGCGTCCCGCCGTCGCTGCGCAGCGCCGCCCGGTACCGGCCGGCCACCCGGGCCCGCTCGGCGTCCAGTCGCCGGTACAGGTCCTCGACACGGTCCCGTTCCGTGTCCAGCTCACCGTCGTGTCGTGTCATCCGTTCCCCACTCTCTCGTCCCCGCGATCGCATCGCCCCAGGTGGCGACCCCGGAGGAGAGAGTGTGCAGCACCACCGGGGCCTTGCCGCAAGGCCCCGGGTGCGCTATAGAGTGAAAGGGGAAAGGGAACGGTTCCCGACCGTGTCCTCCCTGTCCTCCCGTGTCCTCCGGTTCCCGGCTACAGGCTCACCGCCACGCGATGCCCCTCGAGCACGGCCGCGTGCGAGCGCCGCGGCGTCACCGCGTCACCGATCCGGTGCACCTCGAATGCGACGGTCTCGTTGCCGGACAGCGCTTTCCAGAGATCGTCGTCGGGTTCCTGATGCGTCGCGCACACCACGGCGTCGAAGATGTCCGTCCGCTCGGTGCCGGTGAGGTGGTTCGCGAGCGTCACCCGCAGACCCGCCTCGACGTTCTCGACCGGACACGCCACCGTCACGTCCGTCCACTGCTCGATCCCGGCCCGGTGGGCCCGCTGCTGCCAGCCCTCGGTGTCGAGGGTGATCCCCAGATCCTGTCCGACGATCATCGCGGGCGTCGCGATCGTCACCGCAGCGCCGCGTGCCGCCAGGGTCTCCGCCGTCGACGGCCCCTGCTGGAAACCGAGCTCGTCGACCACCAGCACCCGGCCGGTCGGGAACGCCTGCCCGTCCAGCACCTCCCGGGCGTGCACGACCGCCGGTACGTCCCCGGCCCACCACGGCCGCACCGGGCGCGCCCCCGTCGCCACCACGACGACGTCCGGGGCGTCTACAAGGACAGCCCCCACTGTTACCTCACTACCGGTCACGATTCGGACCCCCGCACGCACACAGGCCCGTTCGAGGTTGCGGGTCAGCTCCCCCAGCTCGCTGCGTCCCGCCGCCGACGCCGCGACCCGGTTCTGGCCGCCCACCCGGTCGGCCCGCTCGTACAGTGTCACCCGGTGCCCGCGTTCGGCCGCGGTCGACGCCGCCGACAGACCCGCCGGCCCACCCCCCACCACGACCACCCGCCGGCCCCGCACCGACGGCGCCGGCAGCGGAACGGATTCCCTTCCGGCACGCGGATTCTCGACACAACCGAGCCAGCGGCCCAGGCCCATGCGTCCGACGCACTCCTGATTGCACGACAGACACGTGCGGATCTCGTCGCCGACGCCGCGTCGCGCCTTCGCCACGAACTCCGGGTCGGCGATCTGGCCGCGCACCACCCCCACCAGATCACACCGGCCGTCCACGAGAGCCTGCTCCGCCTCCGCGGGTTCCTTGATCCGGCCCACCCCGATCACCGGCAGGTCGATCGCATCCCGGATCGCCTCCGCGATGTGCAGCGCGTACCCGCGCGGGGTCGCCATCGACGGTTCCACCAGGTGCAGGGTCGCGGTCGCCATTCCCATCGTGGTGTTGACGTAGTCCACCGCGCCGGTCGACTCGACGAGCCGGGCGGTCGCGACCGCCTCGTCCGGCACGATGCCACCGGGCAGCCGTTCGTCACCGGTGAGCCGCACCCCCACGATCGCCTCCGGTCCGATCGCGGCACGGACGGCCGCGATCACCTCGAGCAGGAACCGGGCCCGATTCGCGAGCGGGCCACCGTAGTCGTCGGTGCGCCGGTTGGTACCGGACGCCAGGAAACCGCGGATCAGCGACGACTGCGAGCACTGCAGTTCGACGCCGTCGAATCCGCCGTCGCGGCACCGGCGGGCGACCGCCGCATACGCGGCCACCAGTTCGCGGATCTCGGTGTGTACCAGCTGTTTCGGCACCTCCCGGAACAGCGGGTCCGGGACCGGACTGGGGGCGAGCAGCGGCCGCCGCGAATACATGCCCGACCCCTGGCCGCCGTTGTGGTTGAGCTGCGCGACGATCACCGCACCGTGGCCGTGCACGGCGTCGGTGATCGCCCGGTAGCCGGTGAGCACGTCCGGCCGATACCCGTGGATCACCTTCTCGTACGGCCAGTCCGACGGGTGGACGCAGTGCTCCTCGGTGACGATCATCCCCACCCCGCCCGCGGCCCGCGCCGCGTAGTACGCGGCGTGCTGCGCGGTGGGCAGGCCCTCCCGCGCACTGTTGGTCAGGTGCGCGGTGAACACCACCCGGTTGCGCAGCGTGTGCGCACCGAGGCGGAGCGGGGAGAACAACCGGGGATACTGCATACAGCGGACTGTGTCAGACCTTCGTGTTGCCCTGGTCCAGCGCCACCTGGCTCGCGGTCACCGTCTTGGCGCCGTCCCCGGCCAGCCACAGCACGGCGTCGGTGATGTCGTCGGGATCGGCGATCGGCTTCTCCATGAGGATCGGCGCGAAACTCGGGCCGTAGTGCGGGAACTTCTGCAGCATCGCTCCGGCACCCGGATCGGTGCCCATGTGCGTGTTCACGCCGTACGGATGGATCGAGTTGACCCGAATCCGGTACTCGCCCAGTTCCTTCGCCGCCGCCTGCGTCAAACCGACCAGGCCGAACTTGGACGCCGCGTAGTGCGCCTGGCCCGGCAGCGCCTTGATGCCCGCGACCGAGCTGACGAGAATGATCGACCCGCCGTTACCGGCCTCGATCATCGCCGGCACTGCCGCCTTGAGCGTCTTGAACGCGCCGGTCAGGTTGATGTCGATCAGCGTCTCCCACTGCTCGTCGGACATCTCCCAGAAGCGGTTCCAGTTGCACACACCGGCATTCGCGATCACGACGTCGAGCCGGCCGAACTGCTCCACCCCGGCATCGACGACGGCCTTCAGTGCTGCGCTGTCGCGGACGTCGGCCTCACGCGCGTAGATCTTGGCGCCCTCGGCCTCCACCAGACGGACCGTCTCGGCCAGATCGTCCGCGGTCGCGGCATCGTACGTATTGTCGGCCGCGACGCCCTTGCACACGTCGACCGCGATGATCGTTGCGCCCTCGCGTGCCAGCCGGACCGCGTGCGTCCGCCCCTGGCCTCGGGCCGCGCCCGTGATGAACGCAACCTTGCCGTCGAACTGTCCCACCGTGTTCTCCTATCCCGTGACACCGTCTGTGCGTGGCATGGACAGGGCCGCGAGTCGGCCCTCCCGGACCGCCTCGAGGGCGGTGCGCGGTGCGACGCAGTCGCCCACCCACGCCCCACCCATGCTCCCGGTCGACTGTTTGTTCGGTAACGGCAACGAACAGTCCACCAGCACCCTGCAGGCTACGGGGAAACGCTCCAGCGTGAACCGGTTTTCCAGGATCACCACGCCGTCCTTCCCGCTCACCGGAACGACCGCGAGATGCCGGACGATCCCGGCCCGCAGCACCCGCGCGTTCGCGTCCACCAGATCCCCCGTCGGGCCGAGCCGCGACCCCACGATCTGATCCGGCGTCACGATCGCCACGTCGTGGCCGCGCTCGGCGAGCAACACGGCCACCGACACCGCGACCGGACCGCCCACCGGATCGAACACCAGCACCGGACCCTGCCCGATGTCGCTGCCGCTCAACACGTCTACCGAGCCGAGCACCTGCACTCCCGGACCGACCGGGAACGACGGCGGCCGCGACACACCACCGACCGCGACGACGTCGGCGCTCCCCACTTCCGTGTCGAGCCGGACCCCCACCCCGAGCCGCCGGCACTCGCCCTCGAGCCAGTCCGCCAACAGGGCGAGCCGACCGCGTCCGGCACCTGCCGCCGCGATCCGCAACATGCCACCGAGCCGACCCGAACGCTCCGTCAGCGTGACGTCGAAGCCGCGCAGCGCGAGCACCCGCGCCGCCTCGAGACCAGCGGGCCCGCCACCGGCGACCCTGACCGTGCCGCCACCCGTGTCCGGTTCGGGTTCGGCGTCGACCGTCTCGAACCCGGACGACGGATTACCGATGCACGTCACCACCGGGTTCCGGGGGTCCCGCACCAGGCACGTCTGATTGCACAACACGCACGGCCGCGGCCGCAGTCCGGCTCGGACGTGTTCCACGAGATCGGGGTCGGCGATCTGCGCGCGCGTCATCTCCACCAGATCGGCGATACCGCCGTCGAGGGCCCGCTGCGCCGCACCCGGGTCGACGACGCTGCCCTGCAACACGACCGGCACCCGGCCCGCGACGACGTCCCGGATCGTCCGGCACAGCTCCACGTTGAAACCCGGTGCGGTGTGCCCGTCGGACCGGTACGACGCCACCGAGAACGGGCCACCACGCACCACCGTGAGCAGATCCAGCGAATCGGCCAGTGCCCGGGCATGTTCGACGGACAGCTCTGGCGTGATCCCGGCCCACGGGGCGTGCTCGTCGCAGCTCAGACGCAGCGCCAGGACCCGGTCACCGACCGCGTCGCGCACCACCGCGAGCACCTCACGCAGCAGCCGTAGCCGATCGGTGCCGTACCCGTCGGTGCGCCGATTGGTCAGCCCGGACAGGAACTGCCGCAGCAGCGACGACGGCCCGGCGTCGACCTCGACACCGTCCACTCCGGCCGCGGCCGCCCGTCCGGCCGCATGCGCGAAACCGTCGACGACAGCAGCGATCTCGCGCCTTCCCATCTCCATCGGCAGTTCACGGGAGACCGGGTCCGGGAATCGGGACGGCGCCCACAGCGCCGACTGCGACCACGCACTCGACCCCTGCAGGCCGGTGTGGCCGAGCCCCGCGAGCACCAGCGTCCCGAACGGACGGCACGCGTCGACGACGGCGCACCAACCCGATTCGCATTCGGCGGCGAGCGGCGCCCGCTCGTACGGCCAGTCGTCCGGATGTACGGACGCCGTCTCGGTGACGACGATCCCGGCGCCGCCGCGGGCCCGCCGCGCGTAGTACGCGACGTGCCGCGGCGACAGCCCGCGATCGTCCCCGAGATTCGTCTCGTGCGGACCGAACAGCACCCTCGCCGGCGCGGTACGACCGGCGAGGGCGAGAGGTCCGGTCAGCACGTGATGTCGGGTATCAGACGCCCAGGTCGCGGCGGAAGCCCTCGGGAACGATCAGGTCGGACGCGCTCAGGTCGTGAATCGACTTGTGCCCCAGACCCAGAACCGCCGAGTCGATACCGCCGCGCATGATGTCGAGAACGTTCTCGACACCGGCCTGACCGTTGGCCGACAGACCCCACAGGTACGCGCGGCCGATCATGACGGCCCGCGCCCCGAGCGCGAGCGCCTTGACGACGTCGCTGCCGCGGCGGATACCGCCGTCGAGCAGCACCTCGATCTCGTCACCGACGGCCTCGGCGATCGCCGGCAGCGCCCGGATCGGCGCCGGGGTGCCGTCGAGGTTGTTGCCGCCGTGATTCGACACCGAGATCGCGGAGCAACCGGCGTCCACGGCACGCTTGGCGTCGTCGACGCGCATGACGCCCTTGAGCATGAACGGGCCGTCCCACTGCTCACGCAGCCATGCGACGTCCTCCCACGTGGGCAGCGGCGTGCCCATCCACTGGCCGTATGCACCGAAGAACGTGGGCGGCTGCTGGCCCGGCGCCGCCAGGTTCGGCGTCGTCAGATCCGGCACCTTGCCGGTCTTGGCGAACTCCCACAGCCACTTCGGCCGGGTGATGCCCTCCGGGGCGAACTGGAACATCGCCTTGAGGTCCATCTTCTCCGGGATCGCCGGGCTGCCCCAGTCGCGGCCGTTGGAGAACGACCAGTCGAGCGTGATGATCAGGCCCGTCGCACCGGCCTTGCGGGCCCGCTCCATGCGCTGCAGCAGCGTATCCCGGTCTCCGACCCAGTACATCTGGAAGAAGGTCTGCGGATTCGCGGCCGCGACCTCCTCGATCGACTTGCTCGCGAACGACGACAGCCCGATCGCGGTACCGCGGGCCGCCGCAGCCCGCGCCACCGCGACCTCACCGTCCGGGTGCACCGCCTGCACACCCGTCGGCGAGATCATCACCGGCATCGAGATCGGCTGACCCATCACGGTCGTCGACAGATCGCGCTCACCGGACAGGCCCGCGACGTGCGGGGCGAAACCGAGCTCGGAGAACGCCGCGATGTTGTCGTCGACGGTCAGGCCCTTCTCGGAGCCGGCGACCAGCGCCGCGTACACCGACTTGGGCAGCCGCTTCTGGGCGCGACGCTGCGCCTCGGCAACCGTCTCGAACCACGTGTTCTTGGCCATGGGTGGAACTCTCTTCTTCGATCGAGCAGTGCGGGACGTGTGGCCGAATGTCACCTGCGTTCAGTGCAACTGAACCGATGTGACATTCGGCCACACGAAAGGGGACTACATGCCGGCGAGCGGGTTCTCGTCGCAGATCTTGGCCGGCGGGCGGGTGAGCAGGGTCAGCGGGACCGGCGCCTGCGGGACGCGTCGTTCGGCACGTTTGCCGGTGCGGGAATGGTCCTGGCTGGACTTCGGGACGGTGCGCTCGGCCTCGAGCGCCGACGTGCCGTAGCCCTGCACGCATTCGGGATCCGGGCCGTCCATCGGCAGGCCGGTGAAGAACTTCGCCGCCATGCAGCCGCCGCGGCACGAGTCGTAGTGGTCGCACTTGGCGCACGCACCACCGGTCTGCGGCGACCGCAGATCCCGGAACAACTCGGAGTTCTGCCACACCTGCTGGAAACCGCCGTCCGAGACGATGTTTCCGGCGAGGAACTGGTCGTGGATCGCGAACGGGCACGCGTACACGTCACCGATCGGGTCGATCAGGCACACGACGCGACCGGCGCCGCACAGGTTCAGGCCCGGCAGGGCGTCACCGTACGCGGACAGGTGGAAGAACGAGTCACCGGTCAGGACACCCTCGCCGTTGGCGACGAGCCAGTCGTACAGCTCACGCTGCTGCGCCTGCGTCGGATGCAGTTCGTCCCACACGTCGGCGCCACGGCCGGACGGACGCAGCCGCGTGATCCGCAGCGTCGCACCGTACTTGTCGGCGAGCTCCTTGAACTCGTCGAGCTGGCTCACGTTCTCGCGGGTGACGACCACCGAGATCTTCGCGTCCCGGTACCCGGCCTCGGACAGGTTCTCCAGGGCGCGGACGGCCATCGCGAACGAGCCGGGGCCGCGGACCGCGTCGTTGACCTCGGCGGTCGCGCCGTCGAGGGAGATCTGGACGTCGACGTAGTCGGACGCGGCGAGCCGCTCGGCGACCTTCTTGTCGATCTTGACTCCGTTGGTGGAGAACTTCACTCCCACCTGGTGCGACGTCGCATAGTCGACGAGTTCCCAGAAGTCCGAACGGACCGTGGGCTCACCGCCACCGATGTTGACGTAGAAGACCTGCATCTTCTGCAGTTCGTCGATGATCGACTTGCACTGTTCGGTGGACAGCTCGCGCGGATCACGGCGACCCGACGACGACAGGCAGTGCACACACGACAGGTTGCACGCGTAGGTGAGTTCCCACGTGAGGCAGATCGGCGCGTCGAGACCGAGTTCGAACTGGTCGACGAGACGCCCCACCTTCGGCGCGGGTGGCTCGAGAACTGAGGTCATGGGCTGTGTCCTCGAATCTGGAATGTCGGGAGATCCGGACGGGTCCGGTTCGGGTACAGACGATTTCGGGAACCTGGTTCCGGAAACCGAGGGACGAGACGATGCTCAGGCCGGCACGATCATGTGCGACTCGGCCAGGGTCTCGAGGGCGCGCAGATACGGGCGCGCCGCGTCCTGGTCGACGCCGTGCGCGGCGAGAGCCGCACCGATGTTCGGATGCTGGGGCAGTGATTCGACGATCTCGACGATGGTCCGGTTCTTCAGGAACGACAGTTTGCGTGTCCCGAAGTGGTAGAGCAGCGCCCCGAAGGGTTCGGGGCGCAGCGCCACCTGCGGGTGAAGCTTCCACGCCGCGTCCGGATCGATCGTGCCGACCGACGAGGGTGCGTCGACGGCTTGTTCGGACACGGTCAGTACACGCCGCACATGCCGTCGATGGACACCTCTTCGACGAGGGACTCCTCGACGAGCTGGTTCTCGGTGACGTTATCGCGATCGGACATCGGTTCCTCCTCCACAATCGACCCCGGTCGCGGGGCCTGCCGGCCACAGGGACCTGTTCACTGTGACTCGGTTCACCACTGTAATGGCATCCGGTGCACAATGGCCAGTGAAGGAGGTCACGAGCAGTGCGCACCCGTAGGAACCCGTCGTCCCGCATCGGCCGACGCCCCACCACCACCCGCGACCGCATCGCGTCGGCCGGCCTCGAGCTGTTCGTCACGCGCGGATTCGACGACACCAGCGTCGACGACATCGCCGAGGCCGCCGGCATCGCACGTCGCACGTTCTTCCGGTACTTCCCGTCGAAGAACGCGGTCCCGTGGGGCGACTTCGATGCCCACCTCACCGAGATGCGCACGATGCTCGCCGAGGTGCCCGACGACGTCCCCGTCCTCGACGGCCTCGTCTCGGCACTGTTGGCGTTCAACACGTTTCCGCCCGAGGTGGCGTCCGACCACCGCGAGCGGATGCGCCTGATCTTCGTGGTACCGGCCCTGCAGGCGTACTCCGTCGTCATGTACGCCGGCTGGCGTCGCGTCGTCGCCGAATACGTGGCCCGCCGACTCGGCATCCCCCCCACCGACCAGCTACCGCGCACCGTCGGCTACCTGCTGCTCGGCGTCGCGCTGGCCTCCTACGAGAGCTGGCTCGCCGACGACTCGTCCGACCTGATCGATCTGCTCACCCGCGGCAGCCACCTGCTCTACACGAGCCTGTCCGATCTGAACTCACTCGCACCGAACGAGGACCGATGACCACGACGCTCGACTCCCTCGCCCCCTGCCCGCCCGGCCGCTGGACCCACGACCACGTCACCGTCGAACGGGTCCCCTCCGGCCCGATCGAACTCGTCCGCGACGGCGACCGGCTGCACGTGCGGCACTCCCTGGGCCCCGAATCGCTGAGCGAGCGTCTCGTCGCCGAGGTGACCGCATCCATCGGCGACGCCGACTTCGGGCAGACCGAATTCGAGCTCACGATGGTCGGCCTGGTGCGCTCGACGGTGCCCGGCGCCCTCGAATCGTGGACGACGTACTACCGCAACTCGCTCGACGAACTCCAGGGCGGCACTGCCGACTTCGCCCCCATCCACGACAAGGCCGCCGAACTGGTCCGCGGCAGCGTCCTCGACCTCGGCTCGTGCTTCGGGTTCCTGCCGTTGCGTCTCGCCCGAGCCGGCGTCCCGGTGACCGCGACCGACATCCTGCCCGGCACCATGACCCTGCTCGACGCCGTCGCCCCCACCCTCGGCCTCGAACTCGACACCCTCGTGTGCGACGCCGCGCACGTCCCCGTGCCCGACGACCACGCCGACACCGTCACCGCCGTCCACCTGCTCGAGCACGTCGACCCGGCCACCGGGGCCGCCGTCGTGTCCGAGGCCCTGCGGATCGCCCGCCGGCGGGTCGTCGTCGCGGTGCCGTACGAGGACGTCGCGACGGCCTGCCACGGGCATGTACGTACATTCGACGCCGACGCCCTGCATGCTCTGGGCGCGTCCACCGGGCATCCGTTCGAGGTGTTCGACCACCACGGTGGCTGGCTCGTCCTCGAGGCCTGAGACCTCGAGTGCTCTAGCATGCTCCCGCTGATCGGGAGCCGGAACCGGAGAATTACGCTCTCCCCGGTAGCGTCGCTACGCTGCTACGCTGAAACTAGAACACGTTCTACACATGCAGGCGTGATCCACGAGAGGACCAGAGTTCGCATGACCACAATCGACGTGCCGCACAGCTCTCGATCCGCGGTGCTCACCGTGTCCGGGGTGATCGAGGAGACCCCCGACTCGCGATCGCTGGTCTTCGACGTCCCCGCGGACATGAAGAGCAAGTTCGACTACAAGCCCGGACAGTTCCTGACGCTGCGCATCCCCAGCGACCGGACCGGCTCCGTCGCCCGCTGCTACTCCCTGGCGAGCTCGCCGTTCACCGACGACGCCCCCAAGGTCACCGTCAAGCGCACCGCCGAGGGCTACGGCTCCAACTGGCTGTGCGACAACCTGAAGGCGGGCGACCAGATCGAGGTGCTGCCCCCGGCCGGCGTCTTCACCCCGAAGTCGCTCGACCACGACTTCCTGCTGTTCGGCGGCGGCAGCGGCATCACGCCCGTCATGTCGATCCTGAAGTCGGCGCTCACCCAGGGCGACGGCAAGGTCGTCCTGCTGTACGGCAACCGCGACGTCGAGTCGGTGATCTTCGCGGCCGAGCTGCGCGAGCTCGCCGCCAAGTACGCCGACCGCCTCACGATCATCCACTGGATCGAGACGGTCCAGGGCCTGCCGAGCGCGACGCAGCTCGCGACGCTCCTGGCGCCCTACACCTCGTACGAGGCGTTCATGTGTGGCCCCGGCCCGTTCATGGACACCATCCACGAGGCCCTGGCCCAGGCCGGGATGCCGCGCGCGCAGGTCCACGCCGAGGTGTTCAACTCCCTGAGCGGCGACCCGTTCGCGGACGTCGAGCTCGAGGAGGTCACCGCAGAGGAGGCCGCCGACGCTGCCACCGTCGAGATCGAACTGGACGGCGAGACGCACAACCTCAGCTGGCCGCGGAAGCAGACGCTCGTCGACGTCATGCTGTCGAAGGGCCTCGACGTGCCCTACTCCTGCCAGGAAGGCGAGTGCGGCTCGTGTGCCTGCACCGTCCTCGAGGGCAAGGTCGAAATGGAGCACTCCGGTGTCCTCGACCAGGAGGACATCGACAACGGGTACATCCTGGGCTGCCAGGCCCGTCCCGTCAGCGACACCCTCAAGATCGAGTTCTGACGCTTCTCCCTTCTCGCGCTGTGGCCGCATGTCACACGCGTTCGGTCGAACCGAACGCGTGTGACATGCGGCCACAGGCGTGTCCGGCCCCGAGTCGTTTCCGCGTCCCGATCTGCACGCATCCGTGACCGGAGTGCAATCCGGACAATATTGATCGATCGGTCGGTCAGGGTGACACTGAAGCCGGGAGGGGACTTCTCCTCGAGGAGGCGCGCCATGAAGGCTTCAACTCGTTGGCAGGACTACGCGGCCGTGATCATCGGCGCCTTCGCGGCGCTGTCCCCGCTGTGGCTGTCCACGAACACCGGCGCCCGCTGGTCACTGATCGTGCTCGGTGTGCTGGTCGCACTGTCCGGTCTGGTGCACATGGCCCGTCCCGGCCTGGCCGCAGCGGACTATGCGATGGGTGTGCTCGGTGTCCTGATGTTCATCTCGCCGTGGGTGATGAACTTCCACGCGATGACATCGGCGGCGTGGACGGCGTGGGTCGTCGGCGCCCTGACCGTCGTGGTCTCCGCGATCGGCCTGCCCGCCCTGAACGCCCGCATGCACGGCCACGGTGGTGTCGCCGCGCACTGATGCGCGGGCGGCGATCCTCGATGCGGCCGAGGACCTCATCGCCGCACGCGGATTCGACGCCACGTCCACCGCCGCCGTCGCGGCGGCGGCGGACGTCCCGAAAGCCCTGGTCTTCTACTATTTCCCCACCAAACCCGACATTCTCACCGCGCTCGTCACCGAGCGGCTGCCGGCCGTACCGATCGACGACGTCGCCCCGCTCGTGGCACCCGGTGATCCGGCGACGAGCCTGGTGAATCTCGACGACGCCCTCACCGCCCGCGACCGGCACGCCCGCGCGATGCAGGTGATCCTGTGCCGGGAAGCCGGAACCCACCCCGACGTCCGTGCCCATCTCCGCCGCTTCCGGACCGGTCTGCGCGACGCGACCGTGCGGATCCTGCAGGCCAGCACCGTCGCACCCATCCGTCCGGGAACCCTGCGGGACTGCGCCGACGCGTGGGTCGCCGTCATGGTGGCGATCACCGGAACCCGCACCCGTGACCGAGAGGAGATCGGGGCCGTCGCCCGCGTCGTCGCCGCCGGCATGGCCCAGCTGGGATGACAGCCCAACCGGGACGACAGCCCAGCAAGGACGACGCGGACGGGCCGGAACGGTTCAGCGGGACGGCGCCGCGAGCAACAACCGTCCGGCGTCGAACCGGGCCGCACCCACCGGCAACTCCCCCCGCGTCCCACTGAGCAGGACCTCGACCGTGCCGCTGCCGGTCGTGTCGCGGCCCAGCGCGTCGATACGTCGCAACGTCTGCGCCGCAACCGCCTCCGCACTGTCGAACAACAGCACCCCCGCCGGCAACCGCGCCGCGATCTCGTCGGCCATCAGCGGGTAGTGCGTACATCCGAGCACGACCCCGGTGACGTGGTCCGGGGTGCGGGCCGCCGCGGACGCGATGGCATCCACCGCCGCCTCCGTATCGCCGCGATCGATGGCGTCCGCCAATCCGTGGCACGCGACACCGACGACCGAACTGCCGTTCGCGAACCGCTCGACCAGCCCCGCCTGATAGGCACTCGCCGTGGTGGCCGCCGTCGCCCAGATCGCCACCGAATCACACATCGCGGCCGCCGGTTTGATCGCCGGAACGGTGCCGATCACGGGAATCCCGGGGCCGAGATCCGCCCGCACGTGCTCGAGCGCGGTGACGCTCGCGGTGTTGCACGGCAGCACCACCACCTCGGCGCCCCGGGCCACAGCCCGGCGCGCGGTGCCGACGACCCGGTCGATCACCCACTGCGGATCCCGCGGACCCCACGGCGCGCCGTCCGGGTCCAGCAACAGCATCAGATCCAGATCGGGCCGCAACCGGCGCAGCCACGCGGACGTCGGGAGCAGTCCCAGACCCGAGTCGATGAGCGCAACGATCACCCGACAAATCTAGCCCGCCCGGACGGCCGCCTCCGACGCAGGTGGATCAGGCCGGGGCCAGCAGATCCGCGACCGGCACCTCCGCCGCGACCTTCGCCCGCATCTTCATCACCGCACCCGCCGACCCCAGCCCGACGACCGCCGTCAGCGCCCCGCCCCGCGAGTAGTAGACGACGAACTTGCGGCCGTCGTCCTTGACCACGTGCACGTCGTCGGACGCCGACACCGTGCCGAGTGCCTGGATCTTCATGCCGTACTGGTCGCTCCAGAAGTACGGGACCTGCGCGGGCGCCTCCGGATCCCCGGTCCCGGTGAGCGCCCCGGCGAGGATCTTCGCCTGGTCCCCGGCATTGCTCCAGTGCTCGACCCGCTTGTGCCCGCCGACCGTGTGCCGCCACGCCGCGACGTCACCGATCGCCCACACGTGCGGGTCCCCGGTCCGCCCGACCTCGTCGCACAGCACACCGTTCTCGACGGCGACCCCGGATCCGTCGAGCCACTCGGTGACCGGCACCGAGCCGATCCCGATCGCCACCACGTCCACCGAGAGTTCCGTGCCGTCGGACAGGACGGCCGTGCGCACCCGATCGTCCCCGGACAGCGACGCCAGTCCGACACCGGCCCGCACGTCGACGCCCTCCTCGGCGTGCAGCCGCCCGACCAGCGCCCCGACCTGCTCTCCCAGCACCGATGCGAGCGGTGCCGGCTGCGGCTCCACGAGGACGACGTCGAGACCGAGCGCCCGCATGCTCGCCGCGAGCTCGCAGCCGATGAAACCGGCACCCACGACCAGCGCCCGGGCACCCGGGCGCAGGTCGGCGCGCAGCGCACGGGACTCGTCCACCGACCGCAGCACGTGCACGCCCGCGAGATCCGGCAGACCCGGGATCCGGCGGGGCCGCAGCCCGGTCGCGACGATCAGATCGCCGTACGCGATCTCGCTGCCGTCGGCCAGCAGCAGCACCTTCCGCTCCCGGTCCAGACCGGTCGCGGCGGTTCCGAGCCGCAGGTCGACGCGCTGCTCGTCGTAGAACTCCTGCGGGCGCAGCGTCGTGTCGTCGTTCTCGCCGCGGACGACGTCCTTCGACAGCGGCGGCCGGTCGTACGGCAGATGCGTTTCGTCACCGACCAGGACCAGGCCGTCGTCGTACCCCGACTGCCGCAGTTCCTCGATCGCACGGACGGCGGCGAGCCCGGCCCCGACGATCACGACCGGCCCGTCGGCCCCTGCACGATTGCTCATTACCGTCCACCCTCCGTCACTCGGCGCCCTCGCACGAGCCACGCCACAACTGGAACATGTTCTACCAAAGTTCCGGGGTTCGCCGATAGCCCCTCGTCCACGGTGCGGCGGACCGACGGCGACGCCGCGAACTCACTAGAGTTGACCACGGACCGGCGTCGACGCTGGTGCGGTGCCGAACGAGGAGCAGCGATGGCGACAGATCCCGAACGAATCCGATTCGGGGCGAGCGCGTCCCACGACCTGGTCGACACGCACGGCAAGACGATCATCGCCGACGCCGTGGTCGCCAAGATCGCCGGAATCGCCACCCGCGAGGTCAGCGGAGTCCACGACGTCGGCGGCGGCACGGCCCGCGCTGTCGGCGCCCTGCGCGACCGTATCCCCGGCGCCCGCGTCAACCACGGGCAGGGCATCGCCGTCGAGGTCGGCGAGAAACAGGCCGCGATCGACATCGGCATCGTCGCCGAATACGGTGTCGCCCTGCACGAACTGGCCGCCGGGATCCGCCGCAACGTCATCGCCGCCGTCGAGACCATGACCGGACTCGAGGTCACCGAAGTGAACATCACCGTCTTCGACGTCGTCCTCCTCGACGAGGAACCGGGCGCCGACACCGAGACGCGGCCCCGGGTCCAGTGACCGCACCGGCACCCGGAACCGACATCGACCGCGCAGCCGCGGCCGTATCCGCCGTGCCCGGCGTGACCGGCCTGCACGGCGGCGAATTCGGTACCGTCGCCACCTATCTGCCCGGACGGCGCATCACCGGCCTCCGCGTCGACGACGGCCACTGCGACGTCCACGTGACCGTCCGCTACCCCGTCGACCTGTTCGCGACCGCCGACCGGATCCGCACCGCCGTCCACGCGATCCTCGGCATCCCCGTCGACGTCACCATCGAAGACGTCACCATCGAAGACGTCACCACCGACCAGCACGACAAGGAGAGCCTGCCATGACCAGCACCAGCATGGGACTGCTCGCGGGCCTGCTCCTGGCACTCGCCGGGATCCTCGGCGGCTTCAGCGGATTCGTCTTCGCCGTCC
This sequence comes from Prescottella sp. R16, assembly GCF_030656875.1. Lineage (NCBI taxonomy): Bacteria > Bacillati > Actinomycetota > Actinomycetes > Mycobacteriales > Nocardiaceae > Rhodococcus > Prescottella sp. R16. The sequence continues at coordinate 3,617,052 of NZ_CP130943.1, forward strand.
TCCTCGGCGCCGTCGGCATGGCGATCGGAGCCCACCGCGACGGCCACCTCGACCTCGGCGCCATCCTGCGGTCCCGCGGCCGTGGCTGACGACCCCGGCGACCGCGGCCGACTCGTCGTCAAGGACCGCGCGATCGCGAAGATCGCCACCACCACGGCACTGCAGGTGCCCGGCGTCGTCCCGCACGGCAGCAGCCTCACCCGGTTCACCGGACGCGACCTGCCCCGCGCCGACATCTCCGCCGGCAGCCACTCCGTCGCCGTCAACCTGTACCTCGGTGTGCAGTGGCCGTGCGACGTCGCCGAACTGACCCGGCGCGTCCACGGCGACGTCGCCGAACGCGTCGAACACCTCGCGGGACTCCCCCTGCACCGCCTCGGCGTGTACGTCGCCGGCACCGTGCCCACCCCGTCCGACGACGCCACCACCGGCCCGGCCCCCGTCGCCTCCGAGACCGTCGTCGCGCCCCGCCCGCCCACCGCCGCACCGGCCGCCGTCCCCGCAGCCGTCGTGCTCGCCGTCGGACTGCTCGCACTCGCCGGTGCCGTCGGCCGGGAACTGCTCATCGTCCGCGGCACCATCTCCGGGGCCCCGTGGATCCGCAACAGTGTCGAATGGGTGGCGCGCCTGCACTGGGAACAATGGCTCCTCCCCGCAGCCCTCGCAGCCCTGACCGTCGGCGTCCTGCTCGTCCTCCTGGCCCTCGCGCCACGCACTCGCACCCACGTCCCCACCCGGCGCCGGCCCTCTGACTCCGCATCGACCGTCTGGCTGCGGCCCGTCGACATCGCCCGCCTGTGCAGTGCACGCGCCGGAACCCTCGCCGGCGTGCACACCGCCCACACCACCGTCGACCGGCGGCGCGCGAACGTCCACGTCACCACAGTGCCCGACGGGTCCCCACCCGGCCTCGAGGCTGCGGTGGCCGACGCCGTCACCGACACCCTGACCGTCCTCGACCGGCCCCTGCGGGTGAAGGTGACGACGCGTCGCGCACGGAGCACACCGTGAAACGCGGACCCGCAGCCCTGAACCGGATCCTCGTCCTCGTCGTCGGGCTCGCCCTCGCCGCCGTCGGCGCCGCCGCCCTCGCCTGGGACCGGGACGTCACCGCCGTGCGGGACGCCGTCGGCCGCGTCGACCGGGAGCGGGTCACCGCGCTCCCCGACCAGTCCTGGTGGACGTGGGCGCTGGGCGCCACTCTCGCCGTCTGTGTCGTACTGGGTGTCACCGTGCTCGCCGTCGATCTGATCCGCCGCCGCGTCGCCGCCGGCACGATGCTCGAAACCGGCACCGGCACCCCCGTCGCGATCGACCTCGGCGCCGTCGCCACCGGGGTCGCCGTCGAACTCGAACGATTCCCCGGAGTCCGGCGCACCCGCGGACGCGCCCTCTCCGACCGCGGCCTCGCCACCGTCCAGATCACCGTCGACGCCGACCCGTACGCCGACGTCCCGGCGCTGATCGCGGCCGCCGAACGGATCGCTGCCACGACCACCACCGCGCTCGGTGGCGCCGACGTCACCGACGTCGCCGTGCGGGTGCTCCTGCATCTCGACCCGGCCGGTCAGGTGCCGCCGCCCGCCCGCGAGGACTGACGCTCGGCGGTCAGGGAGCAGCGTCGGGGCGGACGAACTCCGGCTGGTCCAGCACCCGCAGCCAGCTGCCGTCCGGCTGCCGGCGCACCACCTGCGCCCGTGCCCCGGACCCGTCCCGCGGCGGCGTCGAGGTCAGGGCCAGATCACCGCTGACGAGCGTCGGCAGCGGCGGCTCGGGCTCGAAGCGCGGAGCATGCGCGAGCACCTGCGCCCACATGTCCCGGATCGCGGCCCGTCCGACGGTGACCGATCCCGGCGGGTAGGCCACGACCGCATCCTCCGCATACAGGGCCGCCACTCCGTCGGCGTCCCCCGCGTTGGAACGTTCGACGAACAACCGGGTGAGGTCCTCGGGGGTCATCGCCTTCTGCCGCTCGAGCGGTGCCGTGTCGTGCTGTGTCATGTCCGGGTTCCTTTCCTCGAAGTGCTACCACTCCAGGATCGAACGCCCACAGCCAGAAGTCCAACAGTTGGTTATTGTCGAAGCTAGAATTAAAAGTTATGGAACTGCGTCAGCTCGCCTACTTCGTCGCGGTCGCCGAAGAAGCCAACTTCACCCGCGCCGCGGCCCGCGTCCATATCAGCCAATCCGGGATCAGCGCCCAGATCCGACAGCTCGAGAACGAACTGGGCACACCCCTGTTCGAGCGGGCCGCCCGCTCCGCCACACTCACCGTCGCCGGGAAGGCCGCCCTGCCGCACGCCCGCGCCGCACTCGCCGCGGCACGATCCGTCCACGAGGCCGTGGACGAGGTCAATCAACTGGTCCGCGGACAGCTGTCGGTGGGCATGGTCACCGCCTGCACCGTGACCCCGCTGTTCGACGCCCTCGCCGCCTGCCGGCGCGCCCATCCGGGCATCGGCGTCGACCTCGTCGAAGACAGCTCGGACGTCCTGCTCGAGCAGGTCCGGACGGGACACCTCGACGTCGCACTCGTCGGGCTCGCGGGTGGGCCGCCGACGGACCTGGAGGCCCTGACGATCGTGTCCGAACGGATCGCGGCCCTCGTCGCCCCCGGCCACCCGCTGGCGACGTCGGCACCGGCATCCCTGGCCGACGTGTGCACACATCCCCTGATCTGCATGCCCGTCGGCACCGGTGTCCGCACCGCGCTCGACCGGGAATGCGCCGCATCCGGTGTCGTGGGCGAGATCGTCATGCAGGCCAGCGCCCCGGACGCGGTGGCCGACCTGGCGGGACGCGGACTGGGCGTCGCGATCCTCAGTACGTCGATGGCGGACGCCTATCCGCATCTCGTCCCGGTCCCCATCGTCGACGCCGCCGTCGACGCCGTCCTCGCCCTGGTGTGGAAACCGGCGCCGTCCCCGGCGCTGCGCGAGTTCCTCCGACACGCCCACCGCACATTCCGGTAGGGCCACGACGACGGCCCCGAAACGCCGAACGGCGCCCACTCCCGAAGGAGTGGACGCCATTCGCGTCAGTGAGAACTAGCTCACTTGATGATCTTCGTGACGCGACCGGCGCCGACGGTGCGGCCACCCTCACGGATCGCGAAGCGCAGGCCCTCGTCCATGGCGACCGGCTGGATCAGCACGACGGACATCTCGGTGTTGTCACCGGGCATGACCATCTCGGTGCCCTCGGGGAGGGTCACAACGCCCGTCACGTCAGTCGTACGGAAGTAGAACTGCGGACGGTAGTTGTTGAAGAACGGCGTGTGACGGCCGCCCTCGTCCTTGGACAGGATGTACGCCTGGCCCTCGAACTCGGTGTGCGGGGTCGTGGTGCCGGGCTTGACGACAACCTGGCCACGCTCGACGTCCTCGCGCTTGATGCCGCGCACCAGCAGACCGACGTTGTCGCCGGCCTGGCCCTGGTCGAGCAGCTTGCGGAACATCTCGATGCCGGTGACCGTGGTCTTGGTGACGTCGGGACGGATACCGACGATCTCGACCTCTTCGTTGACGTTGATCACGCCACGCTCGATGCGGCCGGTGACGACGGTGCCACGACCGGTGATCGTGAAGACGTCCTCGACGGGCATGAGGAACGGCTTCTCGGTCTCACGGACCGGGTCCGGGATCGACTCGTCGACAGCAGCCATCAGCTTCTGCACCGACTCGACCCACTTCGGGTCACCCTCGAGCGCCTTCAGCGCCGAGATCGGGACGACCGGAGCGTTCTCGTCGAACTCCTGGCCGGCCAGCAGCTCGCGGACCTCCATCTCGACGAGCTCGAGGATTTCCTCGTCGTCGACCATGTCGGCCTTGTTCAGGGCGACGAGGATGTAGGGCACGCCGACCTGGCGAGCGAGCAGCACGTGCTCGCGGGTCTGCGGCATCGGGCCGTCGGTGGCGGCCACGACCAGGATCGCGCCGTCCATCTGGGCAGCACCGGTGATCATGTTCTTGATGTAGTCGGCGTGACCCGGAGCGTCGACGTGAGCGTAGTGACGCTTCTCCGTCTGGTACTCGACGTGGGAGATGTTGATCGTGATACCACGAGCCTTCTCCTCCGGCGCCTTGTCGATCTGATCGAAAGCGAAGCTCTCGTTCAGGTCGGGGTACTGGTCGGCCAGCACCTTGGTGATCGCAGCCGTCGTGGTGGTCTTGCCGTGGTCGACGTGACCGATGGTGCCGATGTTCACGTGCGGCTTGGTCCGCTCGAACTTCGCCTTCGCCACTGGTGTCCTCCTGGACTGATTGTGCTTGCGGTATGCAGCAGTGCGGTTGTTATTACGTGGTCGTGCTAGCGGTCGACGAGACCGAGGTTACTCGCCGGTCGCCTTGGCGATGATCTCCTTCGAGACGTTCGAGGGAACCTCTGCGTAGGAGTCGAACACCATGGAGAAGTTCGCCCGGCCCTGGGTCTTCGACCGCAGATCACCGATGTAGCCGAACATCTCCGAGAGCGGAACCAGCGCCTTCACGACACGGGCACCACTGCGTTCCTCCATGGCCTGGATCTGGCCACGGCGGGAGTTGAGGTCGCCGATCACGTCACCCATGTAGTCCTCGGGGGTGGTGACCTCGACAGCCATGAGGGGCTCGAGAATGACCGGGCCGGCCTTGCGGGCAGCTTCCTTGAGCGCCTGCGAACCGGCGACCTTGAAGGCCATTTCCGAGGAGTCGACGTCGTGGTATGCGCCGTCGAGCAGGGTCAGCTTCATGTTCACGAGCGGGTAGCCGGCGAGAACACCGTACTGCATCGCGTCCTGGGCACCGGCATCGACCGACGGGATGTATTCGCGCGGAACGCGACCACCGGTGACCTTGTTCTCGAACGCGTAGGACTCGCCTTCCTCGCCGACGTACGGCTCGAGGGCGATGATGACCTTCGCGAACTGGCCCGAGCCACCCGTCTGCTTCTTGTGGGTGAACTCGTGCTTGTCGACGGTCTTGGTGATCGTCTCACGGTACGCAACCTGCGGCTTGCCGACGTTGGCCTCGACCTTGAACTCGCGACGCATACGGTCGACGAGGATGTCGAGGTGCAGCTCGCCCATGCCGCCGATGACGGTCTGGCCGGTCTCTTCGTCCAGCTCGACCGAGAAGGTCGGGTCCTCTTCCGCGAGCTTCTGGATCGCGGTGCCCAGCTTCTCCTGGTCGGACTTGGTCTTGGGCTCGATCGAGACCTGGATGACCGGGTCCGGGAACGTCATCGACTCGAGGACGATCGGGGCGTCCTGCGCGCACAGGGTGTCACCGGTCGTGGTGTCCTTCAGGCCGATCATCGCGTAGATGTGGCCGGCCACGGCCTCGTCGACCGGGTTCTCCTTGTTGGCATGCATCTGGAAGAGCTTGCCGATGCGCTCCTTCTTGCCCTTCGTGGCGTTGAGCACCTGGGTGCCCGACTCGACACGTCCCGAGTAGACGCGCACGAAGGTGAGCTTGCCGAAGAACGGGTGCGCAGCAATCTTGAAGGCCAGAGCCGAGAACGGCTCGTCCTTGCTCGGCTTGCGGGTGAGGTCGGTCTCCTCGTCGTTCAGCTTGTGACCGTGAACCTCGCCGATGTCCAGCGGGGTCGGCAGGTAGTCGATGACCGCGTCGAGCATGGGCTGGATGCCCTTGTTCTTGAACGCGGTGCCACACAGCACCGGGTACAGCTCGGAGTTGACCGTCATCTTGCGGATGGCGCCCTTGATCTCCTCGACCGTGAGCTCCTCGCCGCCGAAGTACTTCTCCATGAGAGCTTCGTCGGACTCGGCAACGGTCTCGAGCAGCTTCTCGCGGTACTCGGCAGCCTTGTCGGCCAGCTCCGCGGGGATCTCCTCGATCGTCGCGTCGGTGCCGATCTCGGTGACGCCACGCCAGGTCAGCGCGCGCATCTCGACGAGGTCGACGACGCCGTCGAAGGCATCCTCGGAACCGATCGGCAGCTGCAGGACCAGCGGCTTCGCACCGAGGCGGTCGATGATGGTCTGCACGGTGAAGTAGAAGTCCGCGCCCATCTTGTCCATCTTGTTGACGAAGCAGATGCGCGGAACGTCGTACTTGGCAGCCTGGCGCCAGACCTGCTCGGACTGGGGCTCGACGCCTTCCTTACCGTCGAACACCGCGACGGCACCGTCGAGCACGCGGAGCGAACGCTCGACCTCGACCGTGAAGTCGACGTGGCCGGGGGTGTCGATGATGTTGATCTGGTTGTTGTTCCAGAAACAGGTCACAGCAGCGGAGGTGATGGTGATACCACGCTCCTTCTCCTGCTCCATCCAGTCCGTCGTGGACGCACCGTCGTGGGTCTCACCGATCTTGTAGTTCACACCGGTGTAGAAGAGGATGCGCTCGGTGGTGGTGGTCTTGCCGGCATCGATGTGCGCCATGATGCCGATGTTGCGGACCTTGTTCAGGTCGGTCAGCACTTCCTGTGCCACAGGATTCTTCCCCGCTCGTCGATCGTGTCGGCCCTTCTGGGGCCACGTCTCTTGTTACTTGTCCAGCCGGCCCGCGGACGGGACCGACACAGTAGTGACAACGCCAGGCCGAGAGGGTTCGTGCCCGTAGGCTCTCTCGGCCCGGCGTGGTATCACCAGCGGTAGTGCGCGAACGCCTTGTTGGCTTCAGCCATCTTGTGGGTGTCCTCGCGACGCTTCACGGAAGCGCCCAGGCCGTTGCTCGCGTCCAGAAGCTCGTTGGCGAGACGCTCGACCATGGTCTTCTCACGACGTGCGCGCGAGAAGGTCACCAGCCAGCGCAGGGCCAGCGTGGTGGAACGGCCCGGACGAACCTCGACCGGAACCTGGTAGGTGGCGCCACCGACACGACGGCTGCGGACCTCGAGGGCCGGCTTGACGTTGTCGAGTGCACGCTTGAGGGTGACGACCGGATCGGTGCCGGTCTTCTCGCGAGCCTGCTCGAGGGCACCGTAGACGATGCGCTCGGCGGTGGACTTCTTGCCGTCCATCAGGATCTTGTTCACGAGCTGGGTCACCAGCGGCGAACCGTAGACCGGATCGGCAACCAGGGGGCGCTTGGGAGCGGGGCCCTTACGTGGCATTAGCTCTTCTCCTTCTTGGCGCCGTAGCGGCTGCGAGCCTGCTTGCGGTTCTTGACACCCTGGGTGTCGAGCGAGCCGCGGATGATCTTGTAGCGCACACCCGGGAGGTCCTTCACACGACCACCGCGGACGAGCACCATCGAGTGCTCCTGCAGGTTGTGGCCCTCACCCGGGATGTAAGCGGTGACCTCGACGGAGCTGGTCAGGCGCACACGGGCGACCTTCCGCAGCGCGGAGTTCGGCTTCTTCGGGGTGGTGGTGTACACGCGGGTGCACACGCCACGGCGCTGCGGGCTGCCCTTCAGGGCCGCGGTCTTGACCTTGGCGGCCTTGTCGCGGCGGCCCTTACGGACCAGCTGGTTGATGGTTGGCATGTATCGGCTTTCTTCGTCGGTTCCAGTTCTGCTCGGCCGAGCAATCCTGGCTGTTCTGAAATTAGGGATCCATCGGTTGGGGCAAGAAAGCTGCTGCCCCGCACCCCCTCGCGTGCACACGAGGTCGGGCGTGTCGCGCACCCCTACACAGGCAACCGGATGCTCGCACCTGCGGAAACTGGCCGGAAACCGACCGGAATGCCACAGCAACACGCGCACGCCAATGCCTCGCATAGGCACACATATCGGCCCGAGCATGCAGAAGTAATGCCTGCGTAGCGACCCCTGCGGTCGGACACGACCCCCGACGATACCCGGCCGCTCCTGGCCAGGTCAAAGTGAGCTGCGCAGCATCACGTGCAGGTCACGCCGTGTGATTCGGGATCGGATCGGCCGACAGGGACCCGAGGGCCACGTCGAGCTGGGCGGCCCAGCAGCGCACGATCTCGGCACGCCGGCGCGAGTCGTCGGTGAGCACGTCGGCGAGACCGAGCCCGCGCGCGAAGTCCAGGGTGGCCTGCACGAGCCGTCGGACACCGGGATCCGAGTCGTCGACGCCGAGGCTCTCGACGGCGGCGCGGTGCGCGACACGACCGAACCGCTCCTCGAGCGGCAACACCCGCGCCCGCAGCGCCGGATCCGCAGCCGCCGCCGTCCACACCTGTAGCGCCGCCTTGAAAAGGCTGCCGGTGTAGTAGTCGACGAGCCTGGCGACCACGGCCTCCGTACGCGCCTCCCCACCCGGCAGCTCGGTGACCTCGCGACGCGCCTGCTCCATGCGGCCGTCGAACATGAACTCGAGCGCGGCGGTGATGAGGTCTTCCCGGGTCGGGAAGTGGTGTTGCGCCGCACCTCGCGAGACGCCGGCCCGCTGCGCGACCACCGCCACCGTCGTAGCCGACCACCCGAACTCGGCCAGGCAGTCGACCGTCGCCTCGAGCAGCCGGTGCCGCGTCAACCGGCTCCGATCCTGTTGCGGTGCGCGCATTCCACATCCTCCCGCGGGGCTCCCTCGCCGTTATTCCCCCGACCTCGGGAACTTAGGGTAACCTTCATCACAGTTCCATTGCGAATCAGCGTCGAACCCACTACTAATTCTCTCAGGGAAAGGGTTGCCTTCCCTTCCCTTACCACCACGAATCAAGGAGTAATCATGGGTTCCGCTGAGGTCCTGCCCTACGTCAAGTTCTTCTCCGATCTCGCCAGCAACGTCAGCGGCTCGCTCAAGGCTGCCGTGTTCTTCACCGGTTCGCTCGAGGAGCTCGGCGCGCTGGGCCAGGGCCAGGCGTAACCCAAGCATCCCGACGAGGGCGGTGACCGTGACGGTCACCGCCCTCGTTGCGTCTCATGCCCCGGTCTCCCACGAGGGCGGCCGCTTCTGCAGGAACGCCGTCATGCCCTCGACCGCCTCAGGGGATCCGAACAGGCGGGCGGACTGGGCCGCGAGATCGTCGGCCCAGCGATCGAAGTCGGCGAGCATCCGCATCGTGGTGAGTTTCTTCGATTCGGCGAGTCCCTGCGGGGAACATGCTCGCAGGGTCGCGGCCAGGTCGTCGATCGCCTTCTTCGTGTCGGGAACGGCCTCACTGATCAGGCCGATCGCCTCCGCTTCGTGGGGTCCGAACTTCTCCCCCGTGAGAAAGTAGCGTCCGGCAGCTCGGGACGTGAGCCGCGGAATCACCGTGAGCGAGATGATCGATGCCGCCAACCCGAGCCGGGCCTCGGTGAGCGCGAACGTGGTGTCGGGTCCGGCCACGACGATGTCGCACGCGCCGACCAAGCCCATACCGCCGGCGCGGACGTGGCCGTCGAGGCATCCGATCACCGGCTTCGGCAGTTCGACGATCGATCGCAGCAGTTCGGTCGTCCGGGCCGTGCGCTGCGCGGCGAGTTCCTGCGGGGTGGCGTCGGCGGCCGCACTCGCCTCCGTCAGGTCGGCTCCGGCGCAGAACGTGCCGCCGGTATGGGTGAGGACGACGGCGCGGACAGCGGCGTCGGCGGCGGCGTCCGACAGGCACTGCCGCAGCTCGTCGACGAGCCGGGTCGAGATCGCGTTGCGGTTGTGCGGCGAGTCCAGGACCACGGTGGCGAGAGCATCCGCAACCTCGTAACGGACGAGACGATCGGTCACGGGTGTCCTCCTAGTACGACTTGGGCAGGCCCAGCGAATGCTGGGAGACGAAGTTGAGGATCATCTCGCGGCTGACGGGTGCGACACGGGCGATACGGGCCGCACCGAGCATCGCGGCCAGGCCGTATTCGCGGGTGAGTCCACCACCGCCGTGGGTCTGGATCGCCTGGTCGAGGGTCTTGATGCTGGCCTCGGCGGCCGCGTACTTGGCCATGTTGGCGGCCTCGGCGGCCCCGAAGTCGTCGCCGCTGTCGTAGAGGACCGCGGCCTTCTGCATCATCAGTTTGGCGAGCTCGAGTTCGATCTTGCACTGCGCCAACGGGTGGGCCAGGCCCTGATGCGCACCGATCGGGGTCGTCCACACGGTGCGTTCCTTCGCGAACTGCACCCCCTTGTCGAGCGCCCAGCGCCCCATTCCGATCGCCATCGCGGCACCGAGGATGCGTTCGGGGTTGAGGCCCGCGAACAGTTGCATCAGCGCCGCGTCCTCCGATCCGACGAGGGCGTCCGCCGGCAGCCGGACGTCGTCGAGGAACAGCGTGAACTGGTGGTCCGGTTCGACGATGTCCATCTCCATCGGTGTCGCGACGAGATTCTCGGTGTCGGTCGGCACGATGAACAGGGCCGGCTTCAGCTTTCCGGTCCGGTGGTCCTCGGTGCGGGCGACGATCAGGACCGCGTCGGCCTGGTCGACACCGGAGATGTAGACCTTGTTGCCACGCAGGAGCCAGTCGTCACCGTCCCTTCTCGCGGTGGTGGTGATCCGGTGCGAGTTGGATCCGGCATCGGGTTCGGTGATCCCGAACGCCATGATCTTCGACCCGTCGGCGAGCGCCGTCAGCCACTCCTGTTTCTGGGCGTCGGTGCCGTACTTGCCGATGATGGTGCCGCAGATCGCCGGGGAGACGACGACGAGCAGCAGTCCGGCACCCTGCGCGGCGAGTTCCTCCTGGACGAGGGCGAGCTCGTAGATACCTGCTCCCCCACCCCCGTATTCCTCGGGGAGATTGACCCCGAGGAATCCGAGCTTTCCTGCCTCGGCCCACAATTCGGTGAGCGGTTCACCTCTGCACGCCTTGGGCAGGACGTAATCGACGTAGTTGTAGCGTTGCGCGAGGGTGGACACCGCGGACCGCAGCGCCTTCTGCTCGTCGGTCTCGATGAAGCTGCTCATGCGGACTCCTCTCGGGATGCTTCTGTTCCGGTCGTATCCGGGTCGACGACGGCCAGGACGGCCCCGACGTCGACCTGTCGGCCGACCTCGACGGACAGGTCGGTGAGCACGCCCGAGACAGGGGCCCGGACGGCGTGTTCCATCTTCATGGCCTCGAGCCACAGGACCGGCTGTCCGGCCTCGACCCGGTCCCCTGGCGCGGCACCGAGCCGGATCACCGCACCGGGCATCGGCGCCAGCAGCGACCCTTCGGCGACGGCCGTCGACGGGTCGGTGAACCGCGGAAGGGCGGTGAGCGTGACGGGGCCGAGCGGTGAATCGACGCACACGGTCTCGCCGTAGCGGGCGACGTCGAAACGGCGTCGGACGCCGTCGATGTCGAGGACGACGTGGTCCGGTGCCGAGTCGACGAGAGTGACGTTCTCGTATCCGTCGGCGTGCATCCCGGACCGGGTGAGCAGGTAGCGGACGTCGTGGTCACCGTGGATTCCGTTGTACTGCTTGGACTGTGGCTGCGACGGCAGATTCCGCCACCCGCTCGGCAGTCCCCGGTTCACCGGTGCCGCGGCCCGGTTGGCGGCGGCGTCGGCGAGGGCGGCGGCGAGCGCGGACAGCGCTTCGGCATCCGTGTCGGCGAGCGGCCGGGCGAGTACGCCCAGGCCGTGGGTGTCGAAGAACGCGGTGTCGGTGTCCCCGGCGAGGAACGCGGGATGACGCAGGACACCCACGAGCAGGTCCCGGTTGGTGGTCAGGCCGTGCAGGCGCATCCGGGTCAGTGCGGACGCCAGCACCTGCGCAGCCTGCGCGCGGGTCGGCGCGTACGAGATCACCTTCGCGAGCATCGGATCGTAGAAGACGCTGACGACCGAGCCGTCCTCGACACCGGAGTCGAGTCGCACTCCGGTCCGGTCGAGGATCTCGAATTCTGCCGTGGTGCCGGGGAGTTCGATGTGCTCGACGGTGCCGCTCTGCGGACGCCAGTTGTGCGCGGGGTCCTCGGCGTAGAGCCGGACCTCGATCGAATGACCGCGGGCCTCCGGGGGTTCGGGTGGCAGCTGCGCACCGGACGCCACCTGCAGCTGCAACTCGACGAGATCGAGACCGGTGGTGCACTCGGTGACCGGATGCTCCACCTGCAGGCGGGTGTTCATCTCGAGGAAATAGAATTCGACCTCCTCGCCTGCGTCGTCCCCCGTCGCTTCGCTCGCCCTGGCCAGGAACTCGACCGTGCCCGCACCCTCGTACCCGATCGCCGTGGCGGCGAGTTCGGCGGCGCGGAAGAGCTCGTCCCGCATTCCCGGAGTCCGCTGGACGAGCGGCGACGGGGCCTCCTCGACCACCTTCTGGTGCCGGCGCTGGATGGAGCATTCGCGTTCGCCGATCGCCCACACGGTGCCGTGGCCGTCGGCCATCACCTGCACCTCGATGTGGCGTCCGGTCTCGAGGTAGCGCTCGCAGAACACCGTCGGATCACCGAACGCGGACCGGGCTTCGCGGCGGGCGGCCTCGATCTCCCCGGCCAGCGCCGACAGTTCCCGTACGACGCGCATACCGCGTCCGCCACCACCGGCGGACGCCTTCACCAGCACCGGCAGGTCCGCTTCGGTGACCGCGTCCGGATCGAGTTCGGCGAGGACCGGGACACCGGCGTCGGCCATGATGCGTTTGGACTCGACCTTGGAGCCCATCAGTTCGATCGCCTTGGCGGGCGGACCGATCCAGGTGAGTCCGGCGTCCTGCACGGCGCGCGCGAAATCGGCGTTCTCGGAGAGGAATCCGTAACCGGGATGGATCGCGTCGGCACCGGACGCCTGCGCGGCGGCGACGATCCGCTCGATCTGCAGGTAGGTGTCCGCGGGTGTCGCCCCGGGGAGCCGGACCGCTGCGTCCGCGGCGGCGACGTGCGGGGCGCCGGCGTCGGGATCGGAGAAGACGGCGACCGTGCCGACCCCGGTGCGCCGGCACGTCGCGAAGACGCGACGGGCGATCTCACCGCGGTTGGCGACCAGAACGGAGTGGATCATGTTCGTACTCATTTCCCGGTGCCTCACATCCGGAAGACACCGAAGTTGGCGGTGCCCTCGATCGGGGCGGTGGCAATGGCCGACAGGCACATTCCCACCACCGTGCGGGTGTCGCGGGGGTCGATGACGCCGTCGTCGTAGAGCATCCCGGACAGGAACGTCGGCAGCGACTCGGCTTCGATCTGGTTCTCGATCATGGCGCGCATGCCGGCGTCGGCCTCGGGGTCGAACGCCTGCCCGCGGGCCTCGGCGGCGGCGCGGCCGACGATGGAGACGACACCGGCGAGCTGGGCTCCGCCCATGACAGCGGATCTGGAGCTGGGCCACGCGAACAGGAACCGGGGATCGAACGCGCGCCCGCACATGCCGTAGTGGCCGGCGCCGTACGAGGCGCCGAGCAGGATCGAGATGTGCGGGACGGTGGAGTTGGAGACGGCGTTGATCATCATCGACCCGTGTTTGATGATGCCGCCCTCCTCGTATTCCTTGCCCACCATGTAGCCGGTGGTGTTGTGCAGGAACAGCAACGGCGTGTTCGACCGGTTGGCGAGCTGGATGAACTGGGTGGCCTTCTGCGATTCCTCGCTGAACAGCACGCCGCGGGCGTTGGCGAGGATGCCGATCGGATAGCCGTGCAGTTCGGCCCATCCGGTGACGAGCGAGCTGCCGTACAGCGGTTTGAACTCGTCGAAGTCGGAGCCGTCGACGATGCGGGCGATCACCTCCCGCGGATCGAACGGGATCTTCAGGTCTGCGGGCACGATGCCGAGCAGATCCTCGGAGTCGTAGAGCGGTTCGATCACGTCGGCGCGCGGAGCCGGCCCCTGTTTGCGCCAGTTCAGCCGGGCGACGATGCTGCGGCCGATACGGATGGCGTCCGGCTCGTCCTGCGCGAAGTAGTCGGCCAGGCCCGATGTGCGGGCGTGCATCTCGGCGCCGCCGAGGGATTCGTCGTCGGACTCCTCGCCGGTGGCCATCTTCACCAGGGGCGGGCCGGCGAGGAACACCTTGGACCGTTCCTTGATCATCACGACGTGGTCGGACATTCCTGGAATGTAGGCGCCGCCGGCGGTGGAGTTGCCGAACACCAGTGCGATGGTGGGGATTCCGGCCGCGGAGAGCCGGGTGAGGTCGCGGAACATGCGTCCGCCGGGAACGAACACCTCCTTCTGGGTGGGCAGGTCCGCGCCACCGGACTCGACGAGGGAGATCACCGGCAGCCGGTTGGCAACCGCGATGTCGTTGGCGCGGAAGCCCTTCTTCAGGGTCCACGGATTCGACGTGCCGCCGCGGACCGTCGGGTCGTTCGCGACGATCAGGCATTCGACGCCGCTGACCGTGCCGATGCCGACGATCGTGGACGCCCCGACCGGGAACTGGCTGCCCCATGCGGCGAGCGGGGACAGTTCCAGGAACGGCGAATCCGGGTCGAGGAGCAGTTCGATGCGTTCGCGGGCCAGGAGCTTGCCCCGCGCGTGGTGCCGTTCGACGTACTTCTCTCCGCCGCCGGCCAGGGCTTTCGCATGTTCGGTCTCGAGTTCGGCGAGCTTGGTGGTCATCGTCTCGGCCGCCGACACGTACTCCGGGGAGGCGGTGTCGAGAGTGGATCGCAGGATCGTCACGCGTGGTACCCCAATCGCTTGGCGGCCAGGGCGGTCAGGATCTCCGTGGTCCCGCCGCCGATTCCCAGGATGCGCATGTCGCGGTACTGCCTTTCCACCTCGGATTCGCTCATGTAGCCCATGCCGCCGAACAACTGCACGGCCTGGTTCGCGACCCATTCCCCGGCCTCGACGGCGGTGTTCTTCGCGAAGCACACCTCGGCGACGAAGTCCTCGTCGGAGGTGAGCGACCGTTCGACGAGGCTGCGGGTGTAGACGCGGGCGACGTCGGTGCGGCGGGCCATCTCCGCGAGGGTGTTCTGGACGGCCTGCCGGGAGATGAGCGGCCGGCCGAACGTGTCGCGGTCACGGCACCACTGCACGGTGAGGTCGAGGCAGCGCTGCGCGCTCGCGTACGCCTGCGCGGCCAGCGCGATACGTTCGGTGAGGAACGCCTGCGCGATCTGCGCGAAGCCCGAATTCTCCACGCCCACCAGGTTTCCCACGGGGACACGGGCGTCGACGAACGACAGTTCGGCGGTGTCCGACGCCCGCCAGCCCATCTTGTCGAGTTTGCGGGCCACCTCGAATCCGGGTGTGCCCTTCTCGATCACGAGCAGCGAGACCCCGCCCGCTCCGCTGCCGCCGGTGCGGACCGCGGTGACCACGAAGTCGGCGCGCACCGCGGACGTGATGAACGTCTTGGATCCGTTCACGACGTAGTGGTCGCCGTCGCGGACGGCGGTGGTGCGCAGGTGCCCGACGTCGGAGCCGCCGCCGGGTTCGGTGATGGCGAGGGAGCCGATCTTCTCACCGGCGAGGGTGGGCCGCACCCACTTTTCGATCTGGGCCGGGTCACCGGCCGCGACGAGGTGCGGCAGCGCGATCCCACACGTGAACAGGGAGGCGAACAGGCCGCCGGACGCGCCGGCCTGGTGCATCTCCTCGCAGATGACGACGGCGTCGACGAGATCCCCGCCCTCGCCGCCGACCTGCTCGGGGAAGCCGGCGCCGAGCAGACCCAGTGCCGCGGCCCTGCGGTGCAGTTCGCGGGGGAGTTCACCGGCGCGTTCCCAGTCGCCGAGGTGCGGCAGGATGTCCTGCTCGACGAACGCGCGGACGGTCTTGCGGAGTTGTTGTCGTTCCGGGGTGTCCCACACGGTCATGCGTGGCCCTCCTCGAGTTGGTCGGAGTAGATGGGCACGAGTGCCACCGGGATCTCGAGATGCCGGGACCGCAGCCATTCGCCGAGTCCCTTGGCCTGCGGATCGAAGCGGGCCTGGGAGGCGACGCCGCGACCGAGGATGCCTTCGACGACGAAGTTGACGGCGCGCAGGTTGGGCAGCACGTGCCGGGTGACGGTGAGGTGTTCCGTCTCGGGCAGGAGTCGTTTCAGTTCGTCGACGGTGAGGGTGTGGACCAGCCAGCGCCAGGCGTCGTCGGTGCGCACCCACACCCCGATGTTGGCGTTGCCGCCCTTGTCACCGCTGCGGGCCGCCGCGATCGTCCCGAGCGGCGCACTCACCGTCTCGGATTCCGGAAGTGGCTCCGGCAGAGCAGGCTCCGGCAGATCCTCGAGTGATCGCGTCTCGGTACTCGGCGCGATGTCGGCGCGGGTACCGTCGGGCCGGACCGCGACGTGCGGAACCTCGCCGGCGTCGACGTATCCGGGGGTGAACACCGCGTACGGCTGGCCGTGCGACGGCGGCGCGGTGAGTGTGAAACCCGGGTAGCTGGCGAGGGCGAGTTCCACGGCGACCGACGAGAAGGCCCGCCCCACGACGTCCTGGTCGGTGTCGCGGACGGTGCACCGCAGCAGTGCGCTCGCGGTCTCCTCGGTGGCGGCGTCCGGGTGGTCGGTGCGGGCCAGTGTCCAGTCCAGCTCCGCAGGCTTGACATGCAGCCACGAATCCAGCTGTCGCCGCACGAGTTCCGCCTTGGCGTCGATGTCGAGTCCGGTGAGCACGAATGTGACCTCGTTGCGGAACCCGGCGAGCGCGTTGAGCGACACCTTGTACTGCGGCGGCGGCGCCTCCCCGCGCACCCCGCCGATCCGGACCCGGTCGGGGCCGTCACCGGACAGGGCGATCGTGTCCATGCGCGCGGTGACGTCCGGGTTCGCGTAGCGGCCGCCGGTGATCTCGTACAGCAACTGCGCGGTGACGGTGTCGACGGTGACCGCTCCCCCGGTGCCCGCGTGTTTGGTGATCACCGACGTCCCGTCGGCGTGGATCTCGGCGATCGGGAATCCGGGGCGGGTGAGGTCGCCGATCTCGGTGAACCACGAGAAGTTGCCGCCGGTGGCCTGGGTGCCGCATTCGATGACGTGTCCCGCGACGACCGCACCGGCCAGTCGGTCGAAATCTTCACGGCCCCAGCCGAAGTGGGCTGCGGCCGGACCGACGATGACGGAGGCGTCGGTGACGCGGCCGGTGACGACGACGTCCGCGCCGGCGTGCAGGCAGTCGACGATGCCCCACGCGCCCAGGTAGGCGTTCGCGGTGAGCGGTGTGATATCGCGGTCGAGGCCGAGTTCGGCGGCGCGGGTGATGAGGTCGTCGCCCTCGACATGCGCAATCGTCGCGTGCAGGCCGAGCCTGTCGCTGACCTCGCGCAGCGCGTCGGCGAGCCCGGCCGGGTTGAGGCCGCCCGCGTTGGCGACGATCTTCACCCCCTTCTCGAGGGCGAGTCCGAGACAGTCCTCGGCTTGACGCAGAAAGGTTTTCGCGTAACCGCGGGACGGGTCCTTCAACCGGTCGCGGCCGAGGATGAGCATCGTCAGCTCGGCGAGGTAGTCGCCGGTGAGGTAGTCGAGGTCGCCGCCGGTGAGCATCTCCCGCATCGCCGAGAGCCGGTCGCCGTAGAAGCCGGAGCAGTTGCCGATCCGCACCGGGGCTGTCCGATCTGTCATCGGCCTGCCTCCGTCGTAGTGGTGGTGGCCCGCCCGGCGCCGGGCAGGCCCGCGAACGCCTGCGCGATGTCGAGCCAGCGGTCGGCGTCGGCACCGGCCGCGGTGAGCGCGGTGTCGCTGCGGTGGATGCGCTGGGTGACGAGCAGGCAGAAGTCCTCGGCCGGGCCGGTCACCGACTGGGCGGCATCGTCCGGCCCGAAGGTCCACACGGATCCGTCGGGCACGGTGAGCACGACACGCACGTCCTCCGTGGGATGGGGCAGCTGGTGGACGTCGAACGCGAAGTTGCGGGTACGGACGCCCAGCCGTGCGATGTGCCTCAGGCGTGCCGTCGGTGCGGGGCGGGCCCCGAGTGCGTCGGCGACGTCGCGGCCGTGTGCCCATGTCTCCATCAGCCGGGCCGTGGCCATCGAGGCTGCACTCATCGGCGGCCCGAACCACGGAATTTTGGTGCCCGGCGGAACGTCGCGCAGAACGTCGGCGAGCCGCGAGCGTCCGGCACGCCAGTCGGCGAGCAGGTCTCGGGCCGGCCGGGCCGCCTCGGCGTCGGCCCCCTCGTCGACGAAGCCGGCCGGGTTCTTCCACGCCTCGGCCACCTGCGCGGCGAACGCGTCGGTGTCGGTCGCCGCCAGCAGTGACGCCCGATCGGTCCAGTGCAGGTGCCCGATCTGGTGGGCGATCGTCCACCCGGACGCCGGTGTCGGCGCCGCCCACTGTTCGTCCGTCAGGTCCGCGACCAGCGCGTCGAGCACATCGCCCTCCGCGCACAGGTCGCCGACTATCTCGTTCAGGTCCGCCACACAGCCCTCCTCGAATGCTGAGACGAGCATCACAGGTGAACGGATAAGAATCAAGCATGAATGATTGTTTGTGGGGTGTGTCGGGGTGACAGGCGATCGAGAACGGCCCCGGGGACCGCAGTCGTACTGCGGTCCCCGGGGCCGTCACGCAGGGCCGTTCTCGAATCTTCCGGCAGGTGGATCAGCCGTGCCGGAATCCCTTCCCGGTGCGGTCCAGGTCGTCCGGTCCCAACTCCAGGAACTCGGCGCGGAGTCGATCCCACAGCGCGAGCCGGGTCCAGTCCGGCGCGTCGCGCAACTTCTGCCGGTCGGTGAGGAACGGGTTGGGCAGCATCGCGGTCATCATCTGGTCGTCCCGGCCGTTGAACAGGCGCAGCCCCCACGAGGTCGGGGCGCCGTCCTTGCCGAGCATCCGGTACATCTCCGCGCGCGAACAGCGCCGGATCCGGCCCAGCTCTGGTCCGCTCGCGGTGTGCTCGCCGATGCACAGGTGGAAGTGCCAACGTCCGAAATCGACGGTGACGTACCCGTCGAACATCGTGATGCGCTCGGGCGCGTTGGGCGCGGCCACCTCCCATGCGGCGCCCTCGGCGAAGTTGCCGAACCAGATGTCGTCCCAATGCTCCTCGAAAAGGATGTGGACGAGCTTCAGCAGCGAGTCCTCGTCGACCGGGAACGGCCAACGCTGTTCGCGGCCGCCACTCTCGGTGGTCACGTCGACGGGTCCGGTGACGGTCATGCGGTTTCCTCCTCGTTACCGGTCGGACGGGTGAGCGCGCAGTCACCGCAGTAGCCCGACCCGGGGGTGCGATAGAACAGACAGCAGCTCCGCCGGCGGTAGCCGTCGCCCTCCTGGACGACGGTGTCCACGAGACGCGGATCACGCAGGATCGTCTCGGCGAAACCCTGTGCACGCAGCGCAGTCTCGGGATCGGAGCCGTCGCCGATCACCCGTGCCGCGCCCAGAAGGGCCGCTGCGGCATTGCCCCACAACAGTCGGGCCGACATCGGCTCGACGTCGCGGACGGCGTCGATCATCGGTGCGAGGTGACGGTCCATCACCATGACCCGGGCCAGGTCGACCAGCTCCGCGTGGTCGGCGCAGGACCAACCGCGGGGATCTCGGAGGTTGAGGCCGATCGTGCCGTCGTCGCACATCCACTCGAGATCGTCGGGATCGAGATCGGGGAGCCGTCCGGTCAACACCACCCCGCCCAGCGCCGACTTCCACAGCCGCGCGGCGTAGCCGAAGAACAGCGTGGAGGCGGCCACCCGCCACTCGGTGGGGCCGATCCGCCGACGGACGGCGTCGACGGTCTCCGCGAGGGCACCGGGGTCGTCGTACAGATCACGTGCGGGCCGCCACCGACCGGGTCCGGGAGTGCCGGACGTCGTCGCGAGATACGGACTGACCGCAGCAATTTCGGCCAGTGTCGCCGCGACGTCGTCCGGCCGCGTGACACGCAACGTCGAGCCGGGCAGCCCGCGAAGCACCTCGGGGACACCGTCGACGCCGGGGAGCCGCAGTGTGCGTCCCGCATGCCGAAGCGCGACACCGGTGTTCGTGACGTCCACCGACAGTTCCGCGTCCGCCCCGCCGGCCTCTGCAACACCGAAGCCCTCGCGTCCGAGCAGCCGGCACGCCGCAGACACCGCCGGATCGGATCCGAAGACTCGCACCTGTCGTTTGTCGCCGACCGCCGCGTCCAGCACGAAGACGCCCGTTGCGGCATCGAATCGCAATGCCTGCGAATCGAATACGGCACCGATTCGTCCGTCGAGCGCGAGCTGTTCGGGGGTTCCGGTATCGAGACGGCCGGTGCGGTCGAGCAGCCACACGTGGTCGGCGACGCGCAACGCCAGTTCGAGGTCGTGCGTCGACATCACGACAGCCAGGTCGTGCTCGCGGGCCGCGCGCCGCAGCAACTCGACCAACGCGACCCGCGACGGCACGTCGAGGAACGCCGTCGGTTCGTCCAGGACCAGCAGTGTCGGTTCCTGCGCGAGAGCGCGGGCGGTGAGGACGCGCTGGCGTTCGCCGTCGGACATCTCGGATACCGGCCGGTCCGCGAGATGGGTGGCGCCGACCGCGTCGAGAGCCCACGTGACGACGGCGTGATCGCGCGGACCCATACGGCCACCGAGGCCCAGATGCGGAGTACGGCCGAGCCCGGCGAGTTCGCGCCCGGACAACATTCCCGGATCGACGCGTTCGGTGAGCACCACCGCGATCGCGCGAGCCACCTCGTCGGCCGCCATGTCGCGAATGTCCCTGCCGTCCAGCGTGGTCGTGCCGTCGAGTGCCGGCTGCAGACCGCAGATCGTCCGTAGCAGCGTCGACTTGCCGCTGCCGTTGGGACCGAGGAGCACCGTCAACTCGCCACGTCGGGCGGTCGCCGACAACCGGGTGGCCACGGGCCGGGCGACGGCCGGACGCAGCGCGCGACGCACCGGGTACCCGGTGGTGACTCCGTCGAGGCGGAGCGCGACATCCGAGTGTCCCGGGTTCACTGCATCGGTACTCACAGGGCGGCTCCATCGACTCCACGGCGGGCCCGGATCAGCACGGTGATCACGATCGGCGCTCCGATCATGGCGGTCACCGCGTTGAGGGGCAGGACCCGGTCACTGTTCGGTACCTGACTCACGATGCCGCATGCGAGGGCCACAGCGGACCCCATCAGCATCACCGTCGGCACGAGAGCGCGGTGATCGGATGTGCCGACGGCCAGCCGGGCCAGGTGTGGGACGGCCAGACCGAGGAAGCCGATCGGTCCGCAGAACGCCGTCGTCGCACCGGCGAGCAGCGACGCCGCGAGCAGGGTGAGCAAGCGGGTCCGGCGGACGTCGATGCCCATCGTTCGGGCGTATCCCTCGCCGAGCAGCAGTGCGTTCAAGGGGCGCACGGTGGCCAGCGCGACCACGACCGCGGCCAGCACGATCGGCGCCATGAGCGCCAGATCGGCCCAGGTCGTCGACGCGAAACTGCCGAGACCCCACAGCAGGAACAGTTGGGCGCGAACCGGATCCGCGTACACCAGCAGCACGCTCACGATCGCGGTGGTCGCGGAGCCGACCATGACCCCGACCAGCAGCAGCGTCACCGACGACCGCACCCAGCGCGACAACGCCAACACCAGCAGCAGGACGATCGCCGCGCCGCTCGCGGCCGCGAGCACGACACCGGCGCGGCCCATGCCGGCGAGCCCGGCGGTGAACGAAGCCGATCCCGCGGTCCCGGCGGTGATCACGACCAGAGCGACACCCAGGCTCGCACCCGAACTCGCGCCCAGGACATAGGGATCCGCGAGTGCATTGCGGAACAGCGTCTGCATCTGCAGGCCCGCAACACCCAATGCTGCGCCGACCAGGACCGCGGTGATCGCGCGGGGCAGGCGCAGTTCGTGCACGACGACCTGCCAGCGCGGATCGGACGGTGCGGCGCCGAGGACGACGCGGATCGTGTCGGCGAGCGGGACGCGGACCGGGCCGAGGACCAGGGCGAGCAGGAACAGCGTCACGGTCGCGGCCGTGAGGCCGACCGTGACGAGGACCGCCCGGCGGGAGAATGCTCGGGGAGCCGGCGTGGCGTCCCGCCCATCCGCGATCCCGGTGTCGGGGGCCGGCGGGCGGGTCAGGACGACCGTCATGCTCGCGGAACCTCTCGGTAGAACGCGAACTCGTGGTTCGGTGCGAGCTCCGGATGCACGATCGCGACCAGGTCACCGAGGATCAGGTCGGGGCGCAGCACACCCAGCTGGTAGAAGTTGTTGCCGCCGGTCGGACCCATGTCCTCGGTGCCGGACCACACCCGGCCGTCCTGGACGGCGGTCAGCTGTCCGTAGCGCTGGTCCTCGGCGACCGCGTCGCCGGTGGTGGCCCAGTCGCTCATGACGATCCACAGCGGCGCGGTGCCGTTCTCGGTGTAGACGGTCTCGAAGTTCAGCTGGAGGCTGCCGGTCGCGGGGTCGCCCGCCCACGGGTAGGTGGCGCCGGCGTCGTGCATCAGCCGGCCGATGTAGCTGCCACCGGCCGGCATGTACCACGTGCCCTGGTACATGGTGCCGTTCAGGACGGGCCTCTTCTCGGCCCCGGCGGCGACCTCGGCCACCTTCGCGTAGTCGCTGCGGATCCGGTCGTACAGCGTGGCCGCCTGCGCCTCGGTGCCCGTCAGCGCGGCCATCATCTTGACCCACTCGGCGCGGCCGAGGGCAGTGCTCTCGAGGTATTCGGCGTTCGCGACCACCGGGATGCCCGCGGCGCGCAGCTTCGCATAGGACGGGTCGTCGGTGCCCTGTGTCATCAGGACGTCGGGATTCTCCGCGACGACCTTCTCGACGTTCACGGCCTTACCGGACGCGTACTCGGTGATCTTGCCGTCCGCGATGCGGGCCCGGATGTCGTCGCCGTTGACGTTGGCCGCGTTCGCGACACCGGTCAGGACGTCGAGCCGACCGAGTTCGGTGATCAGCGGCAGGTGCGTCGTCGACGCCGAGTACAGGCTCCGGATCGGTGTCGTGATCTTCGGTGCCGAGGCCAGGTCACCGGACAGTTCCGGGTCCGGCGCACCGCACTTGACCAGTACATACGACTCCGGGGAGGCGCCCGGGAACGGCTGCTCGATGGTCAGCACCTGATAGCTGTCGTGGTAGTCGACGGTGAAGTTCTTCGCGTCGAACAGGATCGACTTGTCCGGGAAGTAGTCGATGCTCGCATCGAAGTCGGTGATGCACCCCCGCGCGTCGAGCGCGGAGTCGACGTCGGTAGGGCTCGACGAGCAGGCGGTGGCGGTCAGTCCGACCGCCACGAAGGCGGTCAGGGCAGCGGTCGTGGACCGTTTGAGCATGGGTTCTCCACAGTGAGCGGGCGAATGGCTTTCGGCTCGAATCGGATCCGAAAAGACACCGATCGAGGCCAGCCTGATACGACGGCGTCGACACGCCGAACGAGCGGTGAGGCGTCAGGCGTGGATGTGGAGAGAGTTGTCCCGGAGGAACTCACGGAGTCGCTGTCCGGCGAACTGTGGAGACGATGTGGAGCGCAGCATGGTGGACCTGCCACCTCTCTCGGGGAAATCCGCCCCGAATAGGAGATCGCGACGACGGGAGTCTCCTGGCTCTCGGATCATCGCTTCCCCCCGGCCTTCCGGCGTGTGGGCCGTGGCAGTGTGGAAGGTCGCTCCCCGAATACAGTGGCGGGACCGCGCCGGCATCGCACCGGCTTCCTCTTTCGTCATCACCTGACCGGTGCATTCTTACATGCCGTCTCCGACAACCGAAAACGGCCCCGCCACCCGATTGCCATCGGTCCCGCGACGCCCGAGAACCGGAGGTCACCGGGCGACGGCCGACGCCTCCCCCGCGCCGCGCAGCCGCCCGACCAGTCGCACCGGATCGTCGACGAACACGCTGACACCGGTCACCGACACAGCCTTCCGTCGACTCGGCAGCAGCGCCGGCAGGCGCACCGGCACGGGCGTCTTCAGCACCACGTCCACTGTGGTGCCGTCGGAGTTGGGGAGGAACAGACGCCGATCCACGACGGTCGGCGCTGTTTCCGTGAATCGTGAACTACAGGAGGACGATTCGATATCGTCCAGGTCGATCGAGGCGACGACCGATCCGAAGTGCCGCAGCACGAGACGACGACCCGCCGTGTAGTGCGGGTGAGTGCGATGCACCGCCAGGAAACCGAACAGCGTCAGCAGCGACCACACGGAGCCGACAGCGAGCACGATCTGCAACCACAGCCACGGCACGACGAGGTGCAGGACGACGGTCTCGATACCCGTCGCGATCGCGAAGGCGACCGGAACGGCAAGTGTCCCGCGTTCCGCGGTGAAGACGTCGACATCACCGCCCGGAATCGACTTCCGACCACGTACCCACATCCACAGGGCTCGTGACGTTCTCACGTTTCCTCCATGCGGGACAGCACGACTCGTGAGGCCCGGAGCACCACTTCACGTTGCGCAGGGTCGGGGACGACATCCTCGAGCGTGAGCGGCCAGTCCCCCGACTCGTCGCCCGGATCCGGCCCCGACAGCGCGATCCGGTTGCGGTCGAAGCTGTCGACCAGCCGGTCGACCAGAGCGTCGATCTCGTTCTCGACGGATTCCGGGCGTCGACCTTCGAGTGCCGACCAGGCGACGAGAAGCTCGAGATACTCGGATCGTTGCCCGGGATCGGCCACGACCGCGGTGAAACCGTCGAGCAACGACGGCGGTGCGGCACCGGTGACGGCAAGCATCTCGAGCAGGTCACGCTCACGTTCCAGTTCCGCTCTCACCGAACGTGTCTCGGCCCCGTCGATCGCATCCCGGAACGCGGCGGCGAGCACGGTGGGCAGCGCCGAGATCGGATGCCCGGCCTCGGCGTCCGACAGCATCGCGGTGAGCAGCGCGCTGCGCCGCGCGAGCGTCGCCTGCTCGCGGCGGATCCCGTCGATCAGTGCCCGCAGGTCGGCCACCACGTCCCGAGCGTCCGCCTCGGCCGGATCACCGTTCAGGACGGCAGCGATCGAACCGAGCGGAACACCGCTGTCGGCGAGCCACCGGATCCGCATCAGCCGGACGACGTCGTCGACCGTGTACTCGCGGTACCCGTTGGGCAACCGCTCCGGCTCCGCGAGCAGACCCAGGCGGTGATAGTGCCGCACCGCTCTCGGCGTCGTCCCCGCTGCCTCTGCCATCCGACCTATCCGCATGATCCGAGTGTCGACCATGACGCTGCGTCAAGGTCAAGAATCCCGAGAGGCACCGGTCCGGTCGGTGAACGATACGAGAGTGGTTGCGATGACGTCGACGTCGCGGACGTAAGCCGACAGCATCCTTCCACCGGCCGAGACCGGTTCCGGGACGGTGGTCGCCGTGGCCACGGTGCCCAGCGGGGTCGACGGGATCAACTACCGGGTATTCGTCAGCACACCCGGCGCCGGCGTCTGAACGGTCCCCTGACCGGGGCCGTCGTCTACGGCACGTGGACGGTCACGACGCCCGGTGTGTACGGGGCGGTGGCGGAAGTGGCGGCGATGACGACCTGTCCGGTTCCGGTCGGCAGGGTGGCTTCCGGATATCCGTCGATTCCGGCCGACATCCGTGCAGTACCGGAGGTGCCGGTGGACAGGTTCAGCCAGTGCATGTCGCCCGGGAGCAGGCATGCCCTCATGCCGTCCTTCGGGCCGGTGATCGTCACCGTGCCGGGCTGGTCGCCGACGACGGCCCAGCAGCGGATCGAGGGGACGTCGAGGCTGCCGTTCGGGTTTCCGAACGGCGCCGGGTCGATCTGGAACGGAACGGTGACTGCGGCGGAGGCGACGGTCGTCGTCGTCAGAACCGCACCGGCCACGATCGCGGCGCAGGCGACCGATCGGCGAACGGCATCGATCACGGCGACCTCCACGAACCGTCGGGGCCGGGTTCGGTCACTCCAACTGCTGTTGGCGCCACCCGACTCCACGAGAACCCTGCCACCTGTCTCCGAGGATCGCACCCTCACGAATCAGGGCACCCTCGCCCTCGATGTCCGGACCTGCTTCCCGCTCCCCCGACACACCCGTGCCCCCGAGCGATCGGATCACTCGGGGGGCACGGGCAGGGCGTCGAACCGGTCAGTGCATGGCGACCGGAACGTCCTTGGTGGCCGGGATGGTGAGCTTGCGCGGCAGGAAGAACGCCGGGATCAGCGTGCAGAGCAGCAGGATGAACGCGATGGTGAAGGTGTTACCGAACGCGTCGGCCGCGGCGCTGAGGATCTGCTCGGGCATGCCGGGCGGTTCCTGCGCGACGACGGCGTCGATGTGCTGCATCGCCACCTTCTCGTTGGTGAGATTGCGGTCGAGGAGCTGGTTCGTCAGGATCACCGACATGGTGGCGGTGCCGATGGAACCGGCGGTCTGCTGGACGATGTTCATCAGGGTCGAGCCGCGGGCGATCATCTCGTTCTTGAGGGTGACCATCGCGGCCGTCATCAGCGGCATCATGGTGCAGCCCATGCCGAGGCCCTGTACGAACAGGGCGCCGAGCAGCAGCCAGTACGGCGAGTCCGCGGACAGCTGGGTGAATGCGAACATGCCGAGCGCGATCAGCGGCAGACCCGTGAGCACGATCTTGCCGGGGCCGATCTTGTCGACGAGCCGGCCGGCGATCGGCATGGTGACCATCGCACCGATACCCTGCGGCGCGAGCAGCAGACCGGCGGCGAGCGTCGACTCACCACGGACCTGGATGAAGTAGCTCGGGAACAACAGTCCGGCACCCATGAACGCGACGATGAACGTCGACGTCGTGAGCACGGCGACGGTCAGCTGCCGGTTCTTGAACAGGTGCAGGTCGATCAGCGGATGATCCTTGCGCAGGGCGTGGAACACGAAGCCCACGATCAGCACCAGGCCGACGCCTGCGGACACCAGAACCCGCGCCGACGCGACGGTGCCGGTCTCGGGAATCGACGACACACCGAACAGGAACAGCGCCAGACCCGGCGACAGCAGCACCATGCCGACGACGTCGAACGCCTGCGACGGGCTCGCCTCGTCCTTGGGCAGCAACTTGAACGCCGCCACCAGGGCGATGATGCCGACGGGCAGGTTGATGAGGAAGATCCAGTGCCAGCTCGCGAAGTCGATGAGCCAGCCGCCGAGGATCGGGCCACAAATCGGGCCGAGCAGCATCGGGATACCGAGGACGGCCATGACGCGGCCGACCCGCTCGGGGCCCGCGGCACGGGTCATGATCGTCATACCGAGCGGCATGAGCATGCCGCCACCGAGGCCCTGCAACACTCGGAACGCGATGAGCGACGTGATGTCCCACGCGAACGCACACGCCACCGAACCGGCGACGAACAGGATCAGTGCACCGATGTAGAGACGTTTGGTGCCGAACCGGTCGGCCGCCCAGCCCGTGACCGGGATGACGGTGGCCAGGGCCAGCGTGTACGCGGTCATCGTCCAGGCGACGACCGCATAGCTGGTTTCGAAGGTCTCGATGAACGTGGGCACCGCAACGCTGACCACGGTGACGTCGAGAATGGACATGATGGCGCCGAGCACCACCACGGAAGCGATCTTGAGGACCGCCCCGTCGATTTTGTCGGACGCGGGCGGTCCGGCGGTCGAATTGGTCGTCATCCGCAGAATTCCTGACTTCGGGCCCGCAGGGCGTTGCCCGCGAGTATCGGTTGAAGTGCCTCGAGCAGTCGCACACGATCCGGCTGGTCGAGCCGGCCCGCAAACGCGCGGAGCTCGTCACGCTTGTCCTCGAGATGACGGGAGACCAGGGCACGCCCCGATTCCGTCAGCGAGACCCGTTTGATCCGGCGATCGTCGGGGTCCTCGCGGCGCAGCACCAGCTCCTGGGACACCAGCTGGTCGACGTTGCGACCCGCGGCGGCCACCGAGATCCGCAGACAATCGGCGACCTCGTTGATCGCGATCGGCTCGCCGTGCTGCGCCAGCACGAACAGGGCACGAACCTGCGAGAACGTCAGGTCCATCGCGACGAGGGTGTCCATCGATTCGGACTCCCCCATGCCCAGGAGACGCATGATGAACTCCTCGAGAACCGTGTAGACGTCGTCCGGAGTCACCTCTGCTGCCACGCACGAGATGCTAACGCTGTCGCAACTATTGCGACAACGCAATAAACCCCCGGGCCGCTCCCCACAGCGACCCGTTCACGACACCACGCGCCCACGACCTGCGGCAACAGGTTTTCCGCAGTGACCTGCACCAAGTGATGAGGAACACACTCACTCCTGGGTGAGGACGGCCTTCCCGATCACCCGACCGGCCTCGAGGTCCGCGAGAGCCTGCGCGGCCTCGGCCAACGGATACCGGGCCTCGACGAGCGGACGCAGCCCCCCGCGCACATGTTCGACGAGCGCGGCATGCGTCTGCCCCAGCGCACCCGGATCGTGCCGCAGGAACTCGCCCCACGCAGCGCCGACGATGCTGATGTTGCGGAACAGGACCCGGTTGAGCTTCACCGACGGGATGCCGCCGCCCGCGAATCCGATCACCACCAGCCGGCCCTCCGGGGCGAGCGCCCGGACGGCGTCGTCGAACGCGTCCCCACCGACCGGGTCGACGACGACGTCCGCGCCGCGACCACCGGTCAGTTCGTGGACCCGCCCCGCCCACCCGTCGGCCAGACGGAGCACCTCGTCGGCACCGACCTGCCGCAGGAAGTCGTCGGCACCCTGCCGGCGCACCACCGCGATCACCCGGGCACCGTGCGCCTTCGCGAGCTGGATCGCAGACGTCCCGATACCACCGGCCGCGCCGAGGACCACGACGGTCTCCCCCGGCTGCAGCCGGGCACGGCGACCGAACGCGAACTCCATCGTCTGATAGTTGATGATCAGCGACGCCCCCTCGGCGAACGTGAGCTCGTCCGGCATGGGCAGCACCAGACGCGGGTGCACGGCGACCCGTTCGGCGTAGCCGCCGAGGCTCGACACGGCGAGCACCCGCTGCCCGGCCGTGAAACCACTGTCCGCGGGGGCGTCGAGCACGACCCCCGCCACCTCGGTGCCCGGCACGAACGGCGGCTCCGGCCGCAGCTGATACTTGCCGTAGCTGATGAGCAGGTCCGGGAAACACACCCCGGACGCCTTCACGTCGACGAGGACCAGGCCCGACGCCTCCGGTTCCGGCACGTCCCGGACGGTCATGGCCGACGGCCCCGCCAACTCGGTGACCACCACTGCGCGCACGTACCCCACCTCCACGTCGTCCGGGCTCCGCCCGACTGCGGTCCACCCGTGCCGGGGACGCTACCTGGCGAACAGCCCGCGGCGCCTGCGTCCGACGTCGATCATCTCGGCCGTGTCGGTCATCTTCACCCGCGGACGGCCCTCGACCGCACCGCGGCCGCGTTCGACGGCATCGATGGCCTGCCAGTCGCGTCGGGTGATCTGCTGCGGCTGCCGTTGCGCCAGCAGCTTGCCCAGCTCCTTGCCTCCCGCGGAGGGTGCGGGCAGGCGACGGGCCTCGAAGTCCTCGAAGAGACGGGCGACGGTTTCCTTGGCACACGTCTTGTTGGTGCCGATGACACCGCTGGGGCCGCGTTTGATCCAGCCGGTGACATAGACGCCGGGCAGGGCGTCCCCGCCCGCGAGGACGACGCGCCCCCGCTCGTTGGGGACGATGCCGCGACGCTCGTCGAACGGAACCCCCGGGACGGGGCGACCTCGATAGCCGATCGAACGCAACACCAGCGACGTGTCGATGCGTTCGGTGCGGTCGGTGGGACGCGCGGCGAGTCCGCCGTCGGCGCCGTCCACGAGTTCGTTGGCGACGACGGTCAGTCCCTGAACCCGCTTCGGGTCCCGGTCGGTGCCGTCGATCTCCGTCGGCGACACCAGGTAGCGGAACACGATCCGCTTGTTGCCGGGAGTGGGCGTGCGCTGCGAGAACTCCCGAGCGAGACGCACCTTCATGGCAATCGCCGGTTCGACGTCGTCGCTGTCGAGGAGGGCCTGCGAGCGGGCGTCGAGCTGCATGGCCGCGGGATCGACGACGACGTCCACCCCGGGAAGGTCGCCGAGCGCCAGGAATTCGGGATTGGTGTAGGCGGCCTGCGCGGGACCGCGACGACCCAGGAGGACGACTTCACGGATATTGCTGTCCCGCAATGCCTTCAACGCATGATCGGCAATATCGGTCTTGGCGAGCTCGTCCGGATCCATCGTCAGGATGCGGGCGACGTCGAGGGCGACGTTGCCGTTGCCGACGATGACGGCACGCTCACCGGACAGGTCGAAGGTGCGGTCGGCGTAATCGGGGTGGCCGTTGTACCAGGCGACGAACTCGGTGGCGGCGTGACTGCCGGGCAGATCCTCGCCGGGGATACCGAGGGACCGGTCGGCGGACGCACCGACCGCATAGATCACGGCATGGTGGTGCGCGAGCAGGTCGGCGTGGCCGAGATGCTTGCCGATCTCGACATTGAGGTGGAACCGGAACGCGTCACGGCCCAGGGACCAGTCGAACATCTCGGTGACGGTCTTGGTACCCGGATGGTCGGGGGCGACGCCGGCACGGACGAGCCCCCACGGGGTGGGCAGTTTCTCGAACATGTCGACCTCGACGTCGGACCGCTTGAGCAGCTCCTCGGCCGCATAGCAGGCGGCGGGACCGGCACCGACGATCGCGACCCGCAACGTCCCGAGGTCCCGCACCGGCGGCGTCTCCGGGGTGAGCGGAATCCACGTCTCCGGCATGGGGTGCCGCGTGTAGTAGTCGGCGTTGATCTCCTTGTACCGCTGCAACGGCGCGGTGAGCTGATCCTCG
Source organism: Prescottella sp. R16 (assembly GCF_030656875.1). NCBI lineage: Bacteria > Bacillati > Actinomycetota > Actinomycetes > Mycobacteriales > Nocardiaceae > Rhodococcus > Prescottella sp. R16. Next base: position 3,647,417 of record NZ_CP130943.1, read on the forward strand.
GGGAAGATCGCATCGACCGGGCACGCGTCGACACAGGCACCGCAGTCGATGCAGGCCTGCGGCTCGATGTACAGCATCTCGGTGGTGGCGAACTCGGGCTCGTCGGGCGTGGGGTGAATGCAGTTCACCGGGCACGCGGACACGCAGCTCGCGTCGTTGCAGCACGCCTGGGTGATGACGTAGGCCATGTTCGATTCCCGTCCTTCGTGTGACCGAGAGTTACAGCTACAAGACTGTAGTCGGCATCACACGGTCCGACAAGAGCGGCCGAGGCACCCGGCCCGATTACCGCAACTTCTTGACGAGCACCGCCAGACCGGCGAGAACGAGAGTGATCAGCAGGGCCGTGCCGAAACCGGTCGCCCACCACAGCACACCGAACACGACGACAGCCGGAGCGGCCACGATCGCAACGATCGCCGGACTCTCCCGCACCACCTCGAGCGCCGACTCCGCCTTCACCCGATCGATGTTCTTACCGGCCATGACGTCCTCCACAGGATCGGCTCCGACAGTGATGCTTCCAGCATGCCCGAAGGTTCCACCCCCGAACAGGGGGACATACGACTGTGGCCCCACATCCCGAAGGATGTGGGGCCACACGCCGTTGGTGGCTAGCGGTAGTCGCTACCGAACCCGTAGTCGTCCAGCGGAACCGCAGCACCGGTACCGGTGCCGAAGCCCTCCGGGCTGTAGTACTGGTCGTCGTACGACGGGACCGCGTACGCGGCCGCACGCGCCTCCTCGGTCGGCTGCACCTGGATGTTCCGGTACCGGTTGATGCCGGTGCCGGCCGGGATCAGCTTGCCGATGATCACGTTCTCCTTGAGACCGATCAGCTTGTCCGAGCGGCAGTTGATCGCCGCATCGGTCAGCACGCGAGTGGTCTCCTGGAACGACGCCGCCGACAGCCACGAATCCGTCGCCAGCGACGCCTTCGTGATACCCATCAGCACCGGGCGGCCCGAGGCCGGCTCGCCGCCCTCGGAGACGACCCGACGGTTCGCGGCCTCGAACTCGGCACGCTCGACCAGCGAACCGGGCAGGAACTCCGTCGCACCCGAATCGATGATCGTGACGCGCCGCAGCATCTGGCGCACGATGACCTCGATGTGCTTGTCGTGGATCGACACACCCTGGCTCCGGTACACCTCCTGGACCTCGTTGACGAGGTGGATCTGCACCTGACGGGGGCCCATGACACGCAGCACCTCGTGCGGATCGGCAGCACCCTCCATGAGCTGCTGGCCGACATCGACGTGGTCACCGTCCGCCAGCAGGCGCTCGGAACCGTCGTCGTGCTTGAACACACGCAGACGCTGACGCTTCGACAGCTTGTCGTACACGACCTCTTCGCCACCGTCGTCCGGGACGATGGTGATCTTGTAGAAGCGCTCGCCGTCCTCGAGCTGCACCCGGCCGGAGACGTCCGCGATCGGCGCCTTGCCCTTCGGGATACGTGCCTCGAACAGCTCCTGGACACGCGGCAGACCACCGGTGATATCGGCCGCACCGGCCGCACCACCCTGGTGGAAGGTACGCATCGTCAGCTGGGTACCGGGCTCACCGATCGACTGGGCGGCGACGATACCGACGGCCTCACCGATGTCGACGAGCTTGCCGGTCGCCATCGAACGGCCGTAGCAGGTGGCACACACACCGGTCGCGGTGGTGCAGGTGAGCACCGAACGGACCTTGACCTGCGTGATACCGGCCGCGAGCAGCGCGTCGATCGCGGGGTCACCGAGATCGTGGCCGCGCTCGACGATCACGTTGCCGTTCTCGTCGACCGCATCCGACGCCAGCGTGCGGGCGTACGTCGAGGTCTCGACGTGCGCGTCGCGGATGATCGTGCCGTCGGGCTGCTTCTCCGCGATGTGCGTGACGATGCCGCGCTCGGTGCCACAGTCGACCTCGCGGACGATGACGTCCTGCGACACGTCCACCAGACGACGGGTCAGGTAACCCGAGTCGGCGGTACGCAGAGCGGTATCGGCCAGACCCTTACGAGCACCGTGCGTGTTGATGAAGTACTCGAGGACCGTCAGGCCCTCCTTGAAGGAGGACTTGATCGGACGCGGGATGAACTCACCCTTCGGGTTCGTCACCAGACCCTTCATGCCGGCGAGCGACCGAACCTGCGTCATGTTGCCGGCCGCGCCGGACTTCACGATCATCGGGATCGGGTTGTCGTCGGGGAAGTGGGCCTCCATGGCCTTACCGACCTCGTCGGTGGCCTCGGACCAGATCTTCACCAGGGCGCTGTTGCGCTCGGTGTGGTTGAGAGCACCGCGCTGGTACTTCTTCTCGATCTGATCGGCCTGCGCCTCGAAGGACTCCATGATCTGGGCCTTCTCCGGCGGCACGAGCACGTCGGAGATCGAGACCGTCACGCCCGAACGGGTGGCCCAGTAGAAGCCGGTGTCCTTGAGCTTGTCGACGGTCTGCGCGACCACGATCATCGGGTAGCGCTCGGCGAGATCGTTGATGATCGTCGCCTGGCGCTTCTTCGGCATCTGCTCGTTGACGAACGGGTAGTCCGCCGGCAGCAGATCGTTGAACATGATCCGGCCCAGCGTCGTCTCCGCGATCCACGCGTCACCGTAACCCCAGCCCTCGGGGAACAGCTCCGCCTCGACCTCGGCCGACGGACGCTGATGCGTCAGACGGATCTTGATCTTCGACTGCACCGACAGCACGCCACGATCGACAGCCATCTGTGCCTCGGCCGGCGACGAGTACACGCCCTGCTCGGCCTGATCGGTGGCAGCCGGCCGGTACTCGCCCAGACCGTCCTCCACCAGGCGGGTCAGGTGGAACAGACCCGTCACCATGTCCAGACGCGGCATGGCGAGCGGACGACCCGACGCCGGCGACAGGATGTTGTTCGACGACAGCATCAGGATGCGGGCCTCGGCCTGCGCCTCCGCGGACAGCGGCAGGTGCACGGCCATCTGGTCACCGTCGAAGTCGGCGTTGAAGGCCTCACACACCAGCGGGTGCAGCTGGATGGCCTTGCCCTCGACGAGCTGCGGCTCGAACGCCTGGATACCGAGACGGTGCAGCGTAGGTGCACGGTTCAGCAGCACCGGATGCTCGGCGATGACCTCTTCGAGGACGTCCCACACCTGCGGGCGCTGACGCTCGACCATGCGCTTCGCCGACTTGATGTTCTGCGCGTGGTTCAGATCGACCAGACGCTTCATCACGAACGGCTTGAACAGCTCGAGCGCCATCAGCTTCGGCAGACCACACTGGTGCAGCTTGAGCTGCGGGCCGACGACGATGACGGAACGACCCGAGTAGTCGACACGCTTACCGAGCAGGTTCTGACGGAAACGACCCTGCTTGCCCTTGAGCAGATCGGACAGCGACTTGAGCGGACGGTTGCCCGGACCCGTGACGGGACGGCCACGACGACCGTTGTCGAACAGGGCGTCCACCGACTCCTGCAGCATCCGCTTCTCGTTGTTCACGATGATCTCGGGGGCACCGAGATCGATCAGACGCTTGAGGCGGTTGTTGCGGTTGATGACGCGGCGGTACAGGTCGTTGAGGTCCGACGTGGCGAACCGGCCACCGTCGAGCTGCACCATCGGGCGCAGCTCCGGCGGGATCACCGGAACAGCGTCGAGAACCATGCCCATCGGCGAGTTGCCCGACTGCTGGAACGCAGCGACGACCTTGAGACGCTTGAGCGCACGCAGCTTCTTCTGGCCCTTGCCGGACCGGATGATCTCGCGCAGCGACTCCGCCTCGGCCTCGATGTCGAAGTTCTCCATCAGCTTCTGGAGGGACTCCGCGCCCATCGCACCGGTGAAGTACTCGCCGTAGCGGTCGACCAGCTCGCGGTACAGCGACTCGTCGACGATCAGCTGCTTGACCGCCAGCTTCGTGAAAGTGGTCCAGATCTCGTCGAGCCGGTCCAGCTCACGCTGCGCCCGGTCGCGGATCTGACGCATCTCGCGCTCGCCGCCGTCCTTGACCTTGCGGCGGACGTCCGACTTGGCCCCTTCGGCCTCGAGCTCGGCGATGTCGGCTTCGAGCTTCTGGGCCCGCGCCTCGAGATCGGTGTCGCGCTGATCGGCGACGGTCTTCTTCTCGACCTCCATCTCGGCTTCGAGAGTCGAGAGCTCGTTGTGGCGCAGCTCCTCGTCGACACCGACGATGACGTAGGCGGCGAAGTAGATGATCTTCTCGAGATCCTTCGGCGCCAGATCCAGCAGGTAGCCGAGCCGGCTCGGCACACCCTTGAAGTACCAGATGTGCGTGACCGGAGCTGCGAGCTCGATGTGGCCCATGCGCTCACGGCGAACCTTCGCACGCGTCACCTCGACGCCACAGCGCTCACAGATGATGCCCTTGAAGCGGACGCGCTTGTACTTGCCGCAGTAGCACTCCCAGTCCCGGGTGGGGCCGAAGATCTTCTCGCAGAAGAGGCCGTCCTTCTCGGGCTTGAGCGTGCGGTAGTTGATGGTCTCCGGCTTCTTGACCTCGCCGTAGGACCAGTTGCGGATGTCCTCCGCGGTCGCCAGACCGATGCGGAGTTCATCGAAGAAGTTGACGTCGAGCACGTAACTTCCTTTCCCCAGAGGGATTGTGGATCAGCGGTGGAGGTCCGCCATTCCTGACTGCCAATTCATATGTGCTCTAGCGCCCCCGGGCCGTGGGTGCCGTAGCGTCCCACGGCCCGGGGACCGGAAACCTAGTTCGCGAGATCGTCCACGGTCGCGGCCTCGTTCCGGGACAGGTTGATGCCCAGGTTCGCGGCGGCACGCTCGAGGTCCTCGTCGTCGCCGTCGGCCATCGCGATGGCGGCACCGTCCGACGACAGCACCTCCACGTTCAGGCACAGCGACTGGAGCTCCTTGAGGAGCACCTTGAAGGACTCCGGAATGCCCGGCTCGGGGATGTTCTCGCCCTTGACGATCGCCTCGTACACCTTCACGCGGCCGACCACGTCGTCCGACTTGATGGTGAGCAGCTCCTGCAGCGTGTAGGCAGCGCCGTACGCCTGCATCGCCCAGCACTCCATCTCACCGAAGCGCTGGCCACCGAACTGGGCCTTACCGCCGAGCGGCTGCTGGGTGATCATCGAGTACGGGCCGGTCGAACGCGCGTGGATCTTGTCGTCGACCAAGTGGTGCAGCTTGATGATGTACATGTAGCCGACCGACACCGGGTACGGGAACGGCTCACCGGAGCGACCGTCGAACAACGTCGCCTTACCGTCCGACCCGACCATCCGCTCACCGTCACGGTTCGGCAGCGTCGAACCGAGCAGACCCGTGAGCTCGTCCTCCTTGGCACCGTCGAACACCGGCGTCGCAATGTTCGAGTTCACCGGAGCGGACAGCATCTCCTCGGGCAGCGTCGCCGCCCAGTCCGGTCGGGTGCCGTCGGCCGCGATCTGCACGTTCCAACCGGCCTTGCCGATCCAGCCGAGATGCGTCTCGAGGACCTGACCGATGTTCATACGACGCGGAACACCGTGCGTGTTCAGGATGATGTCGACCGGGGTGCCGTCGGGCAGGAACGGCATGTCCTCCTGCGGGAGGATCTTGCCGATGACGCCCTTGTTGCCGTGGCGGCCGGCGAGCTTGTCGCCGTCCTGGATCTTGCGCTTCTGGGCAACGTAGACGCGGACCAGCTCGTTGACGCCCGGAGGCAGATCGTCGTCGTCCTCGCGCGAGAACACGCGGATACCGATGACCTTGCCGGACTCACCGTGCGGCACCTTCAGGGAGGTGTCGCGAACCTCGCGGGCCTTCTCACCGAAGATCGCGCGCAGCAGCCGCTCCTCCGGGGTCAGCTCCGTCTCGCCCTTCGGGGTGACCTTGCCGACCAGGATGTCGCCGTCGCGGACCTCGGCACCGATCCGGATGATGCCACGCTCGTCGAGGTCGGCGAGGACCTCGTCGGAGACGTTCGGGATGTCCCGGGTGATCTCCTCGGCACCGAGCTTGGTGTCGCGGGCGTCGATCTCGTGCTCCTCGATGTGGATCGAGGTGAGCACGTCCTCCTCCACGAGGCGCTGCGACAGGATGATCGCGTCCTCGTAGTTGTGGCCCTCCCACGGCATGATCGCCACGAGCAGGTTCTTGCCGAGCGCCATCTCACCGTTCTCGGTGCAGGGACCGTCGGCGAGGACCTGACCGGCCTCGACCCGCTGACCCTCGTCCACGATCGGACGCTGGTTGGCGCACGTGCCCTGGTTCGAGCGGGCGAACTTGCGCAGACGGTACGTCTTGCGGCTCGCGTCGTCGGCCATGACGGTGACGTAGTCGGAGGAGACCTCCTCGACGACACCGCTCTTCTCGGTGACGATGACGTCGCCGGCGTCGACCGCGGCACGCAGCTCCATACCGGTACCGACCAGCGGAGCCTCGCTGCGGACCAGCGGCACCGCCTGACGCTGCATGTTCGCGCCCATGAGGGCACGGTTGGCATCGTCGTGCTCGAGGAACGGAATCATCGCGGTGGCGACGGAGACCATCTGGCGCGGCGAGACGTCGATGTAGTCGACCTCGGAAGCCGACACGAGCTCGGCGTCACCGCCCTTACGGCGGACCAGCACCCGGTCCTCGACGAAGTGACCGTTGACGTCGACAGCCGAGTTGGCCTGCGCGACGACGTACCGGTCCTCCTCGTCGGCGGTCAGGTAGTCGACCTGATCGGTGAGGGTGCCGGCCTCGACCTTGCGGTACGGGGTCTCGATGAAACCGAAGGGGTTCACGCGGGCGTACACCGACAGCGAACCGATCAGGCCGATGTTCGGGCCTTCCGGAGTCTCGATCGGGCACATGCGGCCGTAGTGCGACGGGTGCACGTCGCGCACCTCGAGGCCGGCACGCTCACGCGACAGACCACCCGGGCCCAGCGCCGAGAGACGACGCTTGTGCGTCAGACCCGACAGCGGGTTGTTCTGGTCCATGAACTGCGACAGCTGGGAGGTTCCGAAGAACTCCTTGATCGCGGCGACGACCGGGCGGATGTTGATCAGGGTCTGCGGCGTGATCGCCTCGACGTCCTGAGTCGTCATACGCTCACGAACGACGCGCTCCATGCGGGACAGGCCCACACGGATCTGGTTCTGGATGAGCTCGCCCACGGTGCGCAGACGACGGTTGCCGAAGTGGTCGATGTCGTCGACCTCGACCGGAACCTCGACGCCGCCCGGAGCGGTCATCACGGTGTCACCCGCGTGCAGGCGAACCAGGTACTCGATCGTCGTGACGATGTCGTCCTCGGTGAGGGTGGACGCCTCGATCGGCAGGCCGGAGTTCAGGCCCAGCTTCTTGTTGATCTTGTAGCGGCCCACGCGAGCGAGGTCGTAGCGCTTGTCCTTGAAGAACAGGTTCTCCAGGAGGGTCTGCGCGCTCTCCTTGGTCGGCGGCTCGCCCGGACGCAGCTTGCGGTAGATGTCGAGCAGCGCCTCGTCGGTGCCGGCCGTCGGATCCTTCTCCAACGTCGACATCATGATCTCGGAGAATCCGAAACGCTCGGTGATCTGCTCGGTGGTCCAGCCCAGCGCCTTGAGCAGCACGGTGACCGGCTGACGACGCTTGCGGTCGATACGCACACCGACGGTGTCCCGCTTGTCGACGTCGAACTCGAGCCACGCACCGCGGCCCGGGATCACCTTGACGCTGTGCAGCGTCTTCTCGGTGCTCTTGTCGATCGTGTCGTCGAAGTAGACACCCGGCGAACGGACCAGCTGCGACACCACGACACGCTCGGTGCCGTTGATGATGAAGGTGCCCTTGTCGGTCATCATCGGGAAGTCACCCATGAAGACCGTCTGGCTCTTGATCTCACCGGTGTTGTTGTTGATGAACTCCGCGGTGACGAACAGCGGCGCCGCGTACGTCATGTCCTTGTCTTTGCACTCGTCGACCGAGGCCTTGACCTCGTCGAAGCGAGGATCGGAGAAAGACAGGGACATCGAGCCCGAGAAATCCTCGATGGGAGAGAGCTCGGCCAGGACCTCGTCGAGACCACCCATGACCGCGCCGTCACCGCGTGCGGCCACGCGCTCGCGCCAGGCCTGTGAACCGACCAACCATTCGAACGAATCGGTCTGTAGATCGAGGAGCCCTGGGACCTCGAGGGGTTCGCGAATCTTCGCGAACGACACCCTTCGGGGGGCTCCGGGGATTCCGGCAACTGCCTTGGTCTGGCTAGAGACTGCCAAGATGCGTCCTTCCAGCACCTCACGCGGGCCGCTCTTGCAGGTGCGACCGCCGCTGTATCTGCTTCTTCATGTGGGGCGAATTCGCTGGTTACAACCCGAACGAATCCTCGCCACAGGAGCAGGAAGCGAATCACTTCACCGCAGTGAGGTCGAGAGGTGGACAGGAGGCAGCCAGCGCAACGTCCAAAATTACACCCAATCTCGAGAGATGTCGAGTCGGGTCACGGAAAAGACACCCCCAACGGGTGCTGCGCGCGGAGTTCCGCGCGAATGTTCACGGATAGAGTGACGCGTGATCATCGCTCCGTCAAGCCAGGATCCCGAGATTCGGCATCGAACCCGATCCGGAGCGATCCGCACACCGGGCGACAGGAGGCGCTGACCGACCTGTCACACACCCGGCTACTGATCCGCGATATCAGACAATAGCCACACACCGTCCACTTTTTCCATCTGGACGATCAACGGCCCCGACGCACTGTCCTGTGCGGCACCGTTCGACTCCGCACTCACCGTCATGTTCACGATCAACTCGGCACGGTCCCCGTCGAGCACCTTCACTCCGATGTCGCTCAACTGGACCGTCGTGCTCGTCCCCATCTGCTTCACCGCCGACACCGTCGGATCGACGGTCTTGTCGAACTCCGTCCGCATCGACTCCGTCAGCACCGCCCGCGCCCGATCCGGGTACTGGTCGATCGAATCCGGTGCATACGCGTACAGCGTCTCCAACGCACCCCGGACCGCCTCGGTGACCTGCGACGTTCCCGCCACGTCCACGTAGGCGGTGTTACTCACCTGCGCACCCGGACGCAACGCCGCCACCCCCGCGAACCCGGCCAGCACCACCGCCGCCGCCCCCGTCACCGCGACCAGCTTCCAGCTCGACCGGAACCGGGCCGGCGGCGAATCCACCGACCCGAGCGCGGCCTGTTCACCGGTCGGGGCCGGCGACGCCACGGCGGCCGCCTCCTTCACGAGGGACGGCGTCTCCGCGGGGACCGGTGTCTCGGCAGGAACCGACGTCTCTGTGGGGGGCCGGACCTCGGCCGCGGTCGGCGCCGCCACCGTCTCCCCCGCTGCCGCGGACACGGTCTCCGCCACCGGACGGGCCGCGGAACCGGCGATCTTCGGACGCCGCGGCGACGCGCCCGGCCTGGTGGTACGACGAATCGGGGGCACTGCACATACTCCTTCGAAAACTGTCGCCGCTACCGGCCGCCGGCATCGGGCGCCGGAGCATCGGTCGCGGCGTCGGCGTCGGTGTTCGACTCCGGTGCGGGCGCGGGCGCCGGGGTCTCGTCGAGCACCGACGCGTTGCCCAGGTTCACCGACTGCGACGCCCGCCAGACGCCGTCGTCGCCCTCGACCATCGTCAGCCGCATCGTCACCCGCACCTTGCGCGACGACTCGTCCGGCCACGTGGTGGTCGTCGCGAGAACGACGAGCGCGTCGGCGGTGCCGTCGTCGGTGTCGAGCGACGTCAGCGTCGCCCCGATCACCTCCGCGGTGCTGCGGGCCCCGGTCTGCCGGGTCTGCTGGGTGAGCTGGTCCCGCGTCGACGACAGATCCTCGGTCAGGTCACCGGTGATCGACGACTCGATGTTCGCGAACGACTCGTCCAGATTTTCGGCATCGAACGAGTTCAGGTTGACCGCCGCCTGCCGGGCATCCGACAGTGCCGACTCCCGGGCGTCCGCGCGGGGTTTCTCCACGATCGCGGCACGCCCCCAGCCGACACCGAACACCACCGCCGCCACCAACGCGGCGAGGAGCAGCACGGCCGTCACGGCGGTTGTCGCGACGAGAACCTTGTTGTTCTCGGCCGCATCGTTCTTCGTCGTGGTGTCCGTCACACGGCAACCTTACTCTCAGGTAACGAGGGGATACCGAAACGCTACCGGACCGGCGTGACACCCATGAGGGTCGCGAGCTGGGTCGCGATCGGATTCAGGTTCAGTTTGTCCGGATCGACCTTCGGTGTGCTGTCCCACGGCTGCGGCACCTCCGGATCGGCGTAGACGATCCGCTCGGCGCTGCGCACACCCGTCGGATTGCCCTGCTCGACCGCGCATCGCACGTTCGTGTTGAACGGGAAGCTGTCGACCGTGTCGTCGAAGTTCGGGTTCTGCGCCTTCATCTGTTCGAGGATCTCGTACGTGCCCTCGTAACCCTTCGTGCACGGCGGCGGATTGTTCGTCTCGAGTACCAGCCCGAAGTGGATCGTGCCGTCCCCCGGCGCCACCGCCGACGCACCGGCCGACAGAGCCGGCAGGAACTGCAGGAACGGCTGCAACGCGATGGCCCGCGGGCCGATCGTCTTCAGCGTCGTCGCCAGATTCGTCAGATCCGTGGTGAGCGCCGCACCGCTGTCGGCGACGAGTCGGCCGACCGTGTCGGTCGCGTCCTTACCGGTGCCGATCAGCCGGCGCACGTCCGGATCACTCGACTTCAACTGCGCGGCCACCTGCAGCAGCCCGTCGCTGAACTCCCGGATCGCACCCGACTGCTCGGCCTGCGTGTCGAGCGCGGTGCGACCGTCGGAAATCAGCGTCAGCGTCTGCGGCAGCGCCTCCGTCGCCGTCTCGGTGAACCGGCCGAGCGAATCCACCAGGATCTGCAGATCCTCGCCCTTGCCGCTGAACGCCTTGCCCAGTTCCACGACCGTCGTGTGCAGGGCATCCACCGGAACCGACCGGGACAGCTTGTCGATACTGCCGATCAGGTCCTCGACCGGGATCGGCGTCGCCGTGTTCGGTTCCGTGATCACCGAACCGTCGTGCAGGAACGGGCCCTCGTCGGTGTCGGGCTGCAGATCGACGTACTGTTCACCGATCGCCGACCGGTTCGCCACGACAGCCCGCGCGGACGCCGGAATCTGTGGGGCACCGTTGTCGATCATCAACGCCACCGACACCCCGTCCGCGGTGAGCGCCAGATCCCCGACCCGGCCGACCGGGACTCCCCGATACGTCACCTCGGCATTGGTGAAGATGCCGCCGGAATGCGCGAGCTGCACATCCACCCGGTACTCCCCGAACCCCAGCAACGAATCGAGTCGCACATACTTGGCGCCGACGTAGCCGATACCCAGCACCGCCACGACGATGAACGCCACCAACTGCCATCTGGCCAGCCGCGAGACCACTACTCACCCACCCCCAGCTGGTTCAGGAACGCGTCGAACGGATTACGCGGCGCGTTCCCCGGTTTCGCGGCCGCGGCCGCGGCCGTCCCCGGCTCGGGCACCGGATTCGGCACGATCGGCGGCAACGGCAGCAGCGACACCGTCGGCCAGCCCGGCCGCGGACCGTTGCCGTTGTAGTACGGGTTGCTCGGGTTCACCGGAACCGGTGGACCGTACTTCGGCGGCAGGTACACCGGATCCGGCTCGCCCACACCCAGGTTCGACAGGGTGTCACCGATCTGCAGGTCGATCGACAGGAACACGTTGGCCTGGCCGCCGTGGATCGACGGGATGATCGAGTCCGGGAACGGGAACGTCGGCACGATCGGCAGCGACGTGATGATGTCCGGTGTCGCCTCACCCAACTGCTGCAGCGTGGGTCGCAGTGCCCGCAGATCCGCGATCAGATCGTCCTTCGAACGATTGATCACATCGGATCCGACCTGGCCCAGACGATCCACCTGGGCGAGCATCTCGACCAGCTGCGGCCGCTGCTCGGACAGGATCTGCACGCCCTGCGGCAGCTCGTCGAGGATCTTCTCGAGCTTGCCCGTCTGATCCGCCACGCGGCTGCTGAGCGTGTCGAGGCCGTCGAGTGCCCGCGTGATCGAATTCCGCTGCTCCTCGAGACCGGCGATGAGCGTGTTCGCCTGTTCGAGGAGGCTCCGCACCTTCGTCTCGCGGCCGTCGAGCGCCTTCTCGAGTTCCGAGACGATCGGCTGCAACTGCGCGACACCGCCGCCGTTGAGCAGCAACGACATCGCACCGAGCACCTGCTCGATGTCGGTGGCGTGCCGGGTGCGTTCCACCGGAATGGTCGTCCCGCTCGTCAGCCGCTCCGACGACGGATTCTGTTCGGGCGCCGAGATCGCGATGAACTTCTCACCCAACAGATTCGACTGCTGTACCTCCGCCGTCGCGTTCGCCGGCAGATCCACCGAACTGTTCACCAGCGTGTCCACCTGCGCGGTCCATCCGTCCGGGCCCACCTCGATCTTCTCGACCCGGCCGACCGGCACGCCGTCGACCTTGACGGTCGACTGCGGCACCAGGTCGAGGACGTCGTCGAACTGGATCGACACGTGCATCGGATCGCCGCCGATGTCGGCGCCGCCCGGCAACGGGATCGAATAGATGCCGCCCGACCCGCACGCGCTCACCGTCACCGCTACCGCGCACACGCCGGCGGCCACCGCCGCCGACCTCGTTCCCACAGCCCTCACGGCGTCCCCCCCAATCGCGGCGACGGCGTGCCCGGCACCGTCCCCGGAACCGTGCCCTGCTGCAGATTGTCGCCGCTGAGAATGCCCAGCGGCAGATTCAGTGTCGGGCTCTTCACACCGGCCGTCATCTGATCGGTGATCATCTTGCAGTTGTCGATCACCGGCTTCATCTGCCGGCCCAGCGCCTCGAACCGCGGATCACCCGGCATCAGCTTCGCGACATCGATGAGCTTGCAGCCCAACCCGAACGGATCCTGCAGATCCGGCAGGTCGACGCGCATCTGCAGCGTCCCCGACTCGGCGTCGTGGGCGTTCACCAGGTTGCTCAGCGCCAGCGGGATCGTCACGAGCGCCTCGGCCAGCTCGTCCCGGCGGTTCGCGACGGTCTGCGTGACCGTCGTCAACCCGTCGATGTTCTGCGTCAGCAGTTCCCGGTTGTTCTCCACGAACCGGGCCACGTCCCCCAGAGCCAGCGACAACTGGTTCAGGGCGAGCCCCAGGTTGTCCTTCTCCCCCGCCAGGAAACCGCTCAGATCCGCCAGCTGCGTGTTGAACTGGCGCACCTGCGCATCGTTGTCGGCGAGAGCACTGACGAACACCTGCAGGTTCTTGATCGTGTCGAAGATGTCCGTGCGCGAATCCGACAGCGTCCGGGCCGCCTCCGACAACTTCGTGAACGTGTTGCCCATCGCGTCGCCGTTGCCGTCGAGGTTCGCGGCCGCACTCTCGACGAGATTCGACAGCGCACCGTCCTTGTTGGCCCCGTCCGGGCCCAACGCCTCCGACAGCTCCGTGACACTCGCGTACAGCTGGTCCACCTCGACCGGGGTCGCGGTGCGCTCCCTCGGGATCTCCGCGTTCGACGCCATCTTCTCGCCGCCCGTGTACACGGGCGTGAGCTGGATGTAGCGGTCGGAGACCACCGACGGCGTCACCTGGGCGGCCTTCGCGTCGGCAGGGATGTCGACACCCCGCTGCACCGTCATCGTCACCTGCACCTGGTCGCCCTGCGGATCCACCGAGTCGACCCGGCCCACCTTCACACCGAGGACCCGCACGTCCGACCCCGAGTAGATGCCGACCGACTTGTCGAAGTACGCGGTGATCTTCGTGGTGCCGGCGTTCTGGAACAGCCACCATCCCGTACCGGCCGCCACGACGGCCACCACCGCGATCAACGCGACCGGAATCCACCGGCGACGGCTGCGTCGGGTGTCACTCATCAGTTACCCCCCAGGGTGCGGAAGGGCGCTCGCTCACCGGGGACGTCCGGCAGCCCGGGCGGGGTCAGGTTCGTCACGACGGTGTCGAACCAGCGGCCGTTGCCGAGCACGTTCGCGTAGATCCGGTAGAACGGCGCAGCGTATTCGAGGGCCTTGTCCAGGTTCTGCTGGTTCTCGTTGAGGATGTCGATGACGCCCTGCAACTGGGTGAGCGCCGGCGTGATCTGTTCCTCGTTGTCCGCGACCAGTCCGGTGAGCTCCCGCGACAGCGTCTGCGTGCTGGTGAGCAGTTGCGAGATCGCCTGCTGCCGGTTGTTGAGTTCCGCCAGCAGTGTGCCCCCGTTGGCGAGGATCTTCTCGAACTGCTCGCTGCGGTCCGCGAGGATCTCCGACGTCTGCTTCGTGGCACCGAACAGATGTTTCAGATCCTGGTCACGCTTGGCGACCGTCTCCGACAGCCGGGCGACACCGTCGAGGGACGCTCGGATCTCGTCCGGGGTGCCCTCGAATGCCTGGGACAGCACATCGAAACTCGACGCCAGCTGCGTGGTGTCGATCTCCTCGAGCGTCGTCGCGGCGTCGCTGAACGCATCGATGACGTCGTACGGCGACGTGGTCCGCTCGAGCGGGATCCGCACTCCCGGATCGAGCACCTCGGTGCCCCGCGGATCGAGCGCCAGATACTTCTGCCCGAGGATCGTCTTGATCTGGATCGACGCCGTCGTCTGGTCCCCGACCCACGTGTCCTTCGTCTGGAACGCCACCAGCACCCGGTCGCCGTCGAGGTCCACGTCCGTCACCTTGCCGACCTTCACACCCGCGACCCGCACCTCGTTACCGGACTTGAGTCCCGCCGCCTCCGAGAACTCGGCGGTGTACCGGTTCGACGCACCGAGAATCGGCAGGCTGTCGAGGAAGAACGCCGACATCGTCGCCAGCAGGACCACGACGATACCGAGAGCACCGGTGACCGCCGGACTGCGCTTGTTCGTCATCGCACACCGTCCGCATAGCAGCGCGGGGCCGTGTTCGTGTAGATCGGCTGATTCACCGTCGGCAGGTTCGACGGCAGATTCAACTGCGGCGCCGTGCCCGGCCCGGCCACGATGTCGATACCGCACAGGTAGAACTGAAACCACGAACCGTAACTGCCGGCCCGACCCAGTTTCTCCATCTTCACCGGCAGGTTCGCGAGTACCTGGTTCACGTCACCCGAACGTTCGTTGATGTGACCGGCCACCGTGTTCAGGCCGGCGATCGACCCCTGGATCGACGGGCGCGTCGGCACCAGCAGATCGGCCGTGGCGCTGGTCAGCTGCGACAACGACTGCACCGACTGCCCGATGACGCCGCGGTCGGCGTTGAGTCCGCTGACCAGCCGCTCGGTGTTGTCGATCAACTGGTCCACCTGCTCGTCCCGGTCGTTGACGGTGTCGAGTACCCGATTCAGGTTGGTGACGAGTTCACCGATCACCCGATCCTTGTCCGCGATCGTGTTCGTCAACGACGCCGTGTTCGCCACGAGCTCCTCGATGGTTCCGCCCTCCCCCTGGAACACCTGGATGATCTGGTAGGACAGCTTGTTGACGTCGTCGGCGCTCAAGGTCTGGAACAGTGGCCGGAACCCGTTGAACAGCGTCGTCAGGTTGACGGCCGGTTTGGTCCGATCGAGTGGGATGGTCTCCCCCGCCGTCATCTTGTAGCCCTGCTGTCCCGTGCCCTGTTCGAGCGCGATGTACCGCTGCCCCACCAGGTTGCGGAACCGGATCGTCGCCGTCGTACTGGCCGGCAACCAGTCCCGGTCGCTGAGCGAGAACTCGACCTGGGCCTCCCGGTCGTCGACGATCTCGATCTTCGTCACCTGACCGACCCGCACCCCCGCGATACGGACCTCGTCACCCTTGTTGAGGGACGTGACATCGGTGAACCTGGCACTGAACTTCGTACCGCCGGTCGACGTCGTGTTCGCGATCGTGAGCGCCAGGAAGCCCGTCGCCAGGATCGTGACCACCGCGAAGATCACCAGCTTGGTGAGCGGGGCGACCACTCCTCGCAGCTGTCGCTTCATTTGACGCTCACCTCGTTTCCACGCAGTGCGGGCGCACCGATCTTCGCGGCCCACGACGGCACGTCCTGCGGGGCCACCCCGGTGGCCTGGCTGTACACCACCGCGAGCGTGTCCCGCTCCAGCTGCGACCCCACATAGGAGACGGGAGCCGTCGCCGCCGGGACCATCGAATACTGGGGTGCCGGCATGTCCGAGATCGTCTGGTCACCCGGGTTACGGCTCGGCACCTGGTAGGACCCGTCGTGGATGGCACCACCCGGGTACTGACCGATGTCCGTACCCAACGGCGGCGGCGTGTAACAACGCGGGCCGCGGGTGTCGAACAGTCGCGGCTCGTCCTGGTTGGGCAGGTAGCGTCCACGCGGATTGACCAGTTCGATCGTCGCGCGGGCACCCGGCAGCTCCGACCCCTCACCGGTGATCGCACCGGACCGGCGCATCACGTCGGCGAAGTTCGCGAACGTGCACCCGAACGTGCCCGAGAACCGGGCCAGGATCTCGAGTGCCTCCCGCGAATCCGCGGCGATCGAGATGAGCGAATCCCGGTTGGTGGTGAGCAGGTCCGCCGTACTCGCCCCCGTTGCGGTGACCGACGCCATGAGCGCATCGATCGACTTACGCTCCTGCACGATCGTGGCGTTGGTGGTGCGCAGGTCGTCGAGCGCGTCGATCAACTGCGGCGCCGCATCCGCATATGTCTGCGTGAACGTCGCGAAGCTCTGCAATCCGGCCGTCAGGTCGGGCATGCGGGTGTTCACACCCGCGAAGATCGTGTCGAGCTGGTCGAGTGTCACACCGATCTGCTCGCCCCGGCCGTCCAGGGCCTGGGACAGCGCCCCGAGCGTCGACGCCAGGCTCTCCGGTGGGATCGCCTGCAACAGCGGCAGCAGACCGTCGAGCATCTTGCCCAGCTCGACCGCGTTTCCGCTCTTGTCCTGATGGATGGTGCCGCCGGCCTCGATCGGGTTGGGGCTCGGATTCGACGGAATCACCAGATCGACGTACCGCTCACCGAACAGCGTCTTCGGCAACAGCCGGGCGGTCGTGTTCGACGGGATCAGGTCGACCTTGTCGGGCTGGAGCGCCACGACCGAGGTGACCTTGCCGTTCGTGGTGGACGCCGACCGCACCTCGCCCACGATCAGGCCACGGACCTTGACGTCCGCGTTGCGCGGTAACGCGTTCCCGACGGTGTCGGTGACGAGATCGACTTTGACGACCGGGGTGAACGTCTTGTTGTAGCTGGCAATGGTGCCGCCCAGGAACAAGGCCAGGACCAGGAAGAACGCGACTCCCAGGATTCGACGGCGCAGCTTCGACGGGTGCTCGATCATCCGGCCACCCGCACCGTGGTCGTCGTGCCCCAGATCGCGAGGCTCAGGAAGAAGTCCAGGACGGCGATGGTGACGATGGCGGTGCGCACCGCGTGGCCGACGGCGACACCGACGCCTGCCGGGCCACCGCGGGCGTGGAACCCGTAGTAGCAGTGGATGAGGATGAGGACGAACGCGAACACCAGCACCTTGCCGAAGGACCACAGCACGTCCGCGGGCGGTAGGAACAGGTTGAAATAGTGGTCGTACGAGCCGGAGGACTGACCGTTGAACACGGTGCTCACGACGCGCGAGGCCAGGTAGGCGGCGAGCAGGCCCACGATGTACAGCGGGATCACCGCGATGAACCCGGCGATCATGCGGGTGGTGACGAGGAACGGCACGCTCGGCACCGCCATCACCTCGAGCGCGTCGATCTCCTCCGAGATCCGCATCGCGCCGAGCTGCGCGGTGAAACCACAGCCGACCGTGGCGGACAGGGCGAGCGCCGCGACGATCGGGGCGATCTCCCGGGTGTTGACGTACGCGGACAGGAAGCCTGTCAGTACCGAGCTGCCGAGCTGGTCGAGGGCCGCGAAGCCCTGCAACCCGACCACGACGCCGGTGAACCCGGACATCATGACGATCACGCCGATGGTGCCGCCGATCACCGCGAGCGCGCCGCTGCCGAAGGTCACCTCGGCGAGCAGTCGCAGCAGCTCCTTGCGGTAGCGGCGCAACGTGCGCGGGGTCCACGCGATGGCCCGCGAGTAGAACGACATCTGCTCGCCGGCGTTGTCGAGCACATCGAGCGGTTTACGCGCCCATCGGCGAGCCCGCATCAACGCCAGGTCGCCGCGTCCACGTGCGATCGTCATCGACTCATGCCCCCTTTGCCGGGACGATCTGCAGGTAGACCATCGTCAGGATCAGATTCGCGAAGAACAACACCAGGAACGTGATGACGACGGCCTGGTTCACCGCCTCACCGACACCCTTCGGGCCCCCCTTCGGAGTGAGTCCCTTGTAGGCGGCGATGACACCCGCGATGACACCGAAGATCGCGGCCTTGATCTCCGCGATGTACAGGTCCGGGAGTTGGGCGAGCGCCGAGAACGACGCCAGGTAGGCACCCGGGGTACCGCCTTGCAGGATGACGTTGAAGAAGTAGCCGCCCGCGATACCGACGACCGACACCAGCCCGTTGAGCAGCACTGCCACCAGCACCATCGCGAGCACCCGGGGCACGACGAGACGCTGGATCGGGTTGATCCCGAGCACCTCCATCGCGTCGATCTCCTCACGGATGGTCCGTGACCCCAGATCCGCGGTGACGGCCGAGCCGGCGGCACCGGCGATGAGCAGGGCCGTCACGATCGGACTGCCCTGCTGGATCACGGCCAGCACGCTGGCCGCACCGGTGAACGCCTCGGCACCCAACTGCTTGATCAGCGAACCGGTCTGCAGCGACACGACAGCGCCGAACGGAATCGCGACCAGTGCCGTCGGCAGGATCGTCACGCTCGCGATGAACCACGCCTGTTCGATGAACTCCTTGAACTGGAACGGACGCCGGAACGTGTTGCGGACGACGTCGACGAACAGTTGGACGATGTTCCCTGCCTGAGTCAACGCTCCGGTGACAGGCTTCATCATCGATGCGCGGGTGCCCCCCATGCGCGGCCCCCCTAACCGCGCTCGAAGGTGGACGAACCGTGTCCTCCGTCGTCGTAGGCCGGGATCACCTGGGTCGCCTGATCGCCGTCGAGGCTCTCGAGGATCGCCTGCTGCGCGTCGTACGGGAGCGTGTGCAGGATCTCCCGCACCCGAGCCTGACGACGGCCGACGGCCTGACGTTCCGGCAGCCCGGGTGTGGCCTGCATCTGCGGCACGACACCGTAGACGTCGTCGGTGCCGCCGTGATGGTGTCCGGCGTCGACGAGCGCCTGCTCCTGCGCCATCTGGGCGTCGTCCTTCTCCTCCGACATGCCGATCGGGCCGATCTTGCTGCCGTTGAGGAACTGGTGGACGACCGGCTCGTCGCTGGTGAGCAGCACCTCACGCGGACCGAACATGACGAGCTGCTTGCGGAACAGCATGCCGAGATTGTCGGGCACCGTACGGGCGAGGTTGATGTTGTGGGTGACGATCAGAATCGTCGCGTCGATCTGCGCGTTGATGTCGATCAGCAGCTGACTCAGGTAAGTGGTTCGGACCGGGTCGAGGCCGGAGTCCGGCTCGTCGACGAGGATGATCTGCGGGTCCAGCACGAGTGCCCGTGCGAGGCCGGCACGCTTGCGCATACCGCCGGAGATCTCGCCGGGAAGCTTGTTCTCCGCGCCGATGAGACCGTTGAGCTCGAGCTTCTCCATCACGATCTTGCGGATCTCGGACTCGGGCTTCTTGGTGTGCTCCCGGAGAGGGAACGCCACGTTGTCGTACAGGTTCATCGAGCCGAACAGCGCGCCGTCCTGGAACAGGACACCGAACAGCTTGCGGATCTCGTACAGCTCCTTGGAGGAGCACTGCAGGATGTCGGTGCCGTCGATGACGATCGACCCCTCTTCGGGGCGCAGCAGTCCGATGAGGGACTTCAGGAACACCGACTTACCGGTGCCGGACGGACCGAGCAGTGCGCTGACCTCACCGGACGGCAGCGTGAGTGTCACGTCCTGCCAGATCTTCTGAGAGCCGAAAGACTTCGTGAGTCCCTCGACCGCTACCTCGACTCCCACCTTTACCTCCTGCGTCGGGCACGTCCCCCAACGTCGAGTCCGCTGTGGGTTGGGTCACTCTATCGCATTGGAGTGTTACGCGTAACTCCGAACCCTACTACTGAGTAGGTACGGGCACCCCGCCGGCGATCGTGACAACCCCGACTTGCCTATCACGCCTCCCGAGCAGCACACAACGCCCCTGCTCGCGGCACATACGGACCCACCCGGATACGACGAAGAGGACCGCCCCCGCACGCGGGAACGGCCCTCTTCTCGATGCTTCGTCAGGAAGCAGCGCGGAAGAACCCCTTACTTGAGGGTGATCTTCGCGCCGGCAGCCTCGAGCTTCTCCTTGGCGGCCTCGGCGGCCTCCTTGGCGACCTTCTCCAGGATCGGCTTCGGAGCACCCTCGACGAGGTCCTTGGCTTCCTTCAGGCCCAGGCCGGAGACGACCTCACGGACGACCTTGATGACCTGGATCT
Organism: Prescottella sp. R16; assembly: GCF_030656875.1. Lineage (NCBI taxonomy): Bacteria > Bacillati > Actinomycetota > Actinomycetes > Mycobacteriales > Nocardiaceae > Rhodococcus > Prescottella sp. R16. The sequence continues at coordinate 3,667,824 of NZ_CP130943.1, forward strand.
TCTTGTCGCCGGCCGACTCGATGATGACGTCGAACTCGTCCTGCTCCTCGGCAGCGTCGCCGCCGGCAGCCGGGGCGCCCGCAACAGCCGCGACGGCGACCGGAGCAGCAGCGGTGACCTCGAAGGTCTCCTCGAACGCCTTCACGAACTCCGAGAGCTCGAGCAGGGTGAGCTCCTTGAACTGGTCCAGCAACTCTTCGGTGGTGAGCTTCGCCATGGTGGCGTCCTTCCTCTAAAGTCCTTGTCGCCGATCCGCGACCGGACAGGTGGTGATGGTTGTGATGCGCAGGTGCGGATCAGCTATTCGGCAGCGGCGTCGGCGGGAGCCTCGACGGCCCCACCCTCCGCAGCCTTCTTCTCCTGCAGCGCGGCGGCCAGACGGGCCACCTGCGAAGCGGGAGCGTTGAACAGGCCGGCGGCCTTTGCCAAGTTGCCCTTCATCGCGCCGGCGAGCTTGGCCAACAGAACCTCGCGGGACTCGAGATCCGCGATCTTGTTGACCTGATCCACGGACAGCGCAGCGCCGTCCATGTAGCCGCCCTTGATGACGAGCGCCTTGTTGTCCTTCGCGAAGGTCTTCAGAGCCTTCGCAGCGTCGACCGGCTCGCCCTTGATGAATGCAATGGCGGTCGGTCCGACGAACAGGTCGTCAAGGCCCTCGACGCCCGCCTCCGCGGCGGCACGCTTGACCAGGGTGTTCTTGGCGACGGAGTAGGTGGCACCCTCTCCGAGAGCGCGTCGCAGCTGCGTCAGACTCGTGACCGACAGACCACGGTATTCCGTGATGACTGCGGCAGACGACTCCTTGAACTGCTCAGTGATCTCCGCAACCGCGGAAACCTTCTCAGGCTTTGCCATACTTCGCCTCCTCTCGTGACAGTCGTTGTTCCACTGTGACCACCGCCGTCCGACGTGACGTCGTCCGACGTGGGCCGTGACATGCAAAACGCCCCGGTGCAGGGCACACGGGGCGTACACGAGGAGATCGACCGGCCGATCGAAATCGGGCGCAGACAAACATCCCCCACCTCGTCCTCCTGCGTGGGTCGCCGGGCAATCCCGGACCTTCAACCGATCCCCGGAGGAGAACGGTGACCAACGGTCTTGGGTAGAACATTTTTCGGGGCGGAGTCCGCATCGAACACCGAACTCCGCAGAGAAGTGTAGCGAGGCGCACCCTGAGACGCAAAACGCCCCTTGCCCATCCCGACATCGACGCTTGAGCGTAACTGCAAGTTACATGTAATGGGCTACATTCCTGCCATGACTCTCACGACCCCCACCGTCACCGACTCCGGTCCGGGACGACAGCGCAGGATCCTCGCACTGGCGGTGATCTGCCTCGCCGAACTGCTCGTCGTCCTCGACAACACGATCGTCAACGTCGCCCTGCCGTCGATCGGCGTCCAACTGCGCACCGACGTCAGCGGTCTCCAATGGGTCGTCGACGCCTACACGCTGACCTTCGCGGGCCTGCTCCTCGCGTTCGGCAATCTGGGCGACCGGCACGGCCGCCGCCGGGTCATGACGATCGGCCTCGCCGGTGTCGCGGTGATGTCCGTCGTCGGCGCCTCCGCCTCGTCGCTCGAGCAGGTGATCGCGGCCCGCGCAGCGATGGGTATCTTCGCGGCCGCCGTCTTCCCTGCGACGCTCGCACTGATCATCAACATCTTCACCGACGTCCGGGAACGGGCACTCGCGATCGCGGCATGGACGGCGATGGCCGGATTCGCGATCGCGATCGGACCGATCTCGGGAGGCTGGCTCCTCGAACACTTCTCGTGGCACGCGGTGTTCTGGATCAACGTCCCGGTGGCACTCCTCGCTCTCGTCGCGACCCGACTGTTCGTGCCCGAGTCGAGAGCCGAATCGACCGGCCGCCTCGACATCGTCGGCATCGTCACCTCCGTCGTCGGCATCACCGGGCTGGTGTGGGCGATCATCGAGGCACCCCGGTACGGCTGGCTCTCCACCGTCACCGTCGGAACGGCCGCCGCATCGATCGCGGTACTCGCCGGCTTCGTCCTGTGGGAACTCCGGGTCGACTCGCCGATCCTGGACATGCGCCTGTTCCGGATCCGACGGTTCTCGCTACCGGCTCTGGCGATCGCCATCGCCTACTTCTCGATGTTCGGGTTCCTGTTCCTCATCACCCAGTACTTCCAGGGTGTACGCGAATACTCCCCGCTCGAGTTCGGTATCGCATCACTACCGTTCGCGGTGTCCGTCGCGGTGGGCGCACCGATCGCGACTCTGTCGGCCCAGCGGATCGGTACCACCGCGGTCCTCGTCGTCGGGCTGCTGCTGACCGGGCTCGGCCTGTATCTCGGCGGGCAGGTCGACGTCGACAGCAGCTATCTCACCGATGTCCTGCCGTCGATGGTGTCGATGGCTCTCGGGCTCGCGATCGTCCAGGGACCGGCGACCGAGTCGATCATGTCGTCGCTGCCCCTGGACGAGGCCGGTGCCGGTTCCGCCGTCAACGACACGACCCGCGAGGTGGGCGGGACCCTCGGTGTCGCCGTGCTCGGGTCGATCGTCGCGTCGTACTACGTCGGGAAGGTGGCACCGGTCATCGACAGCGTCCCGGCGTCCCTCATGAACGACGACGAGAAGAGCTTCGCGCGGTCCACGATCCTCAGCGTGCTCGAGATCCGGAACCGGGAACTCCCCTCGATGCTCGAACCGCAGCGTGAACAGCTGATCACGACGATGAAGACCGCGGTCCTGCAGGGCGCGCACACCGCGTCCCTCGTCGCGACGGGTGCCGTGGTGCTGTGTGCGATCGTCGTCGCACTCTTCCTGCCGTGGGCGCCGGCGGAGGGGCGCGGGACGATGCTCGCATGGCGGCGCGCCGAGGACTGAACCCTGTTCCCCCGGGAACGAACCCGGGGAACGCCGAAGGCCGGCACAGAGAGAACTCTGTGCCGGCCTTCGATGTCGATCAGGTCGCGAGAATCGCGACTTACTCGCTGTCCTCGAGGAGGTTGCGGGTACGGTTCGGGTCCACCGGGATGCCCGGTCCGGTGGTGGTCGAAACCGTGATCTTCTTGACGTAGCGGCCCTTCGCCGACGACGGCTTCGCACGCAGGATCTCGTCCAGCGCGGCGCCGTAGTTCTCGACCAGCTTCTCCTGGTCGAACGACGCCTTGCCGATCACGAAGTGCAGGTTGGCCTGCTTGTCGACGCGGAAGTTGATCTTGCCGCCCTTGATGTCCGAGACGGCCTTCGCGACGTCCGGGGTGACCGTGCCGGTCTTCGGGTTCGGCATGAGGCCACGCGGTCCGAGGACACGCGCGATACGGCCGACCTTGGCCATCTGGTCCGGGGTGGCGATCGCGGCGTCGAAGTCGGTCCAACCGCCCTGGATGCGCTCGATCAGGTCCTCGGCACCGACGACGTCTGCGCCGGCAGCCTCGGCCTCGGCGGCCTTCTCGCCCACCGCGAACACGACGACGCGTGCGGTCTTACCGGTGCCGTGCGGCAGGTTGACCGTGCCACGGACCATCTGGTCCGCCTTGCGGGGGTCGACGCCCAGACGGACGGCAACCTCGACGGTCGCATCCATCTTGGACGACGCGGTCTCCTTGGCCAGCTTCGCAGCCTGCAGGGGGCTGTAGAGCTTGTCCGCGTCGATCTTCTCAGCGGCGGCGAGGTACGCCTTGCTGCGCTTTGCCATTTCTTCTGTCCTTACGTCTCACCCGGGATACCGGGTGAATGGTTCAGTTGTGGTTGCGGGCCTGGCCGGCCCTCCCACAGTGGAGAACCCGCTGACGGAGCGGGCTTCGCGGCGATCAGCCCTCGACGGTGATACCCATCGAACGCGCGGTGCCGGCGATGATCTTCGCGGCGGCGTCGATGTCGTTCGCGTTGAGGTCTTCCTGCTTGGTCTTCGCGATCTCGCGCACCTGATCCATGGTCACGGTGGCGACCTTGGTCTTGTGCGGCTCGCCGGAGCCCTTCTGGACGCCTGCAGCCTTGAGCAGCAGCTTGGCGGCCGGCGGGGTCTTCAGCTTGAAGTCGAAGGTCCGGTCTTCGTAGACGGAGATCTCGACCGGGATCACGTTGCCGCGCTGAGACTCAGTCGCCGCGTTGTAAGCCTTGCAGAACTCCATGATGTTGACGCCGTGCTGACCGAGCGCCGGACCCACGGGCGGAGCAGGATTGGCCTGACCAGCCTGGATCTGAAGCTTGATGAGCCCTGCGAGCTTCTTCTTCTTGGGGGGCATCTTCGTTCCTTGTTCTTACGGGGTGTGTTTCTTGCGTACTGCGTGCAAGTGTGTGGGTCCCGGGTCGGCGATGGTCGCCGCGGGACGCGCTAGATCTTCTGGACCTGGTTGAACGAGAGTTCGACCGGGGTCTCACGACCGAAGATCGAGACCAGAACCTTGAGCTTCTGCTGCTCGGCGTTGACCTCGCTGATGCTCGCCGGCAGGGTCGCGAACGGTCCGTCCATGACGGTGACCGACTCGCCGACCTCGAAGTCGACCTCGATGGCCGGCTTCGCGGTTGCCGGTGCGGCGACGTCGCCGCCGGTCGCTGCGGCACCTGCGGCAGCGGGCTTCTTCTGGCCCTGCTGCGGCATGAGGAACTTGACGACCTCGTTCAGCGTCAGCGGGGACGGACGCGACGTCGCACCAACGAAACCGGTGACACCAGGCGTGTTGCGCACCGCGCCCCACGACTCGTCGTTCAGTTCCATGCGCACCAGGATGTAGCCGGGCAGGATCTTGCGGTTGACCTGCTTGCGCTGGCCGTTCTTGATCTCGGTGACCTCTTCGGTGGGAACCTCCACCTGGAAGATGTAGTCGCCGACGTCGAGGTTCTGGACGCGGGTCTCGAGGTTGGCCTTCACCTTGTTCTCGTAACCGGCGTACGAGTGGATGACGTACCAGTCACCGGGAGCGCGACGGAGCGCCGCCTTGAACTCGGCGACCGGGTCGACCTCTTCTTCGGCGACGTCGGCAGCCTGCTCTTCCACGGCACCGTCCTGGGCGACCTCGCCGGCGGTGTCGTCGTCGGCCGTCGTGTCGGCAGCCACACCGTCTTCGGTTACCGCCTCGGCCGAAACGCGCTCCTCGGCCAGGGCCTTGTCAGAGTCGTTCTCGGGGGTGCTCACTGGAGGCACTCTTCCTCTCGTCAATCACATCGTTCGGGAACGCCGACGGGCGTCCCCGGATTAGCCGAACAACCAGGTGACGCCCTGGCCGAAACCAAGGTCGATAAGGAAGACGAACGTCACCATGAAGACGACGAACGTGAGAACCACACTGGTGTAGGTGATCATCTGCTTGCGATTGGGCCAGATGACTTTACGGAGCTCGGCGATCACTTCGCGCAGGAAGCGGCTTATCCGCTTGAAGATGTTCTCCGAGGGGGCCTTGCCCGCACTCTTACCGGAGTTCTTGGTGGCGGATCTGGACGCCTTGACGGACGAGGCCGTGACGGCCGGCCCGGAGGCTTCGGTACGACGGGTGCCACGCTTGCCGCTCGGCTTTCCTGCTGGGGCCGCGCTCGTGGGGCTCTCTTCAGCAGGATTCTGGGCATCCCGACCGGAAACGACTGATTCGTCGACAGGTGTGGAGTCCGAAGACCCGGCAACGCTGTCGTCGCGGTTACCGCGCTCCTCGCTCACCGTCGTTCCTCTCAGTCGCTGGCCGATCCGGGTGCAGGGGCGACAGGACTTGAACCTGCAACCTGCGGTTTTGGAGACCGCTGCTCTGCCAGTTGAGCTACGCCCCTTTGGCCGACCGATCGAGTCGATCGACCCATCTGGGTTCACATGACATGCGCGCCACCCTCATTGGGCAGCGCGCAGCGCCTGAGTAACCACAGAAACTCTAGTGTACTTCAATGCCCGGATCAAACCCAATCCGTGAGGCCGTCAGGCCAAACGGACCGTTGCGGTGGCCCGACCGAAGATCTTCCGACCCTCGGACCGTGCCACAATCGCGACTACTGCGGTCTTGCTTTCGGCGTCCACCGACTTGATCTTGCCGGTGAACTCCACTTCGGCAGCCTTGTCAGCCGCCACGTACACCGGGCTGGTGAACCGAACGTTGTATTCGGTCACGGCACCCGGATCACCGAGCCAGGAGGAGACGAAACCTCCACCCAGCCCCATAGTGAGCATCCCGTGTGCGACGACGTCCGGCAAGCCGGCCAGTCGAGCCACATGGTCGCTCCAGTGAATCGGATTGGGATCACCCGACACACCGGCGTAGTTGACGAGATTGCCACGAGTCAGCGTGACGACGCGCTCGGGAAGTTCGTCACCGACGGCGACGTCCTCGAATCTACGGAGCGTCATGCATCATCACATCCTTGACGGCGTGGGCGATGTTCTCGTCCACCTCGCCCCCGGAACGAGCGACGAGCGTCGTCCAGGTGGTCTGCACCAGCTCGCCGTTCACATCGGAGATGATGTTCTTGGTGACGATGATGTCGCTGCCCGCGACCTGACGGAACGACTCGAGGTAGACGTCGCAGATCAGCCGGTCACCGGCCTGCAGCGGCCGATGGAACTCCAGCCGCTGATCGGTCTGCATGATCTGGCTGAGGTCGTATCCGGTGACGATCTCCTCGAACAGCTTGCGCTGCGCGATCATCCCCACGATCGACACGAAGGTCAGCGGGGCGATCAGGCCGTCGTAACCGAGGCCCTTCGCCGCAGCCTCGTCGTGATGAGCCGGGTGCATGTCCAGGACCGCGCGAGCGTACTCGCGGATCTTCTCCCGGCCGATCTCGTAGAAGTCGGTGACGCGGTAGTGATGTCCGACCATCGCGGCCGCATGCACGGCGGGATCGAACACCTCGTCGGCCACCCTCACGACTGTTTCCGTCACAGCGAAACACCCCTGCCCTGTTGACGCATTCGTTAGGGCAGTGTGACAGCGAACCTAACGCGCGCATCGACTCCAGTAAGACTTACGGAGAAGAACTTACTTGGACTCGCGGTGCGCCTGGTGGGTTCCGCAGTTCGGGCAGAACTTCTTCAGCTCGAGGCGGTCCGGGTCGTTGCGACGGTTCTTCTTGGTGATGTAGTTGCGGTGCTTGCACACCTCGCAGGCGAGAGTGATCTTCGGCCGAACGTCAGTCGAGGAGGCCACGGGGATGCCTTCTTTCGCGTGAATCTGATCAGTGACCGATCAGGGTGGATCATTCGTCTTGTGTAGCGATGGCCGGACTTGAACCGGCGACACAACGATTATGAGTCGTTTGCTCTACCAACTGAGCTACACCGCCTCGGTGTCGAGTGTCGCGCGGAACCGGCGACACCACAATCCAGCGAGCCCCCTGACGGAATCGAACCGTCGACCTTTTCCTTACCATGGAAACGCTCTGCCGACTGAGCTAAGGGGGCGTGGCTCTGCTGAGCATCTCTGCTCTCTGAAGCCTCCAGAAGATTACACAGACCTTCGCGTCAGATACAAATTGGCTGGTCAGCACGGATAAAACGGCCCCCACGAGACCTGTTCCCGCAGATCTCCGGCCACTCCGGACGACCCCGCCCCCCGGGGGGCGTCCCGCAGCCGGCCGGCGCGCTCACCGGCCACACGGACGACCCCTGGAGACCTCGGACCCATGAAGACCCGATCCATGGAGACCCACGGAAGGGACAACCAGGGAGGCAGCGACCCCGGAAAGCAGTTCAGCCCCGGTCCTGTGCAGGACCGGGGCTGAACTGTGTGGCAGGTGTAGGATTCGAACCTACGTAGGCGTAAGCCGACGGATTTACAGTCCGCTCCCATTGGCCGCTCGGGCAACCTGCCTGGTTCGCGTTCACGGCACCGCAGCGCCCTGATTGCGTATCGAAGAATACAACGAAGCACCCCCCGAAATGCAAACCGGGTGGATACGGGCGGTTGCGAACCGATAGCGTCGACCTCGACCGCCGCTGTCCGCGGCGGGTCCGACCGCTAGTGAATTGGGAGTGTGCAGTGGCTGATTCGTCCTTCGACGTGGTGAGCAAGGTCGACCGTCAAGAGGTGGACAACGCTCTGCATCAGGCTGCGAAGGAGCTCGGCACCCGGTTCGACTTCCGTAACACCGGGGCGAGCATCGAGTGGTCCGGCGAGGAGTCGATCACGCTGACCGCCGAGACCGAGGAGCGGCTGCTGGCCGCCCTCGAGGTCTTCAAGGAGAAGCTCATCCGCCGCGACATCTCGCTCAAGGCGTTCGACGCCGGCGAGCCCGCGCAGTCCGGCAAGATCTACAAGCTCAGCGGCACCCTGGTCCAGGGCATCAGCAGCGAGAACGCGAAGAAGATCTCGAAGAAGATCCGCGACGAGGGCCCCAAGGGCGTCAAGGCCCAGATCCAGGGCGAGGAACTGCGGGTGAGCAGCAAGAAGCGCGACGACCTGCAGGCCGTCATCTCGCTGCTCAAGGGCGAGGACTTCGGGATCGCCCTGCAGTTCGTGAACTACCGGTAGGCAGCGGCCGGCCACGGGCCGGTACCGCACGTCGAACGGGCCGCACACCTTCCGCAGATGCGGAGGTGGCGGCCCGTTTTCCGTCGTTCGGAGGACGCCGGGGTCAGTACTCGCGATGGGTGGGCGGGAGGCCTCCGTCCGACGGCCCGCCCCCGGCCATCCTCTCCAGCCGAGCGATGCGGTCCGCCATGGGCGGGTGGGTCGAGAACATCTTGCCGACCCGATCACCGGCCCGGAACGGGTTGGCGATCATCATGTGCGACTGGGCTGCGATCCGCGGTTCGGGTGGTAGCGGTGCGGCCTGGGTGCCGCGTTCGAGTTTGCGCAGCGCCGATGCGAGCGCCAGCGGGTCGCCGGTGAGTTCGGCGCCGGACTGGTCGGCCTGGTACTCCCGGGAGCGGGACACCGCGAGTTTGACGACGGTCGCGGCGACCGGGCCGAGCAGGGAGACGAGCAGCAGTGTGAGCGGGTTGGCGTTCTGGCCGTCGCGTCCGCCGCCGAACATGTTCGCGAACATCGCCATGTTCGCGAGCCCGGAGATGACGGCGGCCATGGCGCCGGCCACCGACGAGATGAGGATGTCGCGGTTGTAGACGTGCGACAGTTCGTGGCCGAGGACGGCCCGCAGTTCCCGTTCGTCGAGGATGTCGAGGATGCCGCTGGTGCAGCACACCGCGGCGTGCCGGGGGTTGCGGCCGGTGGCGAACGCGTTGGGGGCGGCCGTCGGGCTGATGTACAGCCGCGGCATCGGCTGGTGCGCGGTGGTCGCGAGTTCGCGCACGATCTTGTAGATGACGGGGGCCTGGACCTCCGTGATCGGCTGCGCGTGCATGGCCCGCAGGGCGAGCTTGTCGCTGTTGAAGTACGCGTACGCGTTGGTTCCGACGGCCAGCAGGATCGAGAAGATCAGGATGGTCTGATTCCGGAACAACGAGCCGATGAAGATGATCAGCGCCGACATGCCGACCAACAGGCCGAACGTCTTGGCACCGTTTGCGTAACCGTGCACCACTCGCCTCTTCCCTGTTGGCCGCCCGACCGGACCCGCAGCGGCTCCCGACACGACAACGAGCCGGCCCGGAGTATCGGTTCCCGGGCCGGCTCGAACGCTACGTCAGTGTGGCGTCATCCCACACGTCGAACGGTGTAGTCGATGAGCCGGACGAGGGCGTCGTTGGCGGGCCCCTGCGGCAGCTGCGCGAGTTCGACGCGCGCCCGCTCGGCGTACTCGGCGAGCGTGGCCTTGGCCGCCGCCATGCCCGGGGACCGTTCGAGCAGGACGATCGCCTCGGCCACGTCGGTGTCGTCGGTGACGGGGCCGTCGAGCAGGACGCGCAGCCGGTCGGCGTCGGCGTTCTCCTCGCGGAGCGCGTACAGCACCGGGAGGGTGTGGACACCTTCGCGCAGGTCGGTGCCGGGGATCTTGCCGGACTGTTCGGACTCCGACGAGATGTCGATGATGTCGTCGGCGATCTGGAAGGCGGTACCGACGGCGTCGCCGAGACGTTCGAGGCACGCGATCTGGTCGGCGTCGGCGCCGGAGAAGGTGCCGCCGAACCGCCCGCTGGCCGCGATGAGCGACCCGGTCTTCTCCCACACGACCTTGAGGTAGTGCTCGATCGGGTCCTGGGTTACGCGGGCACCGATGGTCTCGCGCATCTGGCCGGTGACGAGTTCGGCGAACGTCTCGGCGATGATCCGGACGGCCTCGGGGCCGAGGGTGGACACCAGCCGCGACGCGTGGGCGAACAGGTAGTCGCCGGCGAGGATCGCGATGCTGTTGCCCCAGCGGGCGTTCGCACTGGGTGCGCCGCGCCGCATGGTGGCCTCGTCCATGACGTCGTCGTGGTAGAGCGTCGCGAGATGCACGAGTTCGACGACGGTCGCGGCGGTGACGACGGCCGGGTCGGAGCCCTTCGGGCCGAGTTGTGCGGTGAGGATCGTGAACAGGGGACGGAACCTTTTGCCGCCGGCCTTCGCGAGGTGCAGGGCCGCCTCGGTGAGGAAGTCCTCGCCGTCGGACAGCTCGCTGACCAGGAGCTCCTCGACACGAGCGAGCCCGTCGCGCACGACGTCGGCGAGCTGCTGGTCACCGAGGTCGACTCCGGCGACGACCGTGCTGGGCATCTCAGTGCTCACGATGTCCGTACCCATTCCTGTAGTCGGTGCCGCACCCGTGGGAGCGGAAAACGCTGAAACCACGGTAGTGAACCTAGCGGTAGTACCGGTATTCACCACACCTGCCCTCGGGGGCGGTCGACGCGTCGGCCTGAGAACATGGTGACGTGGTGGTCGATCCTTCTCCGAACCCGTCCGATCGTTTCCCTTCGCATGCCGAGGTTCTCGTCGTCGGTGCCGGTCCGGCCGGGTCGTCTGCCGCGGCGTGGGCGGCCCGGGACGGCCGCGACGTCCTGCTCGTCGATGCGGCCGAGTTTCCGCGGGACAAGACGTGCGGGGACGGGTTGACGCCGCGGGCGATCGCCGAGGTCGACCGGCTGGGGCTCGGCGAGTGGGTGCGCGGGCGTGTCGTCAATCGGGGTCTGCGGCTCACCGGCTGGGGACAGGAGCTGGAGTTGCCGTGGCCGGGCGGGGCCCTGCCCGCGGTGGGCAGCGCGGTCCCCCGCACCGAACTCGACGACCGACTGCGCGGGGTCGCAATCACATCGGGTGCCCGAATGATCCAGGGCACCAAGGCTGTCGGCGTCGACACCGACGGCGGCCGGGTACGGTCGGTGACGGTGCGGACGTCGTCGGGCACGCACACGGTCACGTGTTCGAAGCTGATCGTCGCGGACGGGGTGCGGTCGACGCTCGGCAAGCAGCTGGGGCGGCAGTGGCATCGGGACACGGTGTACGGGGTCGCGGCCCGCGCGTACGTGCGGTCGGGGCGCAGCACCGATCCGTGGATCACGTCGCATCTGGAACTGCGTGACGCCGCCGGAACGCTGCAGCCCGGCTACGGCTGGGTGTTCCCGCTCGGCACCGGCGAGATCAACATCGGGGTGGGGACGCTCGCGACCGCGAAACGTCCGGCGTCGGGGGCGTTGCGACCGCTGCTCGACCTGTACACGGCGCAGCGGCGCGACGAGTGGCGGTTGGACGGGGAGGTGCGGGCGGTGGCGTCGGCGCTGCTGCCGATGGGCGGGGCGGTGTCGAACGTCGCGGGACCCAACTGGGCGCTGGTCGGGGACGCGGCCGCGTGCGTGAACCCGCTCAACGGCGAGGGCATCGACTACGGGCTCGAGGGGGGCCGGTTGATCGCCGGGCTCGTCGACGCCGACGACTGGACCCGGGTCTGGCCCGAACTGCTGCGCGCCCACTACGGTCGCGCGTTCTCGATCGCCCGTCGGCTCGCGAACCTGCTGACCGTGCCACGGTTCCTGCCGGCGTCGGGGCCGGTCGCGTTGCGGTCCCGCGCCCTGATGGCCGTCGCGGTGCGGGTGATGGGCAACCTCGTCACCGACGCGGACGCCGACCTCGTGGCCCGCACGTGGCGGACGTCCGGTGCGGCGTCGCTGCGGTTCGATCAGCGGACGCCGTTCAGCTGAGCGGACTCACCGGGTGGCGCGGTGCAGGGCGACGATGCCGCCGGTGAGGTTGCGCCACTGCACGTTCCTCCAGCCGGCGGCCTCGATGCGCCGGGCCAGTTCCTCCTGCGTCGGCCACGCCCGGATGGATTCGGCGAGGTAGACGTAGGCGTCCGGGTTGCTGCTGACGGCGCGCGCGACCCGCGGCAGCGCCTTCATCAGGTACTCCATGTAGATCGTGCGGAACGGCCCGAACACCGGGGTGGAGAACTCCGACACGACGAGGCGTCCGCCGGGCTTGGTGACGCGGGCGATCTCGCGGAGACCGGCGTCGAAGTCGGAGACGTTGCGCAGCCCGAACGAGATGGTGGCGGCGTCGAACACGCCGTCCGCGTAGGGCAGGTGCATGGCGTCCCCCGCGACCATCGGCACGTTGCGCCCGGTACCGGCCTTCAACATGCCCTTGGAGAAGTCGGTGGCGACGACCCACGCGCCAGACCGTCCGAGTTCGACGGTGGACACCCCGGTACCGGCGGCGAGGTCGAGGACCCGCTCCCCCGGCTTCAGGTCGAGTGCGGCGCGGGTCGCGGTGCGCCAGCTGCGGTCCTGACCGAACGACAGGACGGTGTTCGTCAGGTCGTAACGCTCGGCGACGTCGTCGAACATCGACGCGACCTCGTGCGGTTTCTTGTCGAGCGACGCCCGCGATCCGTGAGTGTGTGCCACGGTCCGAGACGCTATCAACCCGCTCACGACTCGACGTCCGCCGCCGGTTCCCGGCTGCGCAGCGCCTGCGCCTTGCCGCGCGCCCACGGCACGAGGAGCACGACGACGGCGATCGTGACGGTGGAGCCGACGACGGCGCCGGCGAGCACGTCGTGCGGGTAGTGCACACCCTGCAGGACGCGGGCCAGGCCGATCAGGGCCGCGAGTGCGACGACGAGCCAGCGTTGCAGCGCCGACAGCACCTTCTCGGAGGCGAGGACGATCACGGTCGCGATGCCCACGGCGATGACGGTGTGGTTGCTGGGGAACGACCAGTCGCCGGGTGCCGGGCAGTCCGGTAGCGCCACCTGGGTGCGGCACGGCCGGTCCTCGCTCACGAAGGCTTTGACGACCTCGCTGAGCACGTACGCGACGACGACGCCGACGCCACCGACCAGCAGGTCACCGAGCTGGGTGGGCCGGTTGCGCCACAGGTACACCGCGAGGACCGCGTACAGGGCGACGAGGACGAGCAGGCCGCCGTCGGCGATCAGCCCGACACCGGGCAGTTCCGCCGTGTGCGGGACGATCGCGCGGTAGAGCGCACCGCTGACTCCTTTCAGCAGGTAGAGCCCCACGACGACGACCGCAGCCGCGATCAGCATCATTCCGGCGCGTTCCGCCGATCTCGCACTCGTTCGCATCCGACGAGAATAGAAACCCTTCCTGAGTGAACGTCTCAGGAACCGTCGGTGTCGCCGTTTTCTTCCGGTTCGGTCGTCGCCCGGCGGCGCAGCACGAACAGGATCGGGGCCGCGACCAGCCACGTTCCCACGATCACCGATCCGGCGGGCACGATCGCGACGGACGCGTCCCGGCCCGCGACCCGCACCAGGTCCGGGTCGCTGCGCGCGTACTCGACGTCGATGCGCTGCCCGGCCGTCAGGTGCGTCGGATACAGCACACCGAGTTTCGGGTTGTGGGTGACACCGTCCGGGGTGACGAAGCTGACCGCCGACCGCAGCGATCCCGCCGACAGCACTTCCGCGGTGGCGGTACCCATGTCGGATTCGATCGTGTGGTCGTTGCGCCACGCCGCGAGCACGAGCAGTACCGCCAGTACCGAGATCCCGGCCGCAGTGGAGACGACCCCCACGAAGGTGCGGCGGGCGGTGCGCGGGCTCACGCCGGCCTCACAGCTGCGCCCGGACTGCGGCGTGCAGATCCCGCAGCCCGGAACGTTCGGTGGACACCTCGAGTACCCGGATACCGGTGTTCCCGGCGGCGAGCGCGGCCGTCAGGTCCGGCAGTGCGACGTGACTGTGCGGAATCCGGTAGGCGGCGCACAGGGCGGCCAGATCCATGCCGTGCGGGGTACCGAAGACCCGCTCGAACACCCCCGCGTACTGCGGGTCCCCCTGCTCGAGCAGTTCGAAGATACCGCCGCCGTCGTCGTTGGCCACAACGATCGTCAGATCCTCCGGACGCGGCTCGCCGGTGCCGATGAGCAGGCCGGACGCGTCGTGCAGGAACGTCAGGTCCCCGAGGAGGGCGACGGTGCGACCCGGGTACGCGAGCGCGGCACCGACCGCGGTGGACACGGTGCCGTCGATGCCGGCGACACCACGATTGGACAGCACCCGCACCCCGGTCCGTGGATAACTCACCAGGGCGGCGTCGCGCACCGGATTCGATGCCCCCAGCAGCAGCTGGTCGCCGTCACCGACCGCGTCGAGCACCGCGGCCGCGACGTGCAGGCCGGTGGTCGTCGGATGCGCCGCCAGCTGGGAGCGGACCGCCTTGTCGGCGTGCGTGGACAGGTGCCGGCAGCGGTCGAGCCACGCCGGGTCCGGGGTGCCGGACACCACCGCGCGCGTGCCGGTGGCCAGGACGTTGCCGGACACGTCGGGCCAGCGCGGCCCGGTGGTGAGCGCGTACACCGCGACGGACGGGTCGGCGAGCAGTTTCGACACCGGGCGGTGCAGCGTCGGACGTCCGGTGATGATCGCCTGCCGCGGCTTGAGCTGCGGCAACGCGAGCGGATGCAGCGGGATACCGTGCAGCGGCGCGGTGGGCTCGGCGACCGTCGGCAGCCCGGCCAGTTCGGGCCGGTACGCGGCGCCGTGCCCGGAGATCACGACCGTGTCGGCGGTGATGTCGACGTCCATCGGGACGTCGAGGGTGGCGTGCGTCGTCGTCGTCCACGCCGCGCCGTCCGGGCGGCCTCCCGGGACGAGACCGCGGGCCTGCAGATCGGGGACGAGGGGTTCACGCAACGGAATGTCGAAGTGCACGGGGCCCGCGTTGCCGGAGCGGGTGCCGCGGGCCGCGGCCAGCACGCGGCACACCGCGGAACGCCATTGGCTGTTCTGCTCGTCGAACCGGATGCCGCGCTGCGATTCGTCGCCGGCCTCCTCGGCGAGTCCGAGACTGATCGCGGCCCGCACCTGGCTGCCGAACAACCCGAACTGTTCAACGGTCTGGTTGGCACCGGTGCCGAGCATCTCGTACGGCCGGTTGGCGCTGAGCACGATCAGCGGGAGACGCGCGTAGTTGGCTTCGAGGACGGCCGGGCCGAGGTTCGCGACGGCGGTCCCCGACGTCATGACGACCGGGACCGGGTTGCCGCCGGACGCCGCGAGCCCGATCGCCAGGAATCCGGCGGTCCGCTCGTCGATGCGCATGTGCAGACGGATCCGTCCGGCAGTGTCGGCGGCCTGCAACGCGAATGCGAGCGGCGCGTTGCGCGACCCGGGGCAGAGGACGACCTCGCGTACCCCGCCGCGGATCAGTTCGTCGACGACGGCGGTGGCCTGGGCAGTGGACGGATTCACGTCGTCCAGATTGGCAGACGCGGCGGGCATCGGCCCACGCGGCATGGGGACGGGGTCGCCGCGCCCACACCAGTCATTTAGGGTTGGCTACACTTACAACCGATTCGTGGGGTGGACACCATGGCCAAGACCTCCAAGTTCGTCAAACCGGAACAGCGCGAGATCGTCTCGGCGCACGTACTCGGCAGCAAACAGATCAGCCCGAACTTCATCCGCGTCACCGTCGGCGGCGACGAACTGCGCAACTTCGTCCCGATGGGCTACGACCAGTGGTTCCGAATGTTCGTCCCCGACCGGGAACGAACCGGCTTCCGGCTGCCCACCGCGTCCGGCAACCTGCTCTGGTACGCGCAGATGAAGACGATGCCCAAGGACGTCCGCCCCGTCCTGCGGAACTACACCGTCCGCGAATACCGGCCCGGCGGCGGGATTTTCGGCGACGGCCCCGAACTCGACATCGACGTCGCGGCGCACGGCGACCTCGGGCCGGCGTCCGCGTGGGCCGGATCGTGTGCGGCCGGCGATCCGCTCGGGCTGCTCGACGAGGGCCTCATCTACAACCCCACCCCCGACGCCCACTGGCACCTGCTCGTCGGCGACGAAAGCGCGCTGCCCGCGATCCTGGGAATTCTGCGCTCCGCCGACCCGGACCTACCGATCCGCGCCTACGTCGAGATCGCCCACCCCGACGACCGGCAGGACGTTGCTGTCGGTGACCGGGCCGAACTGCACTGGCTGGTCCGCGACGATCCGTCCGCGAAACCCGGGGAACTGGCACTCGCAACCGTGCGGGCCGCCGACCTGCCTGCAGGGAAACCGTACGTGTTCGTCGCCGGCGAATCCGACCTCGCGACCGGACTGCGCCGCCACCTCGTGAACGACCGCGCAATCGCCAAATCCGACATCGCCTTCACCGGCTACTGGCGGTACGGACACGCCGCGTACTGAGCCCGAACGACAGCGAGCCCGCCCGGATCATCGGGCGGGCTCGCTGCTGTGCGACTAGGCCGCGTGCTTCTGCACCAGATCACCGAGGCGCGGGAGCGCCTCGATCACGTGCTTCTTGGCCGACGGGCGCAGCGTCGAGTAGACCTTCTTGATCGCGCCCTTGTCGCTGCCTTCGATGCGCTCGTCGGTGACGCCGAGGAGGGCGTCGGCGACCGCATCGCTGCGGGCGGCCAGGAATGCCGAGAAGCTGCTCTCACCGCTGCCGGCGAATTCCTGCCAGAACGGGTCGAGCCGCACGACGAACTCCGGCAGGAGTCCTTCGATGGCGTCCGGGACGATCGACGGCCCGACCTTCTTGACGGCGCCGTAGCCGCCCTTGAGCGCCAGCCCGGACGCGCCCTTCTTGTCCGAGACCTCCGCGTCGACGAGCGCCTCGACGTCCGCGCGAACCGCGGGAATTCGAGCGTCGTCCAGCAGGGTGTCCTTCAGCGCTGCAACCACTTTCCATGCCTCCGTTATCGACTGGTCCATTTCGGGCGGCCACGACACTATACGAACGGGGGATCGATGCTGGTGACGAGCAGTTCGTGACAGCGGCGAATCCGGTCGAGCCACCAGTGCGTGCGGTCGGGTGCGGCGGCGAGTTCGTCGAGCAGACCCGGGTCGGGAACTACGGGAGACACGTCGAGCATGCCGTCGGACATGCGGCGGGGACGTGCGGTGACGTCGGCGGCGAGCAGTCCCCCGGTGCCGAGTCCGCACGCGTGCCGCAGGTCCGGAAGTGCCGCTGCCGCAGCAAGTCCGGCACCCATTCCGACAGCGGTGTCGAGGGCACTGGACACCACGACCGGCACACCGTGACCGGCGAGTTCGTCGGCGAGCGACAGCAGTCGACGCATCCCGCCGAGCGGCGGCACCTTCACGACGGCGATGTCGGCGCCGCCGGCCCGCACCACCTTCAGGGGATCCTCGGCGCGGCGGACGGATTCGTCGGCGGCGATCGGCACGTGCCGGACACGTCGCCGGACGGCAACGAGTTCCGGGACGCTCGCGCACGGTTGTTCCGCGTATTCGAGGGGGCCGTCGGCGGTCAGTGCGGTCAGTGCGGTCACCGCGTCGTCGACGCTCCAGCCGCCGTTCGCGTCGACGCGCACGGTCGGGACCAGTTCGCGTACCGCGGCGACGCGGGCGACGTCGTCGGCGAGGCTCTGCCCCTTCTCGGCGACCTTCACCTTGGCGGTCGTCGCGCCCGGGAAGCGGGCGAGGATCTCGGGCACCCGGTCCGGGGCGACGGCGGGCACGGTCGCGTTGACGGGGATCCGGTCCCGCACCGGCGGCGGGGCACCCACCCAGGCCGCTTCGAGACCGGCGCGCAGCCAGTGCGCGGCCTCGGCGTCGTCGTATTCGGGGAACGGCGCGAACTCCCCCCACCCGGCGGGACCGTCGAACAGGGCCGCTTCGCGGACGGTGATGCCGCGGAACCGGACCCGCATCGGCAGGCTCACCACCCGCACGCGGGACAGGACGTCGTCGAGGGCAGGCAGGTTCACGGCTGCCCCGGCAGCAGTTCGACCATGAGGGCCTCGCAGTCGGCGAGCACCGTGCCGTCGAGGTCGCGCAGTTCGGCGGTGCAGAAGATCTTGCGGCCCGAGGTGCGTTCCACCCGGCCCTCGACGACCAGCTCGGTGTCGATCGGGGTGACCTTGCGGTAGTTGACGTGCAGGTATCCGGTGCGGGCGATGGGATGCCCGGCGGCGTGCACGATCATGCCGAGCATGTCGTCGAACAGCAGCCCGATGGTGCCGCCGTGGGCGGCGTCGTTGCCGCCGCGGTGGAACGTGCGGAACCTGCCGCGGGCCCGGACGCCGTCCGCGTCGACCTGTTCGAACAGCCACGGCAGAAGCAACAGGCTGCCCCGCCCGGGCAGGTGCCGGTTGAAGCCGGCCGGTGAGCGTCCCTCCGGCACCGTGTACGGCTCGAGCAGATCGCTCACCTCGTCGATGCGGGCGGTGACGGCGGCGAGGTCCGTGTCGGGCAGGTGCGTGGAGACGGCCAGATCCTGCAGGCGGCGCAGCGATTCGACGAACCGCCCGTAGTTCGGTCCGGCCTCGGTCGGCGTGAAGTCGAGGAAACCGATCCGGCGTTCGTTCTGCACCTGTTCGCTCATTCCTGCACGGTAGCGCCGAGCCGTTCCCGTCCGGCGCCTATCCTCGGGTCCGTGACTTTCGACCCGCAGCTCTGGCGCCCTGTCCCCGGCTTCGAGGACCTCACCGACATCACGTACCACCGTCATGTCACCGAGGGCATCGTCCGCATCGCGTTCGATCGCCCCGAGGTCCGAAATGCCTTCCGCCCGCACACCGTCGACGAGCTGTACCGCACGCTCGACCACGCCCGGACGACGTCCGACGTGGGCTGTGTCCTGCTCACCGGCAACGGCCCCAGCGAGAAGGACGGCGGTTGGGCGTTCTGTTCGGGCGGCGATCAGCGCATCCGCGGCCGCAGCGGCTACCAGTACGCGTCGGGAGAGACGGCGGAGACGGTGGATCCGGCGCGCGCCGGGCGGCTGCACATCCTCGAGGTGCAGCGGCTGATCCGGTTCATGCCGAAGGTCGTCATCGCCCTCGTCAACGGCTGGGCCGCGGGCGGCGGGCACAGCCTGCACGTCGTGTGCGATCTGACGCTGGCGTCGCGGGAGCACGCCCGGTTCAAGCAGACCGACGCCGACGTGGGCAGCTTCGACGGCGGCTACGGCAGCGCCTACCTCGCGAAGATGGTGGGCCAGAAGTTCGCCCGCGAGATCTTCTTCCTGGGCGACACCTACACCGCCGAGGAGATGCACCACATGGGTGCGGTGAACAAGGTCGTCGACCACGACGAACTCGAGAACGTCGCGATCGAGTGGGGCACCAAGATCAACGGCAAGTCACCGCAGGCGCAGCGCATGCTCAAGTACGCGTTCAACCTGCAGGACGACGGCCTGGCGGGCCAGCAGCTGTTCGCCGGCGAGGCCACCCGCCTCGCCTACATGACCGACGAGGCCGTCGAGGGCCGCGACTCGTTCCTGCAGAAACGGGACCCGGACTGGTCGCCGTACCCCTGGTACTACTGATCATTTCGCACTGCACGTCGTCGAGGTTCGCGTAGCAGGGAAGCCCGCTACGCGAACCTCGCGGTGCCCGAGGCGGCAGTCTCATTCGTACAACCACACATGATCGGGATTGGGCCGCACACTCCGGCCCAGAATCCGATTCACTGCCACGGAGTGTTCGAGCCGTCCGCGCAGCACCTCGGCACGACGAATGGCATATCCGGATATCTTCTTCGCGGAGATCTGATAGGTGCCGATGTAGTCGACGACGTCTTTGGCGAAGGCCGTCTTGAACTGGCCGACGCCTTTCCGTGGATGATTCGGGTCGGCCATGTTCCACGACGCGGGCGTTCCGTCCAGGTCGTACCGGAGGCAGCCTTGTTCCCGCGCCCATTTCATCGCCTCCCACTGCAGTGCGTATGCAGCGCGTGAATCCCCCAGGCCGCACAGCCGAGGGTCTCCGGGATTCTTTCGGACGGATCCGGCACCGAAGTACAGGGCGTTCTCACCGAAGGTGGTGACGAAGGACGAGGCCACGACCTCACCGTCGTGGACGGCGAAGAACATCTGCCCGTTCCCGGAACTCGCGTAACGCTGGAGAATCGCGGACGAGGCCTGCTCTCCCGGAATCCAGAAACGTCCACCGCTGGTCGCGGACAACATTCCGTAGAAGATTCGACAGTTCTCGTCCGTGGTGTCGACCCGAACGGCCCGGACCCCTTCCCGCTCGGCACGATGAATGGACTTTCTCGCACGTTTCTTGAAGCGCGCCGCCACCTCGTCCTCGGACCCGGTCAGATCCACGACGACGGTGTGGTCCTCCAGCCAGGATGCGGTGCGGTGGAGACCGTTCTGCTCGAGGTACGCGATGCTGTCGGGATCGTGCCGGAGCAACGTCTTCATCCTGACGGCGGACACGTTCTGCGCGGCAGCGAACTGCGCCAGGGCCCGTGCGGCGCGAACCATGTCCTCGGCCGTCGTGACCGGCGGCCCGATCAGCACCCACATCGTGCCCAGGAACGGGACCCGCACAGTGAATCCCGTGACCGCTTGCCCGTCGACCACGAGGTGGACCGGCGAGTATCCCTGCAGTTTCATTCCGTCGATATTTGCTTGCGAACGGTAGACGGTCCCCTCGTCGGGGCTCGCCAGCACGAGCCGGTCCCACTCGAGAATCTCGTCCGCGTCGGCGAATCGAATGTGCACTACCGGCCTCCTGTCGGCTACACGGGCAGGAATCGGCGCCTCCCGTGCGCCGACCGGTCGAGCCGTCCCGTCCGACGTGCAGTCACACGAGTAGGCCGAACCCCCTCCACATCCGGCCACCTTACCGATGTTACAGTTCACGCGTGGGGGCACAAGAAACAATGAAAGACAATGTTTTCCGGTGGCGCGATCCTAAACGTTATCTCTGGCCGTTCGGACTGGCAGCGGCGGCGGGACCGTTCATAGCCTGGTTTCTCGGCACTTATGTCTGGGGACTGCTGTGGGGATTCGGCGGCTACTTGTTCGTGGTGGTCGTACCGTTGATCGACGCATTCACCGGAGCGGACAAGAGTAATCCGCCGGAAGAAGCGATGCGCACACTTTCCGCGGACAAGTACTATCGCTGGTGCACTTTCGCCTATCTTCCCCTCCAGTACGCCTCCTTCTTTTTCGGATTCTGGTGCATCGCATTCGCGCCGATGACGACCGGGGAGAAGACCGGCATGGCCATCACTCTCGCCGTGAGCGCCGCCATCGGCATCAACGTGGCCCACGAACTCGGACACAAGAAACCTCGGCACGAGAAGTGGCTCGCGAAGATTGCGTTGGCGCAATCGTTCTACGGGCATTTCTACATCGAACACAACATCGGCCACCACGTGCGTGTCGCCACTCCGGAGGATCCGGCCAGTGCCCGATTCGGTGAGTCCGTGTGGGTCTTCTTCCCCCGCGCGATCTTCGGTGGACTCGTGAGCGCCGTGCGATTGGAATCCGCCCGCCTGCAACGCCGGGGTCACCGGTTCCTGAGCGTGCACAACGACATACTGCAGTCGTGGACCCTGAGCGTGCTGATGTCCGCGGCGATCGTCGTACTGTTCGGAATCGACATGATTCCGTGGATACTGCTGCAGGCATTCCTCGCCATGCT
This sequence comes from Prescottella sp. R16, assembly GCF_030656875.1. Taxonomy (NCBI): domain Bacteria; kingdom Bacillati; phylum Actinomycetota; class Actinomycetes; order Mycobacteriales; family Nocardiaceae; genus Rhodococcus; species Prescottella sp. R16. The sequence goes on from NZ_CP130943.1 coordinate 3,689,495, forward strand.
GCTCCTGGAAACCGTCAACTACATCGAGCACTACGGCCTGCTCCGCCCCGTCGGCCCGAACGGCAGGCCCGGCCGGGTCCTTCCGGAGCACAGCTGGAACAGCGATCACTCGTGCAGCAATCTCTTCCTCTTCCATCTGCAGCGGCATTCCGACCACCACGCCAATCCTCGCCGGCGCTACCAGACGCTGCGGTCCTTCGACGATGCTCCCCAGCTGCCCGCGGGATATGCCGTCATGGTGGTGCTCGCGTTCGTTCCTCCGCTGTGGCGTCGAGTCATGGACCCCCGGGTGCTCGCCCACTACGGCGGCGATATCCGGCGAGTGAACGTGCAGCCGTCGAAAAGGGACAGGATCCTGCGGAGATACCCGGTCCCGCCCGAACAGGAATACGTCCGGCAGTCCACGTGAATCGCCGATAGTCGCCGCGCATCCCTCGAGAACCCGGCGCGGTACCGCCACGACCCGCACACTGGATCCATGACGGACCGTGAACGCCCGGCACCGGAGCACCGCCGCCCGGACGGCGTCACCGACGCCGAGGTGGAGGCTGTCGGCAGGGTGTCGGAGGCACTCGAGACCGTCGAACAGGCCCGCGGCCATCTGTATGCGTTCCATCAGCTCCTGGGCCGGGCGGACCGCCAGCTCGGGGACGCCGTCGACAAGTTGCGCGACGCCGGGCACGACGAGACCGCGGACCGGCTCGAAACGGACCTGGTGGGACGCAACGTCCTCGACGGTCGCTGGACGTTCCAGGTGGTCGAGGAGTTCGACGACACCTACTGGTCGGTGTTCCGGGACCACGAGCGCGCCGTCCGGGACGAGATCGTGGCCGGCCACCGGCACGTGTTCGAGGCGGAGATGAAGGAGGCCCGGCGCACACACGGCCGCCGCGGTCACGAGTCACGCCCCTGACGGCAAGGAAGGACGACCGTGGAAATTCTCAGCAGCCGGACGATCCTGCGTCCCCGCGACTACGAGGTGACGCTGTCGTTCTACCGGGACGTGCTCGGCCTGGCGATCGCCCGCGAGTATCCGGGCGGGACGGTGTTCTTCGCGGGCCAGGGCCTGATCGAGGTGACGTCGCACGGCGGGTCGGGGCTGGAGTGCCGGTTCACGGGCGCCCTGTGGCTGCAGGTACGCAACCTCGCCGACGCCCACACCGAACTGGTGCGGGCGGAGATCCCGATCGTGCGGGAACCACAGCTCGAACCGTGGGGCCTGCGCGAGATGTGGATCGCGGACCCCGACGACATCCCGATCGTGCTGGTGCAGATTCCGGAAGATCACCCCATCCGACGCGACCTGCGCTGACGCCCCGCCGTGTGCCTCTTCGGCAGTGGCGGCCACCGAAAAGACGCCCGGGTACCGAAGGCGCCCGGAGTGAGTGTCGACACACCCCCGGGACCGTCGGTCCTGGTGACCGGAGAACGGAACCCGGTGTACCGCCCGTTCATCTGATGCTCGCTGTACTTTTACGCGTTCGATACGCACAATTCGCTTGTGACCGCAGAGCTTGTCGTTCTCTTGGTGGTGGTCGTCACTGCCCTCGCATTCGACTTCACGAACGGCTTCCACGACACCGGGAACGCGATGGCCACATCCATCGCCACCGGCGCGCTCCGCCCCAAGGTGGCGGTGGCACTCTCGGCAACCCTCAATCTGATCGGCGCATTCCTCTCGGTGGAGGTTGCGGCGACGGTCGCGAAGGGTGTGGTCAATCTCGGTACCGTCAGCGGCGAGGCTCTGCTGTTGATCGTGTTCGCCGGACTGGTCGGCGGCATCCTGTGGAATCTGGCGACGTGGCTGTTCGGTTTGCCGTCGAGTTCGTCGCACGCCCTGTTCGGTGGCCTGATCGGTGCGGCGATCGCGTCGATCGGCATGAACGGTGTCGAGTGGGGTGGGGTGCTCGGCAAGGTCATCGTTCCGGCACTGCTCGCCCCCGTCGTCGCGGCGCTCGTCGCGGCGGTCGGCACGAAGCTGATCTACCGGATCACCCACGCCGTCCCCGAGAAGACCCGCAGCAAGGGGTTCCGGGTCGGCCAGGTCGGCACCGCGTCCCTCGTCTCGCTCGCGCACGGCACCAACGACGCCCAGAAGACGATGGGCGTCATCTTCCTGGCCCTGGTAGCGCACGGCTCGATCACCGCGGACGCCGAGATGCCGTTCTGGGTCAAGTTCAGCTGCGCGGTCGCGATCGCGCTCGGCACCTACCTGGGTGGCTGGCGCATCATCCGCACGCTCGGCAAGGGCCTGGTGGAGATCTCCGCACCGCAGGGCATGGCCGCCGAATCCTCGTCCGCCGCGATCATCCTCACCTCGAGCCATTTCGGGCTGCCGCTGTCGACGACGCATGTGGCGACCGGCTCGATCCTCGGTACCGGGCTCGGACGCAAGGGCGCCGAGGTGCGCTGGGGTGTGGCCGGGCGGATGGCCGTCGCATGGCTGATCACTCTGCCGTCGGCCGGTATCGTGGGCGCGATCTGCTGGGCACTGGCCCACGTGATCGGTGGTCTTCCCGGCGTTCTCGTCGTGTTCGCCCTGCTCGTCGCACTGTCCGCTTTCATGTACGTGCGCTCGCGCCGCGAGCCGATCGACCCCGACAACGTCAACGCGGAGTGGGACGGCGGGTTGACGCCTGCCGCCGACACCTCCGGATCGGATACGCCGGCGGCCGTGACGAACCGTCCGGGGCGTTCCCTCGACACCGACCATCCCGCCAGCGGCACCTGAGAGGAGAGGACCGATGGATCTACTCACGGATACCGTGAACTCGCTGTGGCAGGTCGTCCTCGTCGGACTGTTGTTCGGCGCCGGGCTGCCGGCGATCTTCGCCCTCGGCCTGAAGTCCCTGTCGGTGGGTGCGGAGCCCGGGACGGACGGGCCGCCGTCGGCGGCCGGCAAGCTCGGCGCGGTGGCGTGTTTCGCGGTCGTACTGATCGCGATCACCGCTGGGATACTGATGTTGATGCAGGACTTCCTCGCCAGCAGCTTCAGCATCCACGTTTTCTGAACGCGGTGACGGGCGTACCCGTCTCCGCTGTTCCTTCGTGAAAGTGATCGCACCGGTGAACAACAAGTTTTCGCTCCGCTCGGTCCTGGACTGGCTTCGTGCCGGTTACCCGGAGGGAATTCCTGCCAAGGACCATTTCGCGCTGCTCGCCGTACTCGGACGTCGGCTGACGGACGAGGAGATCAGCGAGATCATCGAGCTGTCCATCGCGACCGCACACGAGCATCCGGATCGGCACGTCGACTACGACACCCTCCAGAAGATCATTGCCGGGGTGCTCCGTGAGGAACCCACCGAAGAAGACATCGAGCGGGTCACCGAACATCTCGTGGCGGGCGGGTGGCCCGTCGTCGATTCCGATGCGGCGGCGTCCACCGACGACCGTCAGGACGCGTCCGACAGCGAGCACTGACGGACCGAGACCGGGAGCATGATGTGAGCCTGCCTCCTTTCCTCTCCTCGATCGTCGACTGGTTGCGCGCCGGATACCCCAACGGTGTCCCGGAGCAGGACTACGTGCCGCTGTTCGCGTTGCTGACCCGCCGCCTGTCCGAGGACGAGGTGGACGTGGTCGCCGCGGCCCTCGTCGAGCACGGGGACCTTCCGATCTCCAAGACCGACATCCAGGTGCTGATCACGAAGATCACCAACGAGATGCCGCTCGAGTCGGACGTGGACCGGGTGCGCACCCATCTCGCGGAGGGTGGCTGGCCGCTCGCCGGACCCCGGCCCTGACCGCCGTGACACGATCGGGTGGTGAGTTCGGTGCTGCGTGTTCTCCCCGTCCCGTCCGGCCCCGCGGTGGTCTCGATCCTGCCGGCACTGGGGCGCGCCCTCGGCGGTGACGGTCCCCCGCTGCTGCCGGTCCCCGAGGGGGACGCGAAGGAGACGGGCCGGTTGACGGCGGCGCTGCGTCCGGGCGAGCCGATCGACGAGACCGACGACGGCGTCGCGCTCGTACCGGCGACGTCGGGGACGACGGGGGTACCCAAGGGGGCGCTGTTGTCGGCGCGGGCGTTGCGGGCGAGCGGCACTGCGACACACGACCGGCTCGGTGGCCCGGGGGCGTGGCTGCTGGCGTTGCCGGCGCATCACGTCGCGGGCCTGCAGGTGCTGTTGCGGAGTGTGCTGGCTGGGACGACGCCGGTGGTCGTCGACGTCGCGAACGGTTTCGATCCGCGGCTGCTGCCGGCGGCGGTGGATGCCCTGTCGGGTCCGCGCCGGTACACGTCGCTGGTGCCGACGCAGCTGGTCAAGGCGCTCGACCATGCCGACGCGACGGCCGCGCTGGCCGACCTCGACGCTGTTCTGCTCGGTGGTGCGGCGACACCGGCACCGGTGCTGCGCCGCGCCGTCGACGCCGGGATCACGGTGGTGCGCACCTACGGGATGAGCGAGACGTGCGGCGGCTGCGTGTACGACGGCGTCCCGCTGGACGGGGCGAAGGTGCGGCTCGACGACGGTCGGGTGCTGCTCGGCGGCGACATGGTCGCGTCGGGGTATCGCGGTCTGCCGGGGCATCCGGCGTTCGCGGAGCCGGGCTGGTTCCGCACCGACGACGCGGGCCGGTGGGACGACGGCGTCCTGACCGTCGTCGGGCGGCTCGACGAGGCGATCTCGACGGGCGGGCTCACGGTGGTGCCGCAGGTGGTGGAGGCGGTGCTGGCGGAGCATCCGGGGGTGCGGGAGTGCGCGGTTCTGGGGGTGCCGGACGATCGGCTGGGGCAGCAGGTGGTGGCGGTCGTGGTGCCGGAGGCCGGGTGGGTGCCGTCGGTGCCGGAGCTGCGGGCGCACGTGGGCGCAACCCTGGACGTCACCGCGGCGCCGCGGGAGGTGCGGGTGCGCGAGTCGCTGCCGGTGCGGGGGCCCGGCAAGGTGGATCGGGCCGGTCTGCGCGCGTGGTGGCTCGCACACGACACCGCAGGTGGTCGAACGGGCAGTTGACGGGCCCCTCCGGCACCGCGCTTGCACCGCGTGCAAGTGCGGTGCAAGGCCTCTGCAAGCCGGCGCCGTCACAGTCGGGGCATGAACTTCGACACCTCGTCCCCCGCCATCGAGGCCGTGGGACTCGTGAAGACCTTCGGCCGGCAGCGCGCCGTGGACGGCGTCAGCCTGACCGTGCCGACCGGATCGGTGTACGGCGTACTCGGCCCGAACGGCGCCGGCAAGACCACCACGGTGCGGATGCTCGCGACGCTGCTGCGCCCCGACGGCGGGCAGGCCCGGGTTTTCGGGCGCGACGTCGTCCGTGAATCGACGGCCGTCCGGTCCCTCGTCGGGGTCACCGGGCAGTACGCGTCGGTCGACGAGGATCTCACGGCCACCGAGAATCTCGTGATCTTCTCGCGACTGCTGGGGCTGAGCCGTGGCTCCGCGAAACGCAAGGCCGCCGACCTGCTCGAGGAGTTCGCGCTGACAGAGGCGGCGTCGAAGCCGCTGAAGAACTTCTCCGGCGGCATGCGCCGGCGCCTCGACCTCGCGGCCAGTCTCATCGCGCATCCGCCGCTGCTGTTCCTCGACGAGCCGACCACCGGCCTCGACCCGCGCACCCGCGCCCAGATGTGGGAAACGATCCGCCGACTCGTTGCCGAGGGGTCGACGGTCCTGCTCACGACGCAGTACCTCGACGAGGCCGACCAGTTGGCGGACCGGATCGCGGTGATCGACCGGGGCCGGGTGATCGCCGACGGCACCGCCGACGAGTTGAAGGCGTCGGTGGGTACCTCGGCCCTGCAGGTGACGCTCGCGGACCGCAGTCGCCTCGACGAGGCCCGGACGCTGATCTCCACGGCTCTCGGTACCGCGGCGACCGTCACCCCCGAGTCGGGCCGGATCACCGCGCCGCTGCAGGATCCGTCGGTCACCGCGGATCTGCTGGTGCGGCTGCGGGACCGGTCCATCGCCGTCGACGAGCTCACGGTCTCGAAGCCGAGCCTCGACGAGGTGTTCCTCACCATCACCGGACACGACACCGCCGAGACCGAAGGAAGTGCCGCATGACCACCACCCTGAATTCCCCTACCCGGCAGGCACATTCCCGGACCGTCGAGGCAGTCGACCGGATCAGCCTGCGGGACACGTTCGCCCACAGTTTCACGATGGCGTATCGCGGGATCCTCAAGTTGAAGCACAATCCCGAGCAACTGTTCGACGTGGTGATCCAGCCGCTCGTCTTCACCGCGATGTTCACGTACATCTTCGGTGGCGCGATCTCCGGTGACGTGCAGTCGTACCTGCCGATCATCATCCCCGGCATCCTGGTGCAGACCGTGATCACGGCGTCGATCGTGACGGGCACCCAGCTGCGCGAGGACATGGACAAGGGAGTGTTCGACCGGTTCAAGTCGTTGCCGATCGCCCGCATCGCACCGCTGTCGGGGGCGTTGCTCGCCGATGTCGTGCGCTATCTCATCGCGACGACGCTGACGATCGGTGTCGGTATCGCGATGGGGTACCGGCCGGGCGGCGGGTTCGTCGGGGTGGCGGCCGCGGCACTGCTGGTCCTGGTGTGTGCGTTCGCGATCAGCTGGATCTTCGCTCTCATGGGCGTTCTGATGAGCAAAGCATCTGCGGTGCAGGGCATTTCGATGCTGGTCCTGTTCCCGCTCACGTTCATGTCGAACGCGTTCGTGCCGGCCGAGACGATGCCCGGTTGGATGCAGGCGTTCGTACAGGTCAACCCGGTGTCGCACCTGGTGACGGCGGTCCGCGACCTCGCGAACGACGGGTACGTCGGGATCTCCGTGGTGTGGGCGCTGCTCGGGGCCGCGATCCTCGTCGCCGTCCTGGCACCGCTGACGGTGCGCACCTACATGCGCCGGACCTGACCGGTCACGGGATCTCGGCGAGCAGGTCGAGGATCTCACGGTGCGCGGCGGCGCGCGGCGTCCCCTGCACGGACGTCAGCGCCGCCGCGACGGCGTCCGGGCCGACCACGGATCGGGCGGCGTCGAGGTGCCGGACGAGCTGCATCGACGGATAGTCCTGTCGGGCACGCACTCTCGTCGCCAGAGCGAGGAGGCGCAGCGCCCGACCGCCGCCGGTACCGGTGACGATCCGATGGCCGGCGACCGCGCACGCCACGGCACCGGTCTGCGGCAGGTCCGGGTAGCCGGACGGTCCGAGTCGCTGCACCGACGCGGCCGTGAGCTGCTGTACGAGGGCCGCGACCGGTTCCGGACGGTGTGCGAGCACGTGGGCGTCCACGGCGGCCGCGGCGAGCATGATCTCGAGCGGGTCGGCGGGGAGCGTGCTCTCGAGACCACCGGTGTACTCGACCGCACGACGGTACTCGGCGAGTCCCCGATCGACTTCCCCGACAGCGAGTTCGGCCTCCGCGGTACTCGCCGACAACGACGCGCGGTCGGGGGTGTTCTCGTTCGACGCACCACCGGCGGCCTGCGCACGGAGCGGGACGAGGGCCGCGAGTTCGGCGCGCGCATCGGCGATCCGGCCGTCCCCGACGAGGGCGGCCACGAGGAAGGCCCGCACCTGCAGCCCCTCGTCGTACAGGTGCAGCTCCCACAACCCCTCGGCGGACGACCGGAAGAGATCCACCGCCTCGCCGTACCGGGCCGCCTGCGAGCACAGCCCACCGAGATGCTGGAGCACCATCGCCAGGCCCCACGTGTCGTTCAGTTCCTGCGCGAGCTCGAGTGCTTGCCGCGCATCGGCTTCCGATCCGAACAGATCCCCGTTGTTCTCCCGGAGGGAGGCACGCGCCATCAGTGCCGCGCTGCGGGCCCCCGGATCGGGCGAACGGACCGCCGTCGCGAGCATCCGGGCGAGACCCCGGCCGGAGCCGGGCATCAGCACGAGCGAGAGGTTGACGCGCGACGACGGACCGAGGTCGGTGCGGCCGGCCGACAGCCGGCGCATCCGGGTCCGGGCCACCGCCGTGGCACGCAGGTTGCGACCCATCGCCGCGTGGGCGGCGATCAGCACGTACGCCGACGCCAGCAGGTCACCGGGCACGTCCGCCGGGCCGAGGCCGGAACCGTCGAGTTCGAGTACGCGCGGCGCCCACGCGAACACCTCCGAATGCGCGCCCCGCAGCGACCACGTGCCGCCGAGGACCGGGAAGATCGTGTAGACGGCGGCCGGCAGGTTCGCCGACAGCGCGTACCGCATCACATCGAGCAGGTTGTCGTGTTCCGCCTCCACCCGGTGCGCCGCCGCAACCTGACGCCCGGACACGAAGTCGTGGAACGTGTTCCGTGCCAGGTCCTCCGCCCACTGCACCGTCCGGCGGTGCACTTCGGCGGTTTCGGCGGCGTCCGAGCGGTCCTCGCCGAATTCTCGTACCGTCTCGAGCATGTGGTAGCGCACACCCACTGCGCCGGCAGCAGCGGCGTCGGCGTCGGCACTGCCGCCCGGTTCGACCACCGACAGCATCGACTGGTTCACCAGCCCTTCGAGGGCGTCGTCGACGTCGAGGACCTCACCCCACTGCGCGACCGATACCGCCGCGTCCGACGTGAATCCGGCAGGGAACCGGCACAGTCGGCGCAGCGTCGCACGTTCGGCGTCCGCGAGGAGGTTCCAGCTCCACTCGATGACCGCCCGCAGCGTGCGATGCCGTTCGGGGGTCGTCCGGTCGCGGGACCGCAGCAGTGTGAAGCGGTCGGCGAGACGGGTGTTGATCTCCTCGACGCTCATCGTGCGCACCCGGGCGGCGGCGAGTTCGATCGCGAGCGGCAGCCCGTCGAGGGTGCGGCACAGTCGCGTCACCTCGACGTCGTCCAGCCGCACCGACGGGCGCACCGCCTGCGCGCGGGCCCGGAACAGTTCGACCGCCGGGGAGCCGTCGTCCTCGATCGCCAACGGCGGCAACGGATACACCGACTCCGCGGTGAGGGCCAGTGGTGCCCGGCTGGTCGCGAGCACCGTCAGGTGCGGGCTCGCCGCGATCAGGTCGGACACCACGTCGGCGACGTCGTCGATCAGGTGCTCGCAGTTGTCGAGGACGAGCAGCGACGGTCGCACCGCCAGGGCGTCGCGCAGCCGGCGGCGGGCGTCGTGGATGCGGGTGCGGGTGAGTCCGCCGGGCGTCAGATCGTTCTCGCTCAGGCCGAGCGTGCCGCTGATCGCCGCGATCAGGTCCTCGCCGCTGCGCAGCGGCGCCAGCTCGACCAGCGCGACCGGCATCCGTGCGGCCACCGTGTGACCGAGCGCGTGCGCGACCCGGGTCTTGCCGGTGCCACCGGGCCCGAGGACCGTCACCACCCGCGACGACGCCAGCAGCCGTTCGAGCGCCGCCAGATCCGATGCCCGGCCCAGCAGCCGATTGGGTGCCGCCCGCAACCCGACCGCGCCGGCCGGCGACCGCGGCGGCCGGGACTCGCCCGTCTCCGCCGCATCCTCCCCGCGCAGGATCGCGGCGTTCAGTTCGGCCAGGTGCGGCGACGGGTCGGCGCCCAGCCGGCCCGCCAGCCGGACCCGCAGGGCCGCGAACACGTCGAGTGCCTCCCCCGAACGCCCCACCCCGCGCAGGCACTCCATCAACCGGGCGGCCGCGGTCTCGTCCAGTGGGGACGCGGTGGCCGCGGCCCGTGCGATCGGCAGCGCGTCGTCGAATCGGCCGACGGCGATCAGCGCGCCGAGTTCCGCCCCGGCGAGGAGCCGGCGGTACGACGCCGCCTCCCCGGCCAGTGCGTCGGCCAGGCCCCCGACCGGAAGGTCCGCTCCCGGTTCACCGCGCCACAACCGTCGCGCATCCTGCACGGCGTCCAGCGCGGCGGGGGCGTCACCGTCGGCCAGATCCTGTCCCGCCCGCCGGGCGAGTACCCGCGCCAGCGCCACATCGACCTGTTCCGGTGCCAGCACCAGCCGGTACCCGGACGGCCCGGCCTCGATCGCGCCGTCCGGCAACGCCGAACGCAGCCGCGAGATCTGGGTGTGCAACGCGTTCGCCGGTGACCGCGGCGGCGTGTCACCCCACACGTCGTCGACGAGCGAACCCGCGCTGCGGCTCCTACCGGGACGCAACGCGAGCGCCACCAGCAACGCCCGCGCGCGAGGACCGGGCAGCGGCACCAGCTTCCCGTCACGACGTGTGGCGACGTCCCCGAGCAGCGCCACCTCGACCGGTGGCCGCACGGGTGCCGGAGTCGTCGGATCGCTCGTCACGGGATACACCGGCGCCCAGCCTATGGGAGCACTCGACCGCCGAGCCACCCGATTCGGTGGAGGTGAAAGGATCGCCGCATGGCTTCTGTGTCCCAGTGGATCGAGGGCGCTCGTCCGCGCACCCTCCCGAACGCGATCGCCCCGGTGTTCGCCGGTACCGGCGCGGCCGCGTCGCTCGACGGCGCCGTGTGGTGGAAGGCGCTGCTCGCGCTGGTCGTGTCGCTCGCGCTGATCGTGGGCGTGAACTTCGCCAACGACTACTCGGACGGCATCCGTGGCACCGACGACGAGCGGGTCGGCCCGCTGCGCCTGGTCGGGTCGAAGGCGGCGTCCCCGGCATCGGTGAAAGCTGCTGCGATGGGCTGTTTCGCGGTGGCCGCGGTCGCCGGTGTGGCCCTGGCGCTGGTGTCGGCGTGGTGGCTGATCCTCGTCGGCGCGGTGTGCATCCTGGGCGCCTGGTACTACACGGGCGGCAAAAAGCCCTACGGCTACAGCGGTTTCGGTGAGATCGCGGTGTTCGTGTTCTTCGGGCTCGTCGCCGTCCTCGGCACCCAGTTCGTGCAGGCCGGGCGCGTCGACTGGGCGGGCCTGCTCGCCGCGATCGCGGTCGGCTCGTTCTCGAGCGCGGTCCTGGTCGCGAACAACCTGCGCGACATCCCCACCGACACCGAATCCGGAAAGATCACGCTCGCAGTCACTCTCGGCGACGCCCGCACCCGGATCCTGCACCTGGTGCTGCTGGTCGCCCCGTTCGTCGTCACGCTCGCGCTCGTCGTGCGGACGCCGTGGGCGCTGGTGGGCCTGCTGGCCCTGCCCCTGGCGGTCAAGGCCAACACCCCCGTGCGTACCGGAGGCCGCGGCCCCGCACTGATCCCCGCCCTCGCGGTCACCGGTCAGTCGATGCTGGTGTGGGCCACGGCCACCGGGCTCGCCCTCGGTCTGGGCTGACCCCGGCGGCCCCGGCCCCTGATGCCCGGTCGGCCGGTCGCTCGACTGCTCAGGCGCGGTGGCCGAGCACGTTGACGACCGTGCCGTCGGGATCGCGCACGAAGAACCGTCGCACCCCCCACTCCTCGTCCTGCAGCGGGTGCACGATCTCGGCGCCCCGCGCGACCATCGCCGCGTGGACGGCGTCCACGTCGTCCACCTCGATGCTCACGTCCGGGTGGACGGGGGCGGTCGCGTCGTCGCCCATGAACGTCACCTGCGCGGTCGGGTTCGACGGCGACGCCATCGTCGCCACCCACCCCTGGTTCATGACCTCGACGAATCCGAGGTCTCGGTAGAAGTCGCGGCTCGCCTCGAACGACGCGGACCGGATGTCGGGTACCACCCGCCGGATCGTCATGTCAGCGCTTGTCGGAGACGAGGGCGCCGAGCACGACGTTCACGATCGAGATGATGAGCGCACCCCACACCGCCGTCCAGAAGCCGTCGACGCTGATCCCCCACTGGGTCTGCGACGTGATCCACGACGTCAGCTCGAGCATCAACGCGTTGATCACGAGAGTGAACAGGCCGAGGGTGAGGATCAACAGCGGCAGCGACAGCAGTTTCACGAGCGGCTTCACGAACGCGTTGACGACGGTGAACACGAGCGCGATGCCCAGGAACACCAGAATGTCGCCGCCGGTGCCGTGCCCGGACGACGCGATGTCGATGCCGGTCACCCACTGGGCGGCCAGCCAGATGGCGATCGCGTTGATCACGAGTCGAATCACGAAGGTCATGCCGTTCATGCTGACATGTCCCGGTGGGTGGCGGCGGGCACCGGACCCGGAGAACGACGACAAACCACCCATTCCTCCACTAGGGTCGCGGCATGACGACACGCCGCACCACCTGGTGGATCACCCTGGGTGTGGCCGTCGTCGTCCTCGCCGCCACCGGCTATCTCGCCTACCGGCTCGCCGGCGGTCACGACGACTCGTACCACGCCGGCGTCGAGTACGGGGAGAGCCAGGCCCTGATGTACAAGCAGCACATCCCGTACCGTCCGAGCGACGACGAGATCCACAACTGGTGCCGGCAGGGCGCGGACCTGGTGGCGTCCGGACCGGTCTGGCTCCGCGGCGGCGTCGTCGCGGTCGGCGAACTCGACCGGAACCTGTTCACCGAGGGCTGTTTCGACGCCTACCGCGCCGCCACACAGTGACCGGCCGGGTCAGCGCACCGCCCGCACGTCGTCCACCGCGGCCTGCAACTGCTCGGCGACGGCCCGGGTGATGTCCATCGGCGTCGTCGGCAACTCGAGAACAGGGTCGCCGACGTAGACGTCGGCACTGCCACGCACCGACGGATCCGGCCCGTACGCGATCCCGAGCGCCAGCAGCGCCGGCGGGGCACCGAGCTTGCGGGCCTTCACCGCAATGTGCCCGACACCGGTGTTCAGCCGCTGGATCCGGCGTGGATCACCGTCGTTGCACGTGCCCTCCGGGAAGATCGCGAGCACATCGCCGCGCTGCAGCCGCTGCGCCGAGACGTCCATCATCCGGCGACCCGCGTCGGCCACGGCCCGCAGTCCGTGGTTCTGGCTGCGGAACACCGGAATCGACCCCATCAGATCGATCGCCCGCCGCAACCGCGGATCGGTGAACAGTTCGTCCTTCGCGAGCACCCGGGTGCGTCCGATCACGCTCCGCAGCGGCGTCTGCCACGCGGTCGCGGCGAGCGTGTACTGGTCCCGGTCCGTCAGATGGTTGGCGACGACGATCAGCCGGGTCCCGGACGCGAGCAGCGCCTGCAACCGCTCCCGCGCCCCGTCCGCGTAGTGCACCCGCGGCCGGAACCGGGCACTGAGCGCCGCGTACGCGATCCGCGCCGACAGCAGATTCTGCCGATGATCCAGGTAGTAGCGGTAGACGTCGTCGTAGTTGTCGAGCGTGACCGCGGGCCGCGCCATGTGTGCACCTCTCGTCCGGATGTCCCCCATCCGAGCCCGAGAGTACACAACCTACGGTTGCGTAGGTTAAGCGTGACGGGGCCGATTCGTCCAGCCGCCCTCAGGCTTCGCGAACCACCCGCCCGCCGCGAACGTACCGCCGTCCACGTGCACCGTCGTCCCGGTCGTGTACCGGCTCAGATCCGACGCGAGGAACAGCGCCGCCCCCGCGACGTCGTCCGACTGCCCCGGCCCACCCAGCGGCGCCCACGCCGGCCACTGCTCCCACTCCGCCTCCGACAGCATGTCCGTGTACGGCACCTGCACCGACTCGATCAGATCCGGCGCGATCGCATTGACCCGCACCCCGATCGGACCGGTCTCCACGGCCAGACTGCGACCGAACTGCGTCACCGCCGCCTTGTACGCGGCGTACACGCTGTGCCCGGGAATCGCGCGATGCGCCTCGACGGTCGTCAGGTTGACGACCGAACCGCCCCGGCCGCGCTCCGCCATCCCCGGCAGCACCGCATGCGTCCACCGCAGCACGTGATCGAGGTTGATCGCCCCCATCTGCGCCCAGAAGTCCGGTTCGGTCTCCGCGAACAGCCGCGGCGGACGCAGGAAATGACCGACATTGTTGACCAGCACATCCGGTTCGAACCCGGTGACCGCATCCGGCACCGTCGTCTCGCGGACGTCGTGACCGAGCACCTCGATCGACCCGCCGGCACCGGCGTCGAATGCCAGTGCACCCGCGGCCGTGTCGTCGATGTCCACGACCAGCACCCGTGCCCCGTGCGCCGCGAACGACCGCGCGATCGCCGCCCCGATCCCGTGTGCACCCCCCGTGACGACGGCACTCTTCCCAGTGAGCAGCGGTCCCGGACGGAATGCCGGGCGCGACGACGATGACGACACGCTTCCTCCTCACGGCCCCCTGGCGGCCGAATGTCACATGCATTCGGTCCGACTGGACCCATGTGACATTCGGCCACCTACGGGGCGTCGGGGACAGTCCCCGTCCCGCACAACGAGAACCGGCGTCCGGGAATGTTCTTCCGACGGGCACGATCGAGGCTGCCGGTAGCCTCGACACGGATCGCCCCGAACGCGGCGATCAGGACACGGAAACGGGAGAACACGCCCATGCTGAACAAGACCGCCACCTCCGCCCTCGCTGCCGCCGGCCTCGTCGGCGGATACGCCGTCGCACGACAGAGCGGCAACCGTCAACTCGGTGGCGCGGTCCTCGCGGCGGTCGGCGGCGTCTGCACCTACAGCTGGGCCAAGAGCTCCGGGCCGGGCCGGGCGGCTGCACTGCTGGGCACGTACGTCGGCGCGTTCGGGGCGTCGCATCCGCTGGCGAAGAAGATCGGCGCCTGGCCGTCCGTCGGTGCCGTCGCGGCCGGAACCGCGATCGCGTCGCAGGTCGTCGCGCGCGGCTGACCGGGTTCAGACGCATGATCCGACTCGCCGAACCGGCCGACCTGTCTCGTCTCCAGGAGATCGAGGTGGCGGCGGGCTCGATCTTCCGGAGCCTCGGCATGGACGTGATCGCCGACGACGAGGCACCCCCGCTCTCATGGCTCGAGCAGTACCGGGCCGACGGCCGCGCCTGGGTGTGGGCGCACCGCGATCGGCCCGCGGCCGCATTCTGCCTCGTGGACATCGTCGACGGCTGCGCCCACATCGAGCAGGTGTCGGTGCATCCCGATCACGCCCGCCGTGGAATCGGCGCACACCTGATCGACCACGTCGCCGAATGGGCCCGCGACCGTGGACTGCCGGAGATCACCCTCACCACGTTCACCGACGTGCCGTGGAACGCGCCCTACTATGCGCGGCTCGGTTTCGCCGAGGTCCCCGACGACGACCTCGGCCCCGGCCTGCGCACGATCCGGGAGCACGAGACCGCCCGCGGACTCGACGACGTCGCGCCGCGGATCGTGATGACCCGGCACGTCCCGATCGACCCGCCGCGGAACTGACCCGTTCTACGCCGTCCAGCGGCCGGTGCGTGCGAACTCGGCCAGCACCGCCGTCGGGCCGGTCAGATCGATACCCTCGGACGCCACCCACGCGTCGTCGAAGTAGGTGTCGGTGTAGCGTTCGCCGCCGTCGCACAGCAGCGTCACGACGCTGCCGCTGCGGCCCTGCGCGAGCATCTCGGCGACCAGCCCGAACGCACCCCACAGGTTGGTGCCGGTGGAGCCGCCGACCTTGCGTCCCAGCACGGTGCTCGCGTGCCGCATCGCGGCGATGGAACCGGCGTCGGGCACCTTGATCATGCGGTCGACGACCTGGCCGATGAACGACGGTTCGACGCGCGGGCGGCCGATGCCCTCGATCCGCGACCCCCGCTCGGACGCCGGTGCCGGCGCGCAGTTCCCGCTGCACCACGCGTCGAAGAACACCGAATGCTCCGGGTCGACGACGCACAGGCCGGTGTCGAACATGCGGTAGCGCAGGAACCGGCCGATCGTGGCGCCCGTGCCGCCGGTACCGGCGCCCACGACGATCCATTCCGGAACCGGGTGGTCCTCCCGCTCGAGCTGCGTGAAGATCGACTCGGCGATGTTGTTGTTGCCGCGCCAGTCCGTCGCCCGTTCGGCGTGCGTGAACTGGTCCATGTAGTGGCCGCCGGTCTCGTCGGCGAGTCGCTGCGATTCGGCGTAGATGCTCGACGGGTCCGTCACGAAGTGGCAGCGGCCACCGTGTGCCTCGATCAGTGCGATCTTGGCGGGGCTCGTGCTCGCCGGCACGACGGCGACGAACTCGAGGCCGAGGAGTTTCGCGAAGTACGCCTCACTGACCGCCGTGGACCCGGACGACGCCTCGATCACCGTGGTGCCCTCGGTGATCCAGCCGTTGCAGAGCGCGTACAGGAACAGTGAGCGGGCGAGCCGATGCTTGAGGCTGCCGGTGATGTGGGTGGACTCGTCCTTGAGGTACAGCTGGACGTTCCATTCCTGCGGCAGCGGGTAGCGCAGCAGGTGTGTGTCGGCGCTGCGCTGGGTGTCGGCCTCGATGAGCCGGACGGCCCGCTGGACCCAGCCTCGGGAGCTGTGCCGATCGACGACAGCTGTCACCGGCGGTCCTCGCCACGCAGCTTGGCGTGCAGGTCGGCCTTGTCGGCGCGCCGCCGCGCGTCGACCACTGCGATGTCCGCGTTGACGCGCTTGCGGAGCTTGGCGAACAGCACCAGTGACAGCGGCAGTGCGATGAGGACCGCGAACAGGGCGGCCACGATCAGCGGGACGTCGACACCGAACGCCTTGCCACCGAACAGGATGACGGCGGCGAGGACGACGACGAGTCCGAGGCGGGCCACCGAGTACAGGGCGACGTCACGGACGAGGGTGCCGGTCGTGACGGCCGGGGCGGCGCCGGTACCACCGGCCTGGTCGGGACGATTCTGCGCTGCATCACTCACGTTGTCAGCCTACCGTCGGGAACGCACAGGTCACGATCCACCATAGGAGAGCAACGGACACATGTCCGGCGTTCACGGGTTCTCGTGATCACACCGGTGAAGAGGCGCCCAACACGTCCGTTTTGTCTATTACCTCCGCTTTACCATCTTTAGATTGTTCGAGTACCTGGGGGGTTTGGTGTCACGATGTCGAAGCCGGGTCGGAAACCGAACCGGTACCGAATCCCCTCGGCCGCCCGTCCTGGACGGCCCCGAACCTTGGAGGATCGATGAGCGCACCCACCTACAACGGCGCCAAGGAAGCCCTGCTGACCCCGGGCCAGGTCGCCGCACTGTTCCATGTCGACCCCAAGACCGTCACGCGTTGGGCACACGCCGGCCGACTCGGATCTCTGCGCACCCCCGGAGGACACCGGCGGTTCCGCGAGGCCGAGGTGATGGCGTTGCTGTCCTCCCTGACGACCGAAGCCCACCACTCCTGACGAGCAGCCGACAGGTAGGTGCCGGGACCGCCCGGACACGGCTACCCTCGTGAGTGGAGGTGCACCGTGATCTACCTGTTGGCTCTCATCGGCCTGGTAACGCTCGCTGTCTTGTTCTGGAAAGCGTTCGGACCGACCGCCACCACTGCCACCCTCCGTGGCGGCAGAGGTACGCGCACGGACGGACGCGTCGTCGGACCGGACGACGACCCCGAGTTCCTGTGGCGTGTGGATCGAGACAACCACCGCCGCCAATCGGGAACCGATCGTCCGACCGATCCGGACGCCTGACCCCCGGGTCGGCGCCAGGACAGCCGGTCGGGACGGTCTGTCGAGTCGACTGAAGGGACCCTTCGTACGCTCCCAGCGTGCGAAGGGTCCCTTCAGCCGTTTCCGGGCCCGGGCACCCGAACCGGGCACCCGGGCCGGCGTGGTCAGTTCAGGCCGGCGTAGGAGTGCAGACCGGAGACCACCATGTTGATGATGAACAGGTTGAACAGCATCGCGACGAAGCCGACGACGTTGATCCAGGCGGCCTTGGTGTCGCGCCAGCCCGACGTTGCGCGGGCGTGCAGGTAGGCGGCGTAGACGACCCAGGTGATGAAGGAGACGGTTTCCTTCGGGTCCCAGCCCCAGAAGCGACCCCATGCGGCTTCGGCCCAGATCGCACCGAGGATGATGCCGGCACCGAACAGCGGGAACGCGACGATCGTGGTCTTGTAGGCGAGCCGGTCGAGGGTCTGCGCGTCGGGGAGCCGCTGCGCGAGTCCGCCGAACCAGCCGTCACGCTCTTCTCCCGGGGGGAACTTCAGGCGGTACAGGAACAGCAGGCTCGCGACACCGGACACCAGGAAGATGCCGCTGCCGACGCTGATGATCGTGACGTGGATCGGCAGCCAGAACGACTGCAGGGCCGGGACGACGGGGGCCGCGTCGGCGTACAGCACGGTGGCGGCGAGGAACATCAGGATCAGCACGGGCGGCAGTAGGAACACGAACAGGTCGGAGTTCTTGCGCAGTGCGACGATGCCGGAGACGACCGCGGCCGCGCACGCCATGGTGACGAACTCGTACATGTTGCCGAGCGGGAAGCGTTCGGTGGCGAAGCCGCGCAGCACCATCGATGCGATGTGCAGGACGACGCCCACGACGAGCAGCGCGTAGCCCATGCCGCCGAACTTCTCCGACCAGGTCTTGCCGCCGCCCTGGTCGACGACGCGTCCGGGAACATCGGCGCTGTCGGCGACCGTGGCGCCGCCGCCGGCGGAGACCATTTCGCGTTCCTGCACGATACGGGCCCGCATCGACGCGTATCGGGCGACGAGCAGCACGGTCGCGAGGACATAGATCGCGAACGCAGACTCGAACGACCAGTCGCTGTAGCGAGCGAGGGTCTCGTTGATCGTCATCTATTCATCTCCTGCGCACTGTGCGCTCGTGTGGTCGGTCATGCGTGGTCCCCCAGGAGCCGGGCACGCAGTCGGTCGAACTCGTCACCCCAGCCGGCCTGGTCCGTGCGGGCCAGACCACCCAGTTCTACTACAGTCCGTCGTTCACCCTCGATCAATGTAGCCGACACGGTGTCGGGATCCTTACCGGGGGCGGTGGCGGGGTAGATCCGCACCCACACACGCCGCCGCTTGACCACCAGCGACAACAGCAGGCCCGCCATCATGGTCAGCGCCGACACCAGCACCCACTGCTGGGCCGGATCGTGCGACACCTGCAGGTTCACGAAGTCGACGGCGCCGTCGAATCGGACCTGGGTGCCGTCGGCGAGGGTGACGCTCTCCCCCGGGTACAGGTTGACGCGGTCCTGCTTGACGAGCCGGCCCTGGTTGACGAGTTCCTTGTTCAGCGAGAACAGGCTCTGCGGCAGGCCGGTGTCGAGGCCGGTGTCGCCCTTGTAGACGTCGATGGCGACGGCCGGATCGGTCAGCGCGGGGAAACCGGAGGACAGCAGGTTGCCGTGGAACACGGCGGTCGGCGCGAGCAGGCCTTCGATCGCGATCTGGTTCTTGCGGCGTTCCTCGTCGTCCGGGTACATGCCGCCGGGCGGGTCGAAGCGCATCGCGCCGCTGGACAGGAACGTCGTCGCTTCTTCGGGCTGCCACTGCAACGTCTCGGTACGGGTCTCCCCGTTCGGGAACGTCACGGTGAACGTGGGCGCGTAGCCGTGGCCCTGCAGGTAGACGCGGTCGCCGTCGACGCGGAGCGGATGGTTGACCTTGATCTGGGCGTCGCGCCACGTGTTCGACGCGATGTCGCCGCCCGACTGGTAGGAGATGTTCGACGTGAACATCTCGGCCTGACCGTTGTCGAGGTAGTCGGCGGAGAAGTCCTTCACCTTCACGCACAGCGGGTTCATCCCGGTGCCGTCGCGCTGGTTGCCGGCGATGAACGAGTCGAAGATCGCGGGCGAGGTGGTGCAGATGCCGGGACCGCCGTCCGCGACGATGATGACGTTGCCCTCGTAGCTGTTCAGTTTGCCGATCGCGACAGACGCGAGCAACGCCACGAGCGACAGGTGGAACACCAGGTTGCCGGCCTCGCGGAGGAAGCCCTTCTCCGCGGACAGCGTGATCTCGTCGGGGTGTTTCGCGCGGGCGCCACCGGTCCGCTGCACGACGCGCCAGCCCCGCAGCTGCTTGCGCACGCGGGCGGCGACGGCATCCGGATCCTCGTCGACGGTGTCGACATGGTGGTGCGGCAGCCGGCCGAGGTTGCGCGGGGCGGCGACGGGCTGGGCGCGCAGGGCCTTCGCGTATTCGATGCAGCGCGGCACGATGCAGCCGACCAGGGAGACGAACAGCAGCACGTAGATCGCGGTGAACCAGAAGCTGCCGAACACGTCGAACAGTTCCAGCTTGTCCATCAGCGGGCCGAGGGTGGGACGGCTCGCGATGTACTCGTTGACCTTGCCCTCGTTGAGGCTGCGCTGCGGCAGCAGGGCACCGGGGATCGCGGCGAGCGCGAGCAGGAACAGCAGCACCAGCGCGGTGCGCATCGACGTCAGGCCACGCCACGCGTTGCGGAACGCGGCGACGACGCGGCCGCCCGCGGACTGCCGCGGCGGGGTCGAACCGCCCGCGGGCGGCTCGGTGGTCACAGTGTCCGGGGCCGTCATATTGGTAGAACCACCTCTGAGATGAAGGCGTCACGGACCCAGCCGACGAACTGGTCCCACGCTCCGGTGACCAGTGCGATACCGACCACGATCAACAGGATTCCGCCGAACACCTGGATGGTGCGGCTGTTGCGGCGCAGCCAGCCGACACCGCGCAGTGCGCGGGCCGAGCCGAGTGCGACGAGGACGAACGGCAGGCCGAGGCCGAGGCAGTAGGCGACGATGAGGGCGATGCCGCGCAGTGCGGTGGCGCCCTCGGTGCCGGCGGCGACCGACATGACACCGGCGAGGGTGGGGCCCAGGCACGGCGTCCAGCCGAGCGCGAACACGCCACCGAGCAGCGGGGCCCCGATCAGCCCGGACACCCGCCGCGGCGCGAACCGGGTGTCCTTCTGCAGTGCGGGGATGAGCCCGACGAAGGCGAGTCCCATGACGATGGTGACGACACCGCCGACGCGCTGAAGCACTTCCCGGTTGATCGTCAGCGCTTCGATGGCACCGAAGATCGTGGCGGTCGCGAGCACGAACACGACGGTGAAGCCGGCGACGAACAGTCCGGCCGCACCGGCGACGCGCAGGCGGCCGTCGCGCAGGGTCCGGGTCTGTGTCTGCGCCTCGGACGCGGTGACGGCCGGGGCGTCGGCGCCGACGACACCGGCGAGGTACGACAGGTAGCCGGGGACGAGCGGCACGACGCACGGCGACGCGAACGACACCAGGCCGGCGAGCACGCATGCACCGAGGGCCAGCAGCAGCGGTCCGGTGGAGGCGGTGTCCTGGAACGTCTGTCCGATGTCGGCGAGCAGCAGAGTGTCGGGCGTCATCCCTGGTCCTGGGGTTCTTGTGCGACGCGTTCGACGACGGGCTGCAGGTCGTCGGCGAGCAGTTCCTTCAGGTAGACGGCGGCGACGCGGTGCTGCCGGTCGAGGACGATCGTGGTGGGCACGACGCTGGTCGGATAGTTCTTGCCGATCGCGAGCAGCGTGCGCATCTCGGGGTCGTAGATCGACGGGTAGGTCACGCCGTAGTTGACGACGAAGTCCTGCGCCTTGCTCTGGGTGTGGTCGCGGACGTTGATGCCGAGGAACGCGACGCCGAGGTCCTTGGTGTTCTCGTAGACCTGTTCGAGGTCGTCGGCTTCACCGCGGCACGGTCCGCACCACTGGCCCCACACGTTGAGGACGACGACCTGTCCCTCGAAATCGGAGAGGGACGTCGTCTTCCCGTCGGTCATGAGATCGGGTCCGGTGACGTTACCGGCCTTGCCGCGTTCGGACGGGGTGTCGTAGAAGTACTCGGTCTTTCCGCCGGGCGAGATGAACTCGAACGTGCCGCCCTGGGCGACGGCGTCGGTGCCACCGGCGCAGCCGGACAGCAGCAGGACGGTGGCGACGGCACCGCCGAGTGCGGCTGCCACCCGGCGGGGGAAACGGAACGTCATGCGCCGGTCACCCTCGGGTCCGACGATCCGGCGGGCTCGGAGTAGACGATGTCGACGAGGGTGTCGCCCTCGTAGACGAGCGAGGTGAGCGACGCGAGCCCGCACTGCCGGTGCCGCGGATCGTGCCAGAGACGTTCGCCCTGCAGGAAGCGGCGCAGGGTCCAGACCGGCAGCTGGTGGCTCACGCACACCGCTTCGTGGCCGACGGCGGCGACGCGGGCGGCGTTGACCGCGGCGAGCATGCGGTGCGCGATCTGCAGGTACGGCTCGCCCCACGACGGGGTGAACGGGTCGCGCAGCTTCCACCAGTGCCGCGGCCGACGCAGGGCGCCGTCGCCGACGGCGACCTTGAGTCCCTCGAAGTCGTTGGCGGCCTCGATGAGGTTGGCGTCGGTGGCGATCGTCAGGCCGTGCTTCTCGGCGATCGGGGCCGCGGTCTCCTGCGCACGCTGCAGCGGCGACGCGACGACATGCGTGATGTCGTGGCCGGCGAGGGCGGACGCGACGGCCCGGGCCTGCGCTTCACCGTTCTCCGACAGCCGGAAGTTCGGGAGACGTCCGTAGAGGATGCCGCTCGGGTTGTGCACCTCGCCGTGCCGGAGCACGTGCACGATGGTCCGGGTATCGGAGTTGTCGGAGCGCGGGCGGTCGGCAGCACTCACGTTGTCGGCGTCGGTCACGATGATCGTCCCTGGGTGTCGGTGGGTCAGTGCGAAACGGCGGCGGCCGCGGCCTTCGCGGCGTGCGGGGCGGCGGCGGCGATCTTCGCGAAGGCGTCGTCGTCGAGGGCGGACGAGACGAACCACGCCTCGAACGCGCTCGGCGGCGCGTAGATGCCGCGGGCGAGCAGGGCGTGGAAGAAGTCGGGGAACCGCCACGTGTCGGCGGCCTTGGCCTCCGCATAGTTGGTGACGGGGTTCTCGGTGAAGAACACACTGACCAGGGTGCCCGCGTACTGGACGCGGTGCGGGACGCCTTCGGCGGTGAGAGCGTCGCC
This sequence comes from Prescottella sp. R16, assembly GCF_030656875.1. Lineage (NCBI taxonomy): Bacteria > Bacillati > Actinomycetota > Actinomycetes > Mycobacteriales > Nocardiaceae > Rhodococcus > Prescottella sp. R16. The sequence continues at coordinate 3,711,998 of NZ_CP130943.1, forward strand.
CAGGATCGTGCCGAGGGTCTGCGCGTTGCGTTCGAGGGCGGCGTACACCGCATCGTCGGCAGCCTGCAGGTTCGCCAGTCCGGCGGCGACGGCGACGGGGTTCCCGGACAGGGTGCCGGCCTGGTAGACGGGGCCGTTCGGGGCCAGCTTCGCCATGACGTCGGCGCGGCCGCCGAACGCGGCGGCCGGGAGGCCACCGCTCATGACCTTGCCGAACGTGTAGAGGTCTCCGGCGACGCCGTCGCGGCCGTACCAGCCGGAGCGGCTGACCCGGAATCCGGTCATGACCTCGTCCATGATCAGCAGTGCGCCGTGCTCGGTGGTGAGCGCCCGCAGGCCCTCGTTGAAGCCGGGCAGTGGGGCGACGGCACCCATGTTGCCGGCGGCGGCCTCGGTGATGACGCACGCGATCTCGCCGGGGTTCGCGGCGAACGCGGCACGGACCGCCTCGAGGTCGTTGTAGGGCACGACGATGGTGTCCTCGGCCTGCGCGCCGGTGACGCCGGGCGAGGTGGGCAGCCCGAAGGTGGCCAGGCCCGAGCCGGCGTCGGCGAGCAGGGCGTCGACGTGGCCGTGGTAGCAGCCGGAGAACTTGACGATCTTGGAGCGTCCGGTGAAGCCGCGGGCCAGGCGCACCGCGCTCATGGTGGCTTCGGTGCCGGAGTTGACCAGGCGGACCTGTTCGACGGGCGCGACGCGGGAGACGATCTCCTCGGCGAGCGCGATCTCGCCCTCGGTGGGCGCACCGAACGACAGCCCGCCGGTGGCGGCCTTCTGCACGGCCTCGACGACGGCGGGGTGCGCGTGGCCGAGGATCATCGGACCCCACGAGCACACCAGGTCGATGTAGTCGTTGCCGTCGACGTCGGTGAGGGTGCAGCCGGACGCCTTCTCGATGAAACGGGGCGCGCCGCCGACCGAACCGAACGCGCGGACCGGGGAGTTGACGCCTCCGGGGATCACCTTGGACGCCCGATCGAAGAGTTGAGCGGAACGGACGTCACGAAGATCGGGTCCCAGGCCGGACCCGCTGGAGGCAGCAGTCACGGTTTCCAGTGTCCCAGTTCTGTCGAATTCGACAACGACAGGGTGTAGGAGGTGTCGGGAATCACACGGCGTCGGCGTGTCGGTTCGTGCAGGTCGCCGGTGTCCGCTTCCCGAGCGGTCGGCGCGGCAGGGCCCTACCGTCGGATCATGGCGACGACGGCGGATTTTCTGCGGACCACTCTCGACGGCCGGTGGGCGGAGGTGCGGGCGAAGACGCGGGCCACGCTCGTGTCCGACGAGTTCCGGCCCCATGTCACCCCCGATCCGGACCGGGCGCGGGCGAAGACCCTCGAACAGTTGCGGGTGCTCGCGGCCGGCGGGTTCGTCGACCGCGGGTTCGGAGTGGACATCGGCAGCGGCGCCGATCCGGGCGCGGCGGTGACGGCGATCGAGATGCTGGCGATGTCGGACCTGTCGCTCATGGTGAAGGCGGGCGTGCAGTGGGGCCTGTTCGGCGGGGCGATCGAGAACCTCGGCACCGAACGGCACCACGCCGAGTTCCTGCGTCCGATGATCGATCTGGACCTGCTCGGGTGCTTCGCGATGACCGAGACGGGGCACGGCAGCGACGTCCAGAGCCTCGAGACCACCGCAACGTACGACCCGGCGACCGACGAGTTCGTGGTCCACTCCCCCACCGCGTCGGCACGCAAGGACTACATCGGTGGCGCGGCCGAGCACGCGAGGACGGCAGCGGTGTTCGCGCAGCTGATCGTGGGTGACGAGACGCACGGCGTGCACTGTCTGCTGGTGCCGATCCGCGACGCCGACGGCAACGACCTGCCGGGGGTGACGACGTCGGACTGCGGGTACAAGGGCGGTCTGCCGGGCGTCGACAACGGCCGGATCGTGTTCGACCACGTGCGGGTGCCGCGCACGAACCTGTTGAACCGGTACGGGTCGGTGGACGCGGACGGCGTGTACTCGTCGCCGATCGAGAACAAGGGACGCCGCTTCTTCACGATGCTCGGCACGCTGGTGCGCGGACGGGTCACGGTCGGCGGTTCGGCGGCCGCGGCAGCGCGGGTGGCACTCACGATCGCGGCCCGGTACGCGTTGCAGCGCACCCAGTTCAGCGCGCCGAGCGGCGACGACGCGACACCCGATCCCGAGGTGCCGATCATGGACTATCTGGTGCACCAGCAGCGGCTGCTGCCGCACATCGCGCGGGCGTACGCGCTGGGGTTCGCACAGAACGAACTGGTGTCGGCGATGCACGACATCCAGACGGCCGACGAGGTCGATCCGGCCGCGCAGCGTGAACTCGAGTCCCGCGCAGCCGGATTGAAGGCCGCGAACACGTGGCATGCGACGCGCGCGATCCAGGAGTGCCGGGAGGCGTGCGGTGGTGCCGGGTACATGGCCGAGAACCGGCTGACCGCACTGAAGGCGGACACCGACGTGTTCACGACGTTCGAGGGTGACAACACGGTCCTGACGCAGTTGGTGGCGAAGGAACTGCTCACCAAGTACTCCGACGAGGTGCGCGGGATGAGCCCGGTGGAGTGGATGGCCTTCGCCGCCAACGCGTTCGGCGACGAGGTCCGCAAACATACGGCCGCACAACAGATCATCCAGACGATCCTCGACACCCGCCAGGACAACGAGGAGGACGGCAGCCTCTTCAACCGTGGCACCCAGTTGACGATGTTCGAGGACCGCGAGGAGTACCTGCTCTCCACCGCGGCCCGGCGCCTGCAGGCGGCCCGCAAACGGGAGGACACCCCGTTCGACGCGTTCAACGTGGTGCAGGACCACGTACTGCACGCTGCCCGGGCCCACATCGACCGGGTGGTGCTCGAGGCGTTCATCGCCGGCATCGACGCGTGCGACGACGAGGACGGGTGCGCGTTGCTCGGCGAACTGTGCGACCTGTTCGCGCTCACCGTGATCGAGGACGACAAGGCCTGGTTCATGGAACATCGGATGCTGTCGGTCGAACGCGCCAAGGCCGTCCGGCGCGGCATCAACGAACGGTGCCGCACCCTGCGCCCACACGTGGCGACGGTGGTCGACGGGCTGGGGGTACCGGACCTGTTCGCGGAGGCGGCGATGCTGGAGCAGTGACGCTCTACTCTTGCGGTGTCACCCGCAGCACCTTGTCGCCGGAGCCGTTGTCGATGGTGACGAGGAGGCTGCCGTCGGGCATGCGGGTGGCCGAACGGAGTCGGCCGTACTCGTCTTCGAGCGCCGACCGGGATTCGACGACGCTGCGGCCGTCGTCCGAGAGACGCAGCAGCAACAGCTTCTTCGCCTGCTGGGCGGTGACGACGAGCGCTCCGTCCCACGCGCCCCAGGCGGCGTCGTCGACGAAGGTTCCGCCGGGGGTGGCGAGGGTGGGTTTGCCGGAACTCCACACGGCCGGGGTGGCCCCGGGCACCCGGACGGGATCGGTCATGGGTACCGATTCGTCGTACACGAACGGAGCCCGGTCCGGACGCCACCCGTAGTTGTCGCCGGATTCGAGGAGGTTCACCTCGTCGTCGCGGTCGGTGCCCTGCTCGACGTTGTAGAGCCGGCCGGTGTCCGGCTGCAGCGCAAGGCCCTGCGAATTGCGGTGCCCGAGCGTGAACACCGGACTGCCCGGGTCCGGGTTGCCGGCAGCGGGACTGCCGTCGGCGGAGATGTGCAACACCTTGCCGCCCAGGCTGTTCCGATCCTGCGGCACCGTCGGATTCGCCGAGTCACCGGTGCCGACGTACAGGGTGCCGTCGGGGTGCGCGAGGATCCGGCAGCCTCCGTGCCGTCCGCTCGCACCGGCGGGGATGCCCGTCAGCACGTCGCCGGTGCGGGTGAGTGCCGTCCAGCCGGGGTCGACCGTCCACGACACGACGCGAATGTCGTTGCCGCTGCCGGTCGTACTGCCGAGCGATCCGGGGTCGACGGAGCCGCCGCCGGTGCCGTCGGTGCCGCGATGCCCCTGGCACGTGTACACGGTGCGACTGGACGCGAAGTCGGCGGCGAGCGCGATGCCCATGAGCCCGGTCTCGCCCTCGGCGTACAGGTCCGACAGGTCGGCGGTCACGTCGCCGCTGCTGCCGTCGGCCCGTTTCACGACGAACCGGCCCGCCCGCTCACCGGTGAGGATCGCGCCGTCCGGGGCGACCACCACGTCCCACGGCCTGGCGAGACCGTCCAGGACCGTGGTCACCTCGAGATCCGGCAACGGCGCCGCCGGTTCGGCGCACGCGGCCGACGCCGAGCCGATCCCCACCACGGCCGCTGCCGCGACGACTCCCATGCCTCGGACCACTGCGCGCACGATCGCCCCTCTCACCGTCGGTGTCGCGGCTCACGCTACGACGGAACTCCGGCGCTCGCTCGACACCCGAACACGAAAATCGTGTGGCGACAGGATGTTTCCGGATACACGGGGCACACTGGACACCGTGGAGCGACTGCGATGACGACGTGGGTGGAAGTGCTGGTGACCATGGCCGACGGGCCGCGCCTCCCGATCCGGGGTGTGATCCGGAGAACACCGGACGAGCCGGAGCGGGTCAATTTCGCGTACGCCGGTCCGGCACCGGTGTTCGTCGGTATCGGTGACATCGTCCGGATCTGGCGCGACGGCGCGAAGGTGCGCATCGAAACCTCGGACGGGCGACCGACCTTCGTCACGGACGGGGAGACCGTGTGGAGATTCGACGACACCGACCGGCCTCCCCTGAGCAGTACCCCGGACCGCGTCCGCTACCTGGGCACCGGCAGCGAGCTGGTGTTCGCTCGGGACGCCCGCGACTGGGTCGGCGACGACTACACCCGCCCGGCCGGTCCGATCGGGGACACCGAGTTCCTCGGCCGGGACTGCTGGGTGGTCGATCTCGCACCACCACCCCGCAAGCAGGGGCTGCTGCGCCTGGTGGTCGACCGGGAGAGCGGGGCCGTGCTCTCCGAGAGCAACACCGAGGGCGGGCACCGCATCGCCTACACCGAGGTCACGGTCGGCGAACCGATCGATCCGGCGGTGTTCACGTGGACCGGGCCGTCGCGTGACTTCGACGAGGAGGGACGCGCCCGCTCCGAGCGGCACCGCGCCGAGCGTGCGAACGCGCTGGACTGGTTCCGTACCCATGTCGCGGACGCGCTACCGACGCTGCGGATTCCGGCCATGCTGTCCGTCGATCGGATACTCGAACTCGACGAGGACAGCGGCGCCTTCCAGGCCGCCGTCGGGGCCGGACCGATGCATCTGATGCTGGCCCGCCGCCCGGCATCCGGCGGGCCGTGGACGCTGCACTGGCACGGCACGATCCACCGCTGGTCGGCCGACGGCTTCGACTGGGCGGTGAATCTACCGGGCGGGGAGCTCGACGCCGAGTCCCTCGACGTCCTGCAGCGGGCCCTGGGTCAGGGCACGAGTTCGTAGCCGGCTTCCTTGACGGCGGCGGCGACGGAGATCGTGTCGAGCGGACCGGTGCTGGTGACGACGACGCGACCCGAGTCGACATCGACGTCGACGTTCTGCACTCCGGCGATTTCGCGTAGTTCCTCGGTGACGGCGGCGGCGCAGTGCTGGCAGGTCATGCCGGTGACGGTGTAGGCGTGTTGCACGACGGTCTCCTCCCTGAGTTCCCCTGCGGGGTTCCGTTTCAGGATGCCACTTCAGGACTTCACGAGACGGGCGATGGCGTCGGACGCTTCCTTGACCTTCGCGTCGGCTTCGGGGCCGCCCTTCTTCGCGGCTTCGACGACGCAGCCTGCGAGGTGCGCCTCGAGCAGTTTCAGCGACACCGACTGCAGGGCCGAGGTTGCGGCCGAGACCTGGGTGAGCACGTCGATGCAGTAGCGGTCGTCGGCGATCATGCGGGAGATGCCCTGCACCTGTCCCTCGATGCGCCGCAGACGTTTGAGGAGGTCGTCCTGCTGCGGGGTGTATCCGTTCATGACCCCATGATACCCCCTACGGGTACCTTCCGGGAGGGGGCGAGACGGCGTCCCGCGTCGAGTGCGAGCAGGCCCGCTACGAGGACCGCCCCGAAGGCGGCGCCGATCCAGCTGCCCGAGTACTGCGTGACGGTGTACGACGGCGCCCCCGGCAGCAGCGGCCCGAACTCGGCGGTCGTCGTGCCCTGCCGCCAGCACATCACCGCGAGCACCACGGCCGCGGCGACGGCCACGATCTCCACCACACCCCGCTTCACGGCCGCGTCCCCGTCGTGCAGGCGACGAGCGCGCCGCGCAGACCGTCGGCGTCCCGGGCCCAGGCCTGGACCAGGGAACCGTCCCGCAGCCGCAACCCGATCCCCGTGCGCCGGCGCGGCACCCCCGACAGTTCCCCGAGGCTGCGGGCGCTCTCCCAGCGTTGTGGTTCGTCGGCGTACAGGTCGGGTTCCGGGAGGACGGCCGCGATGTCGGCGACCGGCAGGTCCTCGGCGCCCTGCCGCAGTGTCTCACCGGTGAGGGACACACTCACGTGCCGGCGGGCGGCCGTCACCTGCACGGCGACGATTCCGGCGAGGATCACCGCGAACAGCGGCAACGCGAACCAGTGCACGACCGGCCCGGTGAACAACTCGATCACGAGTGCGACGCCACAGATGACGGGGCCGTAGGCGACGGTCCGCCAGCGTCCCCCCGATTCCTGGAACAGGACGCCCGGTTCAGTCGGAGTTGCTGCGGTACCACTCACGCGCACCCTCCCGGTACACCAGTACGTCGGCGACGATCAGCAGCACCGGCAGCGGCAGCAGCGCCGGAGTGAGCATGCCGAGTGCGATGAACACGGTCACCGCGGCCGCGAATGCCCCGGACAGGGCCACCACGGCGTTCCGCATGCGGGGCCGTCCGCCACTCGCCGGCGCCGCGAGGAACCCGACGACGATGCCCGCCAGCAGCGACAGCACCCCGAGGATCCGCAGCAGCCACACGAACGAGTCCGCGGACGAACCGATCCGTTCCTCGATCGCCGCCGACGACGTGGTGGCCGCGAGCAACCCGATCAGCACCATCGCGGCACCGCACAGCACCCAGATCCAGTAGGCGACGACGACGGTGCCCGGGGTCCGGGAAGTCGGCGGGGGCGGAGTACTCACCATCTCATCTTGAACCATGACTCAGGTGCCGAGGAACACACCCGGCACGATCACCGGAACCGGGGGTCACCGGGCGGGCGGCAGGTTCAGGAAATACGCGTTGGATTCCTTGCGGTGCATCAGCACGATCGCCCCGACCGCGACGACGGCCTGCAGAATCCCGGCACCACCCATGACGAGCGCCGCTCCCCCGGTCGCCGCCCCCGCCCCGAACAGGGTGGGCAGCGCCGAGAACACCGTGAACACGCCGGCCATCGTGAGCAGCATCCGCGCCCAGTTGCGGCCTTTGCGCATCTTGAACGCCAGCAGCAGTGTCAGACCGCCCAGCACGAGCGTCATCAGGATTCCTGTGCCGACGAGCCCGAACACCAGCAGCTGTTCGGCCTGCTCCCGCGTCACCTGCACGTCGGGCCGCTTCGCGAACTCGTCCATCAACTGGTCGACGAACGTGGTCCGGTCGCTGTACACGAACAGCAACGCCGAGATCAGATACACCACACCCAGCGCCGCAACCCCCAGCCACAGCTGGAACGCGGTCGTCACATCGGTGGGCACCGGCTTGTGTTCCTGTGTCACCGGCGGCATCCCGGCCGGAGGGCCGCCCGCCGGGTACTGCGGCGTGCCCGGCCACGGGTCCGGCGTCCGCCCCGGTTCCCGGGGCGGTCCGGGCCACTGTTCGCTCATACCAGCCATCCCGCCGCCTCGGCGGCCCAGTAGGTGAGGACGATGTCGGCGCCCGCGCGGCGAATGCTCAGCAACGATTCGAGGACGGCGGCGTCCCGGTCGATCCAGCCGTTCTGCGCGGCCGCGGTGATCATCGCGTATTCGCCGGAGATCTGGTAGGCGGCCACCGGCACCGTCGACCGGTCGGCGACCTCCCGCAGCACGTCCAGGTACGACATGGCCGGCTTGACCATCACCAGGTCCGCGCCCTCCGCCAGATCGAGATCCACCTCGAGCAGCGACTCGCGACGGTTCGCCGGATCCTGCTGGTAGGTGCGCCGGTCCCCCTCGAGCGACGAGCCGACGGCCTCCCGGAACGGCCCGTAGAACGCGGACGCGTACTTCGCCGAGTACGCCAGCTGGCCCACGTCGACGTGCCCCGCCGCGTCCAGCCCCTTGCGGATCGCGGCGACCTGGCCGTCCATCATGCCGCTCGGACCCAGCAGATGCGCTCCGGCGTCGGCCTGCGCGACCGCCATGTCCACGTACCGGGCCAGGGTCGCATCGTTGTCGACGCGACCGTCGTCGGTCAGCACACCGCAGTGTCCGTGCGCGGTGAACTCGTCGAGACACGTATCGGCCATCAGCACCGTCGCATCACCCAGCTCGGACCGCAGAGCCGCCAGCCCCCGGTTGAGGATGCCGTCCGGATCGGACGCCCCCGATCCCTCGGTGTCCTTGTCCTCCTCACGCGGCACCCCGAACAGCATCAGCCCGCCCACCCCGGCGGCCACGGCGTCGGTCGCAGCCGCCCGCAACGAATCGAGAGTGTGCTGGACGACGCCCGGCATCGACGAAATCTCGCGCGGCGCATCGATACCGTCCGCGACGAACATCGGCAACACCAGATGCCGTGGCTCCAAAGAGGTTTCGGCAACCAGTCGGCGCATCGCCGACGTCCCCCGCAAACGGCGGGGACGACGAGTGGGGAACATGGGGGCCGCAGCCCTCCCTTCGGTCGGGCCTTGTGTGCCTTTCCGGTAGTAACCGACTACCGGAAAGGCACACAGGGTGCGTCAGCGCCGGGCGCGGGACTTCTTGCGCGGCGGGGGCAGTGCGCCCTCGGCACGCAGTCGGGCGGCGTGCTCGGCGAGGGCCTCGACGAGGGGACCCATCTGCGCGGTCTCCGGCTGGACGTCGACACGCAGACCGAACTCGATGGCGGTCTCGGCGGTCTTGGGGCCGATGCACGCGACGATCGTGCGGGCGTGCGGCTTGCCGGCGATGCCGACGAGGTTGCGCACGGTCGACGACGACGTGAAGCACACGGCGTCGAAGCCACCCGTCTTGATCATTTCGCGGGTCTCGGCCGGCGGCGGCGCAGCCCGGACGGTGCGGTAGGCGGTGACGTCGTCGATCTCCCAGCCACGTTCGCGCAGGCCTTCGGCGAGGGTTTCGGTGGCGATGTCGGCGCGCGGCAGCAGGACCCGGTTGACGGGGTCGAACACCTCGTCGTACGGCGGGAAGTCGGCGAGCAGGCCTTCGCTGGACTGCTCCCCGGACGGCAGCAGTTCCGGGGTGATGCCGAACGAGCGGACCTTCTCCGCGGTGGCTTCACCGACGCAGGCGATCTTCACGCCGGAGAAGGCGCGGGCGTCGAGGCCGAACGCCTCGAACTTCTCCCACACGGCGCGGACCGCATTGGTGGAGGTGAACACCACCCACTGGAAGCGGCCGTCGACGAGGCCCTTGACGGCCCGCTCCATCTGGGCGGGGCTGCGGGGCGGTTCGACAGCGATGGTCGGCACCTCGATGGGGATGGCGCCGTGCGTGACGAGCCGGTTGCTCATGTCGGCGGCCTGTTCCTTGGTGCGCGGCACCAGGACGGTCCAGCCGTACAGGGCACGAGATTCCCACCACGACAGCTTGTTCCGCTGTCCGACGATCTTGCCGACCGTGACGATCAGCGGGCCGACCAGTTCGGAGCCGGCCTCGTTGAGGGTCGCGAGGGTGGCCTCGACGGTGCGCTGCTGGCGGGTGGTGCCGCGGACGGTGATCGCGGCCGGGGTCTGCGGGGCCAGACCGTGCTCGACGAGCGCGCTCGCGGTCTCGGCGAGGTGCGCGGCGGACGCGTGCAGCACCAGCGGACCGGGGGCGGCGGCCAGCGCCTTCCAGTCGACCTCGCCGCGCACGTCGGCCTCGGTATGCGTCGACCCGAAGGCCATACCGGCGTAGCTGGGGACGGTCGACCCGGACGGCAGGCCGGGCAGCACCTCGAACACCACCTGGGTGCGGGCGACGGCGTTGACCTCGGCGATCACCGAATCGGACGTGAGGGGATCGCCGGCGACGAGGCGGACCACGTCGTGGCCGTTCCTGGCCTCGGCGACGAGCGTCTTGGCGACCTCGGCGGGCTCGCCCAGAGCGGGCCGGACCTCGGCGATCGGCTCGCCGGTCTCGGGGTGGCGGCCGAGTTCGGCACCGACGAGTGCGGTCACACCCTTGTCGACGTCGGGGTCGGTGAATGCCAGCGCGGCCGACGCGAGGACGTCCCGCGCGCGGACGGTGAGCAGCGCCGGGTCGCCGGGACCCGATCCCACGAAGAGGATCCGTCCGGGGCTGTTCTTACGGACTCGGCTCATCGGTAGTTCTCCAGTGCGGTGTCATGTCGATGGGGACAACGTGCAATATCGGGCCGTCTGGGGCGGTACCGGTCAAGCATCGGCATCACCGTCCTCGGCGGCTGTCATCAGATCTCGTGCACCGAGGTCGAGGAGTTCGCGTGCGACGGCACGTCCCAGCTCGTCCGCACGATCGGGCGCCCCCACGGCACTCGCCCGAATCACATCCGAACCGTCGAGTGCGGCGGCGCAGCCGCGCACCGACAGTTCCTCGAACACCAGGCCGTTGTCGTCGAGCGATTCGACGACCTCCGCGATCGCGCCGACCGGGGCCGTGCAGCCGGCCTCGAGTTCGGCGAGCAACGCCCGTTCCGCGACGACGGCGGCACGCGAGGCCGTGTCGTCGAGCTGGGCGAGTATCGCGATCAGTTCCGGGTTGTCGGAACGACATTCGACGGCCAGCGCACCCTGCGACGGGGCCGGCAGCATCTGCACGGGCTCGAGGGTTTCGGTGATGCGGTCGGTCCGGCCGATGCGGGACAGGCCGGCGCGGGCGATCACGATCGCGTCGAGTTCACCGGAGCTGACCTTGCCCAGTCGCGTGTCGATGTTGCCGCGCAGTTCCTCGATCTCGAGGCCCAGACCGAGCGCCCGCAGCTGCGCACGGCGGCGCGGCGCGGACGTGCCGACGCGGGATCCGGGCGGCAGTTCCCCGAGGACGAGTCCGTCGCGGGCGACCAGTGCGTCCCGCGGGTCCTCGCGGGTGGGGACCGCGGCCACGACGAGGTCGTCGGGCTGCGCGGTCGGCAGGTCCTTGAACGAGTGCACGGCGACGTCGACGTCCCCGGCGAGCAGTGCCTCGCGCAGTTCCGCGACGAAGACACCGACACCGATCCGCTGCACCGGGCCAGGGGTGACATCGCCCTTGGTCTTGATGATCACCAGTTCGGCGGGATGTCCGGCCGCGATCAGGGCGTCCCGCACGGTACCGGCCTGTGTCGTGGCCAGCAGGCTGCCACGGGTTCCGATTCGCAGGACGCTCATGCCTGCACATCCTTTCCAGCGACATCGCCCTCCACGGGGAAGTCACCGAGATCGATGGGGGCGGCGACGGCCTCGGCCACGCCGGGCCTCAGTTCGAACAGTTCACGCAGCGCGGCCGCGTACGAGTCCCCGCCGGGGGTGGACGCGAGTTGCTTGACCCGCACGGTCGGCGCGTGCAGCAGTTTGTCGACGACGCGGCGCACCGTGTTGGCCACCTCGTTGCGCTGCGGGTCCTCGAGGGGCAGCCGTGAATCGAGTCGCATCAGCTCCGCCTCGACCACTTCGGCGGCCCGGCGGCGCAACGCCGTCACCGTCGGGGTGATCTCCGCGAGCCGCTGCGACGCCAGGTACTGGGACAGCTCGGACGCGACGATCGCCCGCGCCGCATCGGCGTCGGCGGCGGCCGCACCGGCAGCCGGATCTCGTTGCAGCGCAGCCATGTCCAGCACGACGACATCGGGCAGGCCGGCGACTGCCGGTTCCACGTCACGGGGCAGGCCGAGGTCGCAGATCACCAGCGGGCGGCCGGTGTCCCGGCCCGCACCTGCGAGCGCACGGTGGGTGTCGGCGAGGGTGACGACCGAGCCGACCGACCCGGTGCAGGTGACGAGGACGTCCGACGACGCCATCGCATCCGACAGCTCGTCGAAGTCGATCGCGGTGGCGTCGACACCGTTGCCGGCGGCCGTGGCGGCGAGGTGCTCGGCGCGGGCACGGGTGCGGTTGACGACGAGGATGCGGCCGATGCCGGCGCGGGTGAGGTGCGCGACCGACAGGCTGCCCATCGCACCGGCACCGAGGACGACGGCGGTGCGTCCGGCCAGCCCGCCGTCACCGAGGATTCCGGCGGCCCGGTCCAGCGCGACGGAGACCACCGAGGATCCGGCGGCGTCGATCCCGGTCTCCGAATGCACCCGCTTGCCGACTCGCAGTGCCTGCTGCGCCAGCTCGTGCAGCGCCCGGCCCGCCGCCTGCTGCGCGTCGGCGGCGGCGTACGCGGTCCGGATCTGTCCGAGGATCTGCTGTTCGCCGACGACCATCGAGTCGAGGCCACCGGCGACCGCGAACAGGTGCTCGGCAGCGGCCTCGCTGTAGCGGACGTACGCGTGCTGGTGCAGATCGGTGAGAGCGAGCCCGGAATGCGCCGAGAGCAGTTCGCTGATATCGGTGAGCGCGCCGTGGAACGCATCGACGATCGCGTAGATCTCGATGCGGTTGCACGTCGAGACGATCATCGCTTCGGAGATGTGGGCCGAGGCCAGCATCTTGTCCGTCAACTTGGGGCGGTCGGTGTCCGTGACCGCGATCCGCTCGAGGACGGAGACGGGAGCGCTGTGATGCGAGATCCCGACGAGAAGCACACTCACGGCCTGATCACCGATCCATTTCCGGTCGAAACACCGACCGCCGCTGCCGCGACGGCACCCTGAGAACCACCCGATTCGTCCGGCGGCGTGTTGCGCGCCATGTTGAACGAGAGGACCTGCATCTCCATCGCGAGATCGACCCGACGCAGTTCCACGTGGTCGGGGATCTCGAGCGTGAGCGGAGAAAAACTGAGGACGCAGCGCAGACCGGCCGCGACGAACCGATCGCACACGTCCTGCGCGGCGTCGTCGGGGGTCGCGATGACGCCGATCGTGGCGTCGAGCGCACGGCAGGCGTCGGTGAGTTCGGCGACGTCCCGGACCGTGAGTGCACCGATGCGGGTACCGATGCACGCCGGATCGCTGTCGAAGAGGCCGACCATCGAGAACCCGCGGCGATCGAATCCGCCGTAACCGGCCAGCGCACGACCCAGGTTGCCGACGCCGACGAGGACGACGCGGTGACCGCGGTCCAGACCCAGCGCCGATTCGATCCGGGCACGCAGCCGGGTGACGTCGTAGCCGACGCCGCGAACACCGTTGGGGCCCAGGTACGACAGATCCTTGCGGAGCTTGGCCGACCCCACCCCCGAGGCGGTGGCCAGTTCCTCGCTCGACACGATGAGCACACCGTCGTCGGCGAGCACTCCCAGGACCCGCAGATACGTCGCCAAACGCGTCACCGTAGCCTGGGGGAGAGCCCGCTGTGTGAGAACCGGCACCTCGGCCGAGGTTTCCTTGCGGCGGGAGGTGGACGGAGCAGCCCCGGCGACGCTGCGGGCAGAGGCCCCCTGCGCCTGGTGCTGTTCGGTCACGTCGATGGCTCCTCGTCCGGTCGGCCGTGTACCCCGACCTTCCACGGAAGCGTCGGGGGATTTGTTGAGACCACGGTAACCGCTTGTGAAGCCATGCACAAAGTTGCCGGGAGACCGCTGCACGTGCTCTCACCTGCGCAGTGATCATTTCCGGCCGTCGAGGGTGACCCTCCCCACTCCCCCGGCCGGGCGCCCGCACCGGGCCGGGTTTCAGCCCGCGGACAGGTCCGCGCGCAGCCGATCCTCGTCGACTTCCCAGTAGCTGTGCTCCTTGCCGTCGAGCAGAACGACAGGCAACCGGTCGCCGTACTCGGCCCGCAGATCCGGCTGCTCGGAGGCGGCTTCGTCGACGTCGATGCAGGTCAGTTCCAGATCGAACTCACCGCAGATCACGTCGAGCACTTCCCGTGCCGGCACGCACGCGCCACAGCCCGCACGGGTGAGCAGAACGATCCGGTGTCGCGACTGTTCCATGCGGTCCAGTCTCCCCCACACCGCTCCGGGATCGACGACCGGCGCAACGACAGCCGGGTTCCCGGCCGGCACGATTTCGAGACGAACATCACACACCCCCGGTGGGACCCGCGTCCGACGGGATCGGCACGGTTCGTCCGGCTAGGGTGAGCGGCAGGTGTCTGCGACACAGGAGGTGCGTGTGCCTGGGCGATCACTGCCGATCGGCGCGAGATTCGGGGTGGGTCTGTCCGGGATCCTGCGCCCGGGCCGCCGCCGGATCCGGAATCTGCTGGGACCGAGCGAAGCCGAACTACGCGCCAACGTCGCCGGTGAGGCCAGCGCCGATGCCGCCCTCGCGCTGCAGGAAGCCGAGGCCCCGGCCGTCACCGAGACCCCCGAGCCCACCGAGGCCGTGAAGGTTGCGGAGTCTTCGGAGTCTTCGGATGCTGTGAAGTCTTCGGAATCTCCGGAAGACGCCGAGCCCGGCGAACCGGCCGAGCCGACCGAACCCATCGAGCCCGTCACACCCACGGTTCCCCGCGACCTGACCGCCGCCGCGTTCTTCGACGTCGACAACACGATGGTGCAGGGCGCGTCGATCATCCACTTCGCCCGCGGCCTGGCCGCCCGCAAATACCTCCGGACGTCGGACCTCGCCGATTTCGCGTGGAAGCAGGTCAAGTTCCGGGTCACCGGCAAGGAGAACAGCGACGACGTCGCGCAGGGCCGGGAGAAGGCACTGTCGTTCGTCGCGGGCCGGTCGACCGCCGAACTCGCGCGACTCGGCGAGGAGATCTACGACGAGGTCATCGCCGACAAGATCTGGGACGGCACCCGGGCGCTCGCACAGATGCATCTCGACGCCGGTCAGCAGGTGTGGCTGGTGACCGCGACCCCCGTCGAACTGGCGCAGGTGATCGCGAAGCGCCTCGGGCTGACGGGTGCGCTGGGCACGGTCGCCGAGAGCGAGGACGGCGTGTTCACCGGCCGACTCGTCGGCGACATCCTGCACGGACTCGGCAAGGCGCATGCGGTGCGTACCCTCGCCATCCGGGAGGGCCTCAACCTCAAGCGCTGCACCGCGTATTCGGACAGTTACAACGACGTGCCGATGCTGTCGCTCGTCGGCACCGCCGTCGCCGTCAACCCGGATGCGGATCTGCGGGAGCTCGCGAAGACCCGCGGCTGGGAGGTGCGGGACTTCCGCACCGGCCGCAAGGCCGCGAAGGTCGGTATCCCGACGGCGCTGTTGATCGGTGCGGCCGGGGCCGCGGTGGGCGCGGCCGTCAGCCGGCGTCGCACCGTGGCGGCCGCCGGCTGATCCGACGGGACGCGCGCCCGCCGAGGCTCAGCCCAGGAAGACGTTGTGTCGGCGCGCCAGCAGCCGGTAGAGGGTCTGCTGGATGGTCTCCCGCACATGGTCGGTGACCTCGAACAGCACCATCGGATCGTCGGCCTCGGCGGCGTCGTACGTGTCGGTGACGATCGGGGCCCCGAACTCGATGTACCACTTGGACGGCAGCGGCACGATTCCGAGCGGCCCCAGGTGCGGGAACAGCGGGGTGACCGGAAAGTACGGCATGTTCAGCAGCCGGGCCAGCGGTGCGATGTCACCGATCTTCGGGTAGATCTCCTCGGAGCCGACGATCGAGCACGGGATGATCGGCACCCCTGCGCGCATCGCGGCGGACACGAACCCACCGCGACCGAACCGCTGCAGCTTGTAGCGCTCGGAGAACGGCTTGCCGATGCCCTTGTAGCCCTCGGGGAACACGGCCGCCACCTCACCGCCGCGCAGGAGCCGCTCGGCGTCCGGGTGGCAGGCGAGGGTGTGCCCGGCCTTGCGGGCGATGTTCCCGACGACCGGCATCTCGAACGCCAGATCCGCGGCGAGCATCCGTAGCGCCCGCTGCTGCGGATGGTGGTCGTGGACCGCGACCGATGTCATGAGCGCGTCGATCGGGACGACACCGGCATGGTTGGCGACGACCAGTGCACCCCCCTCCGCCGGAATGTTCTCGACACCGATCGTCTCGACCCGGAACCACTTCTCGAACAGGGGCCGCAGCGCCGGCAGGAACACCGCGTCCGCGAAGTGCGGGTCGTACCCGAACTCGTCCACCTCGTAGTCCCCGGCGAGACGGCGTCGTACGAAACCGGCCGCGCCGGCGACCTGGCCGAGAACCCGGCTGCGCAGCCCGTCCGGCTCGTGTCGCTCGCTCGCGGCGGCGATGCCCTCGGGCTCCGGCGCGGGCGGCGCCGGACGCTGCGGGGCCCGTCGGCGTGCCGTCCGATCCGGCCCGCCGTGCAACGGGATCACCTTCGCCACTTCGTTCACGAGAGTCCCCTGACCATCGTCGACTCGACCCGGTCGACCCAGCCGGGGTCGATCACCGGTTCGAGTCCGGTGCCGCGGACGAAGTCGTCGAGCGCCTGCATCGTCGTCCACCGCGGTTCGAAACCGAGTTCGGTGCGCATCCTGGTGGTGTCGAGTCCGCATCCGAAGTGGAAGTAGTCGAGCTGTTCGCGGGTGAACGAAAGCATCTGCGAGCCGGTGAGCGCCCGCCCGACGCTGCGGAACAACGCGAACGGCATCGGCACCTCGACGCGGCCGGCCCGGCGGATCGCCTGCGACATCATCACCGCGCCGTCCCCGGCGACGTTGAAGGTTCCGGACGGTCCGGTGATCGTCGCCCGGTGCAGTGCGGCGAGCGCGTCCTCCTCGTGCAACAACTGCATGCGGGCGTCGCGGCCCAGGATGCTCGGCACGATCGGCGACGACAGGTACCGCGCCACCCAGCCGTGCCGGTTCGGCCCCATGAGCGGCGCCAGGCGCAGGATCGACACCGCGATGTCGGGGCGCCGGCGGCCCAGGCCGCGGGCATAGCCTTCGATGTCGATGCAGTCGCGGGCCCACGCGCCCTGCGGGGGGCGGCGCGCACTCATCTCCTCGGTGAACTTGGCCGGGTCCTTCGAGCTGCTGCCGTAGACCGCCGACGCGGACCGCAGTACCACCTTCCGGACGCTCGGTGCCTTCTGGCAGACCGCGAACAGCTGCATCGCACCGATGACGTTCATGTCCTTCATGGCCGCACGGCTACCGGATTTCGGTGCCTGCGCGACGGTCGACGCATGGACGACGGTGTCGACTTCGGCGCCGCGGATCACCTTCCCGATGAGCGGGTTTCGGATGTCGGCGCGAACGAATTCGGCGCGGCCCATCCGCCGCATCATGTCCTTGCTGGGTGAGACGGCGTCGACTGCGACGACCCGTTCGACGGACGGATCCTGCGCGAGCCGTGACACCAGGAACCCGCCCGGAAACCGGCTGGCACCGGTCACCAGCACCACCTTCGGTGGCTGCACCCCACGCTCGTCCGGACTCACCGTCACCCCCGTCCTCGTCGTCTCGAGGCGAGCCTAACGAAATCCGGGGACCTTGGAAGGGTTCGGCTCGAGCCTTTACACGGCGGCAACACGGGTACGACCGGTCTGTCCCGCCCCGAATGCGAACCGTCCCCGAAACACGCGGATGCCCGCCACCGATTCGGTGACGGGCATCCGTGCTCGTGAGCCGCTGGGGCTTACTTACCGAGCTTCCGACGCTGGACGCGCGTGCGACGGAGCAGCTTGCGGTGCTTCTTCTTCGACATACGCTTGCGGCGCTTCTTGATCACTGAACCCATGGTGGGTGTCCCTCTTCTCTAGCGTTCAGCGCACGCCGGTCACGTACGCCTGTGTCATTTACTGGCGCTTCAGGCCTCGTTTGCCACTGGCCGCTCTCACGGCCCCAGCGCCTGACGGACACCGGCTGGCTGGTACGACGACTCACGATCGTACCGGGGCGGGTGGGCTCGGCGGAAACCGAGGTTCCCCACCCGTGCGTCGGCAGGTCAGCCGACGTCGAAATACGAGGTCTCGAGGTAGTCGTGCACGGCTTTCGCGTGTACCCGGAACGAGCGTCCGACGCGGACCGCCGGGAGCTCACCACTGTGCACGAGTCGGTACACGGTCATCTTCGATACCCGCATCAGGGCCGCGACCTCCGCGACCGTGAGGAACTGCGTCGCGGCGAGACCCGCTCCACCGACGGCGTCCTGATTTTCCACTTTGGCCGGCTTTATCGGGTTTGCCGGGTTCTCTCCAGATCCCATCTGTCCACTTACCTCCGGCACGTGTCGCGCCGCCGGCTTCCCCTCCGGCGGAACAGACACGCACGTGCTACCTCGAGCTTAGCGGGACCAGAGGGGTGGATGCGACGGGTGTGGCAAACAAGATCGCCAATCGAGACCTAGTCGGTCACGGTCCCCAACTCGGCCGATCGGTCCCGGGCCGCGGCGAGGGCGTCGTAGAACGCGGTCCGCAACCCACCCTGCTCCAGTCCACGGACGGCCGCCGCCGTGGTGCCGCCCGGCGAGGTGACCGCGGCCCGCAACTCGTGCGCGCTCTCCCCCGACTCCGTGAGCATCGCCGCCGACCCGACCATCGTCTGCGCCACCAGCTCGCTCGCCGTCGCCCGCGTCAACCCGAGCGACACACCGGCGTCGATCATCGCCTCCGCGACCAGGAAGAAATACGCCGGACCCGAACCGGACACCGCGGTGACCGCGTCGATCTGCGATTCCGGGACGGTGGTGACGGTGCCGACCGTCCCCAGGACCGACCGCACCAGTTCGAGGTGCTCCGGCTTGACGTGCCGGCCGGGCGCGATGACGCTCGCGCCCTGACCGACGAGCATCGGGGTGTTGGGCATGACCCGGACGACGGGGAAGCCGGCCGGCAGCTTCACCTCGTACCGGGCCGTCGGGATACCGGCCGCGAGCGAGACCAGCATCTGATCCTGCTCGCCGTCGAGATCCACCTTGCCGAGCGCCGTCAGCACGGAGTCGACATCACCCGGCTTGACCGCGACGACGATGACGTCCGCGCCCTCGGCCGCATCCTCGATCGTCGTGACCCGGATCGAATACGCCGCAGCCAGCTCCCGCGCCCGTGGCTCGTACGGCTCGGCGACGACCAGGTCCCGCGTCGCATGCCCGCCCTGCAACAGTCCCGAGATCAGGGCCTCGCCGATCTTGCCGCCACCGATCACCGCAATTCTCGTCATACGGACAGCTTAGGCACTGCGTGCCGGTGCGACTTTCCGGTAGTGGGTACTACCGGAAAGTCACACCGGCGCCCCCGCCGCTCACCTCGGGATCATCGCGAGTTGGCGGCTCTGGACGACGACGGCACCGGTGGAGTCGAGGACGGTGTGGTCCTCTTCGAACCAGGTGTCGCCGAGGACGGTGGAGCTCGCCATGACGCGCAGCCAGCCGGGGGCGGGGCGGCGGCGCAGGTAGGTGGTGAGCTGCACGGTGGGTGCCCATCCGAAGAGTCCGCGGTTCATGACGACCGGGGCGCAGATGTCGCCGGTCATGATCGCGAACAGGGACGCGGTGGCGGGGTCCTGTTCGTCGGCGGGCCACGGTCGCGCCCACATGCGGACCTGCGGTTCACCCTGTCGGCCGTGGAGGAAGTGCGCGGAGGAGCCGTCGATGCTGAGCTCGCAGCCCTGGGAAACGTGCACGACCTGCGCCATCGGATGGTCGGCGGACATCGCCTGGGCGTCGGCGGACGGCTCGGCCGGGAGCCCGTCCAGGTCGTGGGCGCCGACATAGTGCGGGTCCCCGGAGTCCGGGACGCCGAGGGTGACGGCGGCGCGTACGGCGGGCCGGCCGGCCTGCGACAGTTCGACGTCGACGAGCGACACCTGCCGGCCACGTTTGCGGACGACGGCGGTCATCTCGACCTCGCCGGGGTCGGGGGCGGTGAGGTAGTCGGCGCTGACGGCGAGGGGTGCGACGGCGGGGTCGACGGGGAGGGCCGCGGTGGCCGTCCCGGTGAGTTCACGCACGGCCGCGGCCGCGCACACGGCCATCATGCTGCCGCCGTGCACTTTGGGCCCGATGGTCCAGATCGGGTCGATGTGGGCGGCGTAGCGGCCGGCGCCGTGGCCGGTGAGGGTGGTGAGGTCCCGGAAGGGGTGGTCGGTCACGATCGGTCCTGTCTGTCGGCGGATGCGAGGTCGTCGAAGGTGTCGGTGCCGAACCGTTCGGCACCGATGTCCTGGTGGGCGAGCCGGCGGAGTGCGGCGAGGACGGGTTCGTAGATGGCGGTGCCGAGGACGGCGTACTCGATCGCGTTCTCCACGGAGTCGGTGGGCATGAGGTCGAGGTCGATCTCGGCGACGGCGCGGACGTGCCGCGCGTACACGTCGAGGCGGTCGTCGGTCATGGGCAGGCCGACGGATTCGGCGGCGGCGAGGGCCCGCTCGAGTTGTGCGACAACGGGATACGACGGGTCGTACACCTGGCCGATCCGTTCCAGGACGGCGCGGGCGCGCGGGTGGTCGCCGTCGTCCCCGCCCGCGGGATACGGCGGCAGTGCGGAGAGGGCGCGTCCGACGGTCTCGAAGACGGTGTCGGCGGGACGGTCGATCAGCCCCACGACGACGCGGATCTTCCCGAGCGGCAGGCCGACGCCCGCGAGGGCTTTGACGAGGGCGAGGCGCCGCACGTGCTGCTCGCCGTACTCGGCCTGCGTGGCACTGCTCGATTCGCCGGGCATGAGCAGTCCCTCGCGCAGGTAGTACTTCACAGTGGCCAGCGGCACCCCGCTGACCGCCACCAGTTCGGACACCCGCATCGACGTCTCCTACTTGACAGCACCGTGGCCGGCACCGACGATGAACATCATTGGATAGTTGAACTATCCAGATTTGGATTCGAGACTACCGCACGTCAGGAGCTCGTCATGGATCCGCTTCTCACCATCGTCGTCGGCGTCACCGTGCTCACCGTCGTCGGCATCGTCTCCGGCGGCGTGTTCCTGTTGCGCATCGTGACCGGCCGCCACGGCGCCAACGACCTACAGAAGAGCTTCTTCCGCGCCGGTCACGCCCACGCGGGCGTACTGGTGATCCTCGGTGTGCTGCTCGCCGTTCTCACCACGGTCGTCGACGCGAGTCCCGGCTGGTCCGCAGCCGGGGCGATCGCGGTGCTGGTGGCCGCGATCCTGATCCCCGCAGGATTCTTCCTGTCGGTGCTGGGACGGGATCCCGCGGCGCCGGGGCCGATGATCGCGTCGATCGCAGCCGGTGCGGTCAGCCTCGTCGCCGGACTCGTGATCTCCGGGATCACGGTGATCGCGGCGGGAGTGACTGCGCTGTAACCGGCGACCGCACCGCGTCAGCGCAGGTTCTCGCGCGCGAAGCCGAGGGCCTGCCCGAGCATCGCGGCACGTTCGGGTCGGGTCCGCGCGTTCTGGGTGTTGATCTCGACGACGACCTGGCCCGAGAATCCGCTGCCGGCCAGGTGTCGGCACACCTCGACGCACGGCTGCGTGCCGTGGCCGGGAATCAGGTGCTCGTCGGTGGACGCGCCGCGGCCGTCGGCGAGGTGCAGGTGCGACAGTCCCGGACCCATGCGTCGCGCGAGGTCCATCGCGTCCATCCCCGCGGTGGCGGTGTGCGACAGGTCGAGCGTGTAGTGCCGGTAACCGACGTCGGTGGGATCGTAGGACGGGCTGAACGCCGACAGTGCCGCACCGGGTCCGCCGCGTCGGCGCAGGCGTTCGGCGGTGCGCTCCCGCCCACCGAAGAAGCTGTCCGCCCGCATCGGGAACATGTTCTCGACTGCGACGACGACGCCGGTCCGCTCCTCGAGTGCGGCGACCTGGTCGGAGAACCCGTCGGCGTAGCGGCGCTGCCATCGGAACGGTGGATGCACCACGACGTTCGATGCCCCCAGGGCTTCGGCCGCCTCGGCGGACCGGTCCAGTTTCGTGACCGGATCCGATCCCCACACCCGCTGCGAGATCAGCAGGCACGGCGCGTGCACGGCCTGCACCGGCACCGCGTACTTCCGGATCAGCCGCTGGACGGCCGAGAGGTCCTGGCTGACGGCCTCGGCCCACACCATCAGTTCGACGCCGTCGTAGCCGACCTCGGCCGCGTACCGGAACGCGGCTTCCGTGTTCTCGGGGTAGACGGACGCGGTCGACAGCCCCACCAGGATCTTCCGGTCGGGCATGCGCGTCCCCCTTCTCTCGGCCGGTGTCGGGTCAGCTCGTGCTGAGCAGGAACGCCAGCGGACCGAGGGTGACGAAGACGCCCGCGACGAGCGCGATCACCAGGCTGGTGATGTCGTCGGTGCGGCGCAGGATCCGCACCATCGCGACCAGGCCGACGATCACCAGCACCGCAAGGACCAGCGCCACCATCGGCAGCATGTCCCACAGCTTCTCGAAACCCTTGAACATCAGGGCACCGGCGACGACGGCGACGACGCCCTGACCGAGCAGGACCGCCCACTGCTTCATGCCGTTCTGCTCCGGTTCCGGCACGACGAGGTCGTCGTCGGATTCCTCGGCGGCCGGGGTCTCGGCTGCGGGGGTGTCGGTGGAGACGGTCTCGGTGGCGGCTCTGCGGTCCTGCCGCATCAGCTCACCGGCGATCGTCTGCCCGGACAACAGTTCGGGCTCGGGGTTGCTGCTGTGGGCGAGCGCAGGCACCTGCGGGATGACGGTCGTCGCGGACGCGTCCACGCTCGGAGTCTCCGCCGGGGCTGCGGTCCGGGACGGCGAACCGAAAGCCGCGGTCACGGCCGGAGTGACGACGGTCGGGGCCTCCACCACCGGGGCCTTCGGCTCGGGTGCCTTCGGCGGCTCGGGCGTCTTCGGCGGCTCGGGCGTCTTCGGCGGCTCGGGCGTCTTCTGCAGCCCGACGTCCGTCCGGGACTCGGGTTCCTGCACCGGTTCGGGAGCCGCGTCCTCGACCACCGGAGTCGTGACGGTCGGCGTCGCGGCTGCCGGGCTCGCTGCGGCCGGCGTCTCGGTGGCCGACTTCGCGGCAGCAGTGTCGTCGGCGGTGGTGTCGGTGTCGGTGTTCGAGACGGCCCGCGACTTGCGGACGATCGGGAACTCGCCGGTCAGTTCGGCGACGGAGATACCACCTGCGACGCCACGGCGTCGGCGTCCACCACTGCTGCTACCGGAGCCGACGCTCTGCCCGTTGCGGGCCAGCAGTTCCGCAACCGAAATCGCTTGGCTGTCACCTTCGGGCTCAGTCATCGAGCGCTCACCACCAGTTCTCCACCCATGTCCGTATCGAGCTTGCGAAGAATCAGACCTTCCCGCAACGCCCACGGGCAAATCTCGAGCGTGTCGATTCCCAGGGCGCGCATGCTGGCCTCCGCAACGAGAGCGCCGGCCACGATCTGTTGGGAGCGGTCGGAACTCACGCCCTCCAATTCTGCACGGTCGCTCGATGTCATCCGCGAGATGAAGGCGATCAGCTGCCGCAACCCGCTCGCGGTGAGCGTCCGTTTGACACGCAGACCGGCCCCGGACGGGGCGGCACCGGTGAGCCGGGCGAGCGACCGGAACGTCTTCGACGTGCCGACCCGCAGGTCGGGAGTGCCGGCTGCTCGCAGTTCCTTGGCGGGGCCGACGAGTTCGGCGTCGAGCCAGTCCCGCAGGACGGCGACGCGGCGCTTGCCGGGCGGGTCGTCGTGCAGCCAGTCCCGGGTGAGGCGTCCGGCACCGAGTTGCAGCGAGAACGCCACTTCGGGGTCCTCGTCGCCACCGCACGTCAGCTCGAGCGAGCCGCCGCCGATGTCGATGTTGAGGATGTGGCCGGCGCTCCAGCCGTACCAGCGTCGGACGGCGAGGAACGTGAGCCGCGCCTCGTCCACCCCGGACAGCACCTCGAGATTCACGCCGGCCTCGGCCCGCACCCGGGACAGGACGGCGTCGGAGTTGTTGGCGTCGCGCACCGCGGACGTCGCGAACGCCATCAGTTCCCCGCAGCCCGAGGACCGGGCGATACCCGCGAAGTCCTGCACCGTCTCCACCAGACGGTCCGCGCCGGCAGCAGTGATGTCGCCGCGGTCGTCGGTGTTCTCGGCCAGCCGCAGCGCGGACTTGGTGGAACTCATCGGGGTGGGATGCCCACCACGATGTGCGTCCACCACGAGCAGGTGGACGGTGTTGCTTCCGACGTCGAGTACCCCAAGGCGCACACGGCTACGGTACTGGGTCTACCGTCGGGCACTGTGACAGCAGGTAGTACCGGCGGCCCCCACAAGATCGTGCCGGCCCCGGAAGTAGATCTCGATTTCCCGCGCGAATGGGTGCAGTTCGTCGACCCCGAAAACCCCGAGCACACCGTCAAAGCCGATATGACGTGGCTGCTTTCGCGCTGGACCTGCGTGTTCGGCACTCCGGCCTGCCAGGGCACGGTCGCCGACCGCCCCGACGACGGTTGCTGCTCGCACGGCGCGTTCCTGTCCGACGACGAGGACCGCGAGAAGCTCGATGCCTCCGTGAAGATGCTCACACCCGACGACTGGCAGTTCATGGAGAAAGGTCTCGGGAAGAAGGGCTACGTCGAGGAGGACGACCTCGAGGACGAGCCGGCGCTGCGCACCCGCCGCTACAAGGGGGCGTGCATCTTCCTGAACCGTCCCGACTTCGCGGGCGGCATCGGCTGCGCGCTGCACGGGATGGCACTGCGCAAGGGCATCGAACCGCTCGAGGTGAAACCGGACGTGTGCTGGCAGCTGCCGATCCGCCGCACCCAGGAATGGGTGGACCGCCCCGACGGCGAACAGATCCTCGAGACCACGATCACCGAGTACGACCGCCGCGGCTGGGGCGAGGGCGGCGAGGACCTCGAGTGGTACTGTTCCGGCTCCCCCGACGCGCACGTCGGCGCCCGCCCGGTGTGGCAGTCGTACGCGCCGGAACTCACCGAACTGCTCGGCAAACCCGCCTACGACGAACTCGCATCACTGTGCCGCCGCCGGGAAGGTCTGGGCCTGATCGCAATTCACCCCGCGACCACGATTGCGCAGGAGAAGTCCGCGCAGGAGAAGTCGCAGTAGCCCCCTGCGGCCGAATGTCACATGCGTTCGGTCCGAGTGAACGCATGTGACATTCGGTCAGGCAGGTGAGGCGGGCCGGTCGAGCCGAGCGCTCACTCCTCGAGCTTGTATCCCAGCCCGCGGACGGTCACCAGGTGCTTGGGCTTGCCCGGGTCGGATTCGATCTTGGCGCGCAGTCGCTTGACGTGGACGTCGAGCGTCTTGGTGTCGCCCACGTAGTCGGCGCCCCACACGCGGTCGATGAGCTGACCACGGGTGAGGACTCGTCCGGAGTTGCGGAGCAGGTATTCGAGCAGGTCGAATTCCTTGAGCGGCAACGACACCGGTTCACCGTCGACGTGCACGAGGTGCCGTTCGACGTCCATGCGGACGGGGCCTGCCTCGAGGACGCCGTCCTCGACGACGGTGTCCCCGTCGGCGTCGGCGCCGCGGCGCAGGACCGCGCGGATGCGGGCGATCAGTTCGCGGGCCGAGTACGGCTTGGTGACGTAGTCGTCGGCGCCGAGTTCGAGTCCGACGACCTTGTCGATCTCGCTGTCGCGGGCGGTGACCATGATGACGGGCACCGAGGAGCGGAGGCGCAGTTGCTTGCACACGTCGGTGCCGCTCATGCCGGGCAGCATGACGTCGAGCAGGACGATGTCGGCGCCGGAACGCTCGAATTCGGCCAGTGCGGACGGTCCGTCACCGACAACGGTGGTGTCGAAGCCTTCCTTGCGGAGCAGGAAGGCGAGCGGCTCGGCCAGCGATTCCTCGTCCTCCACGATCAGCACACTCGTCAACGGTTGCCCTCCAGGCTCGTGCCGCGTCGTGTCACGATGCGGCATTCTTGTCGATCATTGCGGGTCGGTGGGGCTCGGGCGTGGGGACGCCGTCACCGGGGCTCGACGCGGCAGCGGCGGTGGCCGTCGTGTCGAAGTGGCCGGGGATCTGCAGGGTGAACGTCGACCCGGTGCCGGGGCGGCTCCACAGGTCGATGGTTCCGTTGTGGTTGGCGGCGACGTGCTTGACGATCGCGAGGCCGAGGCCGGTGCCGCCGGTGGCGCGGGAGCGGGCCTTGTCGACGCGGAAGAAGCGTTCGAAGACGCGTTCCTGATCTTCCTTCGCGATGCCGATACCGCGGTCGGTGACGGCGATCGCGACGTCGTCGCCCCGCACCGTTCGACTCACCGAGACGGGGGTTCCCTTGGGCGAGTAGGCGATTGCGTTGGAGACGAGGTTCGTCAGCGCGGTCACCAGCAGCGCCCGGTCTCCCATCACCTCGAAGCCGCTGGGTGCGTCGGTGTGGACGGTGATCTCGGCGGTCTCGGCGGCGACGGCCGACCTGCGCAGCGCCTCGTCGACGACGTCGTCGACGTCGACGACCTCGAGGTCGGGCAGTTTCTCGGCGCCCTGCAGCCGGGACAGCGCGATCAGTTCGGTGACCATGTTGCCGAGCCGCGCCGATTCGCTGAGCACCTTCTGCCCGAAGTAGCGGACCGAGTCGGGGTCGTCGGCGGATTCGAGGAGTGCTTCGGCGAGCAGTCCCATCGCACCGACGGGCGTCTTGAGTTCGTGACTGACGTTGGCGACGAAGTCGCGGCGGGTCGCCTCCATGCGGACCTGTTCGGAGTCGTCGTCGGCGAACACCACGACGAACCGCCGGTCCTCCTCGGTGAGCAGCCGGACGACGGCCCGGACGGCCATCCGTTCCCGGCCACGCGGCGCGGCGCGCATCGTCAGATCCACCTCGACCGGCTCCCCGGTCTCGAACACGGTGGTGGCCGCGACCCAGGCCCGGTCGTCGAGCATGCGGTTGCGGACCAGTCCGAGCTCGTCGGCCCGCGGATTGGCCAGGACGACGTCGTTGAACGTGTCGACCACCGCGATCCCGCTCTCGGAGGTGCGGACGATCAGGTCGAGCGCCTGTGACAGCGTCAGCCCCGCCTGCGACTGCTGACGCCGTGTGTGCCGGGCCGCGAGACGCGGGACGACCACCCCACCGACGATGCAACCGGCGACAGCGGCTACAACGGCGAGCAGTACGGCCTGAACAACAGTCACACGAGAATCGTACGTTCGACCAACGCGTCCCCGAAGCCGGGTTCGACGGTTGTCCCGCCCGTCACAGGCCCGAGAGCTGGCGTTTTCCGATCGTTCACCGTTTGTTTGCCCGCCCCGCTTCCCCGCTTTGCCTCTCCCCGCTTCGGCTCTCTGTCCCCCCCCCCCCCCGCGTTTCGCGCACCTGTCGCGCCCTGGAACACCGAAACCCCGCGTTTCGCGCACTTGTCGCGGTCCCGGGCACGGGAAACACGACAACAAGTGCGCGAAACGCGGGGTGGTCTCGGGCTCGGCGCCCGAATACGGGCCTACGAACGCAGGCCTACGAACTCCGGGACCGGCCTACTTGGCGCCCTGGTTCGCGACGGCGGCGGCGCCGGCAGCGGCGGCCGCCGGGTCGAGGTAGGTACCGCCCGGGTTGAGCGGCTTCAGGTTCTCGTCCAGGTCGTAGCGCAGCGGGATACCCGTCGGAATGTTCAGGCCCGCGATGTCCTCGTCGGAAATACCGTCGAGGTGCTTGACGAGGGCGCGCAGCGAGTTGCCGTGCGCGGTGACCAGGACGGTCTTGCCGGCCTTCAGGTCGGCCGCGATGGTCTTCTCCCAGTACGGGATCAGACGCTTCACGACGTCGAGCAGGCACTCGGTGAGCGGGACCTCGGGCAGGTCCGCGTAGCGCGCGTCCCGGTCCTGGCTGTACTCGCTGCCGGCCTCGATGGCGGGCGGCGGGGTGTCGTAGCTGCGGCGCCACAGCATGAACTGGTCCTCGCCGAACTCGGCCTTGGTCTGGGCCTTGTTCTTGCCCTGCAGTGCGCCGTAGTGGCGCTCGTTGAGACGCCAGTCCCGCACGACCGGGATCCAGTGCCGGTCGCACGCGTCGAGGGCGAGGTTCGCGGTGCTGATCGCGCGACGCAGCAGCGACGTGTACAGCACGTCCGGGAGCAGGTTGTGCTCGGCGAGCAGTTCACCGGCCCGCTTGCCCTCGGCCATGCCCTTGTCGGTGAGGTGCACGTCCACCCAGCCGGTGAACAGGTTCAGCGCGTTCCATTCGCTCTCGCCGTGGCGGAGCAGCACAAGTGTTCCGGTACTCATGGCGTCAATCCTGGCATGACGCCCCCTGCGACGACTGAAGGGTCCCTTCGTGCGCTCGGAGCGTACGAAGGGACCCTTCAGCTGAGGAGACGGAGGCTCAGCCCAGCCCGACCGTCGGGTGTGGGGCGGCTCAGAGGTACTGGCCGCAGACGGGCCAGGCGCCGCGGCCCTGGCCGGCGAGGACGTTTTCGGCGACGCGGATCTGTTCGGCGCGGGAGTTCTGGTGGGCCATGCCGGTGCCGCCGTAGGCCTGCCAGGTGCTGGCGGTGAACTGGAGGCCGCCGTAGAAGCCGTTGCCGGTGTTGGCGGCCCAGTTGCCACTGGATTCGCACTGTGCGACGGCGTCCCAGTTGCCGGAGGCCGCGTTGGCGGTGCCGGTGCTCATGGCGAGGGGTGCGGCGACGAGGGCTGCGGTGGCGGCGACGGTGCCGAGGGTGCGCTTGAGGGTGAAGGTTGCCATGTCGGGGGTGGATCCTCTCCGTGTTGCCGGCGGGACGGCTCTCGGACGACGTGACGGTCGATCCGGGCTCTGGGGTCTCGCCTCTGCCCCTCGTGGTGTTCCGGTTCCGATTCCCGCGGGGCAGATCAGCGAATGCGGGTCGGGGTCTTTCGTGGTGGGTTCCGAGTTCGTGTCTCGGTCTGGTTACAACCGTAGGAGGGGATCACGGGAACGTCACGGGCCGTTTTTGTGGGACGCCCGTTCGTAAAAATGGCCATGCGCTGGCAAAATACGCAGCTCACACCCCATGAACGGGGAATCGACCCGCATATCGTTGCATAGTTGTTATGTGATTCAGATCACACAAAAGAAGTGGTTTCGACCACGAAATCTCGATGAGATAACAACCCGAACCGGTCAGCGCGAACCGGTCAGTCTCGCGTCGGGGGCTCCCAGACCGAGGTGTCCTGCGGCCCGTCCACGAGGTGTTTGAACGGTTGCAGGTTCGCCAGGGACTCGCCCCGGGAGACACGCCATGCCCACTCCCGCTTGATCGACGACGCGAACCCGAGCTCGAGCAGCACGTTGAAGTCGCCGTCGGCCGCCTCGAGGACCTGACCGAGGACGCGGTCGAGTTCGTCCCCGGTCACCGCGTGCGCCGACAGGCGTCCGACGAGGTAGATGTCGCCGATCTTGTCGATCGTGTAGTGGACGCCGTAGAGCCGGCGGTTGCGGCGCAGCAGGTACTTGTAGACGCCCTCGAAGTTCTCGTCGGGTTTGCGGCACACGAACGCCTCGATCCGCACGCCGTGGTTGCCGACGGTGAGCAGGGTCGTCGTCTTCAGCTTGTGTTCACCGGGCAGTTCGACGACGAACCGGTCGTCGCCCGTGCGGCTGTAGTCGAGTTCGCGCTCCCGCAGCGCCGTATCGATGACGTCCCGCAGATTCTCCGACGTCCCGTCCTGCTGGTTCATGCGCGTGCTCCGCTCGTCCGTCGTAGTTTCCACAGTCCCCGCGGGCGCCGCGGAACGAAGTCCGCGACGACGTCGACAACGTCACTGCCGTCCCCCGCCCCCGTCCGGTAGCCCGCGATCGCGGCCCGATAGCTGCCGAGCAGTCCGTCCGCGGTGTGGGCCCACGAGAAGTTCTCCGCGTGCCGGGGGGCGCGGGCGGCCAGTTCGTCCAGCCGCGCGGGCGTCGTCACCAGCGACTGCAGCGCGGACGCCCAGTCGTCGATCCGGTGCCCCTGGACGAGCAGACCGGTCCGTCCGTCCTGGACGGCGGTGCCGAGGCCACCGACGTCGGCGGCGATCACGGGCGTCCCGCAGGCCTGGGCCTCGATCGCGACCAGGCCAAAGGATTCCGAATAGCTCGGCACGGCAACAAGATTCGACGCCCGGTAGACGTCGACCAAACGGTCGGGCGGCTGCGGCGGCAGGAACGTCACCCGGGCGTCGATGCCGAGCGCGCCGGCGAGTTCGATGAGCGAGTCGGGACGTTCGAGCCCGCTGCCGGACGGTCCGCCGACGACGAGGATCCGCAGCGGCAGACCGGGTTCGCGGGCGATCACCTCGGCGGCCGCACGCAGCAGCACGTCGGGTGCCTTGAGCGGCTGGATGCGTCCGACGAACGTCACGATCGTCTCGGCCGGGTCGAGGCCGAACGCGGCCCGGGCGGCGAGCCGGTCACCGGGCCGGTAGCGGGTGAGGTCGGCGCCGGGAGCGACGACGTCGATCCGGTCGGGGGACGCCCCGTAGATCGAGGTGAGCTGGGCGGCCTCGTCGACGGTGTTGGCGGTGAGCCGGTCGGCCTCGTCGACCACCTGCCGTTCCCCGATCTGCCGGGCGACCGGCTCGGGGGTGTCGCCGTCGGCGAGGGACGCGTTCTTCACCGCGGCCAGGGTGTGCGCGGTGTGCACGAGCGGCACCCCCCACCGGTCCCGGGCGAGCCAGCCGACCTGCCCGGACAGCCAGTAGTGCGAGTGCACCAGGTCGTAGTGGCCGGGCTCGTGCCGCACCTCCTCGCGCAGCACCCCGGCCGCGAACGCGCACAGCTGCGTGGGCAGCGCATTCTTGTCGAGGCCCTCGTACGGTCCGGCTGCGACGTTGCGGACCCGCACCCCGGGGGCGGCGTCCTGCACCACCGGGTCGGCCGACGACGTCGCGCGGGTGAAGATGTCGACCTCGACGCCGCGGCGGGCCAGTTCGATCGACGTCTGCAGCACGTACACGTTCATTCCGCCCGCGTCGCCGGTGCCCGGCTGGGCCAGCGGCGACGTGTGGACGGAGAGAACCGCGACCCGCCGGGGGGTCGCGCTGCGCTTGGGTGTCACGCGTCCAT
This sequence comes from Prescottella sp. R16, assembly GCF_030656875.1. NCBI lineage: Bacteria > Bacillati > Actinomycetota > Actinomycetes > Mycobacteriales > Nocardiaceae > Rhodococcus > Prescottella sp. R16. The sequence continues at coordinate 3,742,879 of NZ_CP130943.1, forward strand.
ACTGCCCTGTCGCCCGGACACGCCCGAACCCACGGGGCGGGTGGCGACGGTCGCCGTGAACTCCCGCACCTCCCGCACGAAACGCTGCGGGTCCTCCACGAACGGCCCGTGCCCGCAGCCCTCCCAGTACGACGTGCGCGCGTCGGGAACGAGGGCGGCAGCGTGCTCACCGGCGGAGACGTCGACGACGGTGTCGGCGGTGCCGTGCAGCACGAACACCGGCACGTCGAGGGTGCGGAGCAGGTCGTCGTGGCCGATCGCCCGGGCGAACAGCGCGGACCGCACCCGCGGCGGCGTGGACAGGCCCGCCCCGAGCAGCGCCTGCGCCCGGACCCCGACGGCGGCGTCGCGGATCGGCCCGGTGAGAGCCGGCCCGAATCCGTCGAGGGCGGCGAGGGCGACGGCCGGGTCGTCGGACATCGCGGCCGGGATCGCGGCCTTCATCGCGGGTCCGACCCGGCCGCCGGCCTCCCCGCGGCCGATGCTGGTGATCGCACCGACGAGGACGACGCCGTCGACGGCCGCGGTGCCGCGTTCGGCGAGGTAGTCGCAGATCACGAGGCCGCCGTACGACCAGCCGAGCAGGATCGCGCCCGACGTGACGTTCTCGGCGGCCAGGACGGCGTCGAGGTCGGCGGCCCACGTCGCGGGATCGTCGTAGCCGGTCGCTGGGGCGTCCGAGCAGCCATGGCCGCGCAGGTCGACGGCGATCACCCGGTGGTCGGTGGCGAGCGCGGCGAGCACGTCGTCGCTCCAGCAGCGCGACGACTGCGCCCAACCGTGGATCAGGACGAGCGGACGCGCGGTCGGCTCGCCGAACGTGCGGTGGACGAGGGTGGTGCCGTCGGCGCCGACGGTCTCGCGAATGGCCATGGGAGTCACCCTAGGAACCGGCCGGCGGGGCCGCCACCGCGCACCCGGTTCGCCAGGTGGGTGCTGCCGGCCGCGGCGAGCGCCACCACACCGGCGGCCACCGCGACGGTGAATCCGGCGCGGGCACCGAACGTGTCGATCAGTTGCCCGGCTCCGGCCGAGCCGACGGCCACCCCGACACCGAGGCCGGTCACCGTCCACGTGATGCCCTCGGTGAGGGCCCGGTGCGGGACGACCGTTTCGACGAGTGTCGTGGCGACGATCATGGTGGGCGCCACCGTGATTCCGGCGACACCGAGAGCCAGGATCAGGGTGGGGACGGAGCCGGCGAGCAGCAGCGGCCACATGAGCACCGCGACCGCACCGGTCGCGACGACGAGTTGCCGCCGCAGCGCGGACGCCGGCCGCAGGGCACCGAACACGACACCGGCGAGCGCCGACGCCCCCGCGAACAGGGCCAGCCCGGCGGTGGCGGCGAAGCGGTTGCCGTGTTCACCGGCGAACGCGACGGTCGTGACGTCGACGGTGCCGAAGACGGTGCCCATCGCGAGCATCACCACGAACAGCGCCCACATCGCGGGGATGCGGATCACCGATCGGCCGGTGTGGGTGCCACGGTCGGCGACCGGTGGTTCGGTGCCGCGTTGCGCGACGAGCGCGAGGGTCCCGGTCACGAGCAGGATCAGCGCGACGAGGGGCCCGGCCTCCGGGAACACCGCCACCGACAGGCCCACCGAGATCACCGGCCCGGCAACGAAACACACCTCGTCGAGCACCGATTCGAATGCGAACGCGGTCCGCAGTTCGGGTCGGCCGCGGTACAGCTCGGTCCAGCGGGCCCGGACCATCGCCCCGATCGTCGGCATGGCGCCGGCCGGGATCACGAGCACGAACAGGACCACGTCCGGTGTCTGCAGGCGCACGCACAGCAGCAGTGCGGCGAGGGCGGTCGCACTGATCGCGGCCGCGGCCGGTAGGACCCGGCGCTGCCCGTACCGGTCGACGGCACGGGACACCAGCGGCGAGATCGCGGCGTTGGCGAGCGCGAACACGGCGGCGAGCGCCCCGGCCACGCCGTACGATCCGCGCAGCTGCGACAGCATCGTCACGATGCCGATGCCGACCATCGCGATGGGCAGCCGGGCGACGAACCCGGCGGCGGAGAACGCGGCGGATCCGCGGGCGGCGAAGATCTCGCGGTAGGTGCCGATCATCGGCGGGGTGCACTCGTCGAGCGCACGGCGCGGACCGCATCGGGGACGCCGGACAGGGAATCGACGACGGGCACGGTGTCGTCCCGGACCGCCGCCGGCGAGCCGACGAAGACGGCGTGCATTCCGGCCGCGAGCGGACCCTCGACGTCGGGTCCCCAGCTGTCCCCCACGAACACGACGTCCCGCGGCTCGGCGCCGACGGTCCCGGTCGCGAGCCGGAAGATCTCGGGATGCGGTTTCCGCCATCCGACTGCCACGGAGGAAACGATCGCATCGACGTGATCGGCGATCCCGAACCGCGCCGACAGCTCCGGGACGAGGTTCGGATCGTGGGCGTTCGACACGATGACGAGGCGGTGGTCGCGCGACAGGTCCTGCAGGCACGATTCGAGTCCGGGCGCCGGTGTCACGGCCTGCGTCCAGGTTGCGAGATAGACGTCGATCGTCTCCTGCGTCGGCGCGAACGCCCGCGACGGGCGGCCGAGGCGACTCCGGTACCGGTCGACGACGTCGGCCATCGCCCATTCCCGCCCGGTCGTGTCGGCGTGTGCGTCGAGTTCGGCCCAGGATCTCGCCCACAGTGCGTCCGCCGCGTCGGCGGTGATGTCGATCCCGGCGTCCGCCGCATACGCGAGTGGCGCGTTGTGCGGCGTGCCGACGGGGCGGGGGTCGTAGTCGACGAGCGTTCCGAAGAAGTCGAAGAAGACGTGCGTGACGATGGTGTTCTCCGATCGTGCGGTTCGCGTCTCACGGTCTCCGCGGAGAGTACCCGGCCCCGGTACCCCACCCTTGTCGTCGCCCTCTGCGCCACGATGATCGAATGATCGTTTGTCGCGTGGATCACACTCGGGCGACTCGACCTCAGGAGGAAATGTGCGCAGGACCCGTTCGGTACTCGCGGCTGTCGTGACCGCCGCGGCAGCACTGACGATCGGTGCACCGTCGGTGTCGGCGGGCCCGGTCGGTGTCGACGACGTGTTCGGCCCGTTCGTGCTCGGCGCCCTGCGGGACGGCCGGTTCACGCCGCCCGAGCAGTGGACGCCCCGGCATCCGGTCACCGATCCCTGGTACGACGCGCCGGACGTCTCCGGTCTCGCTCCGGGCACGCTGATCCGGTCGCGGCCTGCCACGGTCCAGGTGTACGGGGTGCAGCCCGGCCACGTCCGTGCACACCAATTGATGTATGTCACCACCGATTTCGACGGTTCGGCGGTGACGTCCACCGGTATCCTGCTGGTCCCCGAGGACGGCACCGCGCCGGCCGACCGCAAGCTGATCGGCTATTCGGAGGCCAACGACAGCCTCGGCCCCGGCTGTATGCCGAGCACGCAGTGGACCGGCGGCGATCAGCTCGATCCGGGACTGCTCACCGCCCTCGGCCCGGTCGCGCAGATGTTCGGCCACGGGTGGGCCGTGATGATGAGCGACACCGCCAACGACGGTGACGCCGCCCCCAACGGGTTCTCGATCGGCCGGTTCTCGGGGGCCGCGACGCTCGACGGGCTGCGGGCCGCGATCGCGCTGCCCGACGCCGGTCTCGCGGCCGACGTCCCGATCGGCCTGTACGGGGTCGCGGGCGGCGGTGTCGCGGCCGGTTTCGCCGCCGAGAAGCACGCTGAGTACGCGCCGGAACTGAACATCGTCGGCGCCGCGCTGCAGGCGATGCTCACCGACAGCGCGTCGTTCGAGCGCAAGGCCGACGGCGGGATCGGTGCCGGGTTCGTGTTCGCGAATTCGCTCGGGTTCGCGGCCCGCTACCCCGAGATCGACCTGGACGTCGAGCTCACCCCGCTCGGCAGGCAGGTCGCGGACGTCTTCAATTCCACGTGCCAGCAGACGTACACGCTGCTGCCGTTCGTGCCGCTGGATGCGCTGTACGTGCACGGCCGGCCCGCCGACAATCCGGTGTTCGCCCGCGCGTACGCCGAGAACCGGATGGGGCAGCAGGCCCCGAAGGCTCCGGTGTTGGTGTCGTCGTGTCGCGACGACTTCCTCGTCCCCTATTCGGATGTCGAGGATCTCGTCGCGGCGTACCGGGCCGGCGGCACCGATGTCACGGTCGAGCCGAGCCACTGCGGCCCGATCGATGTGCTGACGGATCCGGTCCGGGTGGGTACCGAACTGCTCGGCATGCAGAACGTCGACTGGCTCGCCGACCGGTTCGCCGCCGGATAATGTTTCCCGGCAGCCACATCCGGGGTCACACCCGGACCGTGGCCTTCCGCATCGCCGCCTGCGGGTCGGCGTACAGGGAGCTGAGTGCGACGGCGGCCGCCGCGTGTTCCTGCACGCGGCTCCCGAACCCGGTGACCTGCACCCCCGTCCCGCCGTTCCGGGAGGCGCCGGACAGTGCCTGCGCGACGTGCGGCACGGCCTCCGGGTAACCGGTGAACGCCTGCCCGCCGAGCGTGACCCGGTCCGGGTTGAACAGGTCCCGCAGCATCGCGACGGCCCTGCCCAGGGTGTGCGCCCGGTCGATCAGGATCTGCTGCGCCGCTGCCGATCCCGCACGCGCCGCGGTGTGGAGAGCGGCGATCGGGGGCAGCGTGTCGCCGGGCGGCAGCACACCCGCCTGCCGTGCCGCGAGCAGGACACCGCGATCACCGACGGCCGCCTCGAGGCAGCCGGTGGCGCCGCAGTCGCAGCGCACGTCCGCACCGGTGGGCAGGTGTGCGACCGACCCGGGACCGGCCGCGGGGGTGTGCACCCGGCCGTCGAGAGTTACTGCCAGGCCGACGGTTTCACGTGCGTAGACGTACAGTCCACTGCCCCTGCCGCCGGAGTGGTCGGCCGGTTCGGAAGCGAACAGCAGTTCCGACGCGGCCATCGCCTCGACGTGCGTGGCCACCGACACCGGCACCCCGAATCCGGCACCGACGATCTCGCCGACGCGGGCACCGGACCAGCCGAGCCGATCGTGGTCGGCCACCCCGGTGTCGGCGTCGACCCGTCCGCCGAGTGCGACCCCCACCCACAGCAGGCGGCGTCGCTGCCAGCGGGCGGCGAACCGCCGGGCGCTGGCAGCGACGGCTACGAGTGCGGTCGCCGATTCACCTCGTGGGGTGGCGATTTCGACGGATCCGAGGATGCGGCCACGCAGATCGGCGGCGACGACACTCGTTACCCGGGCACCGATGTGGATGCCGACGGTGACGTACGGCTCGTGGTCGACCTCGAACGGAATCCGGGGCCGTCCGATCGCACCGGACACCGCGAGGTCGGGGCGTTCACGCAGTAATCCGGCGGCGAGCATCGCGGACACGTGCCGGTTGACGGTGGCGACGCTGGCCCCCGAGGCCCGGGTGGCCTCGTCCCGGTACAGCGGGCCGCGGATCGCGGCGGCCCGGAACACGGCCGCCGACGGTCCGTCGGCCAGGCCCAGGGTGGGTGCGACGATGCGGGACCGGGTGATGCGGGCGGCCGGTCGTGTGGCGGCGGCGGGCCGGGCCGGGCGGGCGGCACCGGTCCGGGTGTGGTGAGGGTACGGGGTCGCGGTGAGCATGGGTGTCCTTGCCTCGTCCCTGCGGGGACGGCTGTCGACGCGGTCGGGGACGCACTGCCGACAGGCGATCGGAACCGACGGGTCGTCGGACGATCAGCGTGGAACGGAGGCCGGGCAGCGCGGAATCAGCGGCGGAAGTGACGGCAGGGACAACAGAGTTCCCGCGGGTGCGGCAGCCGGGAGCCCAGCGCGGCGGTCACGTACGTGACCCGCGGCGGGAAGACGGCGGCTGACGACATGCCGAACAAGCTAGCACCCCGGCACTACGATCGGGGCATGAGCCTGTCACCGGACACCCGTGTCGCCGTCGTCACCGGAGCCAGCTCCGGCATCGGCGAAGCCACCGCCCGCACCCTCGCCCAGCAGGGCTTCCACGTCGTTCTCGGCGCCCGCCGCGTCGACCGGATCGAGGCGATCGCCGCGGAGATCGGCGGTACCGCACTCGAACTGGACGTCACCGACGACGACTCGGTGGACGCCTTCTGCGCCGTCGTCCCCCGCGTCGACGTCCTGGTCAACAACGCCGGCGGCGCGAAGGGGCTCGCTCCGGTCCTCGAGGCCGATCTGGACGACTGGCGGTGGATGTGGGAGACCAACGTCCTGGGCACGCTGCGGGTGACGAAGTCGCTGCTGCCCAAGTTGATCGAGTCCGGTGACGGCCTGATCGTCACGATCACGTCGGTGGCCGCGTTCACCGCGTACGACAACGGGTCCGGCTACACGTCGGCCAAGCACGCGCAGGCGGTGCTGCACCGCACGCTGCGCGGCGAACTGCTCGGCACCCCGGTCCGGCTCACCGAGATCGCGCCCGGCGCGGTGGAAACCGAGTTCTCGCTCGTGCGGTTCGACGGCGACGCCGACCGTGCCGCGAAGGTGTACGAGGGCATCACCCCCCTCGTCGCGCAGGACGTCGCCGAGATCGTCGGGTTCGTCGCGTCGCGTCCCGCGCACGTGAACCTGGACCAGATCATCGTCAAGCCGCGGGATCAGGCCGACACCGGCCGCTTCCACCGCACGACACCGTAGCCGGAGATCAGTCGACGCACGGGATGCCGCCCGAGACGTCCGCGGCGATCGGCGCGCCCTGCGCGCCCGCCGTCGGGGCGGGGGCGTCCCCGGCGGCGCTGTCGGATCCGCTGCCGGACGACCCACCGCCGAGCAGACCGGGAACCTCGTCGCCCAGGTCGCGTCCGACGACGATGCGGACACGATCGGCCGCGACCGACGTATCCGACCGCGCCGTCACCCCGAGTTCGGCGGCAAGGGCGGCAGCCGTGGCCTCCCCTCCCGGCCCGTAGTCGACGGTCGTGACCCCTGTCCCGGCCGTGGTCGCGACGGATCCTGCCGGATGGCCCCGCGACTGCAACACCGCGAGGGTGGACGCCGCGAGCCCGTCGATGCCGGTGCCGTTGTGCACGTCCACGGTGATCCGCGGGTCCGGTGCCGTCGGAGCGGGTGGCTGCGCCGGCGTCTGCTGTGACACGGACGTCCCCGCGAACAGTCGGCCGACCTCGCGGCGGAGCCGAGCCGGGTCGACGACGTTGACGGCCTGGCCGTCGACGGTGTCGAAGCCCTCGATCGGCAGCGTGTAGAAGTCGACGCCGCCGGACGTGAGATTGCGGTGACGCATCGCGAACGCGACCGGATCCATCCGGGCGTCGACGACGATGTCGTTGCGGACGGCATCGGCCAGTCCGCGCAGCTTGCCGACGTTGCCGAACACACCGGTGGACTTCAGATTCGCGATCACCGCGCTGAGGAACGCCTGCTGCCGGTGGGTCCGATCGAGGTCGCCGTTGTCGAGGCCGTGCCGTTGCCGCACGAACGACAACGCCTGCGACGCGTCGAGGAACTGCCGCCCGGCCGGGAACCGTGCCCCCGAGTACGGGTCGTCGACGGCCGCGTTGAGGCACACCTCGAGCGGGCCGAGTGCCTTCGCGATGTCGTAGAACCCGACGAGGTTGACCTCGGCGAAGTGGTCGATCGGCACCTGCAGCAGATTCTGCACGGTTTTCAGGGTGGACCTGCGGCCGGCGTCGCGGGCCCTCCGTTCCCGCTCGGCGGGGTCGGTGACGCCCTGCGCGAGCAGTTCGCTGTCGGCGTCGGCCTTCGCCAGCCCGTACGCCTCCTTGATCTTCCGGTTGCCGTAGCCGGGCACCGCGACGTAGTCGTCGCGCGGGATCGCGACCGCGGTAGCGCGGCTGCCGTCACCCGGCACGTGCAGCAGGATCAAGGTATTCGTGTTGTAACCGCCGACGTCGCTGTCACCGGCGTGCAGTTCCTCGGTGACGAACTGGGCGGGAAGATCGTTGCCGTCCATCCCTTTTCGACTGTCGAGGCCGATCAGCAGAATGTTCGTGTCACCGTGATCGGACGCGTCTGCACCGACCGCGTCGATGGCCTCGGAGCGGATGAGCCCGGTCGTCAGTTCCCGCTGGGCGCCCCACGCCAGCCCGGTCGAGACGAGCACGAACACCGACGCGACGGCGCCGGCCGATCGTGCGAACACGACCGACCGACGCCGACGCGGGTGAGAACGGTGTCCGGCGTTCCCGGACCCTCGGCGCGGATTCACCGCGCCAAGGTAGCCCACCGACCCGGGAACCGGTGAAGAACGCGGCGGTACCGGATCAGAACCGGCCGCCACCGAGCGACGCAGCGACGACGGCCGGCGGCGCGTACGACGCGCGCAGGTTGGCCCGCTCCTGCGGGGTCAGGTCGTAACGCGCCCAGAACTTGCGCAGAGTAGAGACGATCGACATCATGGCCTCCTCCTTGGACGGAAAATGAACCGGGGCAATAACTTCTGCCCGTCGGCGTCGGCCGGAAACGCGTCGGCACGTACACCGAAGAATGATCTGAGGTCGGGTCGGATCGACGAAATCAGATCGGAAAGAACGATGCCCGAACGGATTCGAGGATAGGATGGTTTTCGAGAATCGACGGGTGGCAGTCGCTGCTGTTCATCGGCTTCCCTCACCTCCTCGAACCGTGACGCCTGTGGGCGTCGCACCGTGTTACGGCCATTGTACCAGGGAAAACGGCGCTGTGTCGGGAATGCGACATCAGTTCATGTTCAACGATCCTGTGCCGGCGGGTTTTTCACCGGCGTCCGGTGGTGGCGACGACAGACCGTTCTTGGCCGCGTCACCGATCCGGGTGCCTGTCGGAGCAATCAGGGCGTCGACGATGCCGTCACCGACCTGTACGCCGGTGAACGCGTCGAGGTCCCGGGCCGCCGCCCGCGCGCCCGGCAGTGCACCGAGCCCCTGTGAGACGACGGACGACACCGCACTCCCGTACGCGTCCCGGCCGAGCGCACCCCAGTCGAGCCCGACGCGGTTGCCCTCGGCGATCTGTCCGACCTGGATGAGACCGGAGACCGTGGTGTCGACGAGGACGTCGGTGAGCACGCCACGGGTCAGGCTCGTGATCAGTTGCCGCAGGATCGCCCGCACCGTGATCTGGGTGGCCAGTTCGGCAGCCACGACCCCACCGGTGCTGATCCCTGCCGTCAGCGGCGCGGTCGCCAGGAGCACCGCGATCTCCGCGGCGAGCGCCACGAGTGCGGCGATGATCGACAGTTTCGCGTGCTCGACATCGGCCGCTGCGGCGTCGCACGCGTCGGCGAGTTGCCGGCACGCGGCCGCGAGATCGTCGACCGAGGCCCCGATCTCCTGCCACTTGCCGGCGACCGCGTCGTTCACGATCCCCGACACCGCCGCCAGCGCGGGCCCGATCGCCCGGTCACCGTCTGCGCCCACCCGGTCGCACGCGACCGCCGCGAGATCCCACGCATCGGCGATGCGCCGCAGCGACGTCTCGTCCCCCTCCGGCCAATCCTGGCCCACCGCAACGGAAGCCACGGTGCGCAGTGCGCCCGGAATCTCGATTCCCATCAGTTTCCTCCCCCGAGCGTGCCCGCGAATCCGTCGTCGGCGGCCGTGAACGCGGCACCGGTGTCCCGCAGTCCGGTCGCGACGGCCGCGAACGTCTCGACCAGGTGCCCGAGGGCGGTCGCCGCGGTGTCCCGGCCGGGCGTGTACTGCGCCGCGAACGTCGCGCCGGGACCGTCGGCACCCCAGCTCGCCCCTTCGGCGTCGAGGGCCGCGGCGAGGTCGGTGAACGCCTTGGCCACGCGTTCGGACAGCATGTCGAATCCTGCTGCGGCGGAGACGAGCTGCTCGGGATCGACCCGCACTCCCTCAACCACGGTGGGCCTCCCGCAGGATCGGCGCCCGCCAGTCGTACAGATCGTCGTCGGCCCCGGCATCCGGAACCGTGCTGCCGGACGGCGCGAATTCCGTTGCGACGGTGGGAACGAGGTTCCGCAGACTCGGTGCACCGTCGACGATGTCGGACAGGTCCGGCAGGCTCGCGGCGGCCGCAGCCACGGGGGCCAGCAACTGTGCCACCCGCTCCCGCGCGTCCGCGGCGGCGACGACCGACGCGGCCGTGACCGACGCCGCGAGCCGTTCGGGGGTGGTGCGCCCGAACGCGTCCGGCGCGATCGACACCGATCGGACGGCCCCGGCCGCGTCGACGGTGACCCGCACCGACCCGTCGGGTGATTCGGCGGTCGCGGTGAGACCGGCCACCGCTCCCTGTGCCTCCGCGAGCGCCTCGGTCTGTGCCTGCAACACCCCCAGCATGTCGTCGACCTGTGCGCGCAGTTCCGTGTTGCGGCTCCGGTGGTGGCCCCGCGCTTCGTCTCGAGTACCGCTGTCGGTCATCGGATCCTCTCCCCCCCTGTGTCGTGCGTTCACAGGGTTGGACGCGGACGACCCCCGATCGGTTCCGCGGCGTCGACGAGCCGGGTGATCTGCTGGGCCGTCCGGGCGTCGGTGGCGGGCTCGAGGGTGGCATCGGGGTCGCCGTGCATCAGGTACCGTCCGTCCCCGTCGACGTCGATCCAGTGCAGGCCGGTGCCGTCGGCGGTGGGGCGGCTGTCGTACGACGGCCCCGTGAACACGGTGATCTCCCCGATCCCGGTACGCCGGCCCGCGAGCAGGGCGCGCGCCGCGTCCCGGCCACCGACGGCCCCGGCCGGCGCGAGCAGTGGCCCTCCCGTCTCCAACTCGTCGCGCCGGAACCGCAGCACCGGCCGCGAACCGGCCACCGACCGGGGCAGAGCCGCCGCGATCGCGCCCGCGAGCGCGGCGGCCGCGACATCCGACAGATGGACGTCGCCGACGGCCGTCTGCACTGCGAGCACGCCGACGCTGCCGCGGATCCCGGCATGCATGCGGACCGGTTCCGCACCGGAGCCGGACCAGCCCGCGACCTCGATCCGGACGTCGGGTTCGGCGAGCACCGTCAGCCGATGGTGCAGGTCCTCGGTCACCCGCGGCAGCACCGCGGCGACGGTGGCGCGGCGGTGCGCCTCGAACTCGTCCTCGAAGACGGCGCTCGGGCTGTACCGCAGCGGGTACGGCAGCCGGTCACGTCCCAGCCGCGTCCACAGGAGGTGGAACTCGGCGTCCGTGAACCGCCATCGCTCACCGCCGCCGGAACGTGCCGTCGAATGCCCGGAATACACAGTCATACCGGGATGGACGCGCCGGACCCACGGACGGTTCCGTTCCCGCCGGGACGTCAGGCCAGCGCGGACATCGACTGCCAGGTGGGCCAGTCGATCACCCAGTCGTAGACGTCGCCGTCCGCGGACGACAGGTCGATGCGGGTGCCGGTCACCTCCACCGGGTCGCCGTACAGTGCGGTGCCGAAGTACTCCTGGGCGTCCGACAGCGACAGGTTGATGCAGCCGTTGGTGACGTTCGACGCGCCCTGCACGCCGACGGTGAGCGGGTTGGCGTGGATGAATTCGCCGTTGTTGGAGATGCGGACCGCCCACCGCTCCCGCACGTTCTCGTAGTACGGCGGGTTCGACATGAGGAAGTCCTCGTGCTTCTCGGTGACGATGTGGACGCCGCTGCGGGTGACGTTGCGGTTCTCGTTGCCCTCGCCGTAGCTGACGGGGATGTCCATGATCGTGGCGCCGTCGCGCACCACCTGCATGCGGTGGCTGGGGGCGTTCGCCTTCACGATCTGGCTGCGGCCGATCGAGAAGTTCAGCGACAGATCGCTCGCCCCGTAGGCGCCGCCGCCGAAGTCGAGGCCGTACAGTTTCGCGTCCACGTGCACCGTCGTGCCCGGCGCCCAGTAGGCCGCCGGACGCCAGTGCGCGCGGGCACCGTTGTCGTCGGGCAGCCACGCCCACGATCCGATCGTGGGCGGATCGGTGGTCACCGTCAGCGCCTTCTCGACGGCGGCCTTGTCTGCGATGGGTCCGTCGAACTGCAGGATGATCGGGGCGGCGATGCCGACGACCTGGCCGTCGGCGATGTTGGTGCGCACCGATGTCCGGGTGTCGGGGGCGAGTGTGGTGAAGCTGCCCGTGATCGGGACCGGCGTGCCGTCGACACCGACCGCGGTCCCCGACCACGTGTACGTGGCGTCCCAGCCGAGGGGCTCGGTGATCGTGTACGACGTACGGTCCGGGCTCAGCTGTCCCTGGACGGCCTTGCCGGCCGCGTTGGTGAGCGCGGCGTCCTGGAGCGTGCCCTGCGCGACCGTCACCGAGATCGGTGCGGCCGGGTTGACGCCGCGACTGCCGGACGCCGGGCTCTCCGTCACCGCGGCGACGGGCTCCGACGCCGCCGGTGCGACGTCCGCGGCCCCTCCGGTGGCGATGGTGCATCCGGCGAGCAGAAGTGTCCCGAGGAGTGCTGCCACCACCACCGACAGCCGCGCCCGTTTTACCCGAATACCCAGTTCACGCACGAAAACCACGGTACTCCCACCGGCACAGTGACTTCCGCCACATGAGAGAAAGTCGTGGCGGTCAGACCGAGCAGCCGACGGTGACCGGCTCCGGTTCGAGCCGCACCCCGAACGCCTGCTCGACGCCGTCGCGGACGGTCCGGGCGAGCGCGATCAGATCGGCGGTCGTCGCCGCCCCACGATTGGTGAGGGCCAGAGTGTGCTTGGTGGACAACCGGGCCGGGGCATCGCCGGCCGGGTACCCCTTGCCGAAGCCGGCCCGCTCGATGAGCCACCCTGCAGACAGCTTGGTCGACTTGGCCGGCTCGGTGCCCGCGGCACCGGGGAACTGCGGGATCCGCACGTCCGCACCGACCTTCGCCCGGATCGCGTCCAGCACGGCGGGCAGCCGATCGTCCGGCACCACGGGGTTGGTGAAGAACGAGCCGGCACTCCACGTGTCGTGGTCGGCGGCGTCGAGCACCATGCCCTTGCCGCGGCGCAGGCCCAGCACGGTGTCGCGGACGTCGGCGGCGGGCCGACGCTCCCCCTCGACCGCCCCGAGTGCGGCCGCGAGTTCGCGGTAGGCGAGCGGCGCGCTGGATCCGTCCGGGCGGACCGTCATCTCGACGGCGAGGACGAGCGCGTCGTCGCGGTGCTTGAGGATGCTGGTGCGGTAACCGAGCCCGAGGTCGGACGGCGCCACCCACCGGACGTCGCCGGTGGTGCGGTCCAGCAGTTGCACCCGGCGCAGCAGCGAACCGACCTCGACGCCGTACGCGCCGACGTTCTGCACCGGGGTGGCGCCGGTGGAGCCCGGGATGCCGGACAGGCATTCGAGCCCGCCGAACCCGGCCGCGACGGTCTTCGCGACGACGTCGTCCCACACCGCACCGGCCTGCGCCAGCACGGTGTTCTCGCCGGCCTCACCGATGGTGACACCGGCGTCCGCCACCCGGACCACGACACCGTCGAACCCGGCGTCGGAGATCACCAGGTTGGAGCCGCCGCCGAGGATCAGGGTCGGGACACCGGCGGCGTCGAGGAGCCGGACGGTGTCGACGAGGATCGCGGTCGTGGGACAGTCGGCGAGGACCGCGGCGGGGCCACCGAGCCGCAGCGTGGTCAGGCTCGACAGCGGTACCTGCTCGGACAACTGTGCGCCGACCTGGTCGAGGCGCCCCCGGATGAGTGGATCCAACACGGGAAAACGGTAGCGTGCCGTCCATGTCCCGACACATCGAGCATTCCGCCCGTCTCCCCCGACCGGTCGCGGCCGTGCACGCCGCACTCACCGACGAGCGGTACTGGCAGGCCCGTCTCCGGGAGATCGGCGGTCCGGGAGCGTCGGTCGACGAGACGACCGTCGGGGACGCCGCGATCGACGTGGCGATGACGCAGGCCGTGCCCGCCGAGCATCTGCCGCCGATCGTGACGAAGATCCGCCCGGGTGATCTGCGTATCACGCGCACCGAATCGTGGGGTCCGCTACAGGACGGCCGCGCGTCCGGCACGTTCACCGCGGCGGTCGACGGGGTGCCCGGGCAGCTGCGCGGCACCCTGGCGCTGACCCCGGACGGGGACGGATCGCTGCTGGTCGTGGACGGTGTGGTGGAGGTGAAACTGCCGCTGATCGGCGGAAAGATCGAGGAGGTCATCGCCGCACAGGTGATCGAACTGCTCGACGCCGAGCAGGACTTCACCGGCCGCTGGCTCGCGTCGTAGGCGCCTCGGGTTTCGCCTCCACGTTCACCATCGGCCGGTAATCTGCAGGTCATGGCTCGTCGTATCGACTACTCCGCCACGTTCACGTATCCCGCCGAGACGGTGTACGCCGCGTTCGGCGACCGCGGCTACTGGGAGGCGCGGATGGCGGAGATGCGCAAGTTCTCGGCCGACGCCGGAAATCTGGTGTCGCACGAGGTCGGCGACGACGGTATCGACCTGGTCCTGCACCATGTGCTGCCGCGGACCGAGCTGCCGGAGATCGCGCAGGCGGTCCTGAAGAACGACCTGGTCATCACCCGCACCGAGCGGTACACGCCGTTCGGGGATCCGGTGACCGGCACGTACGAGGCGACGATCCCGGCGGCCCCCGGCAGCCTCACGGGCACGATGGAACTGTTCGGCACCGACACCGGTTGCACGCTGCGGACCGTGTCCCAGGCGCAGGTGTCGATCCCGTTCGTCGGCGGGAAGATCGAGGAACTGATGCTCGCGAACCTGGTGGAGCTGTTCCGCAACGAGGCCGCGATCACCGCGGCCTGGCTCGCCGCCCGGTGAGCGGGGTGCGCGAGAGCAGACCCGTCGGCGTCGTCACCCGCGGCACCACCGGCATCAACCGGTTGCGGCGCAGCGACCGCTGGCTGATCCACGATCCGCTCGTGCGACGCACCCTGCGGGACGCGTCCGATCCGCTGATCGTCGACCTCGGGTACGGCGCGATGCCGGTGACGACGCTCGAACTGGCCTCCCGGATGCGGACCGTGCGACCGGACGTGCGTGTCGTGGGACTCGAGATCGACCCCGCCCGCGTGGTGCCCGGCCGGGACGGGGTCGTGTTCGCGCGCGGCGGTTTCGAGCTCGCGGGCCTGCGGCCCACCCTGATCCGGGCGTTCAACGTGCTGCGGCAGTACCCGGAGGACGCCGTCGACGACGCGTGGGGGCGTCTGCGGTCCGGGCTCGTGCCGGGCGGGCTGATCGTCGACGGCACGTGCGACGAGCTCGGCCGCCGCTGCGCGTGGGTGCTGTTGGACCGGGACGGCCCCCGATCCCTGACGATCGCGTGGGATCCGTTCGCCGTCGACCGTCCGAGCGATGTCGCCGAACGCCTCCCCAAGGCCCTCATCCACCGCAACGTCCCCGGGGAACGCATCCACGACCTGCTCGTCGCCGCCGACCGGGCGTGGGCCGTCGCCGCCGGGCTCGCCCCGTTCGGGCCGCGCGTCCGCTGGCGCGAATCACTGCGACTGCTGACCGATCTCGGACACCCCGTCGCCCCGCAGCGCCGACGCATCCGCGACTGTGTGCTCACGGTGCCGTGGGGGCACGTCGCGCCGGGGCGGTAGCCGGGTTCACCCGTACGCGCCGAGCGCGCGCTCGATGCGGTCGACGATCTGCTGCGGTTGCAGCTCCGCCGCCGCCCGCAGCTCGTCGGGGTCGATGCGGCCGATCGCGACACCGTCGCCGACGACCTCGTCGAACAGGTCCTGCGCGATCCCACCGGACGCGAGGTCGAGCGCCGTGCACAACGGTGTGGTGATGCGCAGCGGACCGGCCCGCTCACAGTCCTCGTCACGCAGGCGGCGCCGGTGCAACGCGAGCCGGCGTGTCGGGGCCGGCGCGGACCCGGGCGTGGTCAGGTGCACGAAGCTCGGGTGCAGGTGCCCGAGCCCGTGCAGTTCGGCCGCACTCTGATGCGACACCACCGCGTTGCCCTCGAACCACGCACACCACTTGGCGTACTCCTCGAGGTCCGTGCGCGGGAACGAGGCGAGGCGGAACAGATCCCGTTCGATCCGCAACCAGGACCCCTCGGCCAGACGGCCGCCGATGTCCTCGGTGGTGCAACCGAGCCGCAGCGCCTGCCCGGTCGTGAAATACCCCGCTTGCCGGAACGCAAGACGACGCAGATCCTCCCCCGCCTCGGGAGTCGGGTCGCGTCGCGGATCTGTCCTGCCCGCCATGCCCACACCCTACTGCCACAACGTGGTGCGGATCACAGTTTTGCGGACCACGATCTCCGTGCCGAATGCTGTTTCACAGAAACCACTCAGAGTCTTCCGGGAGAATCCCTGTCATGTCGGCACCAGTGAACGCACCTCAGACGCCCGCAGCACCGAAGCCCCCGCGACGCAAGGCGCTCGTGATCTCCCTGATCGTGGTCGCCGCGCTCGTCGTTGCCCTGGTCGGCGGTGAACTCTTCGTCCGGCAGCGCGCCACCAGCTGCATGGAGTCCCAGTTGCAGAGCCAGCTCGGCACCCCCGTGGACGTGAGCCTCAGCTGGAAGCCGATGCTGCTGCAGATGACGAGCAAGAACGTGCCCTACATGACGATCGACAGCTCCGGAGACTCGTTCGGTCCGGCCAAGGGCATGCAGGTGCACGCCCGCGCCGACGACATCGACATGACCACCACCGACGACAGCAGCGGCACGATCGGCAGCTCCACCGCCGACGTGACGTGGAAGACCGACGGCATCCTCGCGACCGTGCAGTCGGAGTCGATGGGCCTGATCACCGGCGTCACCCCCGACCCGGCGACCGGCACCCTGAAGTTCAGCGTCGGCGGACTCGCCGACCTCACCGTCCGGCCGACCGTCCAGAACGGGCAGGTCGACGTCGAGACCGTGGGCGCCGAGATCCTCGGCCTGGGCCTGCCGACGTCGCTCGTCGACGGGGTCGTGCAGATCCTCACTGCGAGCCTGCAGCAGTACCCGCTCGGGATGACCCCGACGTCGCTGACCGTCACCTCCGACGCCGTCCAGCTGCGTCTCGAGGGTGGCCGTTACGTGATGCCGCCGCAGGATCCGAACGCGCCGAACGCCGGCTGCAGCATCATCTGACCGGCAGACCGTCCAGCACCGCCCGGCTGCGGGACAGTCCCAGCCGGGTGGCGCCGGCATCGATCATGGCGAGCGCATCGGCGGCGGTGCGGATACCGCCGCTGGCCTTGACCCCGAGCCGGCCGCCGACGGTCCGCGCCATCAACTGCACCGCGTGCACGCTCGCACCGCCCGCAGGATGGAAGCCGGTGGACGTCTTCACGAAGTCCGCGCCCGCCCGCTCGGCGGCCCGGCACGCCCCCACGATCGCGTCGTCGCCCAGGGCCGCCGACTCGACGATCACCTTGAGGACCGGGCCGGCGCCGATCGCGTCCCGGACCGCGAGAATGTCGGCGTACACGGCGTCGAACTCGCCGCACGCGGCGGCACCGACGTCGATCACCATGTCGATCTCGGCGGCACCCTGATCGACGGCGAGCCGTGCCTCGGTGGCCTTCACGAGCGAATGATGTTTCCCCGACGGGAAACCGACGACCGTCGCGACCACCGGGCCGACCGAGGTGTCGGGCAGCGGCAGCATCGACGGCGACACGCACACGGCGTACACCCCCAGCTCCCGCGCCTCGTCGACGAGGGCCGCGGCGTCGGCGTCCGACGCGGCCGGATCCAGCAGGGTGTGATCGATCATCGCGGCGACCCGGATGCGGTCCGGTGTGCGGCCGGAACTGTGGTCCGTCATGTCCCGCAGGATGGCACAGCCCACCGTGTCCCGCCGACCTGCCACACTATGGCCCATGAGTTCTGCTGCCTCGACCGACGACCGTCGTTACGTTCTGTCCCTGGGCTGCCCCGACCGCACCGGCATCGTGGCCCGTATCTCCGCATTCCTCGCCGAGGTCGGCGGCTGGATCGTCGAGGCCGCCTACCATGCCGACGCCGACACCGGCTGGTTCTTCACCCGGCAGGCGGTGCGGGCGTCGTCGGTGAACCTGAGCCTCGAGGAGATGCGGGAGAAGTTCGCGGCCGTCGCCGCCGATCTGGGCCCCGACACCGAGTGGACGCTCACCGACACCGGGGAACGCAAGCGGGTCGTGCTGCTCGTCAGCAAGGAAGGCCACTGCCTGCACGATCTCCTCGGCCGGGTCTCGGCCGGCGAGCTGCAGTGCGAGGTGGCCGCGGTCATCGGCAACCACCGAGACCTCGAGCCGGTCGCCCGGCGGCACGGTGTCGACTTCCACTACGTGTCCTTCCCGAAGGACCCTGCCGAACGGGGTCCGGCGTTCGAGCAGGTCCGCAAGCTCGTCGACGTCCACGACCCGGACGCGGTGGTCCTGGCCCGGTTCATGCAGGTGCTGCCCGCCGAGTTGTGCGAGCACTGGGCCGGCCGCGCCATCAACATCCACCACAGCTTCCTGCCGTCGTTCATCGGCGCCCGCCCCTACCATCAGGCGTTCACGCGCGGCGTGAAGCTGATCGGCGCGACCTGCCACTACGTGACCGCGGAACTCGACGCCGGCCCGATCATCGAGCAGGACGTGATCCGCGTCGACCACACCGATCAGGTCGCCGACATGGTCCGGCAGGGCCGCGACATCGAGAAGCTGGTGCTGGCACGCGGCCTGCGGTGGCACCTGGAAGACCGTGTCCAGGTGCACGGCCGCAAGACCGTCGTGTTCAGCTGACCGTCAGCCGAGGGCGCGCAGCCGCTCGATCTCGGTGTTGAACTCGTCGACCGCCTCGACGGACGTCATGTGGCCGATGCCCGGCAGGACGATCAGCCGGTCGAGGTGCTCGGTGTCGTCGAGGAGTTGCGCGAGCCGTCGGGCATGGGACGGCGGGGTGAGCCGGTCCGCGGCGCCGACGAGGACCGTGGTGGGCACGGTGAGATTCTTCAGCCCGTCGGTGATGTCGAGGGTGCTCAGTGCCGCACCCCACCCGCCGCGGGTCTGCCGCGGGCACGCGTTCACGATCTGCTCGCAGAAGGCGATCTCGTCGCGTGCCGAGCCGGGCGCCAGGGCGATGTACTGGATGGCACGGGTGGCCATCGGGGATGCCGGCATCGGCAGTGTCGAACCGAGGATCGCCCGGCCGACCGGCATCGGGACCCGCGGAAAGCGTTGCGGCAGTGGGATGATCGTCGTCTCGGCGACAAGTTTGTCGGTGCCGGTGCTGGCCAGCAGGATCGAGCTCGCATACTGCTCCACCTGCTCGGGGTAGCGTCGGGCCCACGCGACGATGCTCATGCCACCCATGCTGTGCCCGACGATCTCCGCCTTGTGCCCGTCGCGCACGGTCGCGGCGAGGACCGCAGCCAGATCATCGGCCAGCACGTCGGGGCTGAGCGGCGCGGTACCGATGCCGCTGCGGCCGTGCCCGCGCTGATCGTAGGTGACGACACGGTATTTGCCGGCGAGCGCGTTGACCTGCGGATTCCAGAACTCGGTGGAACACACCCAGCCGTGACTGAACACGATCGGCTCGGCGTCGGGGTCACCGAACACCCGCACGTGCAACTCGGTGCCGTCGGCGGAGACGACCGACAGGACCTCCGGCTCGAAGCGCGGGGTGGAGAACACGTCGGAGCGGTCCGGCGCCGCCGCCTCGGCGGATCCGGCCGATCTGCGGCGCGCCGCGACGGCGGCCGCCCCGGCGACTCCGGCGAGACCGATCACCGTCCACCATCCCTTGCGGGATCCGAAAACACCCACTCCCATTCCCCTGTTCTATCCGGTGCGTGCCGAGTCCGTCTCGGCCGCAACATGTTCGAGTCGACTCACGGTCTGCTCGGAGTCTGGTCCGGGAAGTTGCCGTCCACCCCGAGAATGTCCCGCACGCTGACGCCGGCCCCGCGGGCGAGGTCGGCGGTTCCGGCGCGGCCGACGGACCGGCGGCAGTCCATCGCGGTGAGCGTGACCACTAGACGACGTGCGCCCGGCGCATGAGGAACTTCGACGGCCCGCCGATCAGTCCGCACTCGTCGAGGAATTCGACCGTGCCACGGCATCCTTCGCGAATCGTCTCGTGGTAGTGCCGATTGCCGCGGGCAGCCTTCCTGGCCTCGTCGACGTCGAGTCCGGCGGCCGCGTAGACCTGGTCGTTCACGAGACACGTGACGACGAAGTAGGTGCTGACACCGAGCACGAGTCGCTGGTACGCGCGCTTGACGCGGGACAGGTGCGCGGCGCGGCGCACCGTCTCCTCGCGCGCGAACTTGATGTGCCGCGCCTCCTCGAGGACGTGGATCCGGCTGACGGTGCGGGTGATGGGCTGAACCCGCTCGTCGCGCATGAAGTCGCGCTGCATGACGTCGAGAAGTTCCTCCACGAACAGGGTGCCGCCGTACGCGAGGGCCCCGGACGCGGTCGCCTTGAAGAGGCGGGAGGAGTTCATGATCCACTTCTTCGGCCGGTACGACGGGACCCCGAACCGCTGCGCGGATCGCGCGAACATCGTGGAGTGCCGGCACTCGTCGGCGATTTCGGTGAGCGCGAACTGGACGTGCGGGGTGGCGGGGTCGTGCGAGTAGATGTCACGGATGAGCATCTGCATGAGGATCATCTCGAACCAGATGCCGGCACCTGAGATGCTCGCGGCCTCGTGCAGGGTGAGAGTGATCCGCTGTTCCTCGGTCATCGACTCCCACAGTTCGGTGCCGTACAGGCTGCACCATTCGGGGGTCATGCCGTAGAGGTCGTCGGGGATGGGTGCCGTCCAGTCGACCTCGACGAGCGGGTCGTACGACTTGCGGGCGGAGGAGGCGAGCAGACGCGACGCGGTGTCCTGCCGGTCCCCGGTCCGCATGCGGCGGGACGGGGGACGCGGGGGCCGTGGATCCACTGCGGAGCCGCGACGGAAGCGCGGACGGGTGATCGACATGGTCACCTCCTGCTGATCGGCCGCTCGCGCACGGACGCGCTCACGGGATCATCTGCCGCAGAAGTGGCAGATCAGGCCCGGTTTCGGACCTGATTCCACCGTACCGCCACAATGACTGTTGTCAAGGTTTACATGTAACTTCCGGTCACCGAATACTTCGGTCCGGTCACCAGCGCGGACCGCGCTGGATGTCGTCGACCCGCGGGCGCACGTCGACGAGGTAGACGCACACCGCGACCACCGCGATGAGGCCCAGCATGTGCACCGCACCGAACAGGAAGATCACCAGCAGGGACGCGGCGAGGATGCCGATCCAGATCGGCTTGGTGAGCTTGTCCACGGCGGTGAAGGCATCCTTGCGCTGACGAGCGGCATGGAAGATCGCGAATGCCGCCCCGGCGAGTGCCAGCAGCTGCAGCGCGAACAGGATCAGCCCGGTGATGCCGTGAATATTGACCACAGGACCATCCTACGAAGCCGGGCGAGCCCCCGCGCAACCTCGTACGCGGGAGCTCGCCGGCAATCGGGCATCGATCAGTTGGTGGCCTTCTTGGCCGGCGCCTTCTTCGCCGGGGTAGCGGTCTTGGCCGCCGCCGTCGCGGGCTTCGCCGCCGGAGCGGCCTTCTTGGCAGCCGGAGCCGGGGCGACCTTCTTCGCAGCCGGGGCCGGGGCCGCCTTCTTCACGACCGGCTTCGGCTCCGCGGCCTCAGCCTTCGGGGCAGCCTTGGGCCCGGCAGCCTCGACGCGCTCGGCAGCGGCGTCGACCCGGCTCTCGGCGCGCTCACCGGCGGCCTCGACGCGGCTGGCGACCGAATCGCCGGTCTGCGACAGGCGCTCGGCGACGCTGTCGCTCGCCTCGGACAGGACGACGGCGGCCTCGTCGGCGACGTCGCTGATACGTCCGGCGGCACGGCCGGCGAGCTTGGCAGCCTGCTCACCGACGGCGCGGGTCTGGCGGGCCACGGTGCCGAGGGCCTCCTCGGTCAGCTCGACGGCGTCCCCGAACGCAGCCTCGGCGCGGCCGATCTGCTCCTCGACGGCGGGCTGCTTGCGGATCCGCTCGACGGCCTCCTCGCCACGCTCGGCGAGCGCGACGTACAGGTCGGACGCCACCTTGAGGTAGGCCTCGGCAACCTTGCGCAGCTCCTCCGCGGTGAACCGCTCGCGCAGCTCGGCGAGCTCCTCGGGCAGTTCGGCGGGCAGTGCGGCGAGACGCTCGCGCAGCTGCTCGACACCCTCGGTGACCTCGGTGGGCAGATTGGCCCAGCGCTCGCGGGCCTCGTCGAGACGGCCGGCCACGTCGGTGTTCGCGGCCTCCTCGGTGCGGGCCCGCACCTGGGACACGACGTCGGCGACGGCCTGGACGACCAGGTCACCGGTGCCGACGGCGGCGTAGAACGGCGTCTTCACGCTCTCGATGAACTTCGGATCAGTCATGCTCGGATCTCCTGTCGAGTGGTTCTGTGATCTCGCGGATCTCGTGGATCTCGCGGATCTCGTGTGCGTCGTCCGCGGCGGCCGTACCCCCCGGGGTCGTCACGGCCGTCCCGGACCGGTCCGGGTCGTTCTCCCGACAGAACGACTCGTAGATCTCGATCAGCACCTGCTTCTGCCGTTCGGTGAGGACACCGTCGGCCAGCAGTGCGTCCCGGACCGGGCTGTGGGGGCGCTTTTCGAGAATCCCGGCCTGCATGTACAGAACCTCGGACGAGACCCGCAGCCCCTTCGCGATCTGCGCGAGGACGTCGGCGGACGGCTTGCGCAGTCCGCGTTCGATCTGACTGAGGTAGGGGTTGCTGATCCCGGCGAGCTGGGAGAGCTGACGCAGTGACACCTGCGCGGCCTCCCGCTGGGACCGGATGAAGCTGCCGATGTCCTGAGCAGCTTCCGCGACCACCCGGGCCGTGACGCTCATGTCGGTCGCACCGTTCCCGGCCCCCTGTTCGACACTGCGGGGTTCCGCCTCGTTGGGTTCGTCGACCATCAGCACTCCCTGTTCCGTACGCAGAATCCACGGTAGGAGCGGGTGCTAACAATTGCAAGCACTTTGTTAGCACGTGATGGGTGTCACAGTGCGCGGGCCGGGATCAGGCGAACAGCAACTGCGAGATCGTGTAGATCGCCAGCCCGGCGAGGGCGCCGACGACGGTGCCGTTGATCCGGATGAACTGCAGATCGCGTCCCACCTGGAGTTCGATCTTGCGACTGGCCTCCTCGGCGTCCCAGCGCTGCACGGTCTCGGTGATGATCGCGGTGATCTCGCCGGTGTAGTTCTCGGCGACGTACCGGGTGCCGGACACGAGCCAGCCGTCGACCTTGCCACGCAGGTCGGCGTCGTCGCGCAGGCGGATGCCGAGGTTCGCGACGTTCTCGGCGATCTTGCGGCGCAGCGTGCTGTTCGGGTCGTCGACCGATTCGGTGATGAGGCGTTTGGCGACCCGCCACGTCGCGGATGCGAGCCCGGTGATCTCCTCGCGGCCCATGATCTCGGCCTTGATCGACTCGGCCTTCGCGATGGTGGCGGGATCGTTCTGCAGGTCGTCGGCGAAGTCGATCAGGAAGCGGTTGGCGGCCAGCCGGACCTCGTGCTCCGGGTCGGAGCGCACCTTCCACGTGAACTCGACGAGCTCGCGGTAGATCTTCTCCCCGAGCAGGGCGTCGACGAACTTCGGCGACCAGGACGGCGCGTCCCGGGTGATGATGCGGTCGATCGTGTCGCGGCTGCCGAGCGCCCACTGGTGGGCTCGTTCGGCGAGCAGGTCCAGCAGCGGCAGCTGCCGGTTCTCGCGCAGCAGTTCGGCGAGCACCTTGCCGATGGGCGGGCCCCAGTCCGGTTCGGCGATGCGCCGCACGATGGTGTTGTCGATGATCGCGGTGATGTCGTCGTCGGACAGCACCTCGACGACGCCGCGCAGCAGGGTCGAGGTCTCGGCGGCGACCCGCTGCGCGTGGACGGGTTCGGCCATCCAGGTACCCACCCGCAACGGGATCTGCGCACCGCTCACCTTCGCGGACACCACGTCGGGGGCGAGGAAGTTGTCGCCGACGAACGTGCTCAGCGACTCCCCCAGCTGGTCCTTCTTGCGTTTGATGATCGCGGTGTGCGGGATCTTCAGGCCCAGCGGATGCCGGAACAGTGCGGTGACGGCGAACCAGTCGGCGAGCGCGCCGACCATGCCCGCCTCGGACGCCGCCCGCACGTAACCGACCCACTCGCCGGCGCCGCGCGTCTCCTGCCAGCGACAGAAGAAGTAGACGACGGTCGCGAACACGAGGAACCCGGTCGCGACGGCCTTCATCCGGCGCAGGTCACGGCGCTTGGCGGGGTCGTCGAAGGAGGACTGGTCGAACTGCACACCGACATTGTGCCGAAGGCACGGATCGACACGGGGCCGAAGTCCGGCCGCGCCGGGGCCGAAGTCCGGCCGCGCCGGGGCCGAAGCCGACGCACATCCGGTTGCACTCGCCGAGACACGCTCCCCCGGAGCGGGCCCTGCGCACTAGGCTGATCCTCTGGATCAACCCCGAACGGATGTGGCGAACCCCAGTGCCGAAGCAAAGCGCAGATCTGCAGCAGACAACCGAAGAGACGACCACGGGCAGTGGCAAACCCGACGGCCGCAAGCGACGCTGGCGCGAGCACAAGATCGCTCGCCGCGAGGAGCTCGTGGACGGCACGATCGCCGCGATCCGGGCGCGCGGGCGGGACGCCGGGATGGACGACATCGCAGCGGAGATCGGGGTCTCGAAAACGGTGCTGTACCGGTACTTCACCGACAAGAACGATCTGACGAGCGCGACGATGATGCGGTACGTGGAGACGGTGCTGGCGCCGCGCATGTACGAGGCGATCAGCGAGGATCTCGACGAGTACGAGCTGTGCCGGGTCGCGATCTCCGCGTACGTGGAGACGGTTGCCGCGGACCCCGAGGTGTACCTGTACGTGATGGCGAACAGTGCGGGCCCCAATCGGGACGTGGTCGCCGATTCGGAGCGGATGATCGCCGAACTGTTGGCGACGCTGCTCGGCGAGCGACTGCGCGGCATGGACATGGATTCGGGTGGGTCGGTGCCGTGGGCGTACGGCGTGGTCGGAGCGGTGCAGTTGGCGACGCACTGGTGGATCTCGAACCAGTCGATGTCGACGGACGATCTCATCGACTATCTGGTGATGATGACGTGGGGCGGGATCGCCGGGATCGCGGCGGTCAACGGGTCGCCGACGCGGTTCAAGTCGCTACCGCATCCGTTGCGTGAATCGGACGACTGACCACCCTTGTGTAACCGTCGGTCACAGGTATTCTTGCGGTGTGACCGACTTCACCGAGGATGAACACGACGAGCCGGACGGCTACCGCGGCCCCGCCCACGTCACGGTCGGCGCGCACGCGCCGGTGATCGTGGACGTCGAACTGTCCGGCAATTTCGAGCCGATCAGTGGCCGGTTCGTGTGGCGTGGCCGGGTGCGGGAGCTGACGCGTGCGCTGGGCCTCGACGATGCGACCGTCGGGACCGAACTGACGATCACGACGCCGGACGGTTCCGGTGTCGCCCGGGTCAGCGGCCTGGACCTGTGGGGCAGTCACATGGTCGACGGGGTCACCCGGCCGCCGTTCCCGGTCATGGAGGACACCGAGGGCCTGCTCTAGTGTGACGTGCGGCACCGCGCCGCAGTTTCCATCAGCCCCGCCTCGGAGGTTTCCTTGACCGACAGGGTCCCCACGTCCCGCCTCGTGCGGGGATCGAAACTCGGCCAGGTCGCCGCCGGCCGTGCCCTGCGCGGCGTGGGCACGCGCGTGTCGATGCTCGGTCGGTCCGAGGAGGTCCGTGCCCGCCTGGCCGAGAAGTCCGCGATCGCGGCCGCCGACCAGCTCGTCACCGTCCTCGGCGGGATGAAGGGCGTGGCGATGAAGCTCGGCCAGATGCTGTCGATCCTGGATCTGGATCTGGTGCCGGAGGAGCATCGCGAGGAGTTCCAGCGCAAGCTCGCGGCCCTGCGCGACCAGGCGCCGACGACGTCGTTCCGGACGATGCGCGGCGTGATCGAGGCCGACCACGGGCGTCCACTCGACGAGGTGTTCGCCGAGTTCGACACCGAGGCGGTCGCGGCGGCGTCGATCGGCCAGGTGTACCGGGCCCGGTTGCACGACGGGCGCGACGTCGCCGTCAAGGTGCAGTATCCCGGGATCGATGCCGCGATCCGCGCGGACATGAAAAATCTGACGATGTTCCTGAAGATCTGGAAGTCGACGATCCCCACCCTGTCGACGCCGGGTCTGCTGAACGAGTTGCAACTGAACTTCGAGGGCGAACTCGACTACGAGCGCGAGGCCCGCACCCAACGCGAGATCGCCCGGCTGTACGCGGGTCATCCGTTCGTCGCGATCCCCGACAGTGTTCCCGAGCTGAGCACCCGCCGGGTGCTGGTGAGCGAGTTCTTCGACGGGGCCGGATTCGCCGCGATCCGCGAATTGCCGCAGGCCGAGCGGAATCGGGTCGGGGAGATCGTCTTCCGTTTCTATATCGGGTCGCTGTACCGGTACCACGAGTTCTGCGGTGACCCGCATCCCGGCAACGTGCTGCTCGGCTCCGACGGCCGGGTCGGTTTCGTCGACTTCGGCCTGTTCAATCGGATGGATGCGCGGCACGTCGAGTTCGAGAAGCAGTGCATGCGGGCGGCGACGGAGGGCCGCGCCGACGACCTGTTCGCGCTGATGGTGCAACGTGGTGTCATCGAGGCGGATTCGGACGTCACGCCCGACGAGTGCATGGAGTACGTGTACGCGGCCGCCGAATGGAACCTGGTGGACGACGACATCGCGATCACCCCGGAGATGGCGAGCACCGGCTTCCTGCTCGCGATCGATCCGCGGGCATCGGATTTCTCGGGAATGAAGAGCCAGAATCTGCCGCCCGAGCATCTGTTCTCCCGCCGCGCCGACTTCCTCACCTTCGGGGTGCTGGGGCAGCTCGACGCGTCCGCCAACTGGCACCGGATCGGTCGGGAGTGGATCTACGGCGACGCCCCGGAAACGGAACTCGGTGTGGCGGAAGCACAGTGGAGGGCTGCTCGGCCCTAGAGTTTCGGTCATGGCATCGGACGTGGCGGACCTGTGGCACACTCCCGCGACCGAGGCGCTGCGCGCCGGTCGGCACACGAAGGTCTCGAAGATCGACCCCAAGGCCACACCCGGGTTCGACGGGGACAAGGCCGATGGTGAGCGGCTGCTCGAGGAGCGCGGTGCGGTGCTGTCGGCGCTGCAGGAGAAGCTGTATGCGAACGGCCGTGCCGGTGACGAGCGGTCGGTGCTGCTGATCCTGCAGGGCATGGACACCGCCGGCAAGGGCGGGATGGTGCGGCACGTGATCGGGCACGTGGATCCACAGGGCGTCGACCATGCTGCGTTCGGGGTGCCGACACCCGAGGAGAAGCGGCACCACTACCTGTGGCGGATCAACAAGGCCCTCCCCCGCGGCGGGCAGCTCGGCGTGTTCGACCGTTCCCACTACGAGGACGTGCTGGTGGTGCGGGTCCACGATCTGGTGCCGCCGGACGTGTGGGCCGGCCGCTACGAGGAGATCAACCAGTTCGAGCGGGAACTCGTCTACAACGGAACGACTCTGGTGAAGGTCGCGATGTTCGTCTCCCTCGACGAACAGAAGCAGCGTCTCGCCGAACGTCTCGACCGCCCCGACAAGTACTGGAAGTACAACCCGGGCGACGTCACCGAACGCGCCCTGTGGCCGCAGTACCAGGAGGCGTATCAGGCGATGCTCGACAAGACGTCCACGGACCACGCACCGTGGTACGTGGTCCCGTGTGATCGCAAGTGGTACAGCCGGATCGCGGTGACCGAACTGCTGATCGACGCCCTCACTCGCCTCGATCTCGAGTGGCCGCCGGCCGATTTCGACATCGAGGTCGAGAAGGAGCGCCTGGCCCGGTCGTGAGCCGCCCGGGCGGGGATACGGGTATCAGAAGGTGGAGGCGTCGATCACGAACCGGTAGCGCACGTCGCTCGCGACGACCCGGTCGAACGCCTCGTTGATCCGGTCGGCGGAGATGAGTTCGATTTCGGCGCCGATGCCGTGTTCGGCGCAGAAGTTCAGCATCTCCTGCGTCTGCGGGATGCCGCCGACGAGGGAGCCGGCGAGACTGCGGCGGTTCTTGAGCAGGGAGAATCCGCGGACGCTGATCGGGTTCTCGGGCAGCCCCAGTTCGACGAAGACGCCGTCGAGGGTGAGCATCGACATGTACCGGTCGATGTCGAGATTGACGGAGACCGTGTTGAGAATGAGGTCGAAACGCTTGCGCAGTGCCTTGAACGTCTCCGGGTCGGAGGTGGCGTAGTACTCGTCGGCGCCGAACCGCAGGCCGTCGTCCTTCTTGCTCAGCGACTGGCTCAGCACGGTGACCTCGGCGCCCAGGGCGTGTGCGATCTTGACGCCGACGTGGCCGAGGCCGCCCATACCGACGATCGCGACCTCCTTGCCCGGGCCCGCACCCCAGTGGGCGAGCGGCGAGAACAGGGTGATGCCGGCACACAGCAGCGGTGCCGCGACATCGAGTGCGAGGGAGTCCGGGATCGAGAGCACGAAGTCCTCGGTCACCACAACGTGCGTGGAATAGCCTCCGGCGGTGCGCTTTCCGTCCCGTCCGATGGTGTTGTAGGTGTCGACGACACCCTTTTCGCAGTACTGTTCCTCACCGGCCTGACAGTTGATGCACTCGCGGCACGAGTCGACGAAGCAGCCGACACCGACCCGGTCGCCGACGGCGTGCCGGGTGACGTCCGAGCCGACCTCCGCGACGATGCCGGTGATCTCGTGTCCGGGAACGACGGGGTAGGAGGTTCCGCCCCACTCGTTGCGGGCGGTGTGGATGTCGGAGTGACAGATTCCGGCGTACTTGATCTCGATCAGCACGTCGTGGGGGCCGACGTCGCGGCGTTGGATCGTGGTCTTCTCGAGCGGGGCATCGGCAGCGGTGGCGGCGTAAGCGGAGACATCGATCATGCCTACATGCCTACTCGCTGTCGCCGATCGCCCGCAACGGACCCCTGACCTGGTCGGTATTTCGACCGTTTTCCCCGAAACTGCCCGAGCCGTGTCCCGTCCGCCTAACATCTCCCAAAATTGGACAGTAGTCCAGATTCAGGACGGTCGGTTGTGTCCGGGAGGCGAGGGACGACGTGGGCAGAAGAAGAACGATGGTGTCGGCAGCATTCACCGCGTGCGCATCGGCCCTGGCCCTGACCCTGGCGCCGACGGCCGCGTCCGCCGCACCGGTTCCGACGCCGATCACCCAGTTGCGTGCCGAGGGAACGCAGCTCGTCGACGGCTACGGGCGCACCGTCCTGCTGCACGGCGTCAACAACGTCGACAAAGAGGCCCCGTACATCGAGCCGGGCGACGGGCTGACGATCACGGCGGCCGACGCGGACCTGCTCGCCGGATACGGCTTCAACACCGTCCGGCTCGGGGTGTCGTTCGACGGGCTCATGCCCACCCGCGGCGTCGTCGACACCGTCTATCTGGACCGGGTGGCCGGCGTCGTCGACGTCCTCACCGCCCGCGGCATCCACGTCCTGCTCGACAACCACCAGGACGGGCTCTCGAAGCC
This sequence comes from Prescottella sp. R16, assembly GCF_030656875.1. Taxonomy (NCBI): domain Bacteria; kingdom Bacillati; phylum Actinomycetota; class Actinomycetes; order Mycobacteriales; family Nocardiaceae; genus Rhodococcus; species Prescottella sp. R16. The sequence continues at coordinate 3,772,233 of NZ_CP130943.1, forward strand.
GTGGGGCGGCAACGGTTTTCCCGAATGGTCGATCCAGTCGCGGCCGCAGTCGTGGGAACCCAATCCGGGTTTCCCGCTCTACTACGTCATGCCCAGCATGAACGCCGGCTGGGACGAGGTGTGGAACAACACGCACGGTGCACTCGACTACCTGGGCGACGCCCTCGGCGCCCTCGCGGCACGGATGGCCGGCAAGACCGGCGTCATGGGCATCGAGCTCATGAACGAGCCGTGGCCCGGTTCGCCGTTCCTGACGTGCTTCCCGAACGGTTGCCCGGACTTCGACCGCACCTACCAGTCCGCGATGCAGCAGCTGACCGACGCTGTCCGCGCCGAGAACCCCGCGATGCCGGTGTACTGGGAACCGAACGTCACCTGGAACCAGATGATGCCGTCGAACCTGGCGAACCCGCCGAGGACACCGACGATCGACGACGACGACATCGTGTTCGCGCCGCACGACTACTGCATTCCCAGCCAGCTCGCGATCTATCTGGGGTCGTCGCAGGCGCTGCGCGGACTGTGTGTCCCCCAGCAGGATCTCACGTGGTCGCACGTCGACGAATTCACCGGCCGCTCCGGTGTCCCGACGGTCGTCACCGAATTCGGGGACGGTGACCCGACGGTCCTGCGGAACACCCTGGCCCGCGCCGACGAACGGTTCGTCGGCTGGCAGTACTGGCACTACTCGTCGATCGAGGGCCCGGGGGCGACATCGGATCCGTTCCTCGGACCGGTCGGACGCCAGCTCGTACGCACCTACCCGCAGGCGACCGCCGGCGACCCCGGCCGGATGATCTTCGACCCCGACAACGGAGACTTCGCATACCGGTACACGCCGCACGTCTCGACGAAGCCGACCGAAATCTACGTCTCCGCACTGCACTACCCCGACGGCTACGACGTCGTCGTCGACGGCGGGCACGTCACGTCGGCACCGGGCGCACGCATCGTCACGATCGAGGCCGACGGCACCGGCCCGGTCACCGTCCACGTCCAGCGGCCGGGATCACCGGGCGCCGCGGTACCCGACGGTCCGATCACCACCGGATCGTCCGGCAGTACCGGTTCCCTGGACGGTTCCGGCTCCTGACGCACCGTGGGCCCCGGGCCCGGATCCGCAGACGATCCGAGCCCGGGGCCCACGTTCGTGCCGCACCTACCCCTGCGCGGCGCGGCGACGCAGCCGGCGAGCCGCCGCAACCAGGTTGCGCAGCGACGGCTCGAGCTGCCAGTAGTGGCGGGTCTTGAGACCGCCGTCGGGGTTGGCCCACAGCCGGTCCAGTTCGATGGACTCGGCTGCCTCGGTGAGGAGTTCGTCGAGTTCGTCGATGTCCGGGATGCGCGCCGACCGGGACTCGTAGACGCCCGGGCCGACACCGTGGGTGAGAGCCTTCTCCTTGAGGGCGTCCAGCACCCAGCCGATCGACCGGGTCGCGACGATCGCCGTGACGTCGGCATCGAGCCGCTCGATCGCGTCGACCACCGACCGCCGCCCCGAGTACGTCAGATGCGTGTGGATCTGCGTCTCGGGCCTGGCACCGCCGGTCGCGAGGCGGAACGCGTCGACCGCCCAGTCCAGGTACTCCTTCTGCCCGGCCTTCCGGGGCGGCAACAACTCCCGGACGGACGGTTCGTCGACCTGGATGATCGCGATGCCGGCCTTCTCGAGGTCCGCGATCTCGTCGCGGATCGCGAGCGCCAACTGGTCCGCCGTTTCGTGCAGCGGCTGATCCTGCCGCACGAACGACCGGGCCAGCATCGTCACCGGTCCGGTGAGCATTGCCTTGACCGGCTTGTCGGTGAGCGACTGCGCGTACGAGATCCATTCGACCGTCATGGCTTTCGGACGTCGGATATCGCCGTACAGCACCGGCGGACGAGTGCACCGTGACCCGTAGGCCTGCACCCAACCGAAGTGGGTGAACGCGTATCCCTCGAGCAGTTCCGCGAAGTACTGCACCATGTCGTTGCGCTCGTGCTCACCGTGCACGAACACGTCGAGCCCGATGTCTTCCTGCAAAGCAATGGTTTTCGCGATCTCTTCCCGGATCCGGGTGTAGTACTCGTCCCACGTGAGACGGCCCTCGCCCAGGGCGTAGCGCGCCTGCCGGATCTCGTCGGTCTGTGGGAACGACCCCAGCGTCGTGGCCGGCACGAGCGGCAGGTTCAGCCGCTCCTGCTGCGCGATGCGCCGCTCGTCGTACGGTGCCCGCACCCGGTGCTCCGGCCGGATCGCGTTGACCCGGGCCCGGACGTCCTGCTTCTGCTTGAAGTGCACCGACGTCGGCTTCTTGCGCCACCGGTCCGACGGCCCCTCGGTGAGTGCCTTCGCGAGCGACACCACCTCGCCGACCTTCTGCTTCGCGAATGCGAGCCGGTCCGCGACGTCACCGGGCATGTCGTACTCGGCGAGCACGTCGTACGGGACGTGCAGCAGCGTGCACGACGTCGACACGACGAGGTCCGGAACGACGTCCTTCAACTCGTTCAGGTAGGTGAGCGTGTCGAACCGGTCGACGCGCCACACGTTGCGGCCGTCGACGATGCCGGCGTAGATCCGCTTGCGGCGGATACCGGGCACCTTCGCCAGCTGCTCCGCGGTGATGCGTCCGTTGATCAGATCGAGTCCGATCGCCTCGACCGGGGTGGCGGCCAGGATCGGCAGCGCCTCACCGAGCGACCCGTACGGGCCGGTGACGAGGATCCGCGGCCGCAGCGGTGCGTGCGTGAGCGTGTCGTAGGCCCGCGCGAGTGCTTCCAGCTCCTCGGGCGAACGGTCCTCGGTGAAGCACGGCTCGTCCAGTTGGACGCACGTCGCACCGGCCTTCGCGAGCTGTGCGAACAGCTTCTCGTACTCCGGCAGCAGGCGATCGAGCAGATCGAGGGGCGTGAAACCCTCCTGTGTGGAGCCGGGCGCGGTCTTCGACAGCAGCAGCAGCGACACCGGCCCCAGAATCACCGGGCGCAGTTCGATGCCGACGGCCTTCGCCCGCTCGAACTCGTCGAGCACTGTCTCCGAACGCAATCCGAACACCGTGTGCTCGGACAGCTCGGGCTGGCGGTAGTGGTAGTTGGTGCCGAAGAAGCGCACCAGTTCGAGCGGCGGGAAGTCGGGGAGCCCGCGCGCCAGCGTGAAGTAGAAGTCGAGCGGGTCGAGGTCGCTCTCGAGCGGCGCGAACCGCTCCGGGACCGCCCCGAACAACAGTGCGTTGTCCAGAACGTGGTCGTAGTAGGAGAACGTGTTGCCGGGAACCTGGGTCAGCCCGGTCGCCGCCAGTTCGCTCCAGGTCTGCTCCTGCAGTTCCCGGGCGACGGACTCGAGTGCGGCCTTGCTTCCCGTGCCGTGCCAGTAAGCCTCGAGCGCGCGCTTGAGCTCCCGGCGGGGACCGATACGCGGGTATCCCAGGATGCTGGATCCGTACCCGTCGGTGGGTGCAGCGGACATGGGGATCGCCCTTTCGTAGGCGTCTACACCCGTGCGCCTTTCCGGTAGTGGCTACCACGGAAAAGGCGCACGGGTGCGGAGCGCTCGACTCAGCTTGCCTTCTTGGTGACGCGACCGTTGTCGACGTATTCGTAGAAGCCGGCTCCCGACTTCTTGCCGACGAGCCCTGCCTCGACCATCCGCAGCAGCAGGGGCGGTGCCGAGTACAGGGGTTCTTTGAACTCTTCGTACATGGAGTCGGCGATCGCCTTGACGGTGTCGAGTCCCACGAGGTCGGTCAGTGCGAGTGGCCCCATCGGATGGGCGCAGCCCAGGACCATCGTCTTGTCGATGTCCTCCTTGGTGGCGAATCCGGATTCGACCATGCGGATCGCGGACAGCAGATACGGCACCAGGAGTGCGTTGGCGATGAAGCCGGCGCGGTCGCTGGACCGGACCACCTGCTTGCCGAGCACCTCGCCGGCGAACGCTTCGGCGCGAGCGGTCACGGCGGGACTGGTCTTGAGTGTCGTGACCAGTTCGACGAGCGGGAGGACGGGGACGGGGTTGAAGAAGTGCATGCCGATCACGCGTTCGGGTGCCTTGGTGGCGATGCCCAGTTTCATGATCGGGATCGAGGACGTGTTCGACGCGAGCACCGCGTTGGGGTCGGTGACGATGGAGTCGAGTTCGGTGAAGATCTCGCTCTTGGTCTTCTCGTCCTCGACGACGGCCTCCACGACGAGCTGCCGGTCGGCGAAGTCTCCGAGGTCGGACGTGAAGCGCAGCCGCCAGGCGGCCTGTTCACGTTCACGTTCGGTGATCTTGCCGCTGCTCACTCCGCGATCGAGCGAGCGCAGGATGCGTGAGCGTCCCGCCGCAGCGAGTTCGCGGCTCGGCTCGTACACCAGCACGTCGACGTATGCGCGGGCGCACACCTCGGCGATTCCCGAACCCATGATGCCGGCGCCGATCACACCGACGCGCTGAATCTTTTCGCTGGTCACGTCAGCTCCTTTACGGAAGTGGAGGTCGGTTCCCGGGAGGGATCGAACCCGGAGGACACCCGGCCGATCCCTCCCGAGAGGTCGAAGGGTCTAGTGGAACTGGCCCTCTTCGGTGGAACCCTTGAGGGCGGCCGTGGAGGTGTTGGGGTCGACGGTGGTGGCGATGGAGTCGAAGTAGCCGGCGCCGACCTCACGCTGGTGCTTGATGGCGGTGAAGCCACGCTCCTCGGCGGCCTTGAACTCGCGCTCCTGCAGGTCGACGAACGCGGTCATACCCTCGCGGGCGTAACCGTGCGCCAGGTCGAACATGCCGTAGTTGAGGGAGTGGAAGCCGGCGAGGGTGATGAACTGGAACTTGAAGCCCATCGCGCCGAGTTCCTTCTGGAACTTCGCGATGGTGGCGTCGTCCAGGTGCGCCTTCCAGTTGAAGGACGGGCTGCAGTTGTAGGCGAGCAGCTGGTCCGGGAACTCGGCCTTGACCGACTCGGCGAACTTCTTGGCGACCTCGAGGTCCGGCACACCGGTCTCCATCCAGATGAGGTCGGAGTACGGGGCGTAGGCCTTGGCGCGGGCGATGCAGGGCTCGATGCCGTTCTTGACGCCGTAGAAGCCTTCGGCGGTGCGGGTGCCGTCGAGGAATTCGCGGTCACGCTCGTCGACGTCGGAGGTCAGCAGGGTCGCGGCCTCGGCGTCGGTGCGGGCGATGACGACGGTCGGGACGTCGGCGACGTCGGCGGCCAGGCGCGCGGAGGTCAGGGTGCGGATGTGCTGCTGGGTGGGGATGAGCACCTTGCCACCGAGGTGGCCGCACTTCTTCTCCGACGCGAGCTGGTCCTCCCAGTGCGAACCGGCGACACCGGCCGCGATCATGGCCTTCTGCAGCTCGTAGACGTTGAGCGCGCCACCGAAGCCGGCCTCACCGTCGGCGACGATCGGGGCGAGCCAGTTGTCGACGGAGGTGTCGCCCTCGACCTTGGCGATCTCGTCGGCGCGCAGCAGCGCGTTGTTGATGCGACGCACGACCTGCGGGACGGAGTTGGCCGGGTACAGCGACTGGTCCGGGTAGGTGTGGCCGGACAGGTTCGCGTCACCGGCGACCTGCCAGCCGGACAGGTAGATGGCCTTGAGGCCGGCGCGGACCTGCTGGACGGCCTGGTTGCCGGTGAGGGCACCGAGCGCGTTGATGTAGTCCTCGTTGTTGACGAGGTCCCACAGGATTTCCGAACCGCGGCGGGCGAGGGTCGCTTCCTCGACGACGGAGCCCTGCAGCTTGACAACCTGCTCGGCGGTGTAGTTACGGGTGATGCCCTTCCAGCGGGGATTGGTGTCCCAGTCCTGCTGGATCTGCTCTGCGGTCTTCGGAGTGCCGGTGGTCGACATCGATAGCTCCACTTCTTCTCTGCTGCTTCAGCCGGTACGGATGTACTGCTTCACATCGTTGCCAGGCCTTTCGGATGTACGAGTCGACAATGGCACAGCCGAAAACTGCCGTCTACCTGTTGCTAATGCCAATCTTCGCTAGCTTTTCAGACCAATCTGCAAAGCTTGCTAATTTTCCTACCGGCCAAGCAAATGCTTGGGTTACCCGCCGGTAGGCGAGAAAGTTACCGGCAAGTAGCCCCCGACCTCGGCGTTGCCGTGAAAATCGGACACAGCTATCCGGATCCAGAAATCGGTCGGACTCACCCGAATGCGACAGGAGGCCCCACGCTCACGCAGGGCCTCCTGTGGCAGCAATCACACACATGTCGGCTACGGATCGGCGGCGATGGACACCCGTGCGAACCCGTACCGCGCCGCGAGTGCGGACACACCGGACAGGTCGTACGAGTGCTCACCGAAGTTCGCGCATTCGAGGACCGCGCGACCGGTGACGACGGGCGACAGTCGCGTCACCTCCCAGCGGGTGCGGACGAGTTCTCCGACCCCACCCGACGCCCCGCCGACCAGATCGGCACGCCACGACTGCTCGGCCAGCCACTCGGGCGTCAGGCGTGTGGCGCCACCATCCTCGCCGTCCAGTTCGACGCGTCCCACCACTCCGCGGTCGTCCCCGTCGTCCGGCGAGATCGAGAACCCCATGCCGCCGACGCCGTTGACCAGACTCAGGGACGACTGCGCCATGGCGGGCAGCGCGAAGGGGTCGCGGTCGGCGTCGACGATCGGGGCGCCCACGAGCAGGTCCGACGTGAAGGCACTTTCGGTCCTCGCACCGGGCAGCAGGCCGCTGCACGACATCCCCGCGAACATCCGGCCGACCGGCACGCCGACGGAGTCCGACGTCGCGGACATCGGCTCGACCATCCACACCGCGAGCTGTGGGCACGAAGGCACCTCGAAGTGGCCGGGCAGCAGCGCCCGGGCGAAACCGGGGCCGACGGGCGTCGTGAGGACCAGCCACCGGGCCGTCACGGAGATCGCGTCCGGGCCGGCAGTGTCCCCGGCAGGTTCCAGCGACTCCCGGCTCACCGGCTGCGGTCCGCCGCGTGCGCGCCGCTTCGACGTGAAGATCATCGGGCCCTCTTCGTGTGCGCTGGGGTCCGAGCGGCCTGGGATGCTGCCCGAATCCAAACTGACTGGCCATCAATGCTTTACATAAACGAGCGTCGATCGTTGCCCAGCTTTTGCCACAGTCCTCGAGATGTCAAGCATCGTTCCTGAAACAACATGATCGGTCCGTTACCCGCTCTGCTAACTCGCCTCTTTGCACGGTTAACAACACGCTCGTACCCTGGCGTCATGTCCAAGACCTTCGTCGGAGCCCGACTGCGGCAACTCCGGACCGACCGCGGTCTCAGCCAGGCCGCTCTGGCGAAGACCCTCGAGATCTCCGCGAGCTATCTCAACCAGATCGAGCACGACGTGCGCCCCCTCACCGTGCCGGTGCTGCTGCGGATCAGCGAGGTGTTCGGCGTCGACACCACATTCTTCTCGTCGCAGGACGACACCCGCCTGATCGCCGAGCTTCGTGAGGTGGCCCTCGACAAGGACATCGGCATCGACGCGGATGCGCAGGAGATCGCGGAGATGGTGTCGTCGCACCCGGGGTTGGCGAAGGCGATGGTCAACATGCACCGCCGGTTCCGGAACACCAGCGCACAGTTGGCAGCGGCCACCGAGGACCGGTTCAGCGACGGCAGCGGCAGCGGGTCGATCACGATGCCGCACGAAGAGGTCCGCGACTACTTCTACCAACGACAGAACTACATCCACGATCTCGACACCGCGGCCGAGGACCTCACCGCACGGCTGCGGTTCCATCGCGGCGACATCGCCGACGGTATCGCGCGCCGCCTCGAGAACCTGCACGACGTGCAGATCGTGCGCCGCATCGATCTGGGTGAGAACGTCCTGCACCGCTACGACCCGGAAACCCGGGTCCTGGAGATCTCCCCGGCACTCTCCGGTGGGCAGCAGGTGTTCAAGTTCGCCACCGAACTCGCCTACCTCGAGTGCGGTGATCTGCTGCGTCGACTCGTCGACGAGGGCAATTTCACGTCCGACGACGCCCGCTCCCTCGCGATGCTGGGCCTGGCGAACTACTTCGCAGCCGCGACGGTACTGCCGTACGGGCAGTTCCACGAGATCGCCGAGGACTTCCGCTACGACATCGAGCGGCTGTCGGCGTTCTACGCGGTCAGCTACGAAACCATCTGCCACCGGCTCTCCACGCTGCAGCGCCCCAAGCAGCGCGGTGTGCCGTGGTCGTTCGTCCGCGTGGACCGCGCCGGCAACATGTCGAAACGACAGTCCGCCACCGGCTTCCACTTCTCGTCGAGCGGCGGCACCTGCCCGCTGTGGAACGTGTACGAGACGTTCGCCTACCCGGGCAAGATCATGACGCAGATCGCGCAGATGCCCGACGGCCGCAACTACCTGTGGGTCGCGCGCACCGTGGAGCGGCGTGCGCAACGCTACGGGCAGCCCGGCAAGACGTTCGCGATCGGCCTGGGCTGCGAGCTGCGGCACGCGCCGCGGGTCGTGTACGCCGACGGGCTCGACCTCGCGGGCAGCACCGCCACCCCGATCGGGGCGGGCTGCCGGGTATGCGAGCGGATGAACTGCCCGCAGCGCGCCTTCCCGCCCCTCGGCAAGAATCTCGACATCAACGAGCACCGGAGTTCGGTGTCGCCGTACACGATTCGCTGACCGTCTACGGTCGGCTTCCGCTGCGCAACCCGAGCCGCTGCGTCGCGAGGGCCTTCACCGCACCCTTGGCGACCTTGCCTCCCGCCGCGAGCGGCAGCTCGTCGGCGACGACGACGTACTCCGGCACGTACTCGCGGGTGACGCCGCGCGCCGTGAGCCACTCGGCCAGCCCGGTGACGGTGAGCGCGGAACCGTCCCCGGTCACCACGACCGCGCACACACGTTCACCGAACAGGTCGTCGGGCACCCCGACGACCGCGACCGCGGCGACCGCCGGATGGCCCTGCACCGACTCCTCGACCTCGACCGCCGAAATGTTCTTGCCGCCGCGGATGACGATGTCCGCCTTGCGGCCCACCACCCGGACCCGGCCCGCCACGTCGATCTCGACGACGTCGCCGAGCAGCATCCAGCCGTCGTCGGTGTACAGCTCGGCGTCGGCCGCCGGATCGTCCCAGTAGCCACGGCACACGAGGGGGCCGTTGACGCCGGGCTGCCCGCGCCGCACGTCACCGCGCACCTCGGTACCGCTGTCGTCGAACACCCGCACCCGCATGTCGTCGATGACGTGCCCGCACGTCCGCAGCCGGGTGTCGGCGTCGTCGTCGACGGTCGTGACGCTCACCGCGCCGGTCTCGTTCGACCCGTAGAACTGGAGGACCGCCGCACCGGTGCGCTCCTCGAACGCGAGCGCCTCCGAATACGGCACCGCCTCGCCGCCGGTGAACATCACCCGCAGCGCACCGAGATCGGCGTCGTGGGCTCGCGTCGACCGCAGCAGCATCTTGAACTGGGTGCTGACGCAGTGCAGGACCGTCACCCGCTCCCGCTCGAGCAGGTCGATCATCGTGTCGACGTCGAACCGGTCGAGCACCACGACGGGGGAACCGAGCAGCACCGGCAGGAAATGCGCTGTCCACAAACCGAATCCGAACGGTGCCGGCACGGCACCGAGGAAGACGTCGTCACCCGTGATGCGTCCGGCACGGATCGCGATCCGGCAGAACTCGATCCACCGGTGCTCGGTCTGGGTCACCAGTTTCGGCAGTCCCGTCGTGCCGGACGTCGAGTTGAGCATCGATACGTCGTGGATCGTGAACCGTGGTCCGGCGGCGCCGAACCGCCGCTCGGTCACCGGCAGCACCCGGCCACCGGCGTCCTCGGCGGTGGCCGACCCGTCGGTGTCGACGTAGACGATGCGGTCGAGGTCGGTGTGCGGCACCGGCTCCGCACCCGGAACGCCGGTGCCGGTGCCGGTGCCGGTGCCGGTGCCGTGCAGGCTGCGCGACGTGATCAGGACGCGGGCCCCGGAGCGTCCGATCAGGTGCGCCACTTCCTGTGCACCCGAACGGGATCCGATACCGACCGCGATCCGGCCGGTGCGCCACGCGGCGACCAGGGCGGCGTGGAAGACCATCGTGTCCGGCAGATACACCGCGACCGCACCGTCCGCGGCGCCGGCGAGCGCCGACGCGATCCGATCCGCTGTCGCGTCGTATTCCGCCCAGGAGACGCGGGTGTCGCGGGTGACGAATGCGGGCGCGTCGGGTGTGACGGTCGCGTGGTGGCGGACCAGTTCACTGACGCTCCGTACGGGGAGGCCCGGATCCTCGTTCACCGGGCCACCAGTCGGCGCAGGTCCCGGACCGCAGCCTGCAGCTCGCGCACGTCCCGGCGCAGTCCGTCGAGATCGGAATCGTCGTCACTGTGGTCGATCTCGGGTTCCGGTTCGACGACCCGAGCCGGAACCGGAGCAACAGGCGTGCCCGGCGTCCCGACCGCGAACCCGTCCAGGAACACGGTTATCAGGTTGTGTCGCAACCGATCCGAGTCCCGGTCCAGGGTCGGCCGACTGTTGCGGACCGTCGACCACACCGCGTCGCTGAGCATCCGGTGGAAATGCCGGACGTCGAGGTCCGCACGGAACTCGCCCGATGCGACCCCGGCCTCGATCGTGGCCGACCAGAGCTCGTGTGCCCGGCGGACGGCCGCGTTGATCGTGTCGTCCACCGGCTGCGACGACAACACGCTCTCGTTCTGGTAGATCTCGGTCGCGAACGGGTGGTCGATGGCTGCCGCGAATGCGACCGTCACCATGCGGTCCAGATGTTCGCGGGCACTGCCTCCGCTCGCGATCGCGTCCTCGTACCGGTGGTTCAGGTCGTCCACGAACGCGATCACGATCTCGAACGCGATGTCGTCCTTGGACGCGAAGTAGTGGTACAGGCTGCCGGACAGGATGCCGACCGCGTCGGCGATGTCGCGCACGGTGGTACCGGCGACACCGCGTTCGCTGAACAGCTTCGCAGCGTGGAACAGAATCTCTTCCCGTCGGGTCGATGCCACCCGTGGAACCTCCGCTCCTCAACCGATCGAGCGCTTGCTCGTTTTCGCGATGCTACCCCCCACGCGCGTGTTTCCCCGGTGTTTCCCCGCACTCTCCGTATGCTCGGCCGGCATGAGCGCAGACGACGCGACCGACGGTGACGGCCCCCTCCCCCGGGTCCGCCCGGGACGGCTCCGGGAACTGGGCCCCCTCAACTGGGTGGCATGGCGGGTGCTGTCGCTGGGCTCCGGCACGAAGGACGCGCAACTGTTCAGCACGCTCGGCCGGACCGGCGGTCTGTTCCGCGGCTGGCTGCACTACTCCGGGGTGCTGATGCTGCTGCCCGGGACGAAACTCACCCGGTTCGAGATCGAGGTCGTCGTGCTGCGGGTGGCGCATCTGCGCGACTGCCGGTACGAGATGGACCATCACCTCCGGCTCGGCCGCCGGGCCGGCGTCACCCCACAGATCCTCGACCGCATCCTGCACGGGCCGGACCACCCCGACTGGAGTCCCCGCTACCGGGCGATGCTCGCCGCGACCGACCGGCTCGTGACGACCGCCGCGATCGACGACGCCACCTGGTCGGCGCTGGCCGAGCACCTCGACGATCGCCGCCTCGTGGAATTCTGTCTGCTGGTCACCCAGTACGACGGTCTGGCCACCACGATCGGGGCGTTGCGGATCCGACCGGACTTCTGAACCGACCACGGTGGCACACTGGAGCCGTGGACCCCGAGCAGCTCCGAACCGACTTCTCCCCGTTCCTGATGACGTACCGGTTCGGCATCACCCAGCTGCTCACCAAGGTGAACATCCTCAAGGACGAGTTCACACACATCAACCGCTACAGCCCCATCGAGCACGTCACCTCCCGGTTGAAGACTCCCGAGTCCATCATCCGCAAGGCCGACCGCATCGGCTGCCCGATCACCCTCGACGACGTCCGCGACCAGATCCTCGACATCGCCGGCGTCCGGATCACGTGCAGCTTCATCTCCGACACGTACCGCATCGCCGAGATGATCACGAGCCAGCCCGACATCGAGGTCCGCGAGGTCGAGGACTACATCGCGAACCCGAAACCCAACGGCTACAAGAGCCTGCATCTGATCGTCACGGTGCCGGTGTACCTGAGCGATACCGTGCACACGATCCCGATCGAACTCCAGATCCGCACCATCGCAATGGATTTCTGGGCCAGCCTGGAACACAAGATCTACTACAAGTTCAATCGCGAGGTGCCGGAGCACCTGCTCGCCGAACTCACCGAGGCCGCCGAGACCGCGCACCGCCTCGACGTGAAGATGGAGCGGCTCAACGACGAGTTCGCGAAGATCAAGGCCCGGTCCGGATCCGACGACGACGCCGCCGAAGTGGCCCGGTCCACCCGCATGCTCGACGCCCTGCAGACCCGGCTGCACGGGCAGACGCCGCCCGACTGATCGGCGGACCGGAACCGAAACCCGTCCGTGCTCCCGATCCTGTAGGAACCCCATGTCCTCAGATGCCCAGGTGTCGTCGCCTCCGGACGTCCGGCCGCCACCCGTCCCAACCCCAACCACGATCCGCACTGACTCATCCTGTGATCCGAGGCTACGCGGCACCGACCAGAGTGGCGTGCCTGCTGCCTACACCCAGATCCAATTCACGTGCAGCCACATGAACGCCGCCCGTATCGCAGCTCCGACTTGCGGGCCGACGAACATCTCGAGGTCCAACATCTGGTCCACCACCTTCGACAACGAGCGCCCGACCTGCAGGCCACGGTACGCCGATGCCGCCGGTACAGATAGCAGAGCGCCCCGACTGCCTCGTCAGCAAGCCAACCGGGGCGCTCGTCGGCTCGTCCTAGTCCGTCGGGAACTTCTTCAGCGTGATCTTCACCAGGTCAGGGTCGAATACCTTGCGCGACTGCCCTTCCGGGATCGGCAGCACGGCCACATCGAACAACGAGGCCACCAGCACCCGGCGCTCGATCAGCGTCAGCTCGTCCCAATACCGTTGCGGGTCGTCTGTATCCACCGCGCCCACGGTCGGCTCAGGCGATGATTCCGCCTGCCGCCAAGCTGCCTCGAGCTTCGGCGTGATGCGGTCGCGGATCCGGTGAAACGTGTCCCGGTCGATCTTCTCGTCGGCGTAGTCGTCGGCTGCCTCGTCGAGCCGTGCCTGCAGCTGCCGGGCGGTGTCGAAGGCGCGTGCCTGCTCGTCGTCGGCCCGGTCACGTTTCGCCAGAGCGCGCCCTGCCTCGGTACCGAAGAACTCCACAACGGCAGCCGCTACCAACCCGTCCACGAGGTCGATACGCCGGTAAACGCACGAGTTCACGCTGCTGCAGGTGTAACTCGGTTTCGCCACCGTCGAGCGGGAAGACGCCGACAGCTTTGCCTTACACTTCCCGCACACACCGACAGCAGATAGCAGTGTCGAGGGCGCTCTGCCGAACGTCGGACGGCCCGGCGTCTTCGCGCTCAGCGCCACCACCAGACGATCATGGGTTTCGATGTCCCACAGCGGCTCCCAGGTACCGGGGATGTCGCGCCCCTTGTACCGGCGGATACCGGCATATACCGGCCGGGCCAGCATCTGGCGCAATGTTGCAGGACGCCAAGCGATCCCGGTCGGCGACGGCAGGCCGTCCTTGTTCAACCTCGTTGAGAGCGTGTACGCCGAACCACCGGAGAGGATGTAGTCGGCCCACTGGCGCACGAGCACGGCCGTCTCAGGATCCGTGCGCCATCCGATCAGCTTTCCGCTGTGCTCGTCCCGAACCGCACGGTAGCCGTAGGGGACTTTGCTACTCGGCTTCCCGGCCTCGGCGTGCGCCTTGATGCCGCGCATGGCTCGTCGGCGGATCTCGTCGGCCTCGTTCTCGGCAACCGCAGCGGAGAATGTGAGTGCCATCCGGTCGGCCGGGTCGGAGAGATCGTAGGTCCGGCCACCGATGCACCATTTCGACCCCAGCTCCGAACACAGGTCACGGATGTCGACGTACTGCTGTAGCCGTCGCGAGATCCGGGACGTTTCCCACATCACCAGCACCTGGCCGGGCCGGAGGGTTCGCCGGAGCTGTTCGTAGCCGGGCCGGTAGCCGTGCTTCGTGTGCCTCGATGCGCCGATGTCGCGGTCGGTGATCTCGGCCTCGATCTCCCAGCCGTTGCGCTCGCACACGTCGCGGCACTCGGTTACCTGCTGTTCTACCGAGCGCCCGATGCCGCGATCTCGGGACACTCTCGCGTAGATGACTGCTTTCACCAGGTCAGCGTATCGCGTAATGACAGTATTCGATTCCTGGCCTGGCGGTGGTGCCTGCTGGTGAACATCCCCATCGCGCTGTTCGCGCTCGCCGTCACCGCACCCGTCGTCGAGGAGACCAAGGCCCACGGCGACACCAGCTACGACGTCCCCGGCACCGTCCTCGTCGCGGTCGGTCTCGGTTCCCTCGTGTACGGCTTCACGCAGGCCGAGAAGCACGGATGGGCGTCGGCCCAGACGATCGGGTTCATCGCCGTCGGCTCGATCGCCCTCGTTCTGTTCGTGCTCGTGGAGAAGCGGGCCGCCAACCCCCTGCTGCCGATGTCGGTGCCGTGGCACCGCAACCGCGGACCCAGCTTCCTCGCATCCGTCACGGTCGGCGCCGCCCTGCTCGGCGGCACCCTGTACCTGACGTTCTACCTGCAGATCGTCCTCGGCTTCAGCCCGTTCGTCGCCGGTCTCGCCGCCCAGCTCAGCACCCGTGTCGGGCCGAAGCTGCCGATGACCGTCGGCCCCGTCGTCGCCGCCGCCGGACTGTTGCTGCTCTCCCGTATCGAGGTCCACGGCTCCTACTGGACCGGCGTCCTGCCCGGCCTGCTCGTGTTCGGCGCCGGACTCGGCCTGCTCATGGTGCCCATGCAGAACGTCGCCCTCGTCGGCTACTCCCAGGTCTTCCTGTGGTCGGCGGCCCTCATCGTCGTCATCGCCCCCGTCGTCGCCGCACTCGTCCGTGCCGAAAAGCACGACCTGCCCACCGAGGGCGCCGTCGGGGCGCACTGATCGCTTCCCCCTGAGACGAGCTGAAGGGTCCCTTCGTACGCTGCGAGCGTACGAAGGGACCCTTCAGCTGTTGCGACGGAGAAGAACCGTCAGAAGTTGATCATGTGACCGGCGAGACCGTGGATCGCTTCCTGCAGCGCCTCCGACAGGGTCGGGTGGGTGTGCACGTTGCGGGCCAGTTCGTTGACGGTGAGGTCCCACTTCTGCGCGAGGGTGAGTTCGGGCAGGAGTTCGGAGACGTCGGGGCCGATGAGGTGGCCGCCGATGAGCTCACCGTGGGTCTTGTCGGCGATGAGCTTGACGAAGCCGGTGGGGTCGGCGAGGCCGTGGGCCTTGCCGTTCGCCATGAACGGGAAGGTGGCGACCTTGACGTCGTAGCCTTCGGCCTTGGCCTGCTCCTCGGTGAGTCCGAAGGACGCGACCTGCGGCTGGCAGAACGTGGCGCGCGGCATCATCCGGTAGTCGCCCAGTTCCATCGTCTCGGCGCCGCCGATGGTTTCGGCGGCGACGACGCCCTGCGCCTCGGCGACGTGCGCGAGCTGCAGCTTGGCGGTGACGTCACCGATGGCGTAGATGCCGGGGACGTTGGTGCGCATGCGCTCGTCGATGGCGATGGCGCCGCGGTCGGTGAGCTGCACACCGGTGTTCTCGAGGCCGTAGCCGGTGACGTTGGGGGCGAAGCCGACGGACTGCAGGACCTTGTCGACGACGACGGTCTCGACCGCGCCGGACTTGTTGTCCTTGATGGCGACGGTGACCTTGGTGCCGTCGTCGTCGATGGTCTGGACGGCGGCGCCGGTCTTGATGGTGACGCCGAGCTTCTTGTACTGCTTGGCGATCTCCTTGGAGACGTCGGCGTCCTCGTTGGGCAGGGCCCGGTCGAGGAACTCGACGATCGTGACGTCGACGCCGTAGTTCTTCAGGACGTAGCCGAACTCCATGCCGATCGCGCCGGCACCGACGATGAGGATCGAGCCGGGCAGGTCGCGGGTGAGGATCTGCTCCTCGTAGGTGACGACGTTCTTGCTCACCGACGTGCCCGGAAGCAGCTTGGTGGTGCTGCCGGTGGCGATGATGACGTTGTCGAACGTGACCGTCTCGGTGCCGCCCTTGGTGAGGGTGACGGAGATCGCGTTGGGTCCGGTGAACGTGCCACGGCCCTCGAACTCGTCGATCTTGTTCTTCTTCATCAGGAAGTGGACGCCCTTGACGCGGCCGTCCGCGACCTGACGGCTGCGGTCGAATGCCGCGCCGAAGTCGAAGGTCGCCTCTCCGCTGATGCCGAAGGTCTTGGCTTCCTTGTGGAAGATGTGCGCAAGCTCGGCGTTGCGGAGAAGGGCCTTGGACGGGATGCAGCCGACGTTCAGGCAGACACCGCCCCAGTACTTCTCTTCGATGATGGCGGTCTTCAGTCCCAGCTGTGCCGCGCGGATAGCAGCGACGTACCCACCGGGACCGGCTCCGAGGACAACGACGTCATAGTGTGAGGTCACGAGGCCCTAGCCTAGTCCCGCCCGGATCGTGTGTCCCGAGATGGTCCCTACCGAAAAGTAAGATTCGAAGATCGTCTCCGGCACACCCCGGACACACCTGCAGCCCCAGCCGCCGGAGCGACTGGGGCCGGAGGTGCGAATGCTCAGCTGAACGAGATCGAGCTCCCGAGGTCTCCGACGGTGCTCCCGCCGAAGACGCTGCCCCTGCTGAGGCCGAGGACGATGTCGAGCAGACCCGACAGCGAACCTGTCGCCGACTCACCCAGGGAGCCGAGGTCGATAACGTCCGAGTTCATGGCAGTCGCCTTCCTACTACTGGTGGTCCGAGATCAGGAGAGCTCGGTGACGGAGCCGAAGTTCACGACGTTGCCGATGACGCCGATGAGGGCTGCGATGATGCCGTCGAGATTCATTGCGTTTCCTTACTTTCGTGGTGGTGGTACGACAGGAGAACGAACTAGCTCAGTTCGGTGACGGAACCGAAGTTGACCAGGTTGCCGATGACGCCGACGAGAGCCGCGATGATGCCGTCGAGATTCATTTCTCTGCCTTTCGGGGGAGTTTCGATGTCCGTGATTGTCGTGTGATCTGTTTTGCCCGGGCAGGGAGCGTGCGTGCCGGGGGACCCCGCTCTCCCGGATGCCTTTGCTCCCATGACATCTCGACCGTTTCACACTCCGCACGAGGCAACAGTGGTGTGTTGCTCCGTCGGCTTTCCGGTCGAGATGACGGCCGCTTCATTTCGGCCGTGACAGAAAGGTAGACCAGTTCGTATCCACTTGTCTTCGGTTTCGTTACATCAACTGGGCAGCCGTCCAGGAAATCTTGAAATTCACCCTCCCGCTCACCCTGGACCGCCCGGCGTATTCGACACCGCCACAATGGTGGGATGACGGGACCTACGACGCACTCACCTTCCACTCTGCCGGCCGACGATCCGAACCTGTGGCTCGAGGACGTCACCGGCGACGACGCCCTCGCGTGGGTTCGCGAGCACAACGAGCAGACCGTCGCGGCGTTCACCGCCACCGACGAGTTCACCCGGCTCGAGACCGGGATCCGCACGATCCTCGACACCGATGCCCGCATCCCCTATGTGCGTCGGCGCGGCGACTACCTCTACAACTTCTGGCGCGACGCCCGACACGTCCGCGGACTGTGGCGTCGTACCACGATGGACGAATACCGCAGCGACACAACGGAATGGGAGATCCTCGTCGACGTCGACGAGCTTGCCGAGCGCGAGGGCGAGAACTGGGTGTGGTCGGGTGCGCAGGTGCTGCGCCCCGAGCAGGACCGGGCACTGATCAGCCTGTCCCGCGGTGGCGCCGACGCCGTCGTCGTCCGCGAGTTCGATCTCACCACCGGCACGTTCGACGACACCGCGACCGGCTTCCACACCGACGAGGCGAAAACCGACATCGGTTGGATCGACAGCGAAAACATCTACATCGGAACGGATTTCGGCGAAGGATCTCTCACCGACTCCGGTTACCCGCGGATCGCGAAGCGCTGGCACCGCGGCACTCCGCTCGCCGACGCGGTCACGGTGTTCGAGGGCGAACGAACCGATGTCGCGGTCTCGGCATGGCACGACAGCACCCCCGGCTTCGAACGGAGCTTCGTCGAACGCGCCGTCGACTTCTACACGTCGCAGCGCTTCCAGATCCGCGGCGACGGCACCCTGGCGCGTATCGACACCCCCGAGGACGCCCGGATCTCCGTCTACCGCGAGTGGCTGCTGATCCGACCCCGCTCACCGTGGACCGTCGACGGCACCACCCACCCGGCCGGCTCGCTGCTGGCCGCGCGGTACGACGCCTATCTCGCCGGCGACCGCACGTTGACCACCCTGTTCACCCCCGACGAGCACACGTCGCTCGAACAGTACGCGTGGACCCGCCACCACCTGCTCCTCGTGACGCTCACCGATGTCCGCTCCGCCGTCCACGTTCTCACCCCGAACGAAAACGGTTGGGAGAAAACCACTCTCGATGGACTCCCGGCGATGACATCCACCGAGATCATCGACACCGACCCGCGCGAGAGCGACGACTTCTTCCTCAACGCGAGTGGATACCTCACTCCGGCGACCCTCGTGCACGGCACCGTCGGCGGCCCACTCGAGGCCCTGAAGGCTGCGCCCGAATTCTTCGACACCACCGGACTGTCCGTGACGCAGCACTTCGCGACCTCCGACGACGGCACCCGCGTCCCGTACTTCGTGGTGCGCCGCGACGACGCCCCCGCCGGCCCCACCCTGCTCTACGGGTACGGCGGCTTCGAGAACTCGCTGACCCCCGCCTACAGCGGCATCACCGGCACCGCGTGGCTGCAACGCGGCGGCACCTACGTCGTCGCGAACATCCGTGGCGGCGGCGAGTACGGCCCGGAGTGGCACACGCAGGCCGTCCGCGAGGGCCGGCACCTCGTGTACGAGGACTTCGCCGCCGTGGCCCGCGACCTCGTCGCCCGCGGCATCACCACGCCCGCACAGTTGGGCGCACAGGGCGGCAGCAACGGTGGGCTGCTGATGGGCGTCATGCTCACCACGTACCCGGAGTTGTTCGGCGCGATCGTCTGCCAGGTGCCGCTCCTGGACATGAAGCGCTACCACCTGCTGCTCGCGGGCGCGTCGTGGACGGCCGAGTACGGCGACCCCGACAATCCCGACGACTGGGCGTTCATCTCCGAGTACTCGCCGTACCAGAATGTGCGCGCCGACGCAGACATGGACGTGCGGTACCCACCGATCCTCATCGCCACCTCCACCCGCGACGACCGCGTCCACCCCGGACACGCCCGCAAGATGACGGCCCGGTTGGAGTCCGAGGGCCATCCCGTCCACTACTACGAGAACATCGAGGGCGGCCACGGCGGCGCCGCCGACAATGCGCAGGCCGCGTTCAAGTCGGCGCTGACCTACACGTTCCTGTGGGATCACCTGGCGAAACCGTCTTCGGACATCGAGCGCGTGGACTACGATTCGCCCGAATCCGTCAAATCGAATCGAGCCACCACATGACCTCCGAGGACCTTCCAGACTCCCCGGCCTCCCCGTGTCCCCTGTTCCGGCGCCTCGGCGCGGGGGCCCTCGTCACCGCGACCGCGGCGGCCGCACTGCTCACCGCGGCACCCGTCGCCGCGGCCGGCGGCATCCCGAACACCGCCCCGGCCGCACAACCGGCGGACCCGGCGGCGTCCGGTGCTCACATCACCCGCGTCGAACCCATCACCGACCGGTGGGTGCGGGTGTTCGTGTACTCGCCCGCGATGCAGGCCGAGCAGCAGGTGCAGGTTCTGCTGCCGCGCGACACGACCGCCCCGCGGCCGACGCTGTACCTGCTCGACGGCAGTTCCGCCGACCCCGGTACCAACAACTGGACCGAGGAGGGCGGGGCCGTCGAGTTCTTCGAGGACAAGCCCGTCAACGTCGTCCTCCCCACCGGCGGTGAGGCCAGCTACTACACCGACTGGGAGCGCCCCGACCCGAAGCTCGGCAACTACCGGTGGGAGACGTTCCTGACGAAGGAACTGCCGCCGCTGATCGACGCCCGATTCGACGGCACCGGCGTCCAGTCGATCGCCGGACTGTCGATGGGAGCACAGTCCGCGATGATGCTCGCGATGCGTGCGAACGGCTTCTACCGCGGTGTCGCGGCGTTCAGCGGGTGCTACCAGACCGTCGACGACCTCGGCTTCACCCAGATGCGGGCCACCGTGTCGTACCGCGGCGGCGACATCACCAACATGTGGGGGCCGCGCACCGATCCGCAGTGGGCCGAGCACGACGTACTGATCGGCGCCGAGAAACTACGCGGAACCGTGCTGTACGTGTCGACGGCCACCGGACTGCCCGGGCCGAACGAAACCCTCGACAACCCGAACCTGCCGCTGCTGCTGGCACTGGGCGCGCCGATCGAGGCCGTCACCGATCACTGCACGCACCGCCTCGACGACCGACTGCGGTCGCTCGGTATCCCGGCGACGTTCGTCTACAACCCGGTCGGCGTCCACACGTGGCCGTACTGGCGGGAGGAACTGCCGAAGTCGTGGCCGACGCTCGCGGCGTCGCTCGGCGTCTGAGCGCGCCCGGTTTCCGAACGGACGAGAAGGGCGGTACCGGTGCACGTGCACCGGTACCGCCCTTCTTCGATGCTCCGAGGAGCCGGTATCAGCTGAGCGAGCTCAGGGAGCCGAGCGAACCGGTCGAGGTCGAATCGCCACCGTCCGAGCTGCCCGAACCGATCTTGTTCAGCTGCTCGAGAATGGTGGTGAAGGACTTCAGGATGCTGATGATCTCGGTCGAACCCATGATTGACTCCCTGCAATTACTGGTGGTGTGGCGCCTCGAAGCGAATGCGCTGCGGCCAATATAACGACCGGAACGCGGTCTGGCATCGATTTGGCGCATGAATGCGGGATGAAATATCGGGGTGATGCCCGAAGGGAGGATTCGGGGAACGTCACTGCTGGTCACGGAGCCAGGCGACGATCCGATCCACGGTACTTTCGGGTGTCCGGATCCAGCCGTTGTGCCCTAGCTTTTCGGGCTGATGCCAGGTAGTGACGCTCGCACCGGACAATTTACGCAGTAGGTTCTCCGTCGACTGCTGGGGCGCCAGATCGTCCCCCTCGATCGAGATCGACAGCACCGGCACCGACAGTTGCGCGAGCCGCTCCTCGTAGTCGATGTCCGCCCCCGACGGCTCGATCCGCCCCGACCGCGCGAACCGCGACCAGTCCGAGATCAGCACCCGCGACTGCCGTCCGAAACCACCGACGTCCAGACGGTCGCCCGGCCAGAAACCCGCGACACTCGCGGTGATCGACATCGCCGCGGAGCCGAGCAGCAGCCCCGGAGACCGCGCCCCCGAGAATCCCCGGTAGTACGGCGACCCGGACGCCACCAGGATCAGCCCACCCAGCGCACCCCGGATCCGGGCCGCGTACATCGCCCCCAACTGGCCACCCATGCTGTGCCCCAACAGGAACGGGGTGCTCGAATCGAACCGCTCGTGCACCGCCTCGACGATCGCCGGCAGGTCCACCGACACCAGTTCCTGATAACCGAACGTGCTCGACGCGTTCGGCCGCGGCCGGCTGTCACCCTGTCCCCGCAACTCCCCCACCGCAGCGCAGAATCCGCGGTCGACGATCGACTCCGCGAACCGGTCGTAGAAACCGGCCGGGATCCCCAACCCGGGAACGATCACCACGACGGGTGCGCCCTCCGGACCGGGAAACAGACGCACCGGCGTCGTCGTCCCGTCGGGCATCTGGATCGGCACGGTCTCCACCACGCCCCGAGCCTATGCCCACACGGTCGCGACGACCCGGCATTCGCAACGCCGTCGCACACCTTTTCCCGGCATCACACACCCATTCCATATACAGAACGTGTGTGATCCCAGCAGAAGGTGTGCGGTGTCGACCCGACGCCGGGGCGCCCCCTGAGACGAAAGATCAGGGTGCAGATCCGGGGAAATACCGATGGTGCCGACGGACACCGCGCACCAGACTCGACGTCATGACCTCCAGCGAATCGCCCCGCCCCTTCGTCCGCTCCCGCAACCAGCGCATGCTCGCCGGAGTGTGTGGCGGCATCGCCGAGTACTTCGGCGTCGACGCCAACATCGTCCGCGTCCTCGCCGTCCTCGGCGCGTTCGCGTCGTTCGGCACCGTTGCCCTCGTCTACGCCGCCGCGTGGATGCTGATGCCCGACGCGTGACCCCGGACATGAGAGAAGCCCGGGACACCGCATTCGGTGTCCCGGGCTTCTTCGGCTACCTGGGCTCAGGCGTTCCGATCCGAGGGGATCAGAAGTCCATGCCGCCCATGCCACCGGTCGGGTCGCCCATGGGAGCAGCGGCCTTCTCCGGCTTGTCGGCGACGACAGCCTCGGTGGTCAGGAACAGGGCCGCGATGGACGCAGCGTTCTGCAGCGCCGAGCGGGTGACCTTGACCGGGTCGTTGATGCCCGCAGCGAGCAGGTCCTCGTACTCACCGGTGGCGGCGTTCAGGCCGCTGCCGGCGGGCAGGTTGCGAACCTTCTCCGCGACGACGCCGGGCTCGAGGCCGGCGTTGAACGCGATCTGCTTGAGCGGGGCCTCGAGGGCAACCTTGACGATGTTGGCACCGGTGGCCTCGTCGCCCTCCAGCTTCAGGTCGTCCAGGACCGGAGCGGACTGCAGCAGAGCCACGCCACCACCGGCGACGATGCCCTCCTCGACGGCCGCCTTCGCGTTGCGGACAGCGTCTTCGATGCGGTGCTTGCGCTCCTTGAGCTCGACCTCGGTCGCAGCGCCGGCCTTGATGACGGCGACGCCACCGGCCAGCTTGGCCAGGCGCTCCTGCAGCTTCTCGCGGTCGTAGTCCGAATCCGACGCCTCGATCTCGGCGCGGATCTGGTTGACGCGACCGGCGATGGCGTCGGCGTCGCCGGCACCCTCGACGATGGTGGTCTCGTCCTTGGTGACGACGACCTTGCGGGCGCGGCCCAGCAGCTCGATGCCGGCGGTCTCGAGGGACAGGCCGACCTCTTCGCTGACGACCTCGCCACCGGTGAGGATGGCGATGTCGGCGAGCTGCGCCTTGCGGCGGTCACCGAAGCCCGGAGCCTTGACGGCGACGGACTTGAACGTGCCACGGATCTTGTTGACGACCAGGGTCGACAGGGCCTCGCCCTCGACGTCCTCGGCGATGATCAGCAGCGGCTTACCGGCCTGGATGACCTTCTCCAGCAGCGGCAGCAGGTCCTTGACCGTCGAGATCTTGGAGCTGACGAGCAGGATGTACGGATCCTCGAGGACCGCTTCCTGACGCTCGGCGTCGGTCGCGAAGTACAGCGAGATGTAGCCCTTGTCGAAGCGCATACCCTCGGTGAGCTCGAGCTGCAGGCCGAAGGAGTTGGACTCCTCGACGGTGATGACGCCTTCCTTGCCGACCTTGTCCATCGCCTCGGCGATGAGCTCGCCGATCGTGGAGTCGCCCGCCGAGATACCGGCGGTGGCAGCGATCTGCTCCTTGGTCTCGACCTCCTTGGCGGTGTCGAGCAGCTTGGTGGTGACGGCCTCGACGGCCTTCTCGATGCCGCGCTTCAGACCCAGCGGGTTGGCGCCGGCAGCAACGTTGCGCAGACCCTCACGGACCAGCGCCTGCGCCAGAACCGTCGCCGTCGTGGTGCCGTCACCAGCGACGTCGTCGGTCTTCTTGGCGACCTCCTTGACCAGCTCGGCGCCGATCTTCTCGTAGGGGTCCTCGAGCTCGATCTCCTTGGCGATGGAAACACCGTCGTTGGTGATCGTGGGGGCGCCCCACTTCTTCTCCAGCACGACGTTGCGACCCTTGGGTCCCAGCGTCACCTTGACGGCGTCAGCGAGGCTGTTCAGGCCACGCTCGAGGCCGCGACGTGCCTCTTCGTCGAACGCGATGATCTTGGCCATTGCGAAGTGATCCTCCGGATTGGGGGTGACACACAGAGCGATCGCTCGTCGGATCGCCCCATTTACGCTTCCGGCCAGGCTCGGTGCCCGCGACGGACGACCGGGGGTGTCTAGGATCCCGGTCTCACCGTCCCGACCTGGCACTCACGTATCGCGAGTGCCAGGTGTATTTCTAGCACTCGGACAGGGTGAGTGCAACGTTCCGGAGTACCGCGCACCCACCCCTCACGAGGTCAGCCGAGGCAGGTCTGACCGGTCTTCAGATTCCACGCGAACGACAGCGGCCCGACGCAGTCCACCCGGCCCTGCTCGGCCGTCGCACCCGAACCCCAACCGGCGATCGCGAACGTCGCGTAACCGTCGTCGGCCCACGAGTGCGCGATACCGCCACCGAGAGCGACGGCCAGCGACTGACCGTTGCCGCGCGACGCGCTCAGCGCCGTGCCGTAGCCCGTCGCGAGACTGTTCGACGACCCGAGGCCCTGCGCCACCGACACGGCCGTGCCGCTGTCCGCTGCCGCCGACCGGGCCACGCCCTGCTCGAACGCCTGTGCACCACAGCTCGCGAACTCCGAGACCTGGATGTCGTTGGGGGACACCGGGGACGTGCACACCACCGGGGCCGCCGCCGCGGTACCCGCACCGAGAAGCGAAACACCTGCTGCCACACCGATTCCCGTCACCGCGACCGTCGCCGCACGCGTCACCGTCCGGCCGAGATCGGAGAGGACACGCAGACGGGAGAAGAGGGGCATTCGAACTCCTTCGAGACAGGGAAAGGGGAGGCAAGTGTCCGCGACACTACATGCTCGGAATGCCGGGATCCAGGATTTTCGTAGCAAACCGAAGAAGCTCGGCGCGTCACCCCAGAGATGCCAGCAGCTCCGGTAGATCCGCCACCGAATCGACCAGATGATCAGGCCGGTCCACCGCGAGTTCGAGGACCGGTTCCCGGAACTTCCCGGTCCGCACCAGCACCCCCGTCATCCCCACCCGCTGCGCCGGCAGGACATCGCCACGGAAGTCGTCACCGACCATCACGGTCGCCGCCGGGTCGCTGCCGGTCAGCTCCGCCGCAGCCAGGAATCCGGCGAGCGACGGCTTGCCCACCGACACGATCCGCGAACCGGAGGCCTCCTCGAGCCCCGGAAGGTACGTGCCGACGTCCGCGCGCAGACCGTCCGACTCCGCCCACATCGCCGACCGGTGCATCGCGACCACCGGAACCCCCGCCACCATCAGATCCAGGACCCGGCTGAGTGCGGCGTGCGTGAACTCCGGGCCGGCACCGCCCAGCACGACCACCTCGGGATCGGCGTCGTCGAACACGACGTCGGGCATGTCGGCGCGGACGTCCCCCCGATTGAGGAGCAGCACCCGCGCCCCCGGATACGTCGACCGCAGATACTCGGTGGTCAGCCGGGCCGCCGTCACGATCTCCCCGGAACGGATGTCGAACCCCACCGCCTTCAGCGAGGCGGCGATCTCGTCGCACGTCCGCGACGTCGTATTGGTGAGAAAGGCCCGCGGCACGCCCCGGCGGCGGATCTCCTCGAGCGCCGCCACCGCACCGGGCACAGGCTGCCACGAGGTGACGAGCACTCCGTCGATGTCGAACAACACGCCCTCGACCCGGCTCATACATCCGAGCGTATCCGCCGGACAGGCCGCCGGACAGGCCGCCGGACAGGTCCGAGAGAAGGACCGCAGTGACCTACCGCACACGACGAGCTACGATCGCCGGGTATCTGTAACCGGCTGTACCGACCACCGTGATGGAGAGCCCACTCGTGACGAACACCCTCGAAGCCAGCATCGAGATCGCCGCCACCCCACAGGACGTGTGGACGATCGTGTCCGACCTGAAGCGCATGGGCGAATGGAGCCCGCAGTGCCGGAAGATGCGGGTGTCCGGCGAAGTCCGTGAGGGCACCAAGACGTTCAACATCAACCGCAAGGGCCTCCTCGTGTGGCCGACCACCTCGAAGGTGGTCCGGTTCGAGCCCAACAAGACCATCGCGTTCCGGATCGCCGAGAACCGCACCATCTGGTCGTACACCCTCGAACCCACCGAGACCGGCACCCGCGTCGTCGAACGCCGCGAAGCCCCCACCGGCACCAGCAAGGTGTCGCAGTTCCTCGTCAAGACCGTCCTCGGCGGGCCCGACGCCTTCGAAGCCGACCTGGTCGCCGGCATGAACGCCACCCTCGCCCGCATCAAGAACGCGGCCGAGGCCATCAGCACCGGGGCCGTCGACTCCCGCTAGCACACATGGCGACCCACCGGTTCGGGGCAGTCACGTAACCTGTGTCAGCACGCGCGGCGAACCTCGCCGCCCAATTCGACCGGTAAGAGGAAACGTGGCACGTCGACCGACGCCCCCTGGAACACCCCAGCCCACCGGAGTCGGCCACCTGCTCGACCTCGTCAAGTCGGCCGTTCCCCCACTGCACCCCGCCGGGCTGCCGTTCGTCCTGACCCCACTCGCCGTCGCCGCGGTCGGACGCAACCGGCCGTGGATACGCCGGGCCGGGCTCGCCTCCGCCGCCGCGTGCGCCGCGTTCTTCCGGCACCCGCACCGGGTGCCGCCGAACCGTCCCGGCGTCGTCGTCGCCCCCGCCGACGGTGAGGTCGCCCTCGTCGACACCGCCGTCCCGCCCGCCGAACTCGGCCTCGGCGACGCCCCGGTGCCGCGGGTGAGCATCTTCCTGTCCGTCCTCGACGTCCACGTCCAGCGGGTGCCCGTCGCCGGCGTCGTGAAGAAGGTCGTGCACCGGCCCGGACAGTTCCTGTCCGCGGACCTCGCCGATGCCAGCGAAGTCAACGAACGCAACAGCATGCTCCTCGAGACCGGCTCCGGGCACAGTGTCGCCGTCGTCCAGATCGCCGGCCTCCTCGCCCGCCGCATCGTGTGCGACGCGAAGGAGGGCGACGCCCTCACCATCGGCGACACGTACGGGCTCATCCGGTTCGGCTCCCGCGTCGACACCTACTTCCCCGCCGGCACCGAACTCCTCGTCGAACGCGGCCAGCGCACCGTCGGCGCCGAAACCGTCCTCGCGCAGCTGCCGTGAGACCACCGCGACCCAGTCGGCAGCACGCGGTACGGCTCCTGCCGAGCATGATCACGATCCTCGCGCTGTGCGGTGGCCTGTCCGCCGTCAAGTTCGCGCTCGACGGTGAACTCGGCACCGCCCTCGCGATGATCGGCGCCGCCGCCGTCCTCGACTCCCTCGACGGCCGCATCGCCCGCATGCTCGACGCCACCAGCAAGATGGGCGCCGAACTCGACTCGCTCGCCGACGCCATCTCGTTCGGCGTCGCCCCCGCGCTCGTCCTGTACGTGACGCTGCTCGACGGCAACCGCTTCGGCTGGATCATCGCGCTGCTGTACGCGGTCAGCATCGTGCTGCGGCTCGCCCGCTTCAACACCCTCCTCGACGACGACACCGCCCCCGGCTACACGAAGGACTTCTTCGTCGGCGTCCCCGCCCCCGCCGGCGCCCTCATCGCCCTCGCCCCCCTCTCCGCGTACGTCCAGTGGGGTGACGGCTGGTGGTCGTCGATCGGCATCGTCACCGTGTGGACCCTGCTGTCCGCCGCCCTCATCGTCAGCCGCATCCCCACCTTCGCGATGAAGAGCGTGTCCGTGCCGCCGCGCATGGTCGCCCCGCTGCTCGCCCTCGTCGCGCTCGCCGCAGCCGCCCTCGTCACCTACCCGTTCGTGCTGCTCATCGTGCTCGTCGGCGCCTACCTCGTGCACATCCCCTTCGCGATCCGCTCCCAGCACTGGGTCGCCGCCCACCCCGAAACCTGGGACATCAAACCCGCCGAACGCCGTGCCATCCGCCGCGCCCCCGGCAGCAACCGCCGCTCCGCAGCCCGACTGGGCCTGCGTCGACCGCGGCCCCGGTAGGCGTCCCGAGCCGTCAGAGGTCCGGCCGGCGCTTCTTCCGAGCACTCAGCAGTGCGCCGTGGATCTCGTCGATCACCGCAGCCGGGTTCACCATCATCTCCTTGGTGACGAAGTGGATCTGCCAGCCGGCCGTGCGCAGCGCATTCTGTCGATTCCGGTCCCGCGCCAGTGCCACGCGCCGTCGTACTCGACCACGAGCCGCTCCTTCTCGAACGCGAAATCGACGCGGGCCACGAACTTCCCGTCCGCGTAGATCCGCAGTTGTGGTTCCGGATGCAGGCCCTCGAAGTGCATCCGCACCCGCAGTTCCGATTCGGGTGGTGATTCGGCGCGCGGATCGGTCAGCGCCAACGCCTCGCGGGCCCGCACGACCCCGTGATCGTGACGGTCCGCGAGATACGACGCCATCCGCTGCTGCGTCGTCGACCCCGCGCGCAGGATCCGATCGGCGTCCGCCACGGCCCGGATCAGCGGCCGGCCGGCAAGTACGTCGAACACCATTCGTTCCGGGCTCGCGATCGCGATCGTCCCCCACGGCTGGTGGTCGGTGGACGCGATCCGGACCCGTCGAACGTTCAGTCCGGGACGACGGTTGACGCGATGCCCGGGCAGTGCGATCACCTCGACCGGATCCGACGTCGACGCCACCTCGACGCCCCGCACCACGGCCGCCGACCGACCCGTCAGCACGAGCGCTCCGGCCCCGGTGAGCGCGGCCGCCCGGCAACGCAGCTCATGACTGTCGCGGACGACGCTCGGACAGTAGACGCCGCGGAACAGTCGGCGGACCCGCGGACCCCGCAGATCGGACGCGGTGAGGGCACCGTCGCGTACCGCGTCCCGCCCCACGAACACTTCCGGCAGTTCCGGCTTTCGTTTCTTCACGACTCGACACGGTGCCGCACCCGACCGTCCGATCCGGCGTCCCGGACCCGAGTTGTCCACAGATTCGAGGGGTCTGCGCGTTTGTCCACAACCCAATTTCCTCGCGTTGTGCGCACTTGTCGCGCATCCGCACCCGGTTTCCTCGCGATAAGTGCGCGAAACGCGAGGGATCCGGCACGCGAGGAGCGATAAGTGCGCGAAACGCGGGCGGCGGGTGCCGAACCACGCGACAAGTGCGCGAAACGCGGGAGCGAGGGGACGAAACGGGCCCGACACTAGGCTGGTCCGCGTGACCTCTCCCGAACTGACGCTCACGGTCCGGCTCAACACGTCCGCGGCGGACACCCGTCGAGGCGTCGTGCGCCTGCACCCCGAGGTACTCGCGGCCCTGGGGCTGCGGGAATGGGATGCCGTCTCGCTCGTCGGGGCGCGGACGACGGCCGCGGTCGCGGGCATCGCGCCGAGCGGCACCCCCACCGGAACAGCCCTGCTCGACGACGTCACGCTGTCGAATGCGGGGCTGCGCGAGAACGCGTCGGTGGTCGTCGCTCCCGTCACCGTGTACGGGGCGCGCGCCGTCACGGTGAGCGGCTCCGGCCTGGCACAGCAGTCCATCTCGGAGGCGACGCTGCGTCAGGCGCTGCTCGGCAAGGTGTTGACCGTCGGTGACGCGGTGTCGCTGCTGCCGCGTGATCTCGGCCCGGGCACCAGTACCTCGTCGGCGACGCAGGCCCTGTCGCGGACGTTCGGTGTCACGTGGACGTCGGAGCTGCTGACCGTGACGGGCGTCGACCCGGCGGGCGGGCCGGTGAGTGTGCAGCCCAATTCTGCGGTGAGCTGGGGTTCCGGTGGCCCGGCGGCAATGACTGCCGCGCAACCGATTCCGGCGTCCACCACCCGGACCACCGCCACCAGGCCCGCCGGCTCCCGCCCCACCGGGACGGTCCCGGTCGACGAGCTGGTCGGGGTGTCCGCGCAGGCCGGCAAGCTCACCGAGTGGCTCGCACTCGCCCTCGACGAGCCGGAACTGCTGCGCACGCTCGGCGCGTCCCCGCATCTCGGGGTGCTGGTCACCGGGCCGGCCGGGGTGGGGAAGGCGACGCTGACCCGGTCGGTGCTCGCGGCCCGGCAGGTCGTCGAACTGGACGGCCCCGGTGTCGGCGCGTCCGAGGCACAGTCGCGGCTCGAGCGGGTCACCGCCGCCGTGGACGCGGTGCGGTCCGGCGGGGTGCTGTTGGTCACCGACGTCGACGCCCTGCTGCCCGCCACCCGCGAGCCGGTGTCGACGCTGATCCTCGATCAGTTGCGGCGGGCCGTGGACACTCCGTCGGTGGCGTTCGTCGCGACCACCGCACATCCCGAATCGGTCGACGACCGACTCCGGGAACCGGAGTTGTGCGACCGGGAACTGACCCTGCCCCTCCCCGACGGCACGGGCCGCCGACAGCTGCTCGAGCATCTGCTCCGACAGGTCCCCACCGAGGATCTCGACGTCACCGAGATCGCTTCGCGCACCCCCGGATTCGTTGTCGCCGACCTGGCGGCACTGTGCCGGGAGGCGGCGCTGCGGGCGGCGTCGCGGGCCAACACCGACAAGACCGAGCCGTGTCTGACGCAGGCCGATCTGATCGGTGCCCTCGACGTGATCCGCCCGCTGTCCCGTTCCGGTACAGAGGAACTCGCGATCGGCAGCATCACCCTCGACGACGTCGGTGACATGGTCGAGACGAAACAGGCACTCACCGAGGCTGTGCTGTGGCCGTTGCAGCACCCGGACTCGTTCGCCCGCCTGGGCGTCGAACCACCACGCGGCGTGCTGCTGTACGGGCCGCCCGGCTGCGGTAAGACGTACCTCGTTCGCGCCCTGGCCAGTTCCGGCCAGCTCAGTGTGCACGCCGTCAAAGGCGCCGAACTGATGGACAAGTGGGTGGGCGCGTCGGAGAAGGCGGTGCGCGAACTGTTCCAGCGGGCCCGCGACTCGGCGCCGTCCCTGATCTTCCTCGACGAGGTGGACGCCCTCGCCCCGCGCCGCGGCCAGAGCAGCGACTCCGGTGTCACCGACCGGGTCGTGGCCGCGCTGCTCACCGAACTCGACGGCGTCGAACCGCTGCGCGACGTCGTCGTGCTCGGCGCCACCAACCGTCCCGACCTGGTCGACCCGGCACTGCTGCGCCCCGGACGGCTCGAACGCCTGGTGTTCGTGCCGCCACCGGACGCCGACGCCCGCCGGGAGATCCTGCGGACGTCGGGCCGGTCGGTGCCGCTCGCCGACGACGTGAATCTCGACGAACTCGCCCACGATCTGGACGGCTACTCGGCCGCCGACTGTTCCGCCCTGCTACGGGAGGCCGCGCTCACCGCGATGCGCCGGGACGTCGATGCCGCCACCGTCACCGCCGACGACGTCGCGACAGCCCGGAAAGCGGTGCGGCCGTCGCTGGACGCGGCACAGGTGGCGCATCTGAAGGAGTACGCGGAGAACCGGTGACCGGCCGGTAGCGTCGAGGTGGTGACCACGAACGTCCGCGCCCCGCTGCCCGTTGCCGCCGCCCTGTTCACCGGGGCGCTGGGCACGTATGCGCTGATCAGCCCGCCCGAATGGTACGGCGCGTTCGCGGCGTCCAGCCGGCAGCTGCAGTCGTGGCTCAGCGCGATCCCGACGGCCGTCGCGATCGGCACCATCGTCGCGGTCCTCGCGTACTGGGCACTGCAGCGCACCGCCACCACCCGGCCGGCGTGGGTGACGGCGGCCGTCGCGACCGCCGCGCTGATCGCGATCCGGTTCGCGGTGCACGGCGCCGCCGACGTCGACGTGCTGACGCTCCTGCACTACGGCAAGTGCATCGCCGCCGGAATCCTGTTGGGGGCGACGGTCGCAGCGGCATGGGCCCGCCCGATCCCGCGGCTCGCGCTGGTGATCGCGTCCGCGTCCACACTCGTTCTCGCGCACGGCGCCCGCGCCGGCTGGTCACCGAGCACCTCCACCCTCGGCGAGCCGTCGTGGTGGATCCTCGTGCCCGCCCTCGTCCTCGCACTCGCATGCGCGGTCACCGCCACGACGTCCGACGAACCCTCCCGCACCCCCGCGGAGGTCGCCGGAGCCATCGCGGTCGCGGCCCTCACCCTCGCCGGCGCGCACCGACTGCTGGGGTCGTGGATCGACAGCCCGGACGGCTCCCGGTTCCGGCTGTGGGTCGTCATCGGCATCAGCCTCGTCCTCGTCGTCGTCCTCACCGAACTGTGGGCCCGACGCCTCGACGCACCGTTCCTGTTCGCCGCGACCGCCGTCGCCGCCGCCGTCCCGTTCGTCGCGACCGTGCTGTGGCAGGAATCGCTGCAGCAGATCGCGTGGGCCGTGGTGGCCGTCGGGATCGCAGCGGTGACGGCCGGAATGCTTGCCGCACCGCGGCTGCCGTCGCCCGTCGTCGGGCCGGCCGTGCTCGCGGTGATCCCGCTCTGGACGCTGATCGACCCGACACCGTCCACCGGCGTCGGACTATTGGTCGTCGAACTCGCCGTCCTCGGCGTCGGCATCGGCCTCACCCTCGGGGCGACCCTGCCCGACGTCGGCGGCCTCGCGGTCCTCGGACTCGTCGTACCACTGCTGTCGCTGGTGTTCACGACGGTCGTCGACATCACGACACGGTTCGAGACCTCCACGGCGTTCGTGCCGGACCACTCTGCTTTCCATCTCTATGCCGCCCTCGAGATACCTGCCGACACGTCCGTTCCGTTCTCGGACGACATCACCTTCGACCGGCTGGCCGCCGCGGCGCTGCTGCTGGTGGTCGTGTTCTGCGGGTTCGCGTTGCGGCCCCGGCGGTCAGTCGACGAGGTCGAGTTCCCGGAGGCGGGCGAAGACGAGTCGTGAGCCGGGGGCGGTTTCGGGGAGTGCGGTGTATTCGGCTTCGGTGAAGTAGCGGATTTCGTCGACTTCGCTGGTGGCGTGGGGTTCGTCGACGAGGTCGGCGAGGTAGCACGTCATGTGGAGTCGGGTGCCGGGGCGGTGTCCGAAGGCGGGGGCTTCGAACACGCCGAGTTCGCGGAGGGTGCCGGGGACGATGCCGGTGTCGAGTTCTTCGCGGATTTCCCGGTGCAGGGCTTGTTCGGCGGTTTCGCCGGGGTCGATCTTGCCGCCGGCCATGTAGAAGGCGGTCTTGCCGGACGATCGGGCCTGGAGGAGGCGGCGGTCGCGGATGTGGGCGAGGGCGGCGGTGCGGATCACGGGGAGGTCGTCGTCGGGCACGCGTCGAAACATACTCCCGGTCCCGACGCATCCGGCCGTTCGAGACACCACCCGCCCATTCGAGCGGTTTGCCCGTTTCATACCGCTCGTGAGTGTTGTCGGTGCCTTTTGTAGAATGGCTCCGGTAGTCCGTCTTGCGACCTGTTCGCCCGGTCTACTCGACTCTCGGTTCGCGCCGATTCGTCACCCCGCCGCCCGGACAACCCGACGGAGTGCCATTTGCTGGTCGTATTGATCGCTCACGCCCTTGCTGCTGTTCTGGCTCCACTCGTCGTGCGATCAATGGGACGCAACGGATTCTTCCCGCTGGCCCTCGTGCCGCTCGCGAGTCTCGGCTGGGTGATCGCCAACTGGGGTGTCGAGCGGGAACTGCACATCAGCTGGGTGCCCGGCCTGTCGATGGACATCGACATGCGGTTCGATTCCCTCGCCGCGATCATGTCGGTGCTGGTCCTGGGTGTCGGCACCCTGATCCTGGTCTACTGCGCCCGCTACTTCACCGACGACGAACCCCGCCTCGGCATCTTCGCCGCCGAGATGGTCGCGTTCGCGGGCGCCATGTTCGGCCTGGTGACCAGCGACAACATGATCATCCTCTACACGTTCTGGGAACTGACGACGATCCTGTCGTTCCTGCTCGTGGGCCACTACGCCGAACGTGCGACCAGTCGGCGCGCGGCGACGCAGGCGCTGCTCGTGACCACCGCGGGTGGCCTGGCGATGCTGGTCGGCATCATCATGCTCGGCCAGCTGGTGGGCAGCTACAACATCTCCGACGTCGTCGCGCACCCTCCGGACGGCTGGCTCGCGAGCGTCGCGATCGTGCTGGTGCTGATCGGCGCGCTGTCGAAGTCCGCGATCGTGCCGCTGCACTTCTGGCTGCCGGGTGCGATGGCCGCCCCCACCCCGGTCAGCGGGTACCTGCACGCGGCCGCGATGGTGAAGGCCGGCATCTATCTCGTGGCGCGGCTGGCTCCCGGGTTCGCGGATTCGCCGCCGTGGCGGGTCACGATCATCGTGTTGGGCCTGATCACGATGCTGCTCGCCGGCTGGCGCTCGCTACGGTCGTTCGACCTCAAACTGGTGCTCGCGTTCGGCACCGTCAGCCAACTCGGCTTCCTGACGGTCCTCGTCGGTGTCGGCACCCGCGACGCCGCTCTCGCCGGTATGACGATGGTCGTCGCGCACGCCATGTTCAAGGCCGCCCTGTTCATGGTGGTCGGCATCATCGACCACACCACCGGCACCCGCGACATCCGCAAGCTCGCCCGGCTGGGTCCGAGCGCCCCGTGGCTGGCGGTGATCGCGGCCCTCGCGGCCGCGTCGATGGCCGGGCTGCCACCGTTCCTCGGGTTCGTCGGCAAGGAGGCCGCGCTCGAGGCGATCCTCACCACCGATGTCCTCGACCCGTGGGCGCGCATCGCGACGCTGGCCGGGATCGTGCTCGGTTCGGTGCTCACCCTCGCGTACAGCATCCGGTTCGTGTGGGGTGCGTTCGGGCGTAAACGACAGAAGCATCCGAGCCCGGCCGTCGCCAGCATGCACGCCCCGTCGGCCCTGTTCCTGGCACCGCCCGCGCTGCTCGCGGTCGCCGGCCTGGCCGCCGGACCGCTGTCCCCGCAGTTCGAGAAGCTCCTGACGCCGTACACGACGACCCTGCCGGCCGGGCCGCACCCCGACTACCACCTGGCGCTGTGGCACGGATTCAACATGCCGCTGCTGCTCACCGCCCTGGTCATCGCACTCGGCACCGTGCTGTTCGTCGCGCACCGGTGGGCGGCCACCCACGTGCGGTTCCAGAATCCGCCGCTCGGCAACGCCGACCGCGTGTACGACGCCGTCCTGCGCGGCATGGACACCCTGTCGATGCGACTGACCGGTTTCACACAGCGCGGTTCGCTGCCGCTGACGCAGTCCACGATCCTCACGACACTGATCTTGCTGCCGGTGATCCTGCTGGCACTGAACACCGACGTGTGGGCACGGATCCGGTTGTGGGAGTCGCCGCTGCAGCTCGTCGTCGGCATCATGATGATCTCGGCGGCACTCTCCGCGGTGGTGCTGCGCAACCGCCTGGCCGCGGTCATTCTCGTCGGCCTGAGCGGCTACGGCTGCGGTGTCATCTTCGCCCTGCACGGCGCCCCGGACCTGGCACTCACCCAGTTCCTCGTCGAGACACTGACCCTGGTGATCTTCGTGCTGGTGCTGCGCAAGCTGCCCGCCGAAATCGACGAACGGCAGGCCGTCGGCTTCAAGCTGCCGCGGGCGCTGCTCGCGATCGGCGTCGGCGCCACGATCACGACGCTCGCCGCATACGCGATGAACGCCCGCAACTCGGTACCGATCCATCTCCAGCTTCCGGAGGCCGCGTACACGCTCGGCAACGGCCGCAACGTCGTCAATGTGCTGCTCGTCGACATCCGTGCGTGGGACACGCTCGGGGAGATCTCGGTGCTGCTCGTCGCCGCGACCGGTGTCGCGAGCCTGGTGTTCCGGCACCGCCGGTTCGGGACCGCGCCGCGCGTGTCCGACGCCCCGTCCATCGTGCTGGACGCGGCCGCGTCGAACACCGAGACGACGTGGCTGCGCGGCGGTGACCTCATCGATCCGCGGCACCGCTCGCTCGTCCTCGAGGTGACGACCCGGCTGATCTTCCCGACGATGATGGTGCTGTCGGTGTACTTCTTCTTCTCCGGCCACAACGCGCCCGGCGGCGGGTTCGCGGGCGGCCTGACGGCCGGTCTGGCGCTGGTGCTGCGATACCTCGCCGGCGGCCGCTACGAGCTCGGCGAAACCGTCCCGATCGACGCCGGAAAGATCCTCGGCATCGGCCTGCTGCTCGCCGCCGGCACCGCCGTGACATCGCTGCTGCTGGGTGCGCCGCCGCTGTCGTCGGCGGTGTTCGAGGTGACCCTGCCGCTGCTCGGGCACATCAAACTCGTCACCGCGCTGTTCTTCGACCTGGGGGTGTACCTGATCGTGGTGGGCCTCGTGCTCGACGTGCTCCGCAGTCTCGGGGCCCGACTCGACGCGAAGGAGGAGGTGAACGCGTGATGGACGCCGACCTCGCCTCGCTGATCCTGATCGGTGTGCTGTCCTCGGCCGGCGTGTACCTGCTGATCGAACGCAGCATCACCCGCATGCTGCTGGGGCTGCTGCTCATCGGCAACGCCGTCAACCTGCTCATTCTCACCGTCGGCGGCCGGTCCGGGAATCCGCCGATCGTCGGACGCGACTCGATCCACGAGGAGATGGCCGACCCGCTGGCCCAGGCGATGATCCTGACCGCCATCGTCATCACGATGGGCATCGCCGCGTTCGTGCTGGCCCTCGCCTACCGCTCCTACAAGATCAACACCGCGGACCGGGTCGAGGACGACCCCGAGGACACCAAGGTGTCCCAGCGGCGCACCCCCGCGGACGCGCCGGACCGCGACCGCTCCGACGACCCGGTCACCGGTGCACCGTCGAAGATCGGCGACGCCTTCGACGCCGAGGGCAACCCGATCCCCGTCGAACTCGTCGAGGAACCCGAGGACTACCGGGCGTCCGAGAACCATCTGGACGACCCCGACGACACGGAATCCGTGGGAGGACACCGATGACCCTGTCCCCCGACCTCATTGCGACCCTGGCGCCGCTGCCGGTCCTCATCCCGATGCTCGCCGCGGCCGCCACCCTCGTCGTCGGCCGCCGCTCCACCGTCCAGCGGTGGATCACCGTGGGCGCGCTGGTCGCCGTCACCGCGATCTCCGCGATGCTGCTGTACCTCGCGGACCGGCACGGCACCACCGCGATCCAGGTCGGCGGCTGGGACACTCCGATCGGCATCACCCTCGTCGTGGACCGGTTGTCGGCACTGATGCTGCTGGTGTCGGCGATCGTGCTGCTCGCCGTCATGATCTATTCGATCGGCCAGGGCATCCGCGACGGCCACGAGCAACAGCCGGTGTCGATCTTTCTGCCCACCTATCTCGCGCTCACCGCGGGCGTGTCCAACGCGTTCCTCGCCGGTGACCTGTTCAACCTGTACGTCGGGTTCGAGGTGCTGCTGGCCGCGAGTTTCGTGCTGCTGACGCTGGGGGCGAGCGCCGACCGGGTCCGGGCCGGCGTCTCGTACGTCATGGTGTCGATGGTGTCGTCGCTGATCTTCCTGTGCGGCATCGCGTTCGCGTACGCCGCGACGGGAACGCTCAACCTCGCGCAGATGGCGCTGCGGTTCGACGACATTCCCGTCGGCACCCGCATGGCGATCTTCGGGGTCCTGCTGGTGGCGTTCGGCATCAAGGCCGCGGTGTTCCCGCTGTCGACGTGGCTGCCCGACTCCTACCCGACCGCCCCGGCCCCGGTCACCGCGGTGTTCGCGGGCCTGCTCACCAAGGTCGGCGTGTACGCGATCATCCGCGCCCACACACTGCTGTTCCCGCAGGGCGAGCTCGACGGCATCCTCATGGTGTGCGGCCTGCTCACGATGCTCGTCGGCATCCTCGGCGCGATCGCCCAGTCCGACATCAAACGTCTGCTCTCGTTCACCCTGGTCAGCCACATCGGCTACATGATCTTCGGTATCGCGCTGTCCACCCAGTCGGGACTGTCGGGTGCCGTGTACTACGTGGCGCACCACATCGTCGTGCAGACCACCCTGTTCCTGGTGGTCGGTCTCATGGAACGGCAGGGCGGCTCGTCGTCGCTGCGCCGGCTCGGCGGTCTCGCCGCGGCCAGCCCGCTGCTCGCGATCGTGTTCCTGATCCCGGCGCTCAATCTCGGTGGCATCCCGCCGTTCTCCGGGTTCATCGGCAAGATCGCGCTGTTGCAGGCCGGTGTCGCGCATCCGAGTGTACTGTCGTGGATGCTCGTCGCCGGCGGCACCGTCACGAGCCTGCTGACGCTGTACGTCATGGCCCGTGTGTGGACCAAGGCGTTCTGGCGGGCCCGCGCCGACGCCCCGGAGGGGGACCTCGCCGACGTGAGCCCGTCCGCGCTCATCGACGAGTCCGAGGCGGACATCGCGTTCGTCGACCGGGAGGACGTCGGCCGGATGCCGGTGTTCATGCTGGTGCCGACCATCGGGCTGGTCGTGGTGGGTCTCGCGCTGACGGTGTTCGCGGGCCCCATGATCGGGGTCAGCGACCGGGCCGCGAAGGACCTGCAGAACCGCGACGTGTACATCAGTTCCGTTCTCGGTGAGGGAGGCGGCCGATGACCCGGCAACGCGTTCTGCGCTTCGGCATCCTCGTGTGGCTGGCGCTCGTCTGGACGCTGCTGTGGGGCACGTTCAGCATCGCCAACCTGGTCGGCGGTCTCGCTGTCGGCGCGCTCATCATGTGGCTGCTGCCGCTGCCCCGCGTTCCCGTCGAGGGGCGGGTGCACCTGTGGTCGATGCTGAAGCTGATCGGGATGGGCATCGTGTACGCCGCCCAGTCGAGCGCGCAGGTCGCCTGGCTCGCGCTCCGGCCCGGACCGCCCCCCATCACCGGCGTGCTGCGCTGCAAGCTCGGTATCAAATCGGATCTCGTGCTGACGCTGTGCATCGACCTGCTCAACCTGATCCCCGGCACCATGGTGCTCGAGGTCGATCAGGCCCGGCGCGTCGTGTACGTCCACGTTCTCGATGTCGGCACCACCAAGGCCGTCGACCAG
This sequence comes from Prescottella sp. R16, assembly GCF_030656875.1. Classification (NCBI taxonomy): domain Bacteria; kingdom Bacillati; phylum Actinomycetota; class Actinomycetes; order Mycobacteriales; family Nocardiaceae; genus Rhodococcus; species Prescottella sp. R16. Next base: position 3,810,803 of record NZ_CP130943.1, read on the forward strand.
TTCTATCGGACCACCCGGCGGCTGGAGCGGCTGTTCATCGAGGCGTTCGAACGCGACTCCGACTGGCAGCCGGCGCCGTGGCATCTGCGCGACTACGAGTACCACGACCAAGGCAGGGAGGATCCCTCATGACAGCCGTGATGGTCATCGCCGGGGTGATGCTGGTGGCGGCGGCGCTGCTGACCACCTACCGGCTGCTCGCCGGACCGAGCAGTCTCGACCGTCTCGTCGCGATGGACACGCTCGTCGCGACCGCGATCGGCGGACTGTCGGTGTGGGCGGCATACACGCGGGACACCACGATCGTCCCCGCGATCGTCGCACTCGCCCTCGTCGGCTACGTCGGCTCGATCAGTGTCGCCCGATTCCGGGTGAGTGACGACTCGTGAACACCGTCCTCGACATCGTCGCCGCCGTCTGCATCCTGGTCGGCGCACTGCTGGCATTGACCGCCGCGATCGGTATCGTCCGCTTCCCCGACACCCTCTCCCGCATGCACGCGGCCAGTAAGCCCCAGGTCATCGGGCTGGTTCTGGTTCTGGTCGGTTCGGTGATCCGGTTGCACGGCAACGTCGACATCTGGATGCTCGTTCTCGTCGGCCTGTTCACGCTGCTCACGGCACCGGTCATCGCGCACAGCGTCGGCCGGGTCGCCTACCGCGAGCAGCGCGGCCGGGACGGGCTGCTCATGGAACAGTTCGACGAGGATCCGGGAACGTTCCGATAGCGCCGGCCCTGCCGTGGAACGTGCGCAGGTAGGCGTAGGCGAACAGGGCCGGAACACCGAGCAGCAGCGGCGCCGACACCATCGGATACTCGGCGATGGGCACCGCGAGGTAGCGGTAACTCAGCAGCAGTGCCGCGAGCAGCAGGGCGCCGCCGGCGACGAGCCGGATCCGGAACGCCCCCCACCCGCGTTCGGGGTCGCGCAGCACCGATTCGAGGGTGAGGGTGAGGACCACGCCGGCGATGAGGTCGACGCCGTAGTGGTAGCCGAACCCGAGGGTCGCGGCGAGTGTGCACACCAGCCAGAACGTGCCGCCCCAGCGCAGCCAGCGCGGTCCCTGCCGGGAGTGCAGGAAGATCGCGAGTGCCCACGCCGTGTGCAGGCTGGGCATGCAGTTGCGGGGGGTGCCGTCGTCGAACGGCATCGGTGACGGCGTCGGATCGAACGGCACGACCGACGGCCAGAAGTCGCCCACCTGGAAGCCGTTGCCGTCGGCACCGAACGCGAAGATGGGGCCCACCACCGGGAACAGGATGTAGAAGATCGGCCCGATCAGCCCGATCAGCAGGAACGTGCGGACCAGGTGGTGCGACGGCCAGCCCTTGCGCAGCTGGTACAGCGCCACGACGATCGCGGCGACGGGCAGTTCGATGTACACCCAGTGCAGGACGCCGTAGCCGACGGCCCCGGTCGCGTCGACGATGTTGCCCATCACCCACGACGGGTTGCCGAGGGCGTGGTCGGCGAGCTGGACGTACTGGTCGAGGACCTCCGGCCCGGCGAGGACGGTGATGTGCAGCCACACGTCACCGAACTTGGTGGCGACGATCAGCAGCGCGCCGAGTCCGACGCCCATGAGCGCGTTGCGGCGTTGCTCGCCGGACCACTTCCAGCCGGCCCAGACGCCGATCGTGGTCAGCACGATCACGGCGCCGTTGCCGACGGTGAGAGGGCCGCCCGCGAGGTACCGGATCGCGGCGACGACGACGTCGATCGCGGCGGCACTCGACAGGGCGATCACCCGCTGCCGGTTGGTGAGCCCCACCATCGCGAGCGCGAGCCCGGCCCACGGCACGGACGCCGATTTGGGGGTGCCGGCAAAATCGTCGAGGAGGCTCGTCAGCGGTCCCTCGAAACCCCGCGACGACGCGAAGATCTGCAGTCCGGCGAGGGCTCCGACCACCGCGACGACACCGGCGACGAGCAACCGTCGGCGGATATCCGGAGTCAGTTGTACCTGCCCCGTCCGGGCACCGTCGTCCACCAGCACGCCGTTCATAGTAAACGGCGGGTGAATGTGGTCTTACGTGTCGAGTTCGTCGACGAGGGACGCGACGACGGCCCGCACGTCGCCTCCGGTGGCGGCGGCGACCTTGCGCTGACGCTGGTACGACGCGCCACGTCGCGGAATGTCGGCGACGCGGGCGAGTTCGTCGGCGCAGCCGAGGCGGACGGCGGTGGGGGCGAGTTGCTCGAGCAGGTCGTCGAGGTCGTCGGTGACGAGCCGTTCCCGGTTGTCGGCGCCGAGGATCACTTCGGCGTCGAGCCCGTACCGTGCTGCGCGCCATTTGTTTTCCTGTACGTGCCACGGCGGCATCGACGGCAGCGTCTCCCCGGCTTCGAGCCGGCGGTCGAGGTCGACGATCAGGCAGTGGACGAGGGCGACGAGGGCGCTCAGTTCGGTGCGGGTGGAGATGCCGTCGCACACCCGCACCTCGATGGTGCCCCAGCGGGGTGCGGGCCGGATGTCCCAGTGCAGACCGCCGAGGTTCTCGATGACGCCGGTGGTGAACTGGTCGTGGACGAAGCCTTCGAACTGGCTCCAGCCCTCGAACTGGAACGGCAGGCCGGCGGTGGGCAACTGTTGGAACATGAGTGCCCGGTTGCTGGCGTAGCCGGTGTCGACACCCGTCCACATCGGCGAGGATGCCGAAAGCGCAAGCAGGTGAGGATATTTCAGCAGGAGTGCGTTGATGATCGGGAACACTTTCTCCTTCGCGGAGACCCCGACGTGCACGTGCACCCCCCAGATGAGCATCTGCCGACCCCACCATTGGGTGCGTTCGATCAGTTCGTCGTAGTGCGGGGTGCGGGTGAGCAGCTGCGTCGACCACTGCGCGAACGGGTGCGTGCCCGCGCACATGAGGTCGACGCCGAGTGGGTTCGCGGCGCGCCGCACGAGCGCCGTCGTCTCGGCGAGGTCGTCGACGGCTTCACCGACGGTGTCGCAGATACCGGTGACGAATTCGACGGTGTTGCGCAGCAGTTCCTTGGTGACGCGGGGTTTCTCGGCGACGGCGTCGACGGCGTCGAAGACGGCCGCAGCGGTGTTGGAGAGGTCGCGGGTGGTCCGGTCGACCAGCGCGATCTCCCATTCCACACCGAGTGTCGGACGCGGTGAACCTGTGAAGGGGACGCCCACAGCCCGATCCAACCACAGCATCCGAGTGCCCGCAGGATGCTCGACGAGCCGGTATCCGAGTGCCCGCAGGATGCGCGGAAATGCCGGACGGCGGGGCCGTGGTGGCCCCGCCGTCGGGTGGTGCTGGGGGTGGTCAGCCCTTGATGACGCCGCAGGCGACGCGGGCGCCGGCGTCGCCGGTGGCCATGGTCTCCTGGTCGGGTGCGGGTGCGTAGCGGTTGGGGATGTTGCCGAAGTTGTCGGCGTTCGCGTGGATCATCAGCGCGGTGCCCTTGCCGCCGTTCTTCAGGTCCTGCAGGGTGAAGGCGTCGGTGGTGGTGACGAGGTAGCCCATGCCGTCTTCGCGCACTTCGAGGGAGGTGAGGTCGCCGCTGGCCGGGTGGCCGGTGTGGCCTTCGACCTGGAAGTGGCCGCCGGCGGACAGGAAGTTGCCGGGTTCGCCGCCGGTGGGTGCGACGGAGTTGGGCTCGCACTTGCCGACCGAGTGGATGTGCAGGCCGTGGAAGCCGGGCTCGAGGCCCTGCGCGTTGACGGTGACCTTGACGTGGTCGCCGGCCTCGGCGATGGTCGCGGTGCCGACCTGGCTGCCCTTGGCGTCCTTCAACTGCACCGACAGGGCCTCGCCGGTTGCTTCGGGGGAGCCGGCCTCGGTGTGCTCGTCCGTGGGGGCGGGGGCACCGGTCCACACCGGCGGGGTGGTGCCCGGGATGTCGCTGGGCTCCTCGTTGTTCGAGCACGCGGTCAGCCCCAGTGCCGCGATCGCGACCAACGGGGTCACGACGCGCCAGGACTTGCGACGAGTGAATTGCGAGGCCATCGAACCGCTCCTTCGAGGTGGTTGAAATCTGCCGACGATCATAACCAGCAGGTCCGGTCGGTCTACCCGGAGGTGACGATCACGATCACGCCGGGTGATGCGCTGGCGATCCCGGCGAACCGTGGTTCGGCCTTGACGCCCAGCTGCGCTGCGATGTCCTCGGCGGCCTGCTTCTCGGAGGCACTGTTGCCGTAGTAGACGGTGGTGTTCTGGATGAGTCCGTAGCTGTAGTTGCCGGTCTCGGAGACGTTCCAGCCGCTCGAGGTGAGGGTGTCCGCGGTCTGTGCGGCGAGACCGGAGACGGTGCTGTTGTTGAACACTCGGACGGGCACGGCCTTGTCGCCCGCCGTGGCGACCGCGGAGCTCGAGGCGGCCCCTGTGGTCGTGGTGGTTGCCGCTGCTGCCGTCGTGGACGACGGTGCGGCGGCACCGGTGGTGGTGGGCGCGGCGGTTGTCGTGGGGGCGACGGTGGTGGGTGCGGAGGTGGTGGTGGGTGCGGAGGTGGTGGTGGGTGCGGCGACCGGTTCCGGCTCGCCGGAATCCGAGCCGCCGAGGGAGGCGGCGCCCAGTCCGGCGAAGAGGATCGCGAGGGCGATCAGCACCATCGCGATCGCGCGCAGCGGGGGGCCCGACGACTCGGGGTTCGGGGTGCTCACGGGTCACGACCTTAATCGGCGCGTCCGACGGTTCCTTCGAGGAGGGGACGGCGGCCGGTGCTGGGGAACGGCGGAGGTGCTGACTCAGACGGGGCGCTCGAAGCCGAGGCGACGTGCGGCACGTGCCTTCTTCCGACTGTCCCGCAGCCGCTGCAGGCGTTTGACCAGCATGGGGTCGGCGGCGAGCGCCTCGGGGCGGTCGACGAGCGCGTTGAGGAGTTGGTAGTAGCGGGTGGCGGACAGCGAGAAGCGGTCCTTGATGGCCTCTTCCTTGGCGCCGGCGTACTTCCACCACTGACGTTCGAACGCGAGGATCTCGTGGTCCCGGCGGGTGAGGCCGTCTGTTTCGCGTTCGTCCCCCGACTCGTTGTCGGGTTGCTGCGGCTGGTTGCGCGCTGTTGCGCCGTCCATCTCACTCCTCGACTGCCGGACCCGGGAAATCCAGTATGTCCCGAAGACGAATTGCACCGTTGTTCTTGCTGGTCATTGAATCACGGGGGTCCGACGTCCGGCGGGACGCGACGCCGGTGTCGCGCCCATTATCCTTGACGACCATGGCCATTCTTCCGATCCGGATCGTCGGTGACCCCGTCCTGCACGAGCCGACCGAGCCCGTGACCGAGTCCCCCGCCGAGCTCGCGGAGCTGATCCGCGACATGTACGAGACGATGGACGCCGCGAACGGTGTCGGTCTGGCGGCGAACCAGGTGGGTGTCGCCAAGCGGCTGTTCGTGTACGACTGCCCCGACTACGAGGCCGGCAAGGACGCGTCGGGGAAGCCGGTGATGCGCCGCGGCTGCGTGGTCAATCCGGTGCTGGAGACGTCGGAGATCCCGGAGACCATGCCGGACGAGGACGATGTCGAGGGCTGCCTGTCGGTGCCCGGTGAGCAGTTCCCGACGGGCCGCGCCGACTGGGCGAAGGTGACCGGCACCGACGAGAACGGTGATCCGGTCGAGATCGAGGGTCGCGGGTTCTTCGCGCGGATGCTGCAGCACGAGACGGGGCATCTGGACGGCTTCCTGTACGTGGACGTGCTGATCGGCCGCAACAAGCGCGCGGCGAAGAAGACGATCAAGCGGGAGGGCTGGGGTGTGCCGAACCTGAGCTGGACGCCGGGCACGGTCGACGATCCGTTCGGCCACGACGACGAGGACGACGAAGACTGACGACGAGGACCGACGACGGGTAGCGACGGGATGACGACGCAGCCGACGCTCGGGGGCCGGGTGGTGGTGCGGTATCGCCTGCCGGCGGGGGCGTCGCATCCGTTGACCGATGTGATCGGCACGCTCGAGCAGCTCGAGCCGTCGGTGGTGGTGCGCACCGCCGACGGCCGGGTGGTGGAGATCGACCGTGACGCGGTGCTGCGGATGAAGGCGTTGGGTCCGCGGCCCGAGCACCGGGGTCCCGCCCGTCGGAGTGACTGACTAGTGTCTCGGATGTGCGACTCGCGACGTGGAATGTGAACTCGGTCCGTGCCCGTACCGACCGGATCGTGGACTGGTTGTCCCGCACCGGCACCGATGTGCTGGCGATGCAGGAAACCAAGTGCAAGGACGAGCAGTTCCCGTACGAGCGGTTCACCGAGGCCGGGTACGAGGTGGCGCACGTCGGCCTGAGCCAGTGGAACGGGGTGGCGATCGCGTCGCGGATCGGCCTCGAGGACGTGCAGGTGGGGTTCGCGGATCAGCCCGGTTTCCACAAGGATCCGGAGGTCGAGCAGGCGCGGGAGGCGCGGGCGATCGGGGCGACGGTCGGTGGGGTGCGGGTGTGGAGCCTGTACGTGCCGAACGGCCGGGAGCTCGCCGATCCGCACTACACGTACAAGCTGGAGTGGCTGGCGAAGCTGCGGGCGGATGCGCAGGGGTGGCTGGCGGCGGATCCGAACGCGCAGATCGCGCTGGTGGGCGACTGGAATGTGGCGCCGACGGACGAGGACGTGTGGGATCCGTCGTTCTTCGAGGGCAAGACGCACACGTCGCAGCCGGAGCGGGATGCGTTCGACGCGTTCGCGGCGGCGGGGTTCGCGGATGTGGTGCGTCCGCACGCGCCGGGTCCGGGGGTGTACACGTACTGGGACTACACGCAGTTGCGGTTCCCGAAGAAGCAGGGCATGCGGATCGACTATGTGTTGGGGTCGCCGGCGTTCGCGGATCGGGTGACGGCCGCGCACATCGATCGGGACGAGCGTAAGGGCAAGGGCGCGAGTGATCATGCGCCGGTGGTGGTGGATCTGGCCTGACGGTGGTCACCCGACCACGAGGAGGTCACCGCATTCGGGGTGCAGGCCCAGGTAGCGGACGACGTAGGTGCAGACGGGTCTGATGCGGACGCCTTCGCCGCGGGCCCGGTCGAGGACGGCGCCGACGAGGACCGCCGCCCAGCCGCAGCCGCCGCGATCTTCGTCGATCACGGTGTGCAGCAGTGTGAGCACGCCGCCTGCCGTGTCACGGCGGTAGCCGAGGAGGCCGACGAGGTCGTCGCCCACCCACAGCTCGTAGCGTTCGTGGTCCGGGTTGTCGACGACCCGCACGGCGTCGTCGGTGACCGGGTGTGCGGCACTGTGTGTCGTTCCGGTGTTCACGCGTCCCATGAAACAGGTGGACTCGCCGCGGCGGGTCCGTTTCGGTACGGGTGGGACGGTTCGTTGCCGATCCGCGACCTCGTGACGGGGGTCGTCAGTTGCGGGATGCGGCGGTGTCGTCGAGTGGCGCCATGAGGTCGCGGTATTCGGGGTGGGCGTCGACGAAGCGTTGCACGTACGTGCACACGGGGCGCACTCGCCAGCCGTAACCACGGGCACGGTCGAGGGCGTCGCGCACCATGACGGCCGCGAGTCCGCGGTGCCCGAAGTCTTCGACGACGACGGTGTGCATGAACGAGACGATCGGGGTGCCGGCGCCTGTGCCGCGTCGGCCGACGAGCGTGGTGTCGTAGTAGCCGACGATTCCCACCAGGTCCCCGTTGAGCCGCAGTTCGAAGCGGTTCTGGTCCGTGTTGTCGGTGACGTCGGCACGGGGCGTATCGGCGAACACGACACCTCCTCGAGGCACAGTCGATGCAGCAGTGTGATCCACATCACTATTTATACAGGCGTGACGTCGAACTGTCAGGCACTTGACCGAATCGGTCCGGCCCGAACCCCATACCTCGACCGTCCCGGCACCCACCAGCAGGGCGCCGGGACGGTCGAGGTCCGAACACGGTCACGGAGTGACATCGACTCCCGGCGAGAAGGTCAGCATGCCTGTCAGATTGGCGGTGCCGGCACCTGCCGGCGGGCACACACCGCCGCCGGTGGAATCGAAGTTGACGGTTCCGGAGTTCGAGGCGGTTACCGACGGCTTCGTGTACGGCAGCGGCCCGATGGTGCTCGCGCCCACCGTGATCGAGCAGCCACTGGACGGCACCGTGACCACCGCTCCACCTACGGGGATGATCAGAGAGCCCTGCGGGGATGCACCGTCGTTGTCGACCTTCAGCTTCCAGGTTCCGGCGGCGGCGACAGTTGCCGTCTGGCCGTTCAGCTTGCACCCCGACATGCTCACACTGGTGATGTCGATGTCGATCCCGCCCGTGGACGGGTTGACGTTGCCGGGTGCTGCCGGGGTGGTTCCGGTACCGGACACATTCGTGCAGCGCATGGTGTACCCCGGGGTGAGGATCCGGAGATCGTTGCTCGTCGCGGTGACCGGCGTGTTCGCGGGAGTGATCGTCGTCGACGCGGACACCGTCCCCGCAGCCACCAACGTCGCGGCGGCAGCGACAGCCAGAACCGCGCTACTACGATTGAAAACCTTCGGTGTCATCTACTTCTCCTTGCGGGAGGTGATGCAGAGCCCGTTCGAATGAACGGTCGAGGTGGAAAGATCTTGCCGGATCGGGGGTCGCCGTACTACGACAGTTCCCATCCCGCGGCGTTGTAGACGGAACTGGTGGTGGACAGGGAATTTCCCGAGCCGCCCGACGGCAGGCCCGCGCGCTTGTCGACCGCCCAGTTCAACGAGCCGAAGAGCCCACATCCGGTGGCTCCGGGCACCGCGAAGTCTGCAGCCTTGTGCGTCGCCTGAGGCCACACCCCGCCGGGTACTCCAGGGACGGTATCCGAAATCCATTCGGCCCCACCGTTGTCGATGAGACCGAGTGAGAGATTGATCGGATTCGAAGCAGAACCGATGTAGCAGTTGTTCCCCAGGAGCGGATTGGAGAGCTTGAGTCGCACCGGCAACTGCACTGCGAGGTTGTAGGGATCGACGTCGGGTAGCGCGACAGCCTCGACGGTTGCCTGGATAGCGGTGGGTCCGAAATCCTCGGCCGATGCAGCACCGAATGCGCCGCCGGGGACAGTGATCGGGTTGGCATACACGCCGAACGTGCCGTCGTCGGCGGCCGGAACGAAGACCTGCTCTCCCGTCACGCCACCGGCGATCATCAGACTGCCGTCCGGGATCGCAACGTTCAGACCGCCGACTCGCATCGTCCCGTCCCGGATGATCACCGTCATGCACGTTCCCAGATCGGTGACGGGGTCGTAGACCTTGTCGAGCTGACAGGTGTCCCAATTCGCGAACTCGTACTTCGCTCCGGACACCGGGGCCGCGGCGCCGGCCACACCTCCTCCGGCCAGAGCCATAGTTGCTACCGCACCCAAGATCGCGGAGCGAGTCAGAGCCATTTCATGTAGAACCCCCATTCGGATACTCGCTCCGGCGGGCGCGATTCGAGCAGAGCTCGACGTTCCCTGTGGAACGAACTTCTCAGGAAGAGCACCTGTTCCATATGCGCTGCAACTCGTGCACCATCAATGACGGCGGGCAAGTCGGGTGCGCTGCTGGCGCCTGTCGGGAACGAGCGGGGTTGTGCTCGTTCCCGATCTCCCCCGAGATCCCCCCATTCTGAACCGAACCTGTTGCCGGCCCGGCTGTATGCGCGTAACAGATAGTTACACAGGAGCCGGCCACGCGTGATGTTTTCACGAAACCCATACGGGGGGCTTCGATCCACTACCCCACCCGGACTAACGTCCAGAAAATGCTGCTTCCCTGAAGCATTCGGCATGTCGAACAGAGTCCACGTCACGGTTCCGACGTGAACCGCTTCACGCATTCATGGAGGAACTCGTTGGTGCACAACATCATCGACCTCACTTCTGCCCACACTCACCGTTTCCGTACCGGTGACGGAAGACTGCCCCGGCCCGAGCCCTCCAGGTAGCGCAGCTCAAAGTTGTACTGCGGTAAAAACTTCGGAACACGGTGCGGGTTCTCGTCGATCTTCCCGAAACCGGTACGAGGCAGAACTGTGTGTGTGACTATCTGTTACGCGCTCGAAGCCGGACCGACACGGCCTCCGACTCGGGGCAGGGGACTCGGGCAGTCGCAACCAGGTTCGATCGAACCTCCTGGCCGAGTCGACATCCATATGGGGGTACTACATGCGAAAGAACACCACCCGCTCCGCCATGCTGGCGGCCGTCGCCGCTCTGGCCCTGGTCGGCGGCGGTGTCGCGAACGCTGCCGGCTCTGCCGACAGCAGCACCGGCAGCAGCGGAAGCCTCTCCGGTTCCGAAGGCAGCAGCGGATCCACGACCGGCTCGTCGGCTGAACCTGGCACTCCGTACAAGTTCGAGAACTGGGACACCTGTCAGCTCGACAAGGTCTACGACCCCGTCACCGACCTGGGAACGTGCATGACGGTGATCATCCGGGACGGCAACATGCGCATCGGCAACCTCGACGTCGCGATCCCGGACGGCAGTCTGATGATCGCCGGTGGCGTGACGGGAGAGCAGGTCTTCGTTCCGGCCGCCGACGACGGCACGTTCGGCGTGTATGCCAACCCGATCACTGTCCCCGGCGGCGCATTCGGTGCTGCATCGGCCGAGGATTTCGGACCCACCGCTATCCAGGCAACCGTCGAGGCTGTCGCGCTACCCGACGTCGATCCCTACAACCTCGCAGTGCAGTTGCCGGTGCGACTCAAGCTCTCCAATCCACTCCTGGGGAACAACTGCTACATCGGCTCCGCCGCCACCCCGATCAACCTGTCCCTCGCACTCGTGGACAGTGCCGGGCCGGCCGAATGGATCTCGACCAACGGACCCGATGTGCCCGGTGGAGTCTGGCCCCAGGCACCCCACACCGCCACCGACTTCGCCGTCCCCGGCGCCACCGGTTGCGGACCGCTCGGCTCGCTGAACTGGGCTGTCAACCTGCGGGCGGGCTTGCCTTCCGCTGGTGCCGGTAATTCCTTGTCCACCACCAGCGCCGTCTACAACGCGGCAGGCTGGGAGTTGCTCGAACCCTGACCCGTCCGTGTCGTCCGACCCACTACCGACATCGTCCCGGTACCCGAATCATGCTGGTACCGGGACGATGTCGTGTCGTGGTCACACTCCGAACGGTTCCGCGTACCGCACGGTGCCGGCCGGCACGTCGGTGTCGCCGAAGGCGAGGGCCATGAGGGCGTCGTCGGGCACGTCGAACCCGACCCGGACGCCGTGGGTGGAGGCGCGGGTGAACCCGAACCGCGGGTAGTAGTCGGGATGCCCGAGCACGATCACGCTCGACTCCCCTGCCGCGGCCGCCGCATCCAGCACCGCCCGCGTCACCGCCGCCCCCAGGCCCCGGTTCTGGTACTCGGGTAGCACCGACACCGGCGCCAACGCCAGCGACTCCACCCCGTCCACGTGACAGCGGGTGCACAGCGCGTGCGCGACCACCGTCCCGGCGTCGGGGCCCTCGTCCACAACCGCCACCCAGGACAGGCCGTCGATCCAGGCCGGATCGGACCGCAACGCGTCCACCAGGTCGGCCTCGTCCGGTTCGGGGAACGCGGCGAGCACCACGGCCCGCACCTGCCCGGTGTCGTCGGGGCGTTCGGGGCGCACATGGAATCCGGGCACTACAGAGGTCATCGCCCCAGCATGACGGCACCCCGGAGTGGGGGCAATCGGTTTTCCGCCCCTGGGTAGGCTCGGGCGCGTGGACTACCTGCCCTTGACGCCGACCGGCCAGACCCCGATCCGCGCCCTCACCATCGCCGGCACCGACTCCGGCGGCGGCGCGGGCATCCAGGCCGATTCGCGCACCATGGCGATGCTCGGGGTGCACGCATGCGTCGCGGTTGCCGCCGTCACCGTGCAGAACTCGGTGGGCGTCAGTGGTTTTCACGAGATTCCGCCCGAGACGGTGGCCGCACAGGTGCGTTGCGTCGTCGACGACATCGGGGTCTCGGCCGCCAAGACCGGCATGCTCGCGTCCACCGCGATCATCGAGGCGGTCGCCGGGGTGTGCCGCGAGGTCGGCATCGGGCGTGACGGCACGATCCCGCTCGTCGTGGACCCGGTGTGCGCGTCGATGCACGGCGATCCGCTGCTGCACGAGGAAGCCCTCGACGCCGTCCGGAACACCCTCATCCCCATCGCGTCGCTCGTGACGCCGAATCTCGACGAGGTGCGACTCATCACCGGTATCGAGGTGGTCGACGACGCCACCGCCCGCCGCGCCGCCGAGGCCCTGCACACGCTCGGCGCGCAGTGGTCCCTCGTCAAGGGCGGGCATCTGCGGACGTCGGAGGCGTCGACCGATCTGCTGTTCGACGGCGACACGTTCCACGAGTTCACCAGCCCGCGGATCGACACCGGTAACGATCACGGCGGCGGCGACACCCTCGCGGCGTCCGTCGCGTGCGCGCTCGCCCACGGCTATTCGATGCCCGACGCCGTCGCGTTCGGCAAGGACTGGGTCACGCGGTGCCTCGCGGCGTCGTACGACCTGGGTGCCGGTCACGGCCCCGTCTCCCCGCTGTGGCGGCTCGACCCCACGAGTTTCCCTGTGTGAGTCGTCGGTACGAGAGATCAGTACGAGAAATCACGGAAGGTCATCACGAAACCGACCGCGACGACCGCGACCGTGAGGATGTAGACGGTGACGCGCAGCCAGACGGGGCCGACGTAGCTGACGGCCGCCGAGGCGGCCAGGGCGGCGACGATCATCAGCACCCCGTAGAAGGGGGTGCGCTGCGGATGCTCGCCTGCATGCATGACTCCAGTATGCGCCGCGGGCGGTTGCTGTGGCATCGGTCGAGAGCAGATCGCAACAACCGCCCTCAGTGAGGGGCGGGACGCTGCGGGGCCGGATGCACCACGAACACCGGTAGATCGGTCGGAACACCACGTTGCGGACCCGCGAGGAGCCCCCGCCGGTACCGCTTGGCGGTAAACCCCAGTTCGGCGAGCCGGTCGGCGCCGATCGCATCGTGTGTGTTCCCGGAGACGACGACGTTGCCGTTGCCGCCGAGCTCCATCATGCGGGCGGCGACGTTGACGTCCACCCCGAACCAGTCCGCCCCCACGGCCTGCGGGGCACCGGTGTGCAGTCCGACGCGCATCCGCGGCCGATACCCCTCGCATTCGAGGGTCGCCAGCGCCGCGCGGGCCGCGAACACCGCCTCGACCGCCCGGTCCGGGTGGTCGAACACCACCATCAACCCGTCGCCGAGTCGTTTGACGACGCTGCCGCCGCGCTCGACCATCGGCGGCTCGATCGTGGCCGCGACGTCGCGCAGCAACGCCAGGGTGGGGCCGTCACCCACCTGCAGCGACCAGCTCGAGAACCCCACCAGGTCGGTGAACACGATGGTGACCTCGCCGTTCGCGGGGCTGCCCCACGTCTTCTCGAGCATCACCTGCAGCACCTGCAACGCCGCCATGCTCACCTCACGGGACGCCCCCGGACCGGTGTCGATCAGGCGGGCCGCGGCGCGGGCACCACCGGGTCCGGTGGTCGACAGCGGATCACCGAACGACGGATCACCCGGCAGCGCCCGGCGCAGCCGGCGGACGGCGTCGACCAGAGACGGCAACCGGTCGGTGTCGCGTACCCACTTCGCTACCGAGCCGGTGACCTTGACGGGATCCCGCTGGTCCTCGTTCACGGCGGCCAGAGTAATCCTGACCGGCCCGATGCGCAGAAATACCTGGTACCGCTGGTACCACCGGCGTCTATTTCGGTGTCTCGGCGCGGGCCGTGGCCCGTGCGTCCCCCGCGTCCGGCACCCCGTTCGGTCCGTCGATCGACTGCGCGTACTGCCCGATGCCGTAGGCGATCGCCCGCACGTTCGCCTCGAGCGCCGCCCGGTCGACGGCGTCCAGGGTGTCGCGAACGGTGTGATAGTTCGGGTCGAACATCGTGTCCGCCTCGCCACCCCACTTGCGGGCCTGGGCTGCGGTCTTCGTCTCGTCGGCTCCTGTGAACAGGCCGCCCGCCGGAATGCCGGCGGCGATGAACGGGCCGTAGTCGGAGCGGCCGTCGAAGTCGGTGCCGTCCGGGGAGATGCCGGACTGCAGCAGGATCGCCTCGAACGCGCGCTCGATACCCGCCGACCCGTCGGGGCCCGGTCCCTCCCCCACCGCATCGGAATCGTCGCCGTCGTACACGAAGTAGCCGGCGTTGTGGGAGCCGACCATGTCGAAGTTCAGATACAGCGCGATGTCGGCGCGGGCCGCGTCGTCCAGACCCGCCACGTACGCCTCGGAGCCGACGAGCCCCACCTCCTCGGCACCCCAGAACGCGAACCGCACCGCGTTCGTGGCCTCCGGCGACACCCCGAGCGCCCGCGCCGACGCGAGCAGCGCCGCCACCCCGGAACCGTTGTCGTCGACGCCGGGCCCGTCCGGCACCGAATCCAGGTGGGCGCCCGCCATCACGACGTTGCCGTCGTCCCCGGTCCGGGTCTGCGCGATCACGTTGCGGGACACCGCCGATTCCGTCGTGGTGTCCAGAACGAGGGTGACGTCGACGGTGTCCGGTGCACCGCGCAGTGCCGCGCCGTCGGTCTTCGTGACGGCGGCGGACGGGATACGGGCGTCGTCGCGTCCGCCGAGAGTGCCGCCGATGAGGTCCTCGTCGACGTTGTCGGCGACGAGGATCGCCGCCGCCCCGCGATCCGCGGCCACCTGCTGTTTCCGTGTGAACGGGCAGCCGCCACGGTCGGCGAGTACGACGGCACCGGCCACGTCGAGGCCGTCGTAGCCGCCCGCGTCGCAGCCGGACGCCTCCCCCGGCGGCACCGGCACCAGCCGCGCGGTCAGGCCGCCCGGCGGGGTGGACGGCGAGTACCCGAGTGCCGTCACCGGCACGTCGCGGCCGGCCACCCGCAACTGCTCGGTGTGCACGGTGAACGTGTCGACCGTGAACTCCGGTGTGTCCACATCGAATCCGGCGTCCTCGAGCTGCCCGACGACATAGTCGACGCTCGCGTCGTAGCCGGGTGTCCCGACGGCCCGGTTGCCGTCGTGCTCGTCCGCGATGCGCTGCAACTGCTCCAGATCACCGAACGCCGCGCCGAGGTCGACGGCCGCGGCCAGGCCGGGCCCGTCCACGGGCGCGTCGACGCCGTCGGGGTCGCTGCACCCGGTCACCAGCCCGGTCACCAGCAGCAACCCGAGGATGCCTGCCGCCACGGTGCGCATGCCGCGACGGTACCGGACGACGAAGCGCCCGACCGGAAATCGATTCCGGCCGGGCGCTTCGTGGCTCAGTCGTGTCCTCAGGCGTCGCGCTTGTTCACGACGACGAGGGACGCACCGAAGACGATCGCGACGAACACCGCGAAGTAGAGCAGCCCGCCCCACGGCCCCCAGTGGAAGCTGCCGTTCCCGCTGCCGCTGAGGAAGTGGGACGCATTGTTGAACGGCCCGAACTCGACGAAGTAGTGGCCCACCTTGGGGATGAGGGTGCCCATGCTCTCGAGGACGAGCGGCCACAACAGCAGCAGCGCGATGGCGCCGGCCGACTGGCGCAGCAGCGTACCGACCCCGACCGCGAGGACCGCCAGGAGCGCGTAGTAGATCGGGATGCCGAACAGTTCGCGGAGGCTGTCGCCGTCCGACAGCGACAGCGACAGGCCGGACATGGCCTGCGCGACCAGGAACGACAGCAACGCGATGACGAGGCCGAGCACCGCGGCGACGACGGCGAGCAGCAGGGCCTTGCCGCCGATGACGCGGGTGCGGTCGGGGATCGCCTGGAACGTGGTGCGGATGACCCCGAACCGGTATTCGGTGGTGACGGCCAGCGCCGCCATGATCATGATCAGCATCGACCCGAACTGGGCGGCACCGAGTTGGGTGAAGGCGACCGAGAACTCGCCCATCGAGTCGTCGCCGTCCCGCAGCATCGCCTTGAACGCGACACCCATGATCGCCGCGAAGCCGACACTGACGGCTACCGCGATGAGGCTGCACCAGATCGGCGACTTGGTGGATGTGAGCTTGATGCGCTCGGCATTCAACACGCTCATCGGAGCGCACCTCCCTGGGTCTGCGGAACAGTCTGCGCGTGGTACTGGACGTCGTCGCCGGTGAGCTTCATGAAGGCCTCCTCGAGCGAACCGCGCTGCGACGACAGTTCGTGCAGCACGATGCCGTTGGCGCCGGCGAGTGTGCCGACGTCCTCGGTGCGCGCCCCGGACACCAGCAGCGCCGGCTGGTGGTCGGTACCCGCATCGACCCGGACCGTGAGACCCTGCCCGGCGAGAAGCCCCTGCAGTGCCTCGAGTTGCGGGCTGCGCACCCGCACCGACGATTCGGAGGCCCGCTCGACGAAGTCCCGGACGCTGGTGTCCGCGATGAGGCGGCCACGGCCGATCACGACGAGATGTTCTGCGGTGAGCGACATCTCGGACAGCAGATGGCTCGATACGAGGACGGTGCGCCCCTCCGCGGCGAGGCTCTGCATGAACGTGCGGATCCACACGATGCCCTCGGGGTCGAGACCGTTGACGGGCTCGTCGAACAGCAGCACCTTCGGGTCGCCGAGCAGCGCACCGGCCAGACCGAGTCGCTGCGACATGCCGAGCGAGAATCCGCCGGCCTTCTTTCCGGCCACCTCGGTGAGCCCGACCAGACGCAGCACCTCGTCGACCCGTGACTTGGGCAGCGAGTTCGCGGCGGCCATCCACTGCAGGTGCGCCTTCGCCGACCGGTTGGGGTGCACCCACTTGGCGTCGAGCAGCGCGCCCACAGTGCGCAACGGCTGCTTCAACCGGTGGTAGGGCACACCCCCGATCGTTGCGGTACCCGACGTCGGCGCGTCGAGACCGAGGATCATCCGCATGGTCGTCGATTTGCCGGCACCGTTCGGGCCGAGGAAGCCGGTGACGATACCCGGCTTCACGGAGAACGTGAGATCGTCCACCGCTTTCGTCGACCCGTAGGTCTTCGTCAGTCCCCTCACTTCAATCATGGGGACCACTCTGCCCGAAACATCCCCTCCCGCGCATCGGACCACGGTCGATTCCAGGGTCATCCCCGAGGATGACCCGACCCTGACCCCGACCCCGAGACTCCTCGGGGTCGGGGCGGTCCCGGACCCGGGACGGGTCAGACGCGGATCATGCCGTCCGGCATCGTCACATCGGTGAGGTCGGCGCCGGAGACGTCGGCGGTCTCGAGCACCGCGCCGGTCAGATCGGCGTGCGCGAGGTACGCCCCCGAAAGTCTGGCCCCGGTGAGATCGGCGTCCTCGAGATGCACCCCGGTCATGTACGCCCCGGACAGGTCGGCGCCCGCCAGGTTGGCGCGCGCCATGTACGTCGACGTCAGGAACGACAGCGTCAGGACCGCGCCGGTGAGGATCGCATTGGTCAGGTACGCGTTGGTGAAGTCGGCGTCCGCGGCGACCGCCCCGGTGAGGTTGGCACCCGTCAGGTTCGCACCGCCGAGTTCCGCGGACCGCAGGTCCGCCCCCGACAGATCGATGCCCGCCATGTTGGCGCCCGTCAGGTTCGCACCGGCGAGATCCGCACCGGACAGGTTCAGCCCGTGCAGATCCGGTGCGTCGGGCAATTCGTCCCGCCGGGCGTTCCACGCCACGACATCCGAGCGCAGCAGGTCGAGGAGATCGGTACTCAACGTCGTCATGGCAGGCCCTCCCGGCACTGGAACCAACGGAGCAGACGCTTCCGAGCCTAACCCGAAAACCGCGAAACCGCGCCGACCCTGCGAGTTCGGCGCGGTTTCGCGGGTCGGCTCACATCGGGGACGACGCCTGCGCCCAGAACCGCTTGGGGATGCGTCCGGCCCGGCGGGCCTCGTGGCCGGCGACGACGGCGGAGCGCATCGCCGACGCCATGAGCGCCGGATCCTTCGCCCGGGTGACGGCGGTCGCGAGCAGGACCGCGTCGCACCCGAGTTCCATCGCCAGGGTGGCGTCGCTCGCGGTGCCGATCCCGGCGTCGAGGATCACCGGGACGTTCGCGGCCTCGACGATCATCTCGATGTGGTGCGGGTTGGAGATGCCCAGGCCGGTGCCGATCGGCGAGCCGAGCGGCATGACGGCGGCGCAGCCGACGTCCTCGAGGCGCTTCGCGAGGACGGGGTCGTCGGTGGTGTAGGGCAGCACGACGAACCCGTCGTCCACCAACTGTTCTGCGGCGCTGACCAGTTCGATGGCGTCGGGCAGCAGGGTGCGCTCGTCGGCGATGACCTCGAGTTTCACCCAGTCGGTTTCGAGGGCCTCGCGGCCGAGTTGCGCGGTGAGCACGGCCTCGGCGGCGCCGCGGCAGCCCGCGGTGTTGGGCAGCGGTGCGATGTCGAGGCGGCGCAGCAGGTCGATCACGCCGGTACCACCGGCCGCGTCGATGCGGCGCATCGCGACGGTGGTCAGTTCGGTACCGGACGCGACGAGCGCTTCCTCGAGGACCGCGAGGTTCGCGGCGCCACCGGTGCCCATGATCAGTCGGGAGCCGAACACCCGTCCGGCGATCGTCAACTTGTCCATGTCAGCCACCCTGCACCGCCGTGAGGATCTCGATTTCCCAACCGCGGCCGACGTTCTCGTTCCAGCGTCCACGCGGGAACACCGCCCCGTCGACGGCGACGGCGATACCGCGCTGCGGCAGGTCCAGTTTCTCCAGCAGATCCGTCACGGTCAGCGGACCGTCGAATTCCCGGTCCTCGCCGTTGACGGTGATCCCGATCAGCTCACTCATTCCAACCTCGCTCATGCCATCATCACACGTGAAAAACGTTCGGGGGAAGCAGCTTCCGCCTCCTGCAGAGGCGCGCCGTCCAGGATCGCGACCACCGCGTCGGCGGTCAGCGGTGTCATGAGGACACCGTTGCGGCCGTGCCCGGTCGCGAGGACCACCCGATCGGACGCCCGGCCGACGATCGGCAGGTTGTCCGGGCTCATCGGCCGCAGACCGGCTTTCGCCTCGTACAGCTCGTACTCACCGATCGCGGGCATCAGCGCCTCGGCGTCGGCGATGAGGTCGCGCACCCCGGCGACCGTGACCTGGGTGTCGTAGCCGTGTTCGTATTGTGTTGCGCCGACGACGATTCCGTCGGCCCGTGGCACGAGGTACGACGGCCGCCCGTGCACAGTACCGCGGATGGTGCGGCTCGGTGCGGGGGTGACGCCGGGGCGGGCACGCAGCCGCAGGATCTCCCCCTTGACGGGGCGCACCGGTAGTCCCGGCCACAGCTGCGCGGCGTGCGATCCGGCGGCGAGTACCACCTGGTCGGTGGTGAGCTCGTCGAGGTCGGTGACCGAACGTTCGACCAGTTCGACGCCCGCTTCGACGGCCGCGGTCCGCAGCGCCTGCACGAGCAGCCGGTTGTCGACGGCCTGTTCGGTGGGGGCGTGCAGCGCCAGCCGGATGCCCCGTCCCAGCGACGGTTCGAGTTCCCGGATCTGCGCCCGGTTCAGCACCGCCAGCTCGTGGCCCTGCGCAGCCGCGAATTCGGCGATCGTGTGCAGGTCGGCGGCGTCGGCGGCGTCGAGTGCGACGGTCAGCGAATCGTCGGACGTGAACAGCCGTACGCCGGCGATGCGTTCGAGTTCGCCGCCGAAGTCGGGCCACCGCTGCAGCGACGCCGCCCCGAACGCGAGCGCGGCCTCCTCACCGGGCCAGCCCTCGGACAGGGGGGCGAGCATGCCGCCGGCCACCCACGACGCGCCCGAACCGATTGCGGGGTCGTACAGGGTCACCGTCCACCCACGGCCCGCAGCCCGCCACGCGACGGACAGGCCGACGACACCGCCGCCGACGACGGAAAGGGTTCGAGTCACTGTTTCCACCTCACTCCCTGCGCCGGCATGATCCGGATCAGGTATGACGGTCGGGACCGGCAGGTCCCCTCTCAGCCCCGCGCACCGATATCTGCGCTCCTGGGACTCCCGTGTTGATTCGTCCGCGGTAAAGACTACCGTTCGACGTGTGGAAGCCTCCGACACACACTTCACCCCGCGGGAACGCCTCTCCGGCGCTCGCCTGTACCTGTGCACCGATGCCCGCCGCGACACCGGCGACCTGGCGCAGTTCGTCGACGCCGCCCTCGCCGGCGGTGTCGACATCGTCCAGCTCCGGGACAAGGGGTCGGCGGGCGAACGCGAGTTCGGCCCGCTCGACGTGAAGGAAGAGCTGGCGGCGCTCGCGGTGATCGGGGCGGCGACCCGTCGGCACGGTGCGCTGCTCGCGGTCAACGACCGCGCCGACATCGCGCTCGCGGCGGGCGCCGACGTCCTGCATCTGGGGCAGAACGATCTGCCGGTGCACTATGCGCGGCGAATCGTCGGCCCCGACGTGGTGATCGGCCGGTCCACCAACAATCGGGCGCAGGCGAGCCTGGCGGCGATCGAGGACGACGTCGACTACTTCTGCACCGGCCCGGTGTGGGCGACGCCCACCAAGCCGGGGCGGACGGCGTCGGGCCTGGACCTGGTGCGCAGCACCGCCGACGCGGAGCCGACCCGGCCGTGGTTCGCAATCGGCGGCGTCGACGAGGAGCGGCTGCCGGAGGTACTGGCGGCGGGCGCGTCCCGCATCGTCGTGGTGCGGGCGATCACCGCCGCGGACGATCCGGAGGCCGCCGCGCGGGCGCTGTCGGACGCCCTGCGCGGCTGACCTTCGGGTCAGCAGTCTCCGGTGATGCCCTTGTCGACGGCCTTCTCGATGAGGTCGCGGCTCTCGGCGGGCATGTCCTCCCACGTCGCGGTGGAGGGGTCGAGGGTCGGCTGGCCGACGGCCTCGGCCTGCTGGTTGTAGGCGGCCACCCACACGCCCGAGTTGGACTTGAGTTCGCCGAGGAACTCGTCGCCCTTCGCGGCCCGGTCGAAGGACTCGCCCGCGGTCTCCGCCTGCTGCTCCGACACGTCGAGGTAGGTCAGGACCTGCGTGCACATGGCCGAGACGGCGGTGTCGAGGAGGTCGTCGCCGGTCGATTCGGCGGCGGCGGGCCGGTCGGCGGACGTGGTGGCGGGGTCGGCGGCCTCCTCGCTGTTGCTGCATCCGGTGAGGACGAGCACGGCGGCGGGGACGACGGCGATCAGGTGGCGCATCTTCATGCCGGACATGGTGACAGGCCGTCCGAGTCAGGCGTCCGACGGGTACCTACCGACCGGTGTTCTCCCCCGGAAGGCGATCGCGGCGGTCCCGATCAGGATCGCGACGTAGAGCAGCGGGTAGACGTTGACGAAGATCTTGGTGAACGTCCACCACGGGGGGTACAGGAACAGGCCCACCACGACGACGTGCTCGTCCCACCGGTAGGGCCAGGCTCCGGCGGCGAGGTAGACGACGAGCGCCGCCGCCCACCAGCGGGGATTGTTCGCGGCGCGGTGCACGATCCACACCAGCAGCGGTACCAGCCACACCCAGTGGTGGCTCCACGAGAACGGTGACACGGCGGCCGCGGTGAGGCCGGCGAGAGTCACCGCGAGGAGTCGTTCCCCGCGGGCGTGCAGCCGCACCACGATCCACATGCTGACGGCGACGACGACGGCCGAGCACACCAGCCACAGCAGCACGGGGGCGTCCCGGCCCAGCACGTGGGCGATGGCTCCGCGGATCGACTGGTTCGACGGGTGCGTGTCCGGGGCGATGCGGGTGGATTCGAAGAACGTCTTCGTCCAGTACTGGCGGGAATCGTCCGGCAGCAGCAGCCAGCTCACCCCGACCGTCGCCGCGATCGTGACGACGGCGACGGCGGCGGCCCGCCATCGACGCAGGACGAGGTAGTAGAGGACGAAGTAGGCGGGCGTCAGTTTGATGCCGGCGGCGATACCGATTCCGACGCCCTTGAGCCGGCTGTGGTCGCCGCGGGAGACGTCCCACAGCACGAGCGCCAACAGCACCAGGTTGATCTGCCCGTAGAACAGGGTGGTGCGGACGGGTTCGAGGAACGTGCACGCGAGTGCCAGCAGCCCGGAGGTGGCCACCGTCGCCCCGGTGACCCGTTCACCGAGCATCCGCCGGCACGCCACCACGATCACGGCCAGCAGCGCCAGGTTCGCGGCCATCCAGATGTACTTGTCCGAGTCGAGGGGCAGCAACCCGAACGGCAGGAACACCAGCGTCGAGAACGGGGTGTACGTGTAGAGCAGGCCGTAGACGACGGGCTGGGTGTACAGCGGCAGATCCGCCATGACGTGCCGGGCACCGTCGCGGTAGACGTCCAGATCGGTGCCGCCGGCGAAGATTCCGATCTGCGGTGCCCACGGCGACACGGTCGTGAACACGAGCACCACCGACACGATCGCCCACAGGGCGAGGACGACGGTGTGACCGACGCGGCGTGGCGTCGGCCGGTCGTCGGTCGTCCCGGACTGCAACGAACCCTCGAACAACCTCGGCCCCCTCGTCGATCTGCCCGACCAGACTAGGCAACGATCCGTCGCCGCGGCGGCGCGGGTACCACGGAGTGAGATCCACCGTGCGCCGCAACACGTCCGGACGCCGACCTCCCCGGCGACGGGGGCTTCGCTCACTACACTCGCCCCGAACGGACCGTCCCACCTGCACATCCGGTGCGGCACACCACGGAGGACCGACCATGATTCGTTTTCTCGTCCGCGCCGCGATCTTCCTGGGCTCCGCCGCGCTCGGCATCCTCGCAGCGGTCATGCTGCTGCCCGAGGTGTCGGTGAGCATCAGCGGATTCCTCACGGCCGTCGTCCTGTTCGCGGTCGCGCAGAGTCTGCTGTCGCCGTTCATCACGAAGGTCGCGGCCCGCAACGCGCCGGCGTTCCTCGGTGGGATCGGTCTCGTCACCACGTTCGTGGCGTTGCTGATCGCGTCGGTGTTCGGGGGGCTGTCGATCTCCGGGTGGCGTACGTGGGTCCTCGCGACGATCGTCGTGTGGCTGGTGACCGCGCTGGCCACGGTGCTGCTCCCGCTGGTGTTCGTGCGCGACAAGGTCGCCGAGCACCGTGACGGCGGCGACAAGAAGGCCGCCGCCTGAGAGTGCTCAGCCGAGCCACTCCCGCACCGTCGACGGTGTCAGGGTCAGCGTCGGCACCGGTCCCGGGACGCGGACACCGGCGGCGATCCCGGTACCGCGCGCCTGCGCCTCCCGGATCACCTCGATCCGCGGCAGCCAGCAGAAGCCGCCGCCGGGCAGTTCGACGGTGCGCGGCAGTGCCTGCGCGAACCGGTCCAGCAGCTCGGCGGTCCCGGCGTCGAGCAGCACCTGCACCTCGCACGTGCGCAGCCCCGGCCAGGCGTCCGCGAATCCCGGATGCAGCGGCAGGTCCGTCACCTCGGCTTCCCGGACCCATCGCAGTTCGGTGCTCTCCCCATTCGGGACGAGCGACAGGATCTTCTCGGAGTCGGCGACGACGGTCGTGTACGTCCACCCGCCCGCGACGACCGAGGTGACCCGCTCGGCCCGCACCCGGATCGCGTCGACATCGATACCGGTCTCCTCCTGGGCCTCGCGGACCGCGGCGTGGACCGTCGTCTCGTGGCTGTCGCGGGCCCCGCCGGGCAACGCCCACGTGCCGCCCTGATGACTCCACTCGGCCCGGTGCTGCAGCAGGACGGCCGCCGATCCGTCCGGCAGCGGAGCCCGCAGCAGCAGGCCCGCCGCACCGTGCCGGCCCCAATGCCGAACCCCGTCGGGCGTCGTCGCCCAGCCGTCTCCGTCACCGCGCATGGAGTGCCTCTCACCTGCCTGTCCTCGAGCCTCGTGTCACCCTCACGTGCTCCCAGGATGCCACTCGAGTATTCCTCGCGGCATCTGTGAAACGGCGGAGCAACACGACGACGCGACCTATATGCTCGGCACCAGTCGAGCGCCGAACCGAGGATGAGAGCGTGGTAGTTCCGGATCGGGTCCACGCGCTGCGGAGTTTCGTGCCGGTGCGCCCCCGTCAGATGTCGACCCGGGACCTGCTGCGGGCCACCCCCACCCGCCTGCTCGCCGCCGGGATCGTCCTGCTCGTCGCGACGATCGCCGCGGGACTGATCTCGTCGAACATCGCCGACCAGCGCAAGCAGGATCTGGACCGGCTGTTGTCGACGACCGAGCCGCTGGCCCGTTCGTCACAGAACCTGTACGCGTCGCTGTCGGTCGCCGACGCCGCGGCCGCCACCGCGTTCCTGTCCGACGGCGCCGTCTCCGGCGCGGCCCGGGACCGGTACGCGCAGGCGATCGGCACCGCGTCCGCGGAACTGGTCGCGACGTCCGACGTGCTCGGCGGCGACGACGAGGGCCGCCGACTCCTCACCACGATCGCCACGACGCTGCCCACGTACACCGGACTGGTGGAGACCGCCCACACCAACAGCCGGGTCGGCAACCCGGTCGGCGGCGCCTATCTGGCGGAGGCGTCGTCGCTGATGCAGCGGAAGATCCTGCCGGCCGCCCAGGCCCTGCACGCCGAGCGGTCGGCGGCCGCCCGCGCCCCGCAGGCCGGTTTCGGACATCCGCCCTGGACGGCGATCGGTGCACTGGTGGCATTGCTGGCAGCACTCGTGGCGACCCAGGTGGCGATGGCCCGACGCACCCGGCGCACACTCAACGCGGGGCTGCTGTTCACGACGGTGGCGTTGTCGGCGCTGCTGGTGTGGGTGCTCGGAGTCGGGCTCGTCTCGGCGGTGGCGGCGCACCGCGCGGTCCGGGAAGGTTCCGATCCACTCGCCACCCTGTCCGAGGCGCGACTGCTCGCCCAGCAGGCGCGGGCCCAGGAGAACCTCCAACTGGTGCGGCGGGAGGAGAACACCGAGCACGCGGCCCGCTTCCGGGAGGACACCGACCGCCTGCGCAGTCTGCTGCACGACTATCCGCACGAGGTCGGCTCCGACGAGGCCGCCGCCGCGGCGCAGGCGCTCGACGGGTGGACGGCATCGCATCAGCGGGTGACCGACGCGCTGCAGGCCGGGGACGTGGCGACGGCCACCGGCACGATGGTCGGCACCGGCACCGACTCGTCGGCGACACATTTCGAGGCCGTCGACGACGCCCTGTCCGCAGGTTCCGCCCGGGCCCGCACAGAACTGCGCGACGACGTCGGCTACGCGTCGACGGTGCTGTCGGCACTGGGTCCGGGCGCGGTGACGATCACACTGGTCGGCGCGATCGGGATACCGCTCGGGCTGTGGCCTCGACTGCGGGAGTACCAGTGACCGGGCGAGCGGGCGGGCGTCGGCTCGGACGGGTCGCGGCCGGGGCGGCCGTCCTCGCCGCGGTGGTCACAGTCGGTGGCTGCGCCGAACCTCCGGGGCCGTCGATCACGCCGCCGTCGGCCGCGTACTACATGCCGCCGCAACCGGAGGGGGTGACGGTCGTACCGCCGATGTCGCCGGCCACACCTCCCGTCGACTGCCGCGATCCCCTCGCGAGCCTGCGCCCGTTCCCGGCCGGGGAGACCCCGCACGGGCCCACGCTCGACGCGATCCGGGAGCGGGGCCGGCTCGTCGTGGGCATCGACACCGGCAGCAATCTCACGAGTTTCCGGTCGCCGGTCACGGGCACACTCGAGGGGTTCGACGTCGACATCGCCCGCGAGATCGCCCGCGATCTCCTCGGCAGCCCCGACGCGGTCGATTTCCGGATCCTGCCGTACACCGACCGTGAGCAGGCGTTGACCGACGGCGTCGTCGACATCGTCGCGAAGACCCTGTCGATCACGTGCGAACGACGTGAGCGTATCGACTTCTCGAGCGTGTACTACGTTGCCCACCAACGGATTCTAACAGAAGAAGACAACTCGATCGACAGTGTCGCCGACCTTCCGGGCAAGCGGGTGTGCGCCGGGGCCGGCACCACGTCGCTCGACCGGATCCGCACCCTGCAACCGGATGCGGTGGTCGTCTCGGCGCCGATGTGGTCGGACTGCCTGGTGCTGTTGCAGCAACGTCAGGTGGAGGCGATCAGCACCGACGACACCCTGCTCGCCGGGCTGGCCATGCAGGACCCGCACACCCACGTCGTCGGGGAATCCCTGGGTACCGAGCAGTACGGCATCGGTGTCGCCCGGGATCGGGACGATCTGGTGCGGGCCGTCAACGGGACCCTGGAACGGATCCGCCGGGACGGCACGTGGGAACGCAGCTACGAGCGGTGGCTCACGGCGCTGGGTCCGATGCCCGCGCCGCCGGCCGCGACGTACCGGGACTGAGGGGAGATGCGGTGGCGTGACGGGAGACGACGTGGGAGAGAACGACGACCGGGACGGTGCGGACCTGGCGCACACGCAGGCCGCCGTGGCCGAGGACGAACTCCTCGCGACCGCCGCGCAAGAGGTCGCGCCCAGTACCGGCCGCCGGGCCCGCACCCAGCGGGTGCGTACCCGGCGCCTGCTCGGCGGCGGGCTCGTGGAGGTGGCCCCGATTCCGGCCCGCGATCCGCAGTCGGTGGTCCTCACCGATCCGAAGGTGCCCGAGCACCGTCGTTTCTGCTGGAAGTGCGGCAAGCCGGTGGGACGGAGCACCGACGGCAATCCGGGGGCGACGTCGGGTTTCTGCCCGCACTGCGGATCCCGGTTCGAGTTCTCGCCGCTGCTGAAACCCGGCACCCTGGTGGCCGGCCAGTACGAGGTCCAGGGCTGCATCGCCCACGGCGGGCTGGGCTGGATCTACCTGGCGATCGACCGCAACGTCGACAACCGGTGGGTGGTCCTCAAGGGGCTGCTGCAACTCGGGGACGCCGAGTCGCGGGCCGTGGCCGCCGCGGAACGCCAGTTCCTCGCCGAGATGGAACATCCGAGCATCGTCAAGATCTACAACTTCGTCGAGTCGCGGCGCGAACGGGATCTCACCGCCAGTTACATCGTGATGGAGTACGTGGGCGGCCGGTCGCTGCGGGAGATCCTCGCCCAGTATCCGCGTCCCGAGCGAATGCCCGTCGACGAGGCGATCGCCTACGTGCTCGAGGCGCTGCCCGCGCTCGAGTACCTGCACTCGATCGGACTGGCGTACAACGATCTCAAACCCGACAACGTCATGGTGACCGACGAACAGATCAAGTTGATCGACCTGGGTGCGGTCGCCCCGTTCGAGAGCTACGGATACCTGTACGGCACACCGGGATTCCAGGCGCCGGAGATCACCTCGACCGGACCGACCGTGGCGTCCGACATCTACGGTGTGGGGCGCACTCTCGCCGCCCTGACCGTGAATCTCCCGTCGGAGAACGGGCACTACACGGACGGCCTGCCGTCCCCCGAGCAGGCTCCGGTGCTCGCCGAGTACGGCTCGTTCCGGCGGCTCCTGCTGCGGGCCACCGACCCGGACCCCCGGCGCCGGTTCTCGTCGGCCGCCGAGATCGCCGGGCAGCTGGGCGGAGTGCTGCGGGAGATCGTGTCCTGCCGGACGCATCAGGAGCATCCGGCCCTGTCGACGATGTTCACCCGGCAGCGCGCGGTGTTCGGTTCGGACGAGGTGGTCGAACAGACCGACGTGTTCGCGGACGGTGTCGAACGCGACCGCAAGCTCAGCGCCCGCCGGGTCGCGGCGGCGCTCGCGGTACCCCTCGTCGACACCGACGATCCGGGTGCGCCGCTCGTCAACTCGGCCGTGCACAGCGACCCGCGGGTGACGCTCGACGTGCTCGACCGGTCCCGTGAGGAACGCGATCCCGATGCGCCCGAGTCGCTCGAACTCGTGCTCGCGGAAGTGCGGGCCCATCTCGACCTCGGAGACACCCGACGGGCCCGCACACTGCTGCAACCGCTGGGTGCAGCGCATCCGTACGATTGGCGGATCGACTGGTACTCGGGTCTCGTCGCGCTCGTCGCCGGCGACATTCCGGCAGCCCACGACTCGTTCGAGACCGTCGATGCCGCACTGCCCGGGGAGATCTCGCCGAAGCTGGCGCTGGCCGCCACCGCAGAACTGCTGCTCGCCGAGGACGGCGACGACGCGGACCGGTGGCGGCGGTCGGCGGAGGAGAACTACCGCACGGTGTGGCAGATGGATCGCAACGTCGTCAGCGCCGCGTTCGGGCTGGCACGCTGCCTGTCCGCTGCCGGCGACGTCCGCGGCGCCGTCGAGGCACTCGACCAGGTGCCGGCGGGCTCCCGCACCTACGGTGTGGCCCGGATGACCGCCGTTCTGACCTACCTGTCGGTGCGGCCGATCGGTTCGATCGACGAGAAGACGCTGCGCGAGTGCGCGGATCGGATCGATGCCCTACCGCACAAGGAGATCCGGCGACCGCAGATGCGGACGGTGGTGCTGGGGACCGCGCTGCAGTGGCTGCTCGCCGGGAACACCCCCACCACCGCACGCGAGCCGCTGCTCGGTGTCCCCTTCACCGAGCGCGGCCTGCGTGCGGGCACCGAGGCCGCACTGCGTGCGATGGCGCGTGGCGCCCCCACCGCCACACACCGCTACACGCTCGTCGATCTCGCGAACGTCGTGCGGCCCCGGAGTCTGTTCTGACCGGACCTGACGGTCAGGCTCGTGCCGGTTCCTGCACTGTCTGTTCCTTGCCGCCGTGTCCCCATCCGACGTGGGATTCGGCGCGCAGGCGTTCGACCATGTGCGGGTAGTGCAGCTCGAATGCCGGGCGCTCCGAACGGATCCGGGGCAGTTCGGTGAAGTTGTGCCGCGGCGGCGGGCAGCTGGTGGCCCACTCGAGGGAGTTGCCGTAGCCCCACGGGTCGTCGACGGTGACGACCTGGCCGTAGCGGTAGCTCTTGAAGACGTTCCACAGGAACGGCAGCGTCGAGGCGCCGAGGATGAACGAGCCGATCGTGGAGATCGTGTTCAGTGTGGTGAACCCGTCGGTGGGCAGGTAGTCGGCGTAGCGGCGCGGCATGCCCTCGTTGCCGAGCCAGTGCTGCACCAGGAACGTGGCGTGGAAGCCGACGAACGTCAACCAGAAGTGCCACTTACCCAACCGTTCGTCCATGAGGCGGCCGGTCATCTTCGGGAACCAGAAGTAGATGCCCGCGTAGGTGGCGAACACGATGGTGCCGAACAGCACGTAGTGGAAGTGCGCAACCACGAAATAGGTGTCGGTGACGTGGAAGTCGATCGGCGGGGACGCGAGCAGCACGCCCGACAGGCCACCGAACAGGAACGTCACCAGGAAGCCGACCGCGAACAGCATCGGCGACTCGAACGTGAGGTGGCCGCGCCACATGGTGCCGATCCAGTTGAAGAACTTCACGCCGGTCGGCACGGCGATGAGGAACGTCATGAACGAGAAGAACGGCAGCAGAACGGCTCCCGTGGCGTACATGTGGTGCGCCCACACCGCGATCGACAGGGCCGCGATGCCGATGGTGGCGTACACCAGGCCGCTGTAACCGAAGATCGGCTTGCGCGAGAACACCGGGAAGATCTCCGAGACGATGCCGAAGAACGGCAGCGCGATGACATACACCTCGGGGTGGCCGAAGAACCAGAACAGGTGCTGCCACAACATGACTCCGCCGGTCGCCGGGTCGAACAGGTGCGCCCCGAGGTGCCGGTCCACCCACAGGCCGATCAACGCGGCCGCGAGCAACGGAAACACCAACAGGATCAACAGCGACGTGATCAGGATGTTCCACACGAAGATCGGCATCCGGAACATGGTCATGCCGGGTGCGCGCAGGCACACGATCGTGGTGATGAAGTTGACCGCACCGAGGATGGTGCCGACGCCGCCCAGGGCCAGACCCATGATCCACAGGTCCGCGCCGACGCCCGGGCTGTGCACACCGTTCGACAGCGGCACGTACGCGGTCCAGCCGAAGTCCGCGGCACCACCGGGGGTGATGAAGCCGGCCGTCGCGATCAGACCACCGAACAGGTAGAACCAGTAACTCAGCGCGTTCAGACGCGGGAAGCTCACGTCCGGCGCACCGATCTGCAGCGGGACGATGTAGTTCGCGAAGCCGAACACGACCGGCGTCGCGTACAGCAGCAGCATGATCGTGCCGTGCATCGTGAACAGCTGGTTGAACTGCTCGTTCGACAGGAACTGCAGACCCGGCACCGCGAGCTCGGTACGCATCAGCAGCGCCATCAGGCCACCGACGAGGAAGAAGGCGAACGCCGTGACCAGGTACATGATCCCGAGCACCTTGGGGTCGGTGGTCGTCACCATCTTGTGTACGAAGGCACCCTTGGACCCGGCTGCGCCGCGGCGGGCGGGCAGCGGCCGCGACGCCGTCGGCGTGCGTGGTGGAGCGAGATCGATCTCGGGGTTGGCAACCATACCGGACATATTCGGACGTCCAAGGGTTCCCGGACGAGGGGCCAAAGTCCCGTTGCCGGTGGCCGACCGTCCCCGATCTGCGGGAACTACACGAGCGCGATCGATTTTCGTGCGATCGCGAGTTCCTCGTCGGTGGGGATCACGAGGATCTCGACGGCCGAGCCGTCGGCCCCGATCCGGCGTTCACTGCCGTCCGGGGACTCGTTGCGGTCCGGGTCCACCACGATACCGAGACCGCCCAGTCCGGCAAGTGCGTCCCGGCGCAGGATCGCACTGTGCTCGCCCACCCCGCCGGTGAACACGATCGCATCGGCTCCCCCGAGTTCGACGAGATAGGCGCCCAGGTAGCGACGCAGCCGGTGCACGTACACGTCGTACGCCAGCCGTGCGGCCGGGTCACCGTCGTCGATCATGGCGCGCACCGCCCGGAAGTCGTTCTCCCCGCACATTCCGAGCAGCCCGGAGTGCCGGTTGAGCAGGTCGTCGAGCTCGTCGACCGTCATGCCCGCGTTCCGGATCAGGTGCAGGATCACGCCGGCGTCCAGATCGCCGCTGCGCGTTCCCATCACCAGGCCCTCGAGCGGTGTCATCCCCATCGACGTGTCGACCGCGACGCCACCTCGGATCGCCGACACCGACGCCCCGTTGCCCAGATGCAGCACGATCTGGTTCGTCTCCTCGAGGTCCCGTCCGAGGAACGCGGCGGCCCGCTCGCCGACGTACTCGTGTGACGTTCCGTGGAATCCGTAGCGGCGCACCCCGTTCGCGTGGGCCACCGCGGTGTCGATCGCGTACGTCGCGGCCGCCTCGGGCAGGGTGTGGAAGAAGGCCGTGTCGAACACGGCGACGTGCGGTACGTCCGGCAGCAGCCGGCGCGCCACCTCGATACCGGCAACGTTCGGCGGATTGTGCAGCGGCGCAAGCGGAGACAGCCGTTTCAGTTCGGCGACGACAGCGTCGTCGAGCAGCGTCGGCTCCCGGAACACGGGCCCGCCGTGCACCACCCGGTGCCCCACCACCGCGACACCCCGTTCTGCGAGGGAACGTCCCGCTTCGGCGACGACCTCCTCGGCGGCGTGCAGTCCGGCGGTGTGGTCTTCGATCACGTCGTCGCGTTCGATCACCCCGCCGTCGTAGTGGTAGACGAGATGCCCCGACGACTCGCCGATGCGCTCGATCAGCCCCGACCCGTCTACCCGCCCCGACCCCGGTTCGACGAGCTGGAACTTGATCGACGACGATCCCGAATTGATCACCAGCACAACCGGTTCGCTCACTTCTGCACCTCCTGGGCCTGGATCGCGGTGATCGCGACCGTGTTGACGATGTCCTGTACGGTCGCGCCGCGGGACAGGTCGTTCACCGGACGGTTCAGGCCCTGCAGGACCGGTCCGACGGCGACCGCCCCGGCGCTGCGCTGCACGGCCTTGTACGTGTTGTTGCCGGTGTTGAGGTCGGGGAACACGAACACCGTCGCCCGACCGGCCACCTGCGACCCCGGCAGCTTGGTGTGCGCGACGGTGGGTTCGACGGCGGCGTCGTACTGGATGGGGCCCTCCACGAGCAGGTCCGGCCGCCGATCGTGCACCAGAGCGGTGGCGGCACGCACCTTGTCGACGCCGGCGCCGCTACCGGAGTCGCCCGTCGAGTAGGACAGCATCGCGATCCGCGGTTCGATCCCGAACACCGCTGCCGTCTCGGCGGACGAGATCGCGATGTCGGCGAGCTGTTCGGCCGTCGGGTCCGGGACGACCGCGCAGTCCCCGTACGCGAGGACCCGGTCCGCGAGGCACATCAGGAAGATGCTCGACACCGTCGACACCCCGGGCCGGGTCTTGACGATCTCGAACGACGGCCGCACGGTGTGCGCGGTCGTGTGTGCGGCACCGGACACCATTCCGTCTGCGATT
Source organism: Prescottella sp. R16 (assembly GCF_030656875.1). Lineage (NCBI taxonomy): Bacteria > Bacillati > Actinomycetota > Actinomycetes > Mycobacteriales > Nocardiaceae > Rhodococcus > Prescottella sp. R16. Next base: position 3,842,776 of record NZ_CP130943.1, read on the forward strand.
CCCTTGTGCACCATCATCGTTCCGAAATACGAGATGTCGGTCATGACCTCGCGTGCCCGTTCCGTCGTCATGCCGCGGTGCGCCCGCAGCCGCGTGTACTCGGCCGCGAAGTCCTCGAGATATTCGGATCGTCCCGGGTCCAGGACGGTCGCCGACGCCAGGTCCACGCCGAGTTCGGCGGCGCGGGACCGCACCCGCGTCTCGTCGCCGAGGAGGATCAGATCGACCACGCGGCGGCGCAGCAGCCGGCCCGCCGCACGCAGGATCCGGTCGTCGTCGGCCTCCGGGAGCACGATCCGTTTCGGGTCTGCGCGAGCCCGGTCGAGCAGCTGGTACTCGAACATCTGGGGTGTGACCACCGACGGGAACTCCACCCGCAGCCGTTCGATCAGGGCGGGTGCCTCGACATGCCGCTCGGTCAGCGCCAGCGCGATGTCGATCTTGCGCAGCGCCCCCGTCGACATCCGGCCGCGGGTCTGCGCGGCCACGGTCGCGGCCTCGAACGAGCCGAGCGTCGTCGCCAGGATCGGCAGCCGCGGCCCGAGGCCGGCGATCAGTTCGGCCACCGCCGGGTGCGGGAGGATTCCGCCGCTCATCACGATCCCCGACAGCGACGGGAAACCCTGCGCCTCGTGCGCGTTGACGAGAGCGAGCAGCACGTCCGACCGGTCCCCCGGCACGATGACGAGTGCGCCCTCGGTGATCCGTTCGAGAATGTGCTCGGCGGTCATCGCCCCCACCGACACCTCCACGGCCTCCCGGTGCAGCAGCTCCGGGTCACCGCTGAAGAGGGTGCCGCCGACGGCGTCGAGCAGTTCGGTGACCGTGGGCGCGAACAGCAGTGGAATCTCCGGCAGGCTCCACACCGGAACGCCGACGACGGACGGCGCGGCCGCGTACTCGTCGAGCCGGTCCGGCGGGCACCGGTTCACGACGATCGCCACCGGATGTGCGTGGTGCGCAGTCAGTTCCGCGACGCACACGTCGGCGAGCTGCCCCACCTCGTGCGGGGTACGGCGGGCGCCGCGCAGGGTCAGCAGAACCGGCGCCTCGAGGTTCGCGGCGATCCGGGCGTTGTAGCCGAGCTCGCTGGGGTTCGGCACGTCGGTGTAGTCGGAACCCACGATCACGACGGCGTCGCACCGGGCGGCCACGTCGTGGTAGCGGGAGACGATCTCGGCCAGGGCGCCGTCGGGGTCGGCGTGCACCTGCTCGTACGTCACCCCCACACACTGCTCGTACGTGAGATCGGCCGTCGCATGGTCGAGGACGAGTTCGAGAATGTGGTCCGTCTCGTCGACCGAACGGGTGATCGGCCGGAACACTCCCACCCGCGCCGTCGACGCACACAGCATCCGCAGCACCCCCAGCGCCACCGTGGACTTGCCGGTGTCGCCCTCCGGTGCCGCGATGTACACGCTCGACACGGTCCCCGTATCAGCCATGCGGCACAGCCTAGTGAGCTGTCGCGCATAATCGACGCCCATGAGTGATTCGACATTTCCGGACGTCCGGTGGGGCTCGGAGACCAGCATCCTGCGCCGCCCCGGCATCGCGTTCGCGTCGACACGGCTCGGGTCGTGGACGATCCGCAATCTCGCCGGCGTCGACCGGCGTCTCCTCGAACGCAGCCGGGGCCGGTTCACCGTCCTCGGCCCCATCGGCGCACCGACCGTGCTGCTCAACACGATCGGCCGCAAGTCCGGGCAGCGCCGCACCAGTCCCCTGCTGTACATCCGGGACGCCGACCGCCTGGTCGTGGTGGGCAGCAACTTCGGGCAGGCCCACCACCCCGCCTGGACCGCGAACCTGCTGGCACAGCCGGAAGCGAGCGTGACGATGGCCGGACGAGACATCCCCGTCCTCGCCACCCGTGTCACCGGCGACGAGAAGGACCGGCTGTACGCGAAGTTCGTCGATCTGGCCGGCGCCTACGGCGTCTACCGGGGACGCACCGACCGCGACCTGCGCATGTTCGTGCTCACCCGCCGCTGATCAGGCGACCTCGGCGGTGCCGGGATCAAGCAACCGACGGCCGGTCGATGTTCGACACGTCCGCGCCGGCTTTTTCGAGGCGGGTGAACAGCTCGTCGGTGCCGTAGCGGGATGCGAACTGCAGTTCGGCGTCGGTGACGGGGACGGCCTGCAGCCACGTGTCCACGGCGTCGTCCCGGTCGACGAGGATCTCGAGGTCGGGCCAGAGGAACGGGACGACCAGCAGCACGTGCCGTGTGGAGTGTCCCGGGTCGGCGTCGTGAACGGCGTTGGGCACGATGGTGTTCGGGGTGACGTGGAAGGAGCCGGCGGCGATCCGGAACGCGCACCGGGCGAGGACGTCGGACATGGGCCGGTAGTCGGCGCGGCCGACGGTGATCAGTTCGGTGCGGATCGGGCGGCCGTCCTCGGTGGTGACGTTCGTCGGGAACCGCGTCATGTCCAGCGTCGCGTACGACGCATATCCCGGGCCGGGGCAACCGTCGCCGACCGCGATCGCCACCTCGTCCGGCTTCTCGCCGTCCGTGTCGTCCGGGGTCGCGTCCCGGAACCGCAGCACCTGGGGTGCTCCACCGAACACCTCACCGATGCGGTGTGCTGCGGCCCGGACGTCTTCGCTGGATTCCATGGGAACGAGCCTAGAGGCCGGTTCCGGTGGAACCCGCGTCAGGCCAGTGCGCGCAGCCGCGGTGCGAGGTCACGCTCGAACAGGTCGAGGAACCGCTTCTGGTCGTGGCCGGGTGCATGGAACACGAGGTGGTTGAGTCCGGCGTCGAGGTAGGGCTTGATCTGTTCGACGGCGGCGTCGGGGTCGGAGGCGACGATCCACCGCTTGGCGACCTGTTCGATGGGCAGGGCGTCGGCGGCGGCCTCCATCTCGATGGGGTCGTCGATGGAGTGCTTCTGTTCCGCGGTCAGCGACAGCGGCGCCCAGAACCGGGTGTTCTCCAAGGCGGCCGCCGGATCGGTGTCGTACGAGATCTTGATCTCGATCATGCGGTCGACGTCGTCGAAGTTGCGGGCCGCCTTCTCGCACCCCTCCTTCACGGCGGGGATCAGCTTCTCGGTGTACAGGTCCATGCCCTTGCCGGACGTGCAGATGAACCCGTCGCCCGCGCGGCCCGCGTAGCGGGCGACGACGGGACCACCGGCAGCGATGTAGACCGGGATGCCGCCCTCGGGGACGTCGTAGATCGACGCACCCTTGGTGCGGTAGTACTGGCCCTCGAAGTCGACGCGGTCACCGGTCCACAGGTCCCGCATCAGCTGCACCGCCTCGCGCAGCCGTGCGAACCGCTCCTTGAATTCGGGCCACTCGCCCTCGAAACCGGTGGCGATCTCGTTGAGGGCTTCACCGGTGCCCACACCGAGCATGACGCGTCCCGGGTACAGGCAGCCCATCGTCGCGAACGCCTGCGCCACCACCGCCGGGTTGTACCGGAACGTCGGGGTCATCACCGATGTCCCCAGTTGCAGCCGCCGGGTGCGTTCCCCGACCGCCGTCATCCACGAGATCGAGAACGGGGCGTGCCCGCCGTTGTGCCGCCACGGCTGGAAATGGTCACTGACGGTGACGCTGTCGAGGCCGTGTTCCTCGGCCATCACCCCCAGCTCCACCAGATCACGCGGCCCGAACTGCTCCGCGGACGCCTTCAACCCCAACTTCAGTGCCTGTGCCACCGGTTCTCCGATCGTCTACCCGATTCGATGGTTCGAGTATGCCTGCCACCGGGTCGCGGATGTGGGCGGCATCTCACTCGTGGCCGGTCACCAGTTGCGGATCCGGTTTCCAGTCGTAGACGACGGACGTTCTCAGCACGATGTCCTGCAGGGAGCGCCGCCGCGGGTCGACGATCACCCAGGCCAGCCCGAATCCGAACAGCACGCACAGGATCGCGCGGGCCGCGCACCGCGGCCACCGCACCAGACGCCCACGACTGCCGACCAGGCGCAGCCCCATCGCGACCGCGCCGACCGTGCGCCCGTTCGTCGCCCAGCACACCGTCAGATAGGCGACGGACAGTCCGACGAACGTCGTGGCCGACTGCAGGAACTGGGCCTGCGGGAAACGGAACTCCTGCGGCGAGAACAACAGTCGGGCGAACACGAGGCCCATGTAGATGGTCCCCATCAGGAACAGCACCACCCCGATGTCGATCAGGGCCGCGATCCCGCGGGTGACGATGCCGGCCGGCCGATGCTCGGGGTCGAGCCGTGGGGGCGTGTTCACTCGGTGCCACCGTCACGGCCGAACAGGCGTCCGACGAACCCGGAGACGGCGTCGTCGGCGGCCATGCCCTGCGCCCGCGCGCCACGCACCGCCTCGGTCGACATCGTGCTGGTGGACTCACGGATGATCCGCTGCAGGTCGACACCGTCGATCACCTGGTTCGACAGGCCGACGAGGTCGAGGCGGTCGATGATCCGTTGCAGGTCGACACCGTCGGCGACAGCGTCCACGTCCACCCGCTCGAGGATCGGGGCGATGTCGACCTTCGCGGCGATGCCGTCGACGTCCACCCGGTCCACGATGCGGTCGATGTCGACCTTCGCCGCTATGCCGTCGACGTCCACCCGGTCCACGATCCGTTCGATGTCCACGCCGTCGACGATCGCGTCCAGGTCCACGTGGTCCCGGACGACGGCGGTGAGGTCCACCTCGGTGAGCGCGACCGCCACCACCTTGCGCAGCACCGCGCGCAGAACGTCGTCGACGACGCCGGCCGTGGCCCGGATCGCGGTGTCGCCGCGGGATTCGAGGGTCGCGAGCCCGTCACCCAGGACGGGGATCCTGGCGGCGGTGTCGAGCACGGTGCTCGCGGCGGCCCGGGCGCCGTCCCCGACGAGTGCGGCGAATCCGGCGATCACCCGCACCGGGTCGGGAGTTCGACTGCCGTCCATACCGACATCCAAGACTCTGTGGGCGCGAATGTCGATTCCCGGTCCCGGTCGCGGCCCCGATCGCACCCACCGGGACCGTTCGGGCCACTATGCTGGGACGAGCTTCGTTCAGCCGGAATGCAATTCACGCCGAATCGGCGGGAGGTGCGCGATGAGAAGCTTCGGTGCGATTCTCACGCTCGTCGGAATGCTCGTACTCACGGCCCTCGGCGCCGCCCCCGGCGGCGCGGCCACCGCACAGGCCAATCCGTCGCCGGTCGGGGCAGTGACGGGGACGACGGTCGTGAGCGATCGGGTGACGCGGGTGTCGGTGTTCTCGCCGTCGATGGGCCGGATCGTGACGAGCGATGTCATCCACCCGGCCGGGGGCGGACCGGCACCCACGTTCTACCTGCTCACCGGCATCACCGGCGGCGAGGACGGCGTCTCGTGGTTCAACAACACGAACGTCACCCAGTTCTTCGCGGACAAGCACGTCAACGTGGTGCTCCCGGTGGGCGGCGCGTTCTCGATGTACACCGACTGGGTCGCCGACGATCCGGTGCTGGGTCGCAACAAGTGGCAGACGTTCCTCACCCGCGAGCTGCCGCCGGCGATCGACGCCATGTTCGGGACGACCGGGGTGAACGCGATCGGCGGGGTGTCGATGGCGGCGGGCCCGGTCCTCGACCTCGCGATCCAGGCGCCCGACGTGTACCGGGCCGTCGGCTCGTACAGCGGCTGCGCGGGCACGAGCAGCGCGGGCGGGCAGGCGATGGTGCGGTCGATGGTGGAACTGCGCGGCGGCGGCAACGTGAACAACATGTGGGGTCCCGGCGGCGGCCCGCTGTGGGTGCAGCACGATCCACTGGTGCAGGCGGAAGGCTTGCGCGGCAAGGCCTTGTACCTGTCCGCGGCGTCCGGAATGCCCGGCGCGATCGACCAGCTCGATCCTCGGTGGGCGCTGCCGCAGGCCATCGGGGGCGGTGTCGTGGAGGCCGTCACCGACAACTGCACCCGCATGATGGACGCACGGCTGCGGTCGCTCGGCATCCCCGCGACCGTCGTGTACCGCGACGTCGGCGGCCACACGTGGGGCGTGTTCGAGGCCGAGATGCGCGATTCGTGGGCCGTGATCGGCCCGGCGATCGGCGCATGACGGATACTGGACCCCGTGAGCACCGATGAGCGGAACCCCGGCTGGACGTACCTCATGGACATGGACGGGGTTCTCGTCCACGAAGAACACATCATTCCCGGCGCCGACGACTTCCTCGCCGAGCTGCAGGAAGCCGGCACGCCCTTCATCGTGCTGACCAACAACTCGATCCGGACACCCCGTGATCTACGGGCGCGTCTGCTGCGCAGCGGACTCGACATCCCGGAGAAGTCGATCTGGACCTCCGCGCTGGCGACGGCGACGTTCCTGAAGAACCAGCGCCCCGGCGGGAGCGCCTACGTGGTGGGCGAATCCGGTCTCACCACCGCCCTGCACGAGATCGGTTACGTCCTCACCGACAACGACCCCGACTACGTCGTGCTCGGCGAGACCCGCACCTACTCGTTCGAGGCGATCACCACCGCGATCCGGCTCGTCGAACGCGGCGCCCGGTTCATCGCCACCAACCCCGACGCCACCGGCCCGTCCCGTGAAGGTTCGCTTCCGGCAACCGGTTCGGTGGCCGCACTCATCACGCGTGCGACGGGCCGCGAGCCGTACTACGTGGGCAAACCGAATCCGCTGATGATGCGCTCGGCGCTGCGCGCGATCGGGGCACACTCGGAGAACACGCTCATGATCGGGGACCGGATGGACACCGACGTCGTGTCCGGTCTCGAGGCCGGCCTGCAGACCATCCTGGTGCTCACCGGTATCTCCACCCGGCAGACCGTCGAGACGTTCCCCTACCGTCCGACGCTGGTGCTCGACTCGGTCGCCGATCTGGTGGGACGCACCGCCGACCCGTTCGGGTGAGCCCCCACCGGCACCCCCGCACCGACCGGTACCACCGTGCCGTCGTCGACGATGCGGGCACCGAACGGCCGCAACCGATCCGGTAGATCGACGGGATTGTGGTGGCCGAGGTGCACGGCGACGACGTCGGTGCGGCCGGTGATCGCACCGACGTTGCGCAGTGCCGCGAGCGCCTGCGGGAAGGTGCGCAGGTCGAGGTGGTCGCCGGCGTGCTCGACGAGGTCGCCGAACGTTTCCTCGAGGAACACGGCGTCGTAGGCGGCGCCGGACACCACGTCCATGGTCGACTCGGGGAGAGGCCCGGTATCCGTGGCCCACAACAGTTTCCGAGTATCCGCCGCCACCTCGTACAGCACACAGTCGCCGTCGCGCTGCACCCGGTGGGCGGCGCCGAGCACCCGGATCCGGTAGCCGTCGAGGTCGACGACGTCACCGGCCGCGACCGGGATCCAGCGAACCGCGGCGTCGGGCGCCACCCACTCCCGGCACAGGTCGAGTGCCTCGGGTGGGCCGACGACGTCGAGCGGTGCGACGCTCACCCACGAGCGCATCAGCAGCGCCATCGGCCCCACGTGGTCGGGGTGGGCGTGGGTGAGCAGCAGGTGCCGCACCCGGGACAGGGATCGTCCGGCCCGCACCGCGGACCTGGGCACCTCGGGCCCGCAGTCGAGGAGCAGGATGTCGTCGACGAGGGCCGCGGTCTGGGCGCGGACCTGCCCGCGCGCCATCGTGGTCCGGCACGAGTCGCAATCGCAGAACGGGTTGGGCCAGCCGTCGGCGGCACCGGTCCCGAGCAGCACGACCTCCATCAGACACCCACGATCGGCAGCACCACGGGCCCGCCCGGCCGGTCCAGGACCTCCACCCGCGCCCCGTACACGGCGGCGATCCGCTCCGCGGTGAGCACGTCGGCCGGGGTGCCGTCCGCGACGACCGCGCCGCCCGAGAGCATCACGATCCGGCGGCCGTACTGGCCCGCGAGGGTGAGATCGTGCATCGCCGCGACCACCGTCAACCCGTCGGCCTCCTGCAGGGAGCGCACGAGATCGAGCACCTGCTGCTGGTGGCCGATGTCGAGGGCGCTGGTCGGTTCGTCGAGCAGCAGGACCCGCGGCTGCTGTGCGAGGGACCGGGCCAGCACCACCCGCTGCAGTTCGCCGCCGGACAGTTCGGTGGCCGGCCGCGACGCCAACTCCCGCAGGTCGAGCCGGTCGAGGAGGTCGTCGACGATCGACAGATCGGCCGCCGTCTCGGTGCCGAACCGGGGCACGTGCGGGGTGCGGCCGAGCAGGATCAGTTCGCGCACGCTCACCCCGTCGGGGACGATCGGCCGCTGCGCCATCAACGCCACCGACCGGGCCATCGTCCGACGCGACGTCCGGGCCGGGTCGTGCCCGTCGACGGTGACCGTCCCGGTCGACGGCACCAGCCCCGCCAGGGCGTGCAACAGGGTGGTCTTGCCGGCGCCGTTGGGCCCGACGACCGCCACCCACTCCCCCGCCGTCACCGTGAGATCGACGCCGTCCAGGACGACCGCCCGCCCCCGCTCGACCCGCAGGCCCGCCGAGGTGATCACGAGACCGCCCGGGCGCGGCGCAGCACCAGCAGGAAGAACGGCGCCCCGATCGCGGCGGTCACGACACCGATCGGCAGTTCGGCCGGCGCGGTGAGGGTGCGGGCGAGGACGTCGGCCACCACCAGGAACGCGGCCCCCAGCAGCAGCGACAGCGGCAGCAGCAGCCGGTGTCCGGGGCCGACGACGAGCCGGATCATGTGCGGCACCACGATGCCCACGAACCCGATGAGCCCGCTGACCGACACCACCGCGGCGGTGCCGAGGGTCGCGGCCGCCACCAGCGTCAACCGCACCCGGGTGGGGTGCACACCGAGGGATGCGGCCTCGGTGTCGCCGACGGCCATCACGTCGAGCATCCGCCGGTGCAGGGCGATCACGACGGTCGCAACCACCACGTACGGCAGCACCATCACGACCTGCGTCCAGCCGTCGGTGGCGAGCCGGCCGAGCAGCCACGAATACACCTGCCGCAGGGTCTCGTCGTGCCGCTGCTGCAGGAACGTCTGGGCGGCGTTCGCGAACGCCGCGACCGCGACACCGGCGAGGATGATGACGACCTCGCTGCGGACCCCGCCGACACCGCGGCCGAGCAGATAGGTGACGGTGACCGCGAGGACGCCGCCGACGAACGCGGCCGCGGGAATCCCGAACGTGCCCATCGCGGCCCCCGACACGATCGCCGCGGTGGCGCCGAGCCCGGCACCGCTCGAGACACCGAGCAGGAACGGGTCGGCGAGCGGGTTGCGGAACACCCCCTGGTAGGCGGCACCGGCGAGGGCGAGCATCGCCCCGACCACAGCACCGAGCACCACCCGCGGCAACCGGATCTTCCACAGGATCGCGTGCTGCTGGGACGTCAGCCCCGAGTCGACGTCGATGCCGGGCACCGCGTCCAGGAGGTCGAGGAACACCCCGCGGGTCGTCAGCCCGGCCGGGCCCACCGTGATCCCGACGGCCAGTGCCGCCAGCAGCAGGATCACGGCGGCACCGACGACGACGGCCCGGCGGGTGGTCGTCACGCCGGGGTCACCTCGCCGGGGCGGGCTGTGCCGCGACGGCGGCCGCGACGGCGTGGACCAGGTCCACCACCCGCGGCCCCCAGCGGCTCGCCAGATCCTCGTCGAGAGTGTGGATCCGGCCGTCCTCGACCGCCCGCATCCCGGCCCAGCCGGGCCGCGCCGCGACGGTGGCCGCGGTGACGCCGTACTCGCCGTCGGCCAGGAAGATCAGGTCCGGGTTCGCGGCCACCACGAACTCCGGGGACAGCTGCGGATAGGTGTCGGCGGATCCGTCGGCGATGCTCTCGAGGCCGAACAGCCGGTAGATCTCGCCGAGGAACGTGTTCCCGGTGATCGTGTACAGGGTGTCGTCCACCTCGTGGAAGTACCGCAGCGGCTGTTCCCGGTCCGGGGCGGCGGCGACGGCGGCGTCGATCTCACTGCGCATGCGGGTGGCGAGTTCGTCGGCCTCGTCGGCGTGCCCCGTCGCGGCCCCGACCTGCTCGACCTGCTCGTACACGTCGTCGAGGGTCTTCGCGGCGGGCAGCAGCAGCGTCGGGACGCCGGCGGCCTGCAGTCCGGAGACCAGCCCGCCGATGTCGTCGGATGCGACCACCAGATCCGGATTGTGGCCGAGTACCGCCTCCACGTTCGGGGAGAACCCGGACAGGTCGGTGGTGGGGACACCGGCCGGGTAGTCGGACAGCGCGTCGACGGCGATCACCTGATCGCCGGCCCCGACCGCCCACAGTGTCTCGGTCAGCGACGGGCTGAGCGAGACGATCGCCTCGGGACGCTCGGTGCCGGCATCGGAGTCGGTGGCTGTCGTGCAGCCGGAGACGAGCGCGACGACAGCGGCGGCCGCACCCGCGACCGCCGACCACCGCATACGTGAAAACTTTTGTGCCACAGTCCGTTCCTTCGACGTCAGCGCAGTGCCTGCGCCACGTCCTCGAGCAGGTCCTCGGGGTCCTCGAGGCCGACCGACAACCGGACGACGCCGTCGGACAACCCGATCGCGGCGCGGCCCTCCGGCCCCATCGCGCGATGTGTCGTCGTCGCCGGATGCGTGATGAGGGTCTTGGCGTCGCCGAGATTGTTCGAGATGTCGACGATGCGCAGTTTGTTCAACAGCTCGAACGCCCGCTTCTTGCCTTCTCCGTCGGCCGACGCCAGCTCGAACGTGACGACGGTGCCACCGCCACTCATCTGCGACGTCGCCAGCGCGTACTGCGGATGCGATTCGAGGTACGGGTACTTCACCCAGCTCACGGCCGGGTCCGCCTCGAGGAACCGGGCGATCCGCAGCGCGGTGTCCACCGACCGCTCCACCCGCAGCGCCATCGTCTCGAGCCCCTTGAGCAGGGTGTGCGCGTTGAACGGGCTCAGCGACGGGCCGGTGTGCCGGATGAGGTTCTTGACCGGGCCGTCGATGTACTCCCGGCTGCCGAGGATCGCGCCGCCGAGGACCCGGCCCTGGCCGTCGATGTGCTTGGTGCCCGAGTACACGACGACGTCGGCGCCGAGGTCGAGGCTGCGCTGCAGCAGCGGCGTCGCGAACACGTTGTCGAGGACGACGGTCGCGCCGGCGGCGTGCGCCATCTCCGAGACACGTCGCACGTCGACGAGGGTCTGCATCGGGTTCGACGGCGTCTCGAAGAACACGGCCGTGGTCGGCACCGACAGCGCCTGCTCCCACTGGTCGAGGTCCTCGCCGTCGACGAACACCGTCTCCACACCCCAGCGGGGCAGGATCTCGTTGCACACCACGAAGCACGACCCGAACAGGCTGCGGGCCGCGACCAGGCGGTCGCCCTTGCCGAGCAGCGCGGCGAGTGCCGTGAACACCGCGGACATGCCGGACGCGGTGGCGTAGGCGGCCTCGGCGCCGTCGAGGGCGCGCAGCCGCTCCTCGAACATCGTGACGGTCGGGTTGCCGTACCGGGAGTAGACGAAGTGGTCGACCTCACCGGTGAACGCCTGCTCGGCGGCCTCCGCGGACTCGTACACGAAACCCGAGTTGAGGAAGATCGCCTCGGACGTCTCCTCGAAACCGGACCGCAGGATGCCGGCCCGCACTCCGATGGTGGCCGGACGGACGGTGTCGGGCAGGGTCTTGCGGAAGGATCCGCCCTGCGGGATGGCGCTCACGATTGCCTCCACGGGAGTCCGAGGGCGCGCCAGCCGGTCGCGCCGCGATGTCCGTCGGTGTCGAGTCCGCCCTCGAAACCGTCGAGCACGTTGTACGACGGCCCGATTCCGGCGGCGGTGGCCGCCTCGGCCGCGGCGATGGACCGTTGACCGGAGCGACACAGGAAGACGACGGGGTGTGCACCGTCCGCCACGATCCCGGAGCCGACCAACTGGTCGACGAAGGACGTGTTACGGGCGCCCGTGGGGTAGCTCACCCATTCGACGAGCACGGTCCGACGGTCGATCGACGACGTATCGGGCACACCGACGTATCGCCATTCCGCATCGGTACGCACATCGACGAGCACGGCTTCCGGATTCTCCCGCAGCAGCTCCCAGGCTTGCTGCGGCGTCATGTCACCTGCGTAGCTCACCGTGCCAGCTTTCCACACGGCCGATCGGGCAGGGCACGCGGACGGGTACGCGGTGGACCGCGGTCAGTTGCAGACGAGCCAGCGGTTGTCGCCCCGGACGAACTGCCACGACTCGGTGGTCTCGCCCTTGCCGTCGGGGGCGTCGATCCGCACGTCGGCGGTCGCCTCGTGGCCCACGACCCGGGCGTTCGCCACCTCGACGATCTCGATCTCGCCGTCGCGTCCGGCGATCGGGGACCGGTCCTCGGCGAAGGTGTCGCACAGCATCCGTGCGACCGCTTCGTCGTCGTCGTTGTTGTGGGCGCGCACGAAGTCGGAGACGGACGCGGTGAGCCGGTCGGTCTCGGTGAGTTGCTCGTCGGCCGGGGAGATGATCGCGGCCAGGACCATTCCGATCATCACGATCACGACTATTGACACTGCGAGAAGAAACGGGGTGGCCGTGGTCCGCGACGGGTCCTCGGCGGGCTCGGGCTGATCGGTCATACCTGCAAGTTTCCCGTGTCCAGCGGCATCGGAGCCGGCCGGGTCCCGATTCCCCTCGGCCACAAAAATTGCTTGTGCCCTCTCAAGGCGGAACCCGGTACCCGGACGCATCCCGTCACGGGAGCATGGGGTGCACTCGCCTCCCGGGTTCTAGCATGAAGACGTGGACGCGACCGCGCCCGGGGAAAACCGGGCCCGATCCACCGCCCACGCACGCTTGTCCGCCCGATCGAAAAGGTACCCGCCTCAGATGACTGACCAGACTCGTCCACTGCGCGTCGCCATCGTCGGCGCCGGCCCTGCCGGTATCTACGCTGCCGATGCGCTCATGAAGTCCGACACCGAGGTGAGCATCGATCTGTTCGAGCGGATGCCGGCCCCGTTCGGCCTGATCCGGTACGGCGTCGCCCCCGACCACCCGCGCATCAAGGGCATCATCACCGCCCTACACAAGGTGCTCGACAAGGACGCCGTCCGCCTCCTCGGCAACATCGACTACGGCACCGACATCACCCTCGAAGACCTGCGCCGCTTCTACGACGCGGTGATCTTCTCCACCGGCGCCAACGCCGACCGTGCGCTGAACATCCCCGGCATCGACCTCGACGGCAGCTACGGTGCCGCAGACTTCGTGTCCTGGTACGACGGCCACCCGGACGTGCCGCGCGACTGGCCGCTCGACGCCGAGAAGGTCGCCGTGCTGGGCGTCGGCAACGTCGCACTCGACATCGCCCGCGTCCTCGCGAAGACCGGTGACGAGCTGCTGCCCACCGAGATCCCCGCCAACGTGTACGAGGGCCTGAAGAACAACAAGGCCGTCGAGGTCCACGTGTTCGGCCGCCGCGGCCCCGCACAGGCCAAGTTCACGCCCCTCGAGCTGCGCGAACTCGACCACTCCCCCACCATCGAGGTCATCGTCGACCCCGAGGACATCGACTACGACGAGGGCTCCGAGATCGCCCGGCGCAGCTCCAAGCAGGTCGACATGGTCGCCAACACGCTGCAGGACTGGGCCATCCGCGACCAGGGCGACCGCCCGCACAAGCTGTTCCTGCACTTCTTCGAGTCCCCCCACGAGGTCCTCGGCGAGGACGGCAAGGTCGTCGGACTGCGCACCGAGCGCACCGAACTCGACGGCACCGGCAACGTCCGCGGCACCGGCAAGTTCAACGACTGGGACGTGACGGCCGTCTACCGCGCCGTCGGCTACCTGTCACAGAACATCCCGTCCATCCCGTTCGACGACCAGGCCGGCACCGTGCCCAACGAAGCCGGACGCGTCATCGGTGACGACACCGCGGACGGCGCATCGCGCTTCATCCCGGCGACCTACGTCACCGGCTGGATCAAGCGCGGCCCCGTCGGCCTCATCGGCCACACCAAGGGCGACGCCAACGAGACCATCGCGTGCCTGCTCGAGGACGCCCCCACCTTCGCAGGCGCGGCCGAGCCGAACACGGACGCCGTCATCGAGTTCCTCGAAGGCAAGGGCATCCCCTTCACCACCTGGCAGGGCTGGTACCGCCTCGACGCGCACGAGCGTTCCCTCGGCGAGCCCGAGGGCCGCGAACGCATCAAGGTCGTCGAGCGCGAGGACATGCTCCGCGCCAGCGAGCCGCACAAGGCCTGATCCGGCCCGGAACACCCAGTGGGGCCGTGCCCCCGAAACAGCTGAAGGGTCCCTTCGTTCGCCTCAGGCGTATGAAGGGACCCTTCAGCTGTCGGCGGGGCATGATGGAACACGTGTTTGACGCGCACGTGCACATCATCGACCCACGGTTTCCGCTGGTGGAGAACAACGGGTATCTGCCGGATCCGTTCACGATCGAGGACTATCGGGCCCGGATGGCGGGGTTCGGCGTGGACGGCGGGGCGGTGGTGACGGCGTCCTATCAGGGGGTGTTGGGGCGGCCGCAGTTGCTGGCGGCGCTGCGGGAGCTCGGGGACGGCTGGGTGGGGGTGACCCATCTCGATCCGGATGCCACGGACGAGGACATTCTGGAGTTGGATCGGGCCGGGGTGCGCGGGGTGCGGTTCAATCTGCGACGCAGCGCCACCGATGTGCAGATCTTGACGCGACAGGCGTTGCGGGCGTACGACCTGGCAGGCTGGCATGCGGAGTTCTACGTGGATGCGACGCTGTTGTTGTCGCTGGAGCCGGTGTTCGCGAAGCTGCCGGCGGTGAGTATCGACCATCTGGGGATGTCGACGCGGGGGCTGCGGTATCTGCTGAATCTGGTGGATCGGGGCGCGAAGGTGAAGGCGACGGGGTTCGGACGCACCAGTATCGACGACGTCGGGGATGCGATCCGGCAGATCCATGCCGTGAACCCGAAGGCTCTGATGTTCGGCACGGATCTGCCGGGGACGCGGGCCCGGCGGGCGTTCGAGGCGGCGGACGTCGACGTCATCGCCGACGCTGTCGGGGACGATCTCGAGGCGGTGTTGTGCACGAATGCCCGCGAGTGGTACCGCTGCCCGGCCTGACTCACAGCGCCACTACCACGCCCAGCCACAGCCCGACGGCTACTCACAAGGCGAGCAGGACATTCGCGGCGTCCATCGCGAGTAGAAAACCTGCGATTCCCATCGCCCATCCCACGGCGCTGTCCGCGTTGCGGGTGAAGAACTCGTCGAGGTTGTGCAGGATGCCGTCGGCGTGCTGCCCAACCAGCATCCGCAGCCCCAACAGGGCAACGGCGGGGAGGATCATTACCACGCAGTAGGCGGCCAGCAACGGAATCGACAGTGCGGCGGGCGCTCCCACGGAGACGATCAGTGCGATGGCGGCGAGATAGGGGACCATCGTGATCAGTTCCAGCGTTCCAACCGAGAGAGCCAGCGTGGTGACACCACCCGACCCACCCGCCGAGAGGGCTCGATCCCGCCAGCGGACGACCCGACTCGACTCGCCACGGTCACGGCGCTTCTTCGAGTCGAAGCGGAAGCTCAGTGCGAACAATGCCGCGCCGACCGCCAGTTGGACGGCCTTTGCCGCAGACGAATCCAGCATCCGGCCACCGACGTCGAGGCCGATCCGCGCCGCAGTCAGGAGCGCCATACCGACGAGGAGGTAGAATCCGGCGATTGCGACGAGGTAGCGGACGATACGACCGACAGGCGGGCGCCCGGGCGCGAGCAGCATCCACACCGGCAGCACCAGGGTTCCGATGCTCGTGCTGTCCACGAGTGCGAGACCCACCAGCGACGCGAGCAGCACCGCGTTCACGTCAATGGTCACCGCTGTTGGTCCTCCATGCGCTGACGACATCGATCACTCCGACCACCACGAGCACGACGCCGAGCGGTCCGCCGCGAAACCAGAAGAACTCGGCGTCTCGCGCAAACACCCACATCGCCGCCCCGGCGAGGATCAAAAGCACTCCGAACGCTGCCGCTGGTCGTATCTGCATGCCACGAATCCTGCGGGCACCCCGGCCCCGACACATCGGCCGCCGGGCAGACGCGATGTCATCACTTGGAATGACGAGGCCGGTATCCCGCTGTGCTGTGATGGAGCAATGGCGCACCCACCGACACCGCCGCGTGGTGGCCTGCGGGCTCGTCGACACGTGCACACTGCCCGTTCCCGACGCCGGGATGACGTCCTGATCGCCGGAGGGATGCTCGTCATCGGGCTGGTGCTGTACGCCGTCGGCGCCTTTCAACTCGGAACCGGGCCGAGCTCCGCCCCCAGCGGTGTGCGCGTCGCGCTGCTCGTCGCGATCGCCGCTGCGGACACCTTCCGTCGGACCTATCCGGCCACCGTCCTGGCCGTGGGGGCCGTCCTGTCCGCCATCGACCTCGTGCTCGGCCCCACCCTCCCGGTGTGGCTCGTACTCTCCGATCTCGTCTACGCCGCCGTGTTGTACGGGCGCCCCCGCGTCAGCCGAGCGGTCTGCTACACCACCGGGGCGACGGTCGTCGCGCTCACGACCGCCGCATACATCGGATGGCAGGACATCCGAGCGGCCGCCGCCGCGGGGATCGTGCTCGCGCTGTTCTTCACGACTCCCGTATGGTGGGCGCTCGCGATCCGTCGGCACCAGGAGGTCGCGGCCGCCGAACGGGAACAGGCAAAGACCCAGCGGGCGCTCGCGGAAGCGGATCGGGCGGCTGCCGTCGCCCACGAACGCAATCGCATGGCGCGGGATCTGCACGACGTCATCGCAAGTCACCTGTCCGCGATCGCCATTCAATCCGAGGCTGCGCTGTCACGCCGGACCGCCTCCACGGACCCGGCGCTGGACGACGTGCTGACCGCGATCCGGGCCGGCAGCGTGGCCGCTCTGGACGAGATGCGCTCGATGATCGATCTGCTTCGCGCCGAGACCGATCCGGACGAGTGCGGCGCCCCACCACGGCTGAGCGATCTCGACTCGCTGATCGCCGGTGCGAACGCCGCCGGAAGCGTCGTCGCCGCCAGAGTCACCACGAATCCCGACTCACTGACCAGCGTCGTGGACCACGCCGCATACCGAATACTGCAGGAGTCGATCACCAATGCGGTCAAACATGCTCCTGGCCAAAGGATCTCACTCACGATCCAGCAGGATTCCGATGCCGTGCGGCTGTGCGTGCGCAATCCCGTCCGGCACGGCCCGAGCAACAGTCCCCCACCCCCATCCGCCGGTCAGGGCCTGCAAAACATGACAGAACGTGCCCAACTCCTCGGTGGCCGGCTACACGCCGGAGCGACCCGGGACGGCTGGATCGTGGATTCCGTTCTTCCGCTCGAGCCGGGACGAGCGGCCGAGTGAACAAGCAGAAGGTATCACCGATCCGAGTGGTACTGGCCGACGACCATGCCGCCATCCGTGCCGGACTCGCGATGATTCTCGACGGCCAACCAGACATCGCCGTGGTGGCCGAAGCGGATTCCGGGACATCGGCGGTGACACTGGTCCGAACCCATCGACCGGACGTCGTCCTGATGGACGTGCGCATGCCCGGTGTGGACGGCATCACCGCGACGCGGGAAATCACCGACACCACCGGGAGCCGTGTCGTCGTACTCACCACGTTCGACCTCGACGAGTACGTGTTCGGGGCGCTGCGCGCCGGTGCGTCGGGGTTCCTCGTCAAGACCGCGACCGCGGACGAACTGACCGCGGCGGTGCGCACGGTCGCGGCTGGAGAGTCCGTGCTGGCGCCCAGCGCCGCGTCAGCGTTGATCGACCACTTCGTTCGCTCTCCTGCGCACCGCACTCCGCCCACGGCACTGGCCGAACTGACCCAGCGGGAACTCGAGGTACTACGGCTGCTGGGGCAGGGCCTGTCCAACGCCGAGCTGTCCGGGGCCCTGGGGGTGGGAGCGCCGACAGTGAAGACACACGTGTCGCGGGTGCTGTTCAAGCTCGGACTCACGTCGCGAGTCCAGGCCGCGCTGCTCGCTCGCGAACTCGACGTGTGACGAGCGCGAGTGGTACCGCTGCCCGGCCTGAGTCACAGCGCCAGTACCGCGCCCAGCCACAGCCCGACGGCGAGCAGCGCCCCGAACAGCTCGACGAGGATCAACAGCCCCACGGCCTTCGTCGCATGCACCGTCGAGGTCCACGCGTCGCGGTGGGTGCGGTGCCGAGCGGCCTCGGCGACGTAGGTTCCGAGCAGGAAACCGAGCAACAGCCCGACGACCGGGACGACGAAGAACCCGACGATCCCCACCAAGCCGCCGAAGATCACCGACCGACCCGGAACACCGGCGTCGCGCATGCGCAGGCCTGATCACTCCGGAACGACGACGCGCACCCGCGAGGCCGCCTCGCGGGCCCGCTCGCGGGCGGTGTCGACGTCCGCAGCGGTGGATACGGCGACACCCATGCGGCGCCGGGTGAACGCCTCGGGCTTGCCGAACAGGCGCAGGTCGGTGTCGGGGACGGCGAGCGCGTCGGCGACACCCTCGAAGGCGACTCCGACGGCGTCGACGCCGCCGTAGATCACGGCGGACGCGCCGGGTGCGGCGAGGCCGGTGTCGACGGGCAGGCCGAGGATCGCGCGGGCGTGCAGTTCGAACTCCGAGAACCGCTGCGAACGCAACGTCACCAGTCCGGTGTCGTGGGGGCGGGGGCTGACCTCGGAGAAGTAGACGTCGTCGCCCTTGACGAACAGTTCGACGCCGAAGATGCCGCGGCCACCGAGGGCGGTGGTGACCTTCTCGGAGACGTCGCGGGCGGCGGCGAGGGCGGCGGCGCTCATGGGCTGCGGCTGCCACGATTCGATGTAGTCGCCGGCGTCCTGCAGGTGCCCGATGGGTTCGCAGAAGTGGGTGCCGTCGGCGGCGCGGACGGTGAGCTGGGTGATCTCGTAGTCGAAGTCGACGAAGCCTTCGACGATGACCCGACCGAGATTGAGGCGTCCACCGGAAAGCGCGTATTCCCAGGACTTTTCGAGGTCGTCGACGCTGCGGGCCACGGACTGGCCCTTGCCGGACGACGACATGACGGGCTTGATCACACACGGGAACCCGACGCGTTCGGCGGCGGCGCGGACGTCGTCGAGGGAGTCGGCGAACGCGTACGGCGACGTGGGCAGGCCCAGCTCCTCGGCGGCGAGGCGGCGGATGCCCTCCCGGTTCATGGTGAGCTGGGTGGCGCGGGCGGTGGGGATGACGACGGTGAGACCGCGTTCCTCGGCTTCGGCGAGCGCCTCGGTGGCGATGGCCTCGATCTCGGGGACCACGAGGTGGGGTCGTTCGGCCTCGATGAGGCGCAGCAGTTCCGCCGGATCCCCCATGTCGACGGTGTGGGCGCGGTGCGCCACCTGGTGGCCGGGGGCGTCGGCGTAGCGGTCGACGGCGATCACCTCGACACCGAGACGTTGCAGCGCGATGATCACCTCCTTGCCCAGTTCACCGGAGCCGAGCAGCATCACACGGGTGGCGTTCGGGCTGAGCGGGGTACCGATCCGGGCGGGGGCGTCTGCGGGGATGTCACGGCGCATAGCTCGGACTATAGGCGCACCCGTACGTCGACATCGCACGTCGCGACACCACCGACCAGGTCGAGCACCCGGACACCGGGCTGCGTGTGTCGATGATCGCACTCGTCGTCGGTGAGATCGGCGCGTTCGCGGTCCTGCCGGCCGGGTTCGCGGCCGGTCAGCTGTTCCAGGTTCGGGCCAGGAACTCGAGGACGGCCGCATTGAACGTGTCGGGGCGCTGCGCGGCGCACGCGTGTCCGGCGTCGGGGATCGTCACGAGCTGCGCGCCGGGGATCGCCCCTGCGATCAGTTCGGTGTGCGGCCGCGGGATCAGTTCGTTCTCGCCGACGATCACGAGCGTCGGGACGGTGATCGACGCCAACGCGGATTCCGGGATGTGCGGGTGACGGACCATGAGCCCCAGCAGTTCCCGCTTGCGCGCCAGGTTCGGCGACAGTGGGGCGACGAGCCCGCCGGCGAGCCACAGGGCGGTCGCGGGGATCCGGAACTTCCAGCCGAGCCCGACCGGATCGAGGTTGGCGCCGTTGACGATCAGCGACCGCACCCGGTCGGGTCGGCGCAGTGCCAGGGTGAGCGCAGTGTTGCCGCCGTCGCTGTATCCCAGAACGTGTGCGTCCGGCACCTCGAGCGCGTCGAGGACGGCGCACACGTCGGCGGCGAACCGCGGGAAATCGAGGGGGCCGTCGCCGCGGGTGGAGCGTCCGTGCGCGCGGGTGTCGAGCGCGATCACCCGGTAGTGCTGCGCGAACACCGGCATCTGCGCCGCGAAATAGCCCAGGTTCTCGCCGTTGCCGTGCAGCAACACCAGCGGCTCACCGGCCCCGGTCGCCTCGTAGTACAGCCGCGCGCCGACGGCGTCGACGAATCCGGTGTCGGTCACCGGGGCGGCTGGTGCAGCGACAGCACGTTGCCGTGCGGGTCCCGGAACCACGCGACGCGGGTGCCGTCGGGTGCCGTCCACGCGTCGTGCTCGTCCTGATCCATGCCCTGGTAGCGCAGGAATTCGACACCCTTGCCGCGCAGTTCCTCGACGCTCGACGCCAGGTCCGGCGTCCGCCAGCCGAGCACCGTGTAACCGGCATCGACCTTCGATTGGACGAGCGTGATGCGCAGTTCGGTGCCGCTGCCACCGTCGACGACGAGTGCGAACGGCGTCCGCTCGGTGACCGTGAGCCCCAGCGTGTCGACGTAGAACATCGACGACACGTCCAGATCCGTGCTGGCCACGAACGCAACGAGAGCTTCGGGGAAGGACATGCCGTCCACTCTGCGTCACCGCCACCACCACAGACAAGGGGACATCCGGTAGTGGCCCGGACCACACGGGACGATCCGGACGGGTTACCGTCACACGAATCGGGTGTTCCTTACAGAAAGAGGTGTGACGTGACTGCAGGTGCCGAGCGGAAGGGCCCGCTGGCCGGGATCCGTGTCGTCGAACTGTCCGGGATCGGGCCGGGCCCGCACGCCGCGCTGCTCCTCGCCGACCTCGGCGCGGACGTCGTGTGCATCCAGCGCGCCGGCCAGCTGCCGGCCGAGGGCAAGCGGGCCGCCCAGACGCAGCGCAACCGCCGGGTCGTCGAGGCGAATCTCAAGGACCCCGCCGACGTCGAGAAGGTGCTCGGCCTGATCGAGCGCGCCGACGTGCTGATCGAGGGTTTCCGTCCCGGCGTCACCGAGCGCATGGGCCTCGGCCCCGACGTGGCACTCGAACGCAACCCGCGCCTCGTCTACGGCCGCATGACCGGCTGGGGGCAGGAGGGCCCGCTCTCGCAGTCCGCCGGCCACGACATCAACTACATCTCGCTGACCGGTGTCCTGCATGCCATCGGCCGCAAGGGTGAACGGCCCGTCCCGCCCCTGAACATGGTGGGCGACTTCGGCGGCGGCTCGATGTTCCTGATCTTCGGGATCCTCGCCGCCCTCGTCGAACGTCAGACCTCCGGGCAGGGTCAGGTCGTCGACGCTGCCATGGTCGACGGCACCCTCGCCCTGTCGCACATGATGTGGAGCTTCCGCGGCACCGGCATGTGGAACGACGAACGCGGCGTCAACATGCTCGACGGCGGCGCCCCCTACTACGACACCTACGAGACCGCCGACGGCAGATACATGGCGGTCGGCGCGATCGAACCGCAGTTCTACGCCGAACTGCTGCGCCTGCTCGAACTGGATCCGGCCGAGCTGCCCGGCCAGCACGACGCCGCCCGCTGGACCGAACTACGCCAGATCCTCACCGACCGGTTCCTGACCAAGACCCGCGACGAGTGGACCAAGATCTTCGACGGCACCGACGCCTGCACCACCCCCGTCCTCACCTTCGCCGAAGCCCCCCAGGACCCGCACATCGCGGCCCGCGGCTCCCTCGTCGAGGTCGACGGTGTCACCCAGCACTACCCGGCACCGCGGTTCTCCCGCACCCCCACCCGCACCCCGGAGCCCCCGGCCCGCACCGCCACCGATATCGACACGCTCTGGCGCTGACCCCGGTGCGCCTTCCGGCGACTACTGCTCCCGGAAGGCGCACGGGCGGCGCAGCCGTCTACACCACCAACGCGGGCTCGGCGGGGTCACGGGTGACACCGAGGGCCTCGTAGGCGGAGGCCACGGCGGCGACGGCACGACGCAGTTCGTCGGCGGGGCGGGCGTACGGCAGCCGGACGAAGCGTTCGAACGCCCCCTCGATACCGAAACGTGTGCCGGCCGCGAGGATCACACCGTGACTCGGCGCGGTCGCGGCGAGTGCCGACGAGACCGGTGCCGGCATTTTCAGCCACAGCGACATTCCACCCGCACCGACGGTCGGCACCCAGTCCGGTAGCCGTGCCGACAGTTCGTCGAGCAGTACACCGCGTTGTGCCCGCAGCACCTCGCGCCGCTCCGCGACGGGGCCGTCCCCGAGACCGAGCAGTCGGGTGGCTGCCAGTTGATCCATGACGGGGGTGCCGAGATCGTTCGCGGACCGGCCGCCGACGAGCCGGGTGATCAGTTCCTGGTCGGCGCGGATCCAGCCGACCCGCAGGCCGCCCCAGTGCGACTTCGACATCGATCCGATCGTCACGACCTCCGCACCGCTGCGGGCATACGACGCGACCGGGGCCGGCGGTGGCGCGTCGAGCCACACGTCGACCATCGTCTCGTCGACGACGAGCACCATCCGGGTGTCGCGGGCGATGCGGGCCAGTTCGGTGCGACCGGCCTCGTCGAGGCACAGTCCGGTCGGGTTGTGGAAGTCCGGAATCAGGTAGGCCATCCGGGCGGCTGTCTGTCTTGCGGCACTGCGTATTCCGTCGAGATCCCAGCCGCGTGACGCGCCCCCTTCCGGGCGTACCGGAACGGGTACCGGGCGGCCGCCGCCGCGCCGGATCGCTTCCAGTGCATTGGGATACGTCGGATGGTCGACGAGGACCCGGTCGCCGGGGGCGGTGAGCGCCCCGAGGAGCAGCCGGATCGCGTGCTGGGCCCCGGAGGTGACCATGATCTGCGCGGGTGTCGTCTCGAGGCCGCGGGCGCAGTAGCGGGCCGCGATCACCTCGCGCAGCACCCCGATGCCGTGCGGTTCCATACCGTGCGTGTCCAGGAACGGTGGAAGTGACTGCAGTGCAGACTCGTACGCGTCCTGCACCTCGCGCGCCGGTGCCGGCATCGCGGCATAGCTCAGATCGACGATGTCGTCCCCTGCTGTCCGGCGGGCCGGCGCACCGTGCCCGTACCTCTGCGCGGACGGCGGTATCGCGACCGTGCTCCGCGACCCCTGCCGGCTCGACAGGTAGCCCTCGTCGCGCAGCACCGAGTACGCCGTCGTGACGGTGGTGCGGCTGACGTTCAGTTCGGCGGCCAGTTCACGTTCCCCGGGCAGCGCCGCACCGAGCGGGATCCTGCCGTCGTGCACGAGCAGACGGATCCCGTCGGCCAGCGCACGGTAGGCGGGGCGTCGCCCGGCGTCGTCTCGCCATCCGCCGAGATCGCGGCCGACGGAACGCGCACTCACGGCATGCATCATCATGCAGGCCAGTATCCGCGTTCTGGCTATGCAACTCAAGGCCACTTACAGGAAAGACTGCTCGGTATGAGCACCGTGATCACCCTCGCCTGCATCGCCCTCCTGGCCTACGGCGTCTACCACTATCTGCCACCGGACCGGCCACGACGCCTCTTTCGTCTCGAACAGTTCCGTCCTGCAGCACCTTTGGCCGGAATCCTCGACGAGCCCACCGACCCGGAGGGCGATGGACACCCACACCTCCCCGCGCGACCCACCGATCAGTCCAGTCCGCAGCATCTGGCCTGAAATCTGTGCGAGAACGGAGGCGACGGGCGCGCCACCTCGCACCGTGCACAGGGCCGATATCGTGGCCCCGTGAGTGAGACCGGATCCGTGGAACTGCTGGACGGCCTGCGCGAGGTGCTCGTCGGCCGACTGTCCGACATCGGACGCCGCTTCTCTGCCCTCCTCGCCGGCACCGTCCCGCATGCGGCACTGGTGATCTTCACCCGCGAATGCACCGGGCGGCCACGCAAGGTCGCGGGCGACCCGCACATCGTCGACCGGGTGACGATCTCCGAACTGGATTCCCTCCGGGCGGATCTCGACCACGGTCAGATCTTCCGCGGACGAGCCTCCATCGCCGGCCGGGCACGGGAGGTGTACGCGATCCTCGACCGCACCGACACGCTGCTCGTCGTCGTCCCGGCGGGTGCGCTGTCGCGGACGCTGCCGCTCGGCCCGGTCCGGTCGATGTTCGGGATCGTGGCCACCGCCATCCAGTTGCAGGTGCAGGGGGCGAGTCCGGCGTATCTGGCGGAGTCCCGGGCCGCGTCCGCCGAGCGGGCCCGCACCGTCACCGAACTCACCGAGATCCATGCGACGACGCTGGAGACGCTGCTGTCGACGCTGCGGTCCGGGGACCTCGACGACACTCGGGCCCGTTCTGCGGCACGCGAGACGGCGTCGGCCGCACTGATCGGGTTACGGACCGCGGTGGACACGCACCGCGAGTTCGCCGAGGAGTCCGTGGTGACGGCGTTCGCCCGACTGCGCGGCGAACTGCGGGGGCTGCTGCGCCACCGTGACATCGCACTGGATCCGGTGGAACCGGCCGCCGCGGGACGAGCCGTGCCCGGCGAGGTGGCGCACGCCGCGCGGGCCGTGGTGCGGGGCGCGGTCCTCGCGCTGTCCGGGCCGGCCGACGTCACCCGCATCCGCGTGGCCTGGACCTGCCCCGAAGGAGAACTGGTCGTCGACGTCCGCAGCGACGGGGCCGGGCTCACCGACGCCGACGATCTGGACCGGCAGCTGCGACCGCGGGTCGAGACGCTGGCGGGGACGGTGGAGATCGAGACGACCGAGGGGTGGGGGTCGCGGGTGGTGGCGGTGCTGCCGTTACAGGCGCCGACGACCCCCACCACCCACCACGCCCTGGCCGATCTCGGCCCCCGCGAATCGGAGGTACTGGGGCATCTCGTCGCGGGGCGCCGCAACCGGGTGATCGCCGAGCGACTCGGGGTGAGTGAGAGCACCGTCAAGTTCCATGTCGCGGGGGTGCTACGCAAACTGGATGTCGCCACGCGGGCCGAGGCCGCCGCCCTCGGCAGCGAGGCGGGCATCCGCCCCACAGCCTGACCGATCGGCCAGGTTCACCCCGCCGCTCGGCCAGTCCCGAGTAGTTCCGCCGCTGGCTAGCCTCATAGTCGGATGCGCACCTCACCATGTGTGCGCCCGTGCGTTCACGTCGACCGAATTGGAGTGGAGAAACCATGCCGCAGCAGGTACGGGGCGTCATCGCCCGCTCGAAGGACGCCCCCGTCGAACTGGTCACCATCAACATCCCCGATCCCGGCCCGGGCGAGGCCGTCGTCGCGATCGCGGCGTGCGGCGTCTGCCACACCGACCTGACCTACCGTGACGGCGGCATCAACGACGAGTTCCCGTTCCTCCTCGGCCACGAGGCCGCGGGCATCGTCGAGGCGGTCGGCGAGGGCGTCGACACCGTCGAGGTCGGCGACTTCGTCGTCCTGAACTGGCGTGCAGTGTGCGGAAAGTGTCGCGCCTGCAAGCGTGGTCGCCCCCAGTACTGTTTCGACACCCACAACGCGAAGCAGAAGATGACCCTCGAGGACGGCACCGAGCTGACGCCGGCCCTGGGCATCGGCGCGTTCGCGGACAAGACGCTGGTCGCGGCCGGCCAGTGCACCAAGGTCGACCCCAGCGCCGATCCGGCCGTCGTCGGACTGCTCGGCTGCGGCGTCATGGCGGGCATGGGTGCCGCGATGAACACCGGCAACGTCACCCGCGGCGACTCGGTCGCGGTCATCGGCTGCGGTGGCGTCGGCGACGCCGCCATCATGGGCTCGCGCCTCGCCGGGGCGAACAAGATCATCGCGATCGACCGGGATCCCAAGAAGCTCGAATGGGCCGTCGAACTGGGCGCCACCCACACCGTCGACGCATCGAAGGTCGACGACGTGGTCGCGGCGATCCAGGAACTCACCGACGGCTTCGGCGCCGACGTCGTGGTCGACGCCGTGGGCCGCCCGGAGACGTGGAAGCAGGCGTTCTACGGCCGTGACCTCGCCGGCACCGTCGTCCTCGTGGGCGTCCCCACCCCGGACATGACCCTCGAGATGCCGCTGGTCGACTTCTTCTCGCGCGGTGGATCTTTGAAGTCGTCGTGGTACGGCGACTGCCTGCCCGAACGTGACTTCCCGATGCTCGTCGACCTGTACCAGCAGGGCCGGCTGCCGCTCGAGAAGTTTGTCACCGAACGCATCGGACTCGGCGACGTCGAAGCAGCCTTCGACACCATGCACCGTGGTGAAGTGCTGCGCTCGGTGGTGGTCCTGTGAGCGGCAAGATCAGGGTCGACCGGGTCGTCACGTCGGGCACCTTCGAGCTCGACGGCGGCACCTGGGACGTCGACAACAACATCTGGCTCGTCGGCGACGACAACGAGGTACTGGTGATCGACGCCGCG
Organism: Prescottella sp. R16; assembly: GCF_030656875.1. NCBI lineage: Bacteria > Bacillati > Actinomycetota > Actinomycetes > Mycobacteriales > Nocardiaceae > Rhodococcus > Prescottella sp. R16. The sequence continues at coordinate 3,869,166 of NZ_CP130943.1, forward strand.
CACACCGCGCAGCCGATCATCGACGCCGTCGCCGGCCGCAAGGTCGTCGGAATCGTGTGCACGCACGGACACAACGACCACGTCACCGTCGCCCCGGAACTGTCCGAGAAGCTCGACGCGCCGATCTACCTCAACCCGGCCGACGACGTGCTGTGGCAGATGACCCATCCGGGCATCCGCCACCTGGCACTCGAGGACGGGCAGCGGATCACGGTGGCGGGCACCGACATCCAGGCCATCCACACCCCGGGCCACTCCCCCGGATCGACGTGCCTGTACCTGCCCGAGGCCGGCGAGCTGTTCTCCGGCGACACCCTGTTCTCCGGCGGCCCCGGCGCCACCGGGCGTTCCTTCTCGGACTTCCCGACCATCATCGGGTCCATCCGCGACAAACTGTTCGCCCTGCCCGCGGAGACCCGTGTCCACACCGGCCACGGCGACGGCACCACCCTGGGTACCGAATCGCCGCACCTCGAGGAATGGATCGCCCGAGGGCACTGATCCTCTCCCTGTTTCGAGCTGAAGGGACCCTTTGTGCGCTTGGAGCGTACGAAGGGTCCCTTCAGCTGTCGGGGTGGCTCACCGCAGCGACGCCAGTACCCCGCTGCCGCCGGGCCAGTTGCCGTGCAGGGCGGGCCCGGCGGCTGTGTCGAGAGGCCGGTGGTGCACGACGAGTGTCGTGCCGGTGGCGTCGACGACGGTGTCAGTGCCGTGGACTTCGACGTGCAGACGCGCCGTGTCGGGCACGACGACGCCCGGTGCGCCGCTTCCCGACACGTGCACGTGGTTCGGGATCTTGCGCGGGTCACCGCCGTCGACGTGTACGTACTGGTCCACTTCGTGTCCGGCATCGACGATCGCCGCGAGCAACTGCCGAACGTACACGGGGTCGGTGGTGCCGTCGTGGACGTAGCGGCGCCCGAGCACCGAATGGTCCATCTCCGCGATCACTGTGGCACCGGCGAGCGGCGCCGACCGGTAGGTCAGCGGTATCTGGTAGACGGTGCCGTCGGCGTCACGCACGAGGTGTGTCTCGATGCCCACCTCACCGGCCGGGTCGTCGAACCGGAACGCACCGATCACCTCGACGGGGGCCGACGCTGCGGGCGCGTACGGCGCCACCGGTAGCCAGGCTGCGAGCAGTTCGGGTTTCGTCGGCGACAGTGTCGCGTCGTACAGGAGTGCCATGCGGCAGATCGTAGCGCCGCAGCGAGCCGGCAACAGGGCCGTGGCCGGGCGGCCCGCACAGCGGATCACCCGGCCACGAATGCCTGACCGGCTACTGCGTCGGATCGGGCTCCGGTGTCTGACCGTCTCCGGACGAACCCAGGAACGCCAGCAGCTTGTTGATGATGCCCAGGAAGCCATCGAGTTCGGACGACATGGTGTCTCCCATCTGTCGGTGTTCTTTCTCCGACGCCCCGGCGGGGCGTGTGTGATCTTGTACCCAGGGGCCCTCGGCCCGTAAACACTTCACTCGCAAAAAGATTCACGCGCAGCCTGACGTGGGCTGTGAGAGCCTGGACCGGTGACGTTGTTCTCAGTGGGTCACGGACGCCTCACCTGCGAGGAACTGAGCGGGCTCCTGCGCTCGGCGGGAATCGAATCCGTCGTCGACATCCGGCGTTTCCCGGGAAGCCGCCGGCCTCGACCTGCTGCTGGAACGGGCCCGGACGTCACCGACCGTGATGCTGTGCAGCGAAAGTGTGTGGTGGCGTTGCCATCGCCGGATCGTCGCCGACGTCGCCGTTCTGCTGCGGGGCGAGAACGTACAGCACATCATGCCGAACGGCCGCTGCACCGAACACGAACCGGCCGCCGGCGCCCGGGTGCAGGACAGGCAGGTGTACTGGGATCTCCTCCCGTCCTGAAACGCCGAATGTCACATGCGTTCAGTCCGACTGAACGCATGTGACATTCGGTCACACACAGTGGTGGTGCTACGCCAGGATGTCGCGGCGGACGATGGTTTCGTCGCGGCCGGGTCCGACACCGATGCACGACATGAATGCGCCCGAGAGTTCCTCGAGCCGCAGCACGTAGTTCTGTGCGGCGACCGGCAGTTCCTCGAAGGTGCGGCAGCCCGAGATGTCCTCCGACCAGCCGGGCATTTCTTCGTAGATCGGCTTGGCGTGGTGGACGCCGGTCTGGGTCGTCGGCATTTCTTCGACGCGTTCGCCGTCGACGTCGTAGGCGACACAGATCGGGATGGTCTCCAGGCTGGAGAGCACGTCGAGCTTGGTGAGGAAGTAGTCGGTGATGCCGTTGACGCGGGTGGCGTAGCGGGCGATGACGGCGTCGAACCAGCCGGTGCGGCGGCCGCGGCCGGTGGTGACACCGACCTCGCCGCCCTTGTCGGCGAGGTACTCACCGAATTCGTCGAACAGTTCGGTGGGGAACGGGCCGGAGCCGACGCGCGTCGTGTACGCCTTGAGGATGCCGAGCACCGTCGTGATCTTGGTGGGGCCGATGCCGGAGCCGACGGCGGCGCCACCGGAAGTCGGGTTGGACGACGTGACGTACGGGTAGGTGCCGTGGTCGACGTCGAGGAGGGTGCCCTGGGAGCCTTCGAGGAGGACGGTTTCGCCGCGTTCGAGGGCCTGGTTGAGCTGGAGGCGGGTGTCGGCGATGCGGTGCTTGAAGCCGGCGGCCTGCTCGAGGACCTCGTCGACGACCTGCTGCGGGTCGAGGGCCTTGCGGTTGTAGATCTTGACGAGGACCTGGTTCTTGAATTCCAGTGCGGCCTCGACCTTCTGGGTGAGGATCTTCTCGTCGAGGACGTCGGCGACGCGGACGCCGACGCGGGCGATCTTGTCCTGGTAGCAGGGGCCGATGCCGCGGCCGGTGGTGCCGATCTTCTTGGCGCCGAGGAAACGTTCGGTGACCTTGTCGATGGCCACGTGGTACGGCATGATCAGGTGCGCGTCGGCCGAGATCAGCAGGCCGGTGGTGTCGACGCCGCGGGCCTCGAGGCCGGCGAGCTCGTCGAGCAGCACACCCGGGTCGACGACGACACCGTTGCCGATGACGTTCTTGACGCCCGGTGTGAGGATGCCCGACGGGATCAGGTGCAGTGCGAACTTGTCACCGTTCGGCAGAACGACGGTGTGTCCCGCGTTGTTGCCACCCTGGTATCGGACGACCCACTGCAGGTTTCCGCCCAGTAGATCGGTCGCCTTGCCCTTACCCTCGTCGCCCCACTGGGCACCGATGAGGACGATTGCCGGCATTTCGCTGTCTCCTACGGTCGACGTGCAGACGTATCCGACTGCATGGTCCTGCCGTGATCTCAGGCAGTGGCCGGACGCACAGTCTAGTCGAGAGCCGCCGTATCGTTTGCGGCGGTGCCCCCGATTCGGGTAGACATCGAAATGCCCTTGCGTGCGCCACATCGGCCGTGTCGCCGCCGGTGTGGAGTGGCGACGGACGTGTGCGTCGACGGATTCAGCAAGGAGTTCCCCCATGACGCCTGTAGTGCTCAAGTGCGGCGATGCGCCGTTGCCGCTGGCGCTGCGTTCGCTCGACGTGTTCACGGCCCCCGAGGTTCCCGAGAAGGACGACTTCGACGAGATCTTCGCGAAACTCGAGACGGTCGAAGGGCCGCGTCTGGTCGTCGTGGGCGGTGATGCGGCTCTCGCGGCCGCACTGACCCGACTGATGCGCACCGAACGGTTGCACATCGAACTCGCGTACGTCCCGGAGGAACGCACCGACGCCACGCACGCGTACGGCCTGCGGACGGGGTCGAAGGCGGCGGCGATCGCGGCGGCGGGACGGGCCCGGTCGATGCCGCTGATCCGGGACGACGCCGGGATCGCACTGGTCGGAAAGGCCGTCGTCCACGGCTCCGAACATGCCGGTGAACTGGTCGGTGAGGCGTACGTGGACGATCAGCGGCTGTTCTCCGGCACGATCCCGGGCATGATCGTCGTCCCGACCCCCGAGCTGCCCGGGCTGCGGGCGGCCGTCGACAAGCGGCGCTGGTTCGGTGGGCACCGGTGGTTGCCGGGACGGGCCGCGCAGCTCGGGTCGCCGTCGGCGGTGGTGACCCGCGACGGTGTCAAGACACGACGTGCGCTCAAGCGGTCCACGTTCTACCGGTACGACCAGGATTGGCTGCTGGTGTACGCGTCCTGACGGCGGGCGGCCCGGTCCTCCCGGATACTGGCAGGCATGTACTCCGATTCCCGGACCCGGTCCGCGGTGGTCCGTCCGAGTCCCGTGTTCCTCGGTATCGTCGCGGTCGCCGTCGTCGGCGGTGTCCTCGCGTGGCGGGCGGGCAGTGATGTGTCGTCCGGCCGGATCGGGGTGTTCCTGCTGGTCGTGGCGGGCTGGGTGGTCACACTGTGCCTGCACGAGTTCGCGCACGCGTTCGTGGCGTGGCGGGCCGGCGACCACGACGTCGTCCTGCGCGGCTATCTGACACTCGATCCCCGCAGGTACACGCAGCCGCTGCTGTCGATCGGGCTACCGGTGCTGTTCCTCGCACTCGGCGGTATCGGTCTGCCCGGTGGCGCGGTGTCCCTGAACACCTGGTCGATGCCGCCCCGCACCCGGACGCGGATCGCACTGGCCGGTCCGGCCGTCAATGCGGTCGCGGCCGTCGTACTGCTCGGGATCATTCGTGTCCTCGGTGTGGACAGCGAGCACCGGGTGTTCTGGTACGGCCTGAGTTTCCTGGCGTTCCTGCAGGTGATGGCGACGATCCTGAACCTGCTGCCGGTGCCGGGACTGGACGGCTATGCGGCGCTCGAGCCGCACCTGACGGCGTCCACCCGGGCCTCGCTCGACAAGGTGAAGCCGTACGGTCTGCTGCTGCTCATCGCACTGCTGTTCGTGCCGCAGATCAATACCGCGTTCTTCGATGCGATCTACGCGGTCTTCGGACTGTCCGGTATTCCGGACGTGTACGCGGCGTTCGGCAGCTATCTCATGCAGTTCTGGCGCTGACCGGCCACCGTTGACCGCACCGGCCCCGGTCCGCACGGTGTCGGGCCGAGGCGGGTGCGGTCACATGGCACGACCGAGACGCCCCCGCCCGAGCCGGAGCAGCAGCAACGCGAGCGTGTGCCCCTCCGGCCCCAGGTCGTCGAATCGCGACAGCACATCCATCTCCCGGGTGTGCACCAGTCGGGTGCCGCCGTCGTGCATGCGCATCTCACCGATCAGGCGGGACAGTTCGGTGCGCCGCTGGATCGCCACGAGGATCTGTTCGTCCAGGAGGTCGATCTCACCGCGGAGTTGCTCGATGTCGACGGCCGTCCGACGATCGGCCGCCAGGCTCGTCGACACGTTCGAAACCTGTGCGCTGGTCATGTCTCCACGCTAGGTACGAGTGCTCGCGGGAGTCTAGGTAGTTCACTACCCGATCCGACGGTCACGGTCGGGCGAGTGCCGTCACCCAGCCGTGCAGCGCGTCCGACCGCAGCGCCGACGCGTGCCGCTTGCCCAGGGCCTCGCACACCGGGCCCGGTTGCCCCGTTCCGACGACCCGGCCGTCGACCTCCGTCACCGGGGCCACCCCCGCCGACGTGCCGGTGACGAACACTTCGTCGGCGATGTACAGCTCGGTGAGGTCGACGGTCCGCTCGACGACCGGGATGCCGTCCTCGGTCGCGAGGGTCAGCAGGGTGCGCCGGTTGATGCCGTCGAGGATGTCGCACGAGACGTCGGGAGTGATCAGGGTGCCGCCGCGCACCAGGAAGATGTTCGCGGCACTGAGCTCGCACACGTGCCCGGCGCCGTCGAGGAAGATCGCGTCGTCGTAGCCGGCGTCGATCGCGTCCTGCTTCGCGAGCACCGAGTTGACGTACGCGCCGTTGACCTTGGCGCGCGACGGGATCGCCGAATCCGGGATGCGCCGCCACTGGCTGGTCTTCAGGCGCATCCCGTCCTGCGGGACGATCGGGACGGCGTCGTAGACGAACATCGAGACGACGGTCCGGCAGCCACGGACCCGGGTGCCGGGAATCGACTCGTCGACGTGCACGGTGGCACGCACGAACACGTCCGACGTGGGCGCGTTCGCCGTCACGAGTTCGGTTGCCGCGGAAACGAACCGGTCGAGATCCCAGTCGTCGTCGAATCGGTCGATACCGATGATGCGGCACGACTCGACGAGCCGACGGAAGTGGTCGGCGAGACGGAACGCGGTACGCACCGGGCCTTCGACGTGCACCGGGAAGACGGTGTAGACGCTCAGCCCGTACAGGACGGCCGACGTGGCGACGCCCAGGGTCGCGTCGGACGCGGGCACGAGCCGGTCACCGTAGTAGACGTGTGGATACGGGATCGCCATGCCCGACGATGCTAGCGACGGCGCCGGGGCCGGAAAAGCGAATTGTTCCGCGCACCATCGTCTCGTCCTCCCACCACCACCGCCACCCGCCCGGCACACTGTGCCCATGCTGCATCTGCGGATCCTCTCCCCCACCGACCTCACCGACGAGGCCGTCCGCATTCTCGAGGCCGAACCCGCGGTGAGCGGGCTCGCGGTGCTGCGGGGTGCCGCGATCCGGCCCCGCGGCGATCTCGTCCACGCCGACCTCGCGCGCGAGGTCGCCAACGACGTGATCGAGCAGCTGCGCGGGACCGGACTCCATCACCGCGGCACCATCGAGATCGAACCGGTTCCCACCTGGCTGTCGCGCAGCGGGCTGGACGCCGAAGTGAGCAGCCCCGGCAGCAGCGCCGACGCCGTCGTGTGGGCCGAGGTCGCGCAACGCTCCTACGACGACGTCGAACTGAACTGGACGTACCTGAGCTTCATGTCGATGGCGACACTCCTGGCGGGGATCGCGATCATCACCGACTCGCAGATCCTCGTCATCGGCGCGATGGTCCTCGGCCCCGAGTTCGGGGCGATCGCCGCGCTCGGCGTCGCCCTGGTCAAACACCGGTTCGTGCTGCTGGCCACGGCGGTCCGCACGCTCGTGTTCGGGTTCCTGGCCGCGATCGCGGTGGCGACGGTCGCCGCGCTGGTCGGCCGCCTACTGGGCTGGGTGACGATCGACGACGTCACCGGGCCGCGGCCTGAGACGGCGTTCATCTACACGCCCGACAAGTGGTCGTTCATCGTCGCGGTGATCGCAGCCGCGGCCGGGGTGCTGTCGCTGACGTCGTCGAAGCTCGGCGGCCTGTCGGGGGTGTTCATCTCGGTGACGACGGTGCCGGCCGCCGGCAACATCGCGCTCGGTATCGCGTTCGGTGCCGGGCACGAGATCTTGGGCAGTTCACTGCAATTGGTTCTCAACCTCGTCGGCATGGCGATCGCCGGGTGGGCGACGTTGGCCCTGCAGCAGAAGGTGTGGTCCCGGGTGTCGGTGCGCCGCGCCCGCGCCCTCGACCACCGCCGTCGCATGCTGTGACGTTCCGGACGCACACACCGTCAATCGCGTTCGAGTCTCGCCCGGATCTGGTCCATCTTTGCACGAAGTTCGTCCTGGCCGACGATGCCGCGGTCGAGGAAGGTGTGCGCGGTGGTGATCGCGGACCGCGAGTGGACGGGGAACTCGCTGTAGACGGTTTCGCCCAGCTCGTCCTCGGCGTGCCGGCGTTCGAGGTTGTCCCATGCACCGCGCCACGAGAGGCACTCGCACGTGGCCTGCATGGCCGATTCCCACGGATCCGGCTTGCGCTCGATGTCGTCGAAATCGCCGGCACGTCCGGTTCCCGGCTGCAGCGTCCGCAAGATGATCTCGTAGCCCTGGGGCGCGGTCATCGGGCACCTCCGGCGGAGGGCGCCGTCGAGGCGTCCCAGTCGGCGGAGGGTAGTGCCACTCCGATCATCGTGTCGCGTGTGACGATCTTCTCGAGTTGCTCCTCCGACCACCCCTCGGTGCCCTCGGGTCGCATGGGCATCACCATGAACCGCGACTTCTGGTTCGAATCGTGCACCCGTACTTCCACATCGGAGGGGAAGTGCAACCCGAACTCGGCGAGAACCTCGCGGGGACGACGCACCATCCGTCGTCGGTAGTTCGGTGTCCGATACCAGTCGGGGGACATGCCGAGCACGGGCCGCGGGTAGCACGAGCACAGCGTGCACACGATCACGTTGTGTACCTCGGGTGTGTTTTCGAGGACGTAGAAGAAGGTGTAGTCGCTGGGGGTGCCCGATCCCGTCGGGTCCCTCCAGTCGATGCCGACTTCCTTGCACGTCTCGGTACCGTTCTCCAGCAGGCGCTTCTTGAATTCCGGGTCGGTCCACGCCTTGGCAACCAATTTGGATCCGCCCGAGGGGCCGATCGATTCGGCCCATTCGGAGAAGCGCCGGTGGTCTTCCGCGGAGAAAAGTCCCTTCTCGATGGCGAGTTCTCGCAGGGCGAGTTCGAGGACCTCGAACTCGCTGATCTCCTCCGAAGCCTCTATGGGAGCGTGCGGGTCACTGTCCGGACGGCCGTGTGAATCGCTCACTTGTCCTCCTACGTGTCGGTTCGTCCGGCGGGCCGCAGCCAGCCCTCCGCACATTCGGTCTCGAGTGTGTCGACGTCGCATCCCGTGTAGCGCGGCCACAGGTCGGTCTGCCTGAACCGGACGACGTAGAACGGCTCCTTGCGGCCGGTCTCGACCTTGTCGAATGCCTCGTCCTCCGGAATCACCCATTCGGGGCGGTGCTCGACGACGACGCCCTCCTGCCCACGCACGAAAGCTTGTGTGCGGGTGTGGAAGAGGCTCGTCTGATTCTTCACGACCACACGGTCGCCGATCTCGAACTTGGCGGTCATCTCCGTTCCTCCCGAAGGCGTGCACGTACCTCGTCGACGCGGTCGCAGAGCTCGTCGAGAGGGATGAGGCCCTTGTCGACCATCACTTTCGCGGCGACGGTGAGCCAGCGGGCGTAGTACGGGTACCCGAAGTACTGCGTCTCACCGAGATCGACCTCGGCGCGGCGCCGCATCTCGGCGTTCCAGGCACCCCGCCAGGCGAGGCATTCGCAGGTGACGTAGGTGTTCATCTCCCATGCCTCCTCCTCTTTCTCGAGGTACTCGACGGGGAGGGCCGACTGTCCCCCGACGTCGTGCAGGACGTGTCTCAGCACGGCGTATTGCGCATTGGTGATCGTGTACGGGGAATCCTGAACGTCGTGTTCGGCCGGAGCGATCTTGGCCAGACCGTCGGTGAGTTTCTGGAATCGGGCCTGATTCGCGGTGGTCATGGAGGTCTCCCTTCCCTGGAGGGCTGGGTGCATTCACATGTTCCGAATTCTCGTCGGTGCTCCTCCTACAGTGGCGTCGTCCCCGCCGTCCTGTCGTTCACGGCGACGGGGGCGATCCTCTCGGATTGCGTTGTGCGCTGTGCCCGTTCGGTGAGGACGGCGAAAGCGAGCCCGAGAACGAGCCAGAGTGTGGCCTGTGTCGCCATCACCGACACCCGGAACTCCCACAGCAGGGTTGCGGGGAAGTTGTCGCCGACTTCGTTCACGGCCGGCAGCAGGAGGTAGCCGGCAGTCACGATCACCAGGAACGTCAGTATCGAGGCAGCGACGGGAACGGTGCGATATCTGTGTGCGACAAGTACCTTCGCAACATATCCCGCAGCGCAGACCGCGAACAGGCCGAGTACCAGCGCCGCCGCCCACAGCCAGGTTCGCTGACCGAGCGTGTCCGGATCCCCTACAGCCGGGGGATCGGCCGGGTATTTGAAGAACGGCACCGCCTCGATCGCGAGCCAGCCACCGCCGGCGAGGCAGAGCGCGAGAAGTGGACCGGGCAATGCGACGAACCGCCGCGCACAGTACGCGACCACCCCGAAGATCGCTCCGATCGCGAGGCCCGCACCGGTGGTGGCCAACAACAGTCCCGCCCGCTGACCGTCCCGCGAGACGAGTGCGTCGCCGTCGTGCGAATGTGCGGGCGTTCCGGGCTCGTGTTCGTGCTGCGCGGGGACGGTCGGAGGGGCCGATTCCTCGAGCTCGACGGCCGCTGCAATGTGTGGTTCTCCGAGCGTGAACGCCACTGCTCCGGCCAACAGGCCGGCGAGCAGACCCGCGAGCAGGCCTCGCAGCACCAGATTCTTCAGCGTCCCGGCTAGTGGCACGGGAGCCCCATGAGGTGGCGGCCGTCGTGCATCAGCTCGTGCATGTACATACCGGTGCGCGAGACAGCACCCTGGTCGAATCCCACGAGATAGAGAGCGAGCAAGGCGAGGAGCACCACACCGACTGCGACGAGCGCGATACCGATGGATTCGATTGCCCGGTCGGGGCCGTGGACGAGAGTCATGTTTCCTCCAGAATCATGTCTGGCGAGAACCGGCCGATACGACCCGGCCGAAAGTGGCGTGGGAGCGCTCGTCGTTCGGGCGCACCTCCAATTATCCGAGGCGACCGTAACACTGCAGCCCTCACCGGATATCGATTTCGAGAATCAACGATCACACCCACCCACAGGGCGGGTTCTTCGAAGAAACTGCAGATCCAACGGGTTTCGGACCGCTCGGCGCCGCTCACGCAAAACGGAGAAATTCACGAATTGGACCGACCTTCTCGCCGACATTTCACCCGAAGTAGAACCTTTACTCACAGCAGGGCTTTTCGAGTAGAAAATCTATATTTCACGACGAGACTCCGCTCGGTGCGCAATCTCGACGAACTCTGTACGGCTACGCACAATTCCGCGGAAGACGTCGGTGGCAGCCTGCACACTGGGTGCATGGCAACCTGGCAGGAGTTCACCGAAGCAGCCCCGGCACTGGCCGAGGCCGTCCACGCGCGGCTGACCGCGCACCGGCACCACGTCCTGGCGACGCTGCGGGCCGACGGCTCACCCCGGGTGAGTGGCACCGAGATCGACCGGCGGGACGGCAGGCTGATCCTCGGCTCGATGGCCGGCGCCCGCAAGGTGGCCGATCTGCGCCGCGACCCCCGGTTCGCACTGCACACCAATCCCGGCCACCACGACATGGTCGGCGGCGACGCCAAGATCAGTGGGCGGGCACGCGAGCTCGTCGGCACCGAGAAGGCGGCGATCACCGACACCTATCCGGAGGAGATCGGCCCCGCCGACGTCTTCGTCCTCGACATCGACGAGGTGATCCTCACGACGCTGGGGGACGGCCGGATGCACATCGACCTGTGGCGGCCGGGCACCGACGTCGTCCGCTTCACCCGGTGAACGTCACCAGGTGAGGTCCTCCTGGCAGCGCGATCCCTCGCTGCCGGACTCGACCTGCACGGTCGCGTGGCCGAGTCCGTGTCCGTCGAGCACGGTCTTGGCGGCGGCCAGTACACGCTGCGAGTCGGTGGTGTCGGAGGCCATCGTCAGGTGGACGGTGGCGACGTCCATGCCGGTGGTGAGCGTCCACACGTGCAGGTCGTGGACGTCGGCGACACCGGGCAGTGCGTGCAGGTCGCCGCGGACGGCGTCGACGTCGATGTGTGCGGGCGACGCCTGGGTGAGGATCCGCAGTGCCGCGCCGGCGAGCTTGAGGGCCCGCGGCACCACCCACAGCGAGATCAACACACCGACGACGATGTCGGCGTACGTCCAGTCGAACAGCACCAGCGCGAGGCCCGCGAGGAGGACGCCGACGCTGCCGACGGTGTCGGCGAGCACTTCGAGGTAGGCGCCGCGGACGGCGATCGAGTCCTTGGCGTCGGCGCGCAGCATCAGCATGACGACGACGTTGGCAGCCAGACCGGCGAGCGCGGTGAGCATCATCGGGAGGCCGGGGATGTCGGGGGCGTGCCCGATCCGGCCGATCGCCTCGTACATGATGAACGCGGCGACACCGAGCAACAGGACGGCGTTGGCCATCGCGGTGAGGACCTCGGCGCGATGCCAGCCGAACGTGCGGGCAGCGACCTTGGATCCCTGCCGGGCCAGTAGCAGCGCGGTGAGCCCCATCGACATTCCGACGACGTCGGTGAGCATGTGGCCCGCGTCCGCGAGGAGGGCGAGCGACCCGGTCACCAGCGCGACGACGACCTCGAGGACGAGGAAGCCGAGCAGGATGACGAGCGCGACCACCATCTTGCGAATACGTGTCGGCGACGGACCGGCACCCCCGGCGCTTGCGGTGTTGCCGTGACTGTGCCCGTGACCTGCACCCATGATCAGCCTCCCTCGACGGTCGGCCCATCATATGCACACATTCGCATATATGAAAACCCGTCAGTGGTCGGGCCGGTACGCCGGATTCGGAACCGTCGGCGGCAACGTCGCGATCGCCGAGATCCGGCCGAGCCCCGTCACCTGCAGCAGATCCACCAGGAGCGAGCGGAGCTGCGCGAACACGACCGTCGCGGAGATCCCGGCATTCTCGACGAGCGACGGCTTCATCCCGGACGACACCGTCCGCAGTGCCCGCGCCGCCTCGGCCTGGTCCGGCTGCTCCCCCGGATCCGCGAGGATCATCCGCCGCAACACCCCGACCGCGTGCGACAGCTTCTCGATCTGGTCGACCAACCGTGGGTCGAGGATCTCGTCGTCCCGCACCAGCGTCAGCGAACGCCGCGTGAGCACCCGGATGTTGCGCATCGCGTTGTCGATGGGGTCCGCGGTCGCCGTCAACCGCTCCAGCCGCGCCCGACTGCCCCAGTACATCGGCGACACCCGGCTGACCTCACGCCCACCCGACAGATTGCTGCGCAGCGAATCGATCGACGACTGCGTGTCCCGGGCACGGCGCAGCGCCGCCTCGATGGGTTTCGGATCGTTCGCGATCAACCCGTCCGCGACCAGGTGGAGCACCTCGGACGCGGTCGCCAGGATGCCCGCCGCGTCCCGACGAGCCCGCCGCACCGGATGCGTCGGCACCACCGCGACCACCAGGATCCCGACGACACCACCGACGAGGGCATCGATCATGCGCTCGATCCCGGCCACGTCACCCGGCGGCAGCAATGTCGCGACCAGCACCGCGGACGTGCCGGCCTGCATCGAGAAGATCGGCCCGGACCCGATGAGCACAGCCGTGCTCATCGCGAGGGTGACGACCAGCGTGATCTGCCACGGTCCCGTGCCGATCACCGAGATCAGCAGATCACCGACACCGATCCCGACGGTCACCCCGCACACCAGTTCCACCGAACGGCGCATCCGGGCACTCAGCGACAGACCGAGGGACACCACCGCCGCGATCGGCGCGAAGAACGGGCGTGGATGGCCGACGATCGTCGTCGCCACGAACCATGCGATGCCCGCGGCCAGCGCACACTGCAGAATCGGCAGCGCCGAGACCCTCAGGCGGCGGAGCGACGCCACCGCCTGGTCCCGGCCCACCACCGGACGCGGAACGAATCGGCTAGCCGAGGCCAAGGGCTTCGGCGGCACGCGGATCGCTGTCCTCGAGCAGATCCAGGCAGCGGGCGTACTCGTCGTTCTCGCCGATGGCCTTCGCGGCCTTCGCGAGCGCTGCGACACAGCGCAGGAAGCCCCGGTTCGGCTCGTGGCTGTAGGGCACCGCGCCGAAGCCCTTCCACCCGTTGCGACGCAACTGGTCGAGACCACGGTGGTAGCCGGTGCGGGCATACGCGTACGCGGTGATGGTGCGACCGTCGGCGAGCGCGGCCTCCGCGAGATACGCCCACGCGATCGACGCGGTGGGATGGTCGGCGGCAACCTTTTCCGGGTCCGCATGGTTGAGCAGTTCCGACTCCGCCTCGTCGTCACCGGGAAGAAGCGTGGGCTGCGGGCCGAGAAGATCACCGAAAGACGTCATAGTGTCCAGGTTACGTCCACTGCTGCGCCCGTTCGCGGCCACGGGCCGATAGGCTGCCCGTCGGTTGATCCGCTCCCCCACCGAGAGGCATCGCGTGCCCGACAACGACGACGTTTCCGCCCCCGCCACGACGGTCGGCCCCACCCGCATCGCCCCCGCTGCACCCACATCCACCGCCGGGCGCGCACCCCGGTCCGGTGGGCGGCGCGGCTGGATCGTCGCGTCGACGATCGCGGTCGTCGGGGTCCTCGCCGCGATCGGCGTCACCGCTGTCGTCGTTCTCCGCGGCGGCACCGACGAGAACCGGGTGCGGGACACCGTCGACGAATTCGTGGCCGCCCTCGGATCGGGTGATCTGCCGGCACTGCAGGCAGCGACGTGCGGCACCCTCGCCGACTACTACCGGGACATTCCCCCCGCCGAGTTCGCCGACGTCCACCGCGCCGCCGTCGACCGCGGCAACGTTCCCGTCGTCACCAGCATCGACACCGTGCAGGTCACCGGGGACACCGCGATCGCCCAGGTCACGGCGCACACACAGGCCACCCCGGACGACGCGTCACCGCGCACGTTCGATCTGCGCCGCGTCGACGACACCTGGAAGGTGTGCGACCCGGCCTGACCGGGCACGCCCGAAAACGCGTTTCGCGCACGTACCGCGGTCCCCGACCGGGGAAACCGACGACACGTGCGCGAAACGCGGTGGAACAAGCCACCGCCGAACGGGTGGCGCGGGCCTTACATTCCGGCGGACACCGAGCGACCGGCGGAGTGCAGGTCCTTGCAGGCCTCGATGACACGCTGCGTCATCGACGCCTCGGCCTTCTTCAGGTAGCTGCGCGGGTCGTAGACCTTCTTGTTGCCGACCTCGCCGTCGACCTTGAGGACGCCGTCGTAGTTGCTGAACATGTGCGCAGCGACCGGGCGGGTGAACGCGTACTGGGTGTCGGTGTCGACGTTCATCTTCACGACGCCGTAGCTGAGCGACTCCTCGATCTCCGACTTCAGCGAGCCCGAGCCGCCGTGGAAGACCAGGTCGAACGGCTTGGAGCCGGCCGGCAGGCCGAGCTTCGCGGATGCCGCGGCCTGACCGTCGGCCAGCACGGACGGCTTGAGCTTGACATTGCCCGGCTTGTAGACGCCGTGGACGTTGCCGAACGTCGCGGCCAGGAGGTACTGGCCGTTCTCGCCTGCGCCGAGGGCGTCGACAGTCTTCTCGAAGTCCTCGATCGAGGTGTACAGCTTGTCGTTGATGGCGTTCTCGACGCCGTCCTCTTCACCGCCGACGACGCCGATCTCGACCTCGAGGATGATGTTCGCAGCCTTGCTCAGCTTCAGCAGCTCCTGCGCGATCTGCAGGTTCTCGTCGATGTGGATGGCCGAGCCGTCCCACATGTGCGACTGGAACAGCGGGTTCTGCCCGGCATTGACGCGCTCCTGCGAGATGGCGAGCAGCGGGCGGACGAAGCTGTCCAGCTTGTCCTTGGGGCAGTGGTCGGTGTGCAGCGCGATCGTGACGTCGTACTTGGCGGCGACCACGTGCGCGAACTCGGCGAGCGCGACAGCACCGGTGACCATGTCCTTGACACCCAGGCCCGAACCGAACTCGGCGCCACCGGTCGAGAACTGGATGATGCCGTCGCTACCGGCGTCCGCGAAGCCCTTGATGGCCGCGTTGATCGTCTCGGACGAGGTGCAGTTGATGGCCGGGAAGGCGAAGGAGTTCTCCTTGGCCCGAGCGATCATCTCGGCGTAGACCTCGGGAGTTGCGATAGGCACGGCGGCTGTCCTCCATGTGACGAGTCGGGGGCGCGACCGACTGACGGCGCGCCGGTGTGTCCATGCAGTATGGCAGGTACCGCGAGCCCCGACGACTGCACTCGTTCGACCCGATGGTCCGATTCCCGGCTACCCTGGCCGACGTGACGACCGAGGCCCGCCCTGCGGCGAGAACGACGGCAGATACGACGACTCCACGACCGACCGCGTCCGCCGTGCTCGGCAATGCGGTCCGCGGTGGTCTGATCGGGGCCGCCGAGACGATCCCTGGCGTGTCCGGCGGAACGGTTGCCCTGGTCACAGGCATCTACGGCCGGTTGATCGCGTCCGCCAAACATCTCACCGACGTTCCGCGGGCGGTGGCCACGCGCGCAGACTGGCGGTCTGCGGCACGGCGGGTCGACTGGTGGTTGCTGGCACCGGTGGCGGCGGGCATGCTGCTCGCCGTCTTCGCACTCGCCGGTGTGATGGAGTCGTTCGTCAGCGACCAGCCGGTCGCCTCCCGGGCCCTGTTCCTCGGCATGATCGCCGCGTCGGTGACCATCCCGTTCCTCGAGATCACCCCGGGCGCCCTGCGGTCCACCCGAGCGAAGGGTCGCGCGCTCCTCTTGTTCACACTGACGGCCGCCGCCGTCTTCGCGCTGACCTCGCTGCCGCGCAGCGAATTCACCGATCCGCCGCTGCCACTGGTCTTCGTGGCGGCCGCGGTCGCAGTGTGCGCCCTCGTCCTGCCCGGCGTCTCGGGTTCGTTCTTCCTGCTCGTGGTCGGCCTCTACGCCCCCACGATGGCCGCGGTCGACAGCCGGAATCTGCCATACCTGGCGGTGTTCGCGCTCGGCGCCCTGATAGGGCTGGTGACGTTCGTCCGCGTGCTCGAATGGCTACTCGAACGCCACCACACCGCCGCCATGGTCGCCGCGGCGGGCCTCCTGCTCGGTTCGCTGCGCGCGCTGTGGCCGTGGCAGACCGACACCGGAGGGCTCCTCGGGGTGGGGGACGACGGGCCGCTCGCGCTCGGGCTGTTCCTACTCGGCGCCGCGGTGGTCGGAGTGGTCGCGCTGGTCCAGCGCCGGGCGTACGCTGCCGACGCCCGCGCCTCGCTCCCCACATCGGACTGACGCCGAGCGGGCGGAGGAACACCCGACCCGCAAATCCACGGGCCCACGCCGGCCGGTGAGTCGGTACTCTTGACGGTCGTGACCGATTCCGTCTTGACGACCACGACCAATCTGGCTTTGCTCCCGGGATTCCTCGATCCGGTGAATCTGCTGAACTCGTTCGGCACATGGATGCTGATCGGTCTGCTACTGGTGGTGTTCATCGAGTCCGGTCTGCTGTTCCCGCTACTGCCCGGCGATTCGCTGCTGTTCACGGCCGGCCTGATCGCGGCGTCCAAGTCCGCCGAGGTGGAACCGTTCGCACCGCTGTGGGTGCTGATGGTGACCATCCCGATCGCCGCGTTCCTCGGCGACCAGGTGGGCTACTGGATCGGCGCGAAGGGCGGGGCGGCCCTGTTCAAGTCCGACGACGCGAAACTGTTCAAGAAGAGTTACATCGACGAGGCGCACACGTTCTTCGAGAAGCACGGTCCGGTCACCATCTTCCTGGCGCGTTTCGTCCCGATCGTGCGCACGTACGCGCCGCTCGTCGCGGGCGCGTCCAAGATGAAGTACCCGGTGTTCCTCACCTACAACACCATCGGTGCGATCGTGTGGGGCGCGGGTGTCACCCTGCTCGGCTTCTGGCTCGGCCAGGTGCAGTTCATCGCCGACAACGTCGACCTGATCTTCATCCTCATCGTCCTGGTGTCGGTGATCCCGATCATCGTCGAGGTCGGCAAGCGTTTCCTCGCCGGCCGCAAGGCCACCGCCACCGCACAGGACGAGCCGGTCGTTCCCCAGAACGATCCGACGGCCTGACGGATTGATCGACACTCTCTCGGCCGGTTCGTTCGGTCCGCTCGAGTCCGCGGGCCCGGTGCTCGTCTGGATCGTCGTACTGACGTTCGTGTTCCTCGAGTGCGCGATCATCCTCGGCCTGTTCCTGCCCGGTGATTCGATGCTGGTGACCGCCGGTGTCGTGCTCGCCACCCACGATTCGGGTACCCAACACACGTGGGCGCTGTCGGTGGGTGCGATGGGTGCCGCGATCGCCGGCAACCAGGTCGGCTACGTGATCGGCCGCCGCAGCGGGCACCGTCTGATCGCCCGCCGCGGCGGGAAGTATCTCAATGCGGCGAACCTGCACAAGGTCAACGTGCTGCTCGATCGGCACGGATTCTGGGCGGTGGCGGTTGCGCGGTGGATCCCGTGGATCCGCACCCTGTGCCCGATGGTGGCCGGGGCCGCGAACATGGACCACCGCCGCTACACGATCGCCAGCAGCATCGGCGCCGTCGTGTGGGCACCGGTCCTGCTGCTGATCGGGTTCTACTGCGGGTCACTCCTCGAGCAGGTGCCGTGGCTGATGCCCGCAGCGATCGCCGTCATGGTGTCGCTGCTCGCCGTGGGCACCGCCCTCGGCATCTGGGGGTACCGCCGCGAGATGGCGCGACCCGCCGAATCGGTGACCGTCGACGACGTCTGACCGTCACCGCCGTTTCGGGTAGCCCGCCGCCGACACCAGGTACGCGGATTCCATCAGCATCCACCCACCGAGCTGCACCGACAGATCCCGTTCGGCGATCTCGGACGAGCTCACCGATCCCCCGGAGTACGTCGCGATCTCGCCCCCGAGTCCGGGAAGGTTCGCGGGCAGGCTCCAGTCCTTCCCGAACAGCGGCAGTTCCTCGACCTGCAGTCGGTTCTCCCACGCGGCCTCGGCCGACCCGAGGACGAGTTGCGCCGCGATCTGCCGGGCCCGCACGTCCTCGGGTTCGTCGCCGGGCAGTTTCAGCGCGACGAGCGCCAGGTTACGGGTGAGCAGACCGTTGAAGAGGCCCCCGTCACCGCCCCCCGCCGCCGCGGACGACGCCGCCGCTCGCAAGTTTGTCGTCGACCGCGTCGATCAGCCGGTGTACCCGCAGCCGATGCCGCGGATCACCGACCTGGACCGCCAGTTCCGTCTCGAGGCCCAGGACCGCCCCCTGGCAGTACGTGTAGATGTTGCGTTCGATCGTGCCGTCGCGCCGGATACCGTCGAAGATCAGCCCGGTGCGGGGATCGCGCAGCGTCTCGTCGATCCAGTCCGCCATCGTCTGCGCCCGCCACAGCCGCCCGGTGCGGGCGAGCACGAGGGCCGCCGGCCCGTTCGCCGGCGCGTTGAAGAAGTCGGAATGGCGGCGCCACGGGATCCCGCCCCCGGCGTCGGGCGACCACGCGTCGAACAGTTGCTGCCCGAGTGTCGCGAGGGGTTTGCGGTTGTCGATCAGCTGCGTTCGCTGTGCGCGTTCGAGAGCCAGCCCGAGCCACGCCATGTCGTCGTAGTAGTTGTTGGTCCAGCCGGTGAGATTGCGGACGCGGTGGCCGCGGATGATGCGCTGCAGCCGGCGTCGACGCCGCGGGGTGGGCCGACGTTCGGCCGCGTCGACGGCACAACTGATCAGGTGCGCCTGCCACCAGTAGTGCCAGCTGAGGAACATTCGCTCGCGGGCTGCTGCGGGCCACGCCACGACTGCCAGCGCCGTCCCGGGCAGCCCCCAGACCCGATGCATGTGCCGGCTCGTCACCGCGGTTTCCGCCGCGTCGGCCCGAGCAGACCATTCGCGCTGCATGAGTATCGATCTTGCCCGTCCACCGCGGGTTCCGCTACCAGGCGCGGCCGAGATCCGCGTGCTGTCTGATCCAGGCGTGCATCGCGATGCCCGCCGCGACGCCCGCATTGATGCTGCGGGTGGACCCGAACTGGGCGATCGACACGGTCATCGCCGCGACCGCGTGCCCCTCCGCGGTGACGCCGGGGCCTTCCTGCCCGAACAGCAGCAGGCAGTCGCGGGGCAGGTCGACCGTCTCGATCGGCACCGAACCGGGCGTGTTGTCGACGGCCACCACCGTCAGTCCGTGCTCGCGGGCGAACGCGGCCACCCCCGCGAGGTCGGAGTGGTGCACCAGATGCTGGTAGCGGTCGGTGACCATCGCACCGCGCCGGTTCCAGCGGCGCCGGCCGACGATGTGCACCGCGGCCGCCGCGAACGCGTTCGCGGTCCGCACGACGGTGCCGATGTTGGAGTCGTGGCCGAAGTTCTCGATCGCGACGTGCAACGGGTGGCGTCGGCTGTCGATGTCGGCGACGATCGCCTCACGCGTCCAGTACCGATAGGCGTCGACGACGTTGCGTCGATCCCCCTCGGCCAGCAGCTGCGGATCGTAGTGCGGGTCGTCGGGGATCGGCGCCCCGTGTTCGTGTTCCCACGGCCCGACGCCGTGCGGATGCTCACCCCATTCGGTGGGGCCGGGGGCGTCGACGTCGTCGCCGGCCGCGGTGTGCATCTTCGGTTCGTCGGTGCTCGGTTCGTCGGCACTCGGTTCGTCGGTACTCAGCTGGGGGCTCACACACGTCTCGTTCGGGTCGGGGAAGTCCCCCGGAACTGTAGTCGCCGCCCGAACCGGTCAGCTCGTCGTCACCGCCGGTTCGCCGGACTCCGGTTCGGGGACCGGCCCGGACGGACGCGGGATCGTGGCCGTTGCGGCGACGGACGCGATCGCGACCACGAAGCAGGCGATCGTGTACCAGAGGTTGCCGATCGGATCGCCGTCCCCGGTGACACCGTCGACGGCTCCGAAGAAGTCGGGCAGCGCGCTCGCCCACAGCACACCCATCACCACGATGTACACGGTCGCGTAGATGCGGACGAAGTCGTTCGAGTACACCGGCTGATCCGCCTCCTGCTTTCGCAGCCGCGACCACTGCGCGACCAGCAGGGGGATCGCGACGACGGTGACCGCGACGAGTTCGGCCGCGTACAGGACGCCGCGAACGGTGTCGCTGCCCATCCCGAACACGGTCGCCGGGAGCGGGAGCACGAAGACTCCGATCGAGGCGGTCAGGCCGATCACGACGGTGCGCCACACCAGTTCGAGCCCGGAGAACACTCGTCCCGTGTCGACGTGGCGGCCGACGAAGAACTGCACGCACAGTGCCAGCGACATCGGCCACAGGGTCGCGAACACCACGACACTCGGCAGCGGAACCGCATCGAAGAACGGCAGATTGACCTTGTTGTCGAGGGTCCACTCCCACCAGCGCAGTTGCGGCCCGAGCTGATCGAAGATCTCGTAGAACGCGTGGTGGACGAAGCCCACGCACACCGCACCGAGGAACACCCCGTAGCGCCGGAACACGCCGAGCATGCGAACGATCTCGAACGCCAGGGTCGCCATCAGCGGATAGATCGCGACGATGTACAGCGGCAGCCGCCCCCACAGGAAGTCGACCGTGAACACGTTGTGCGCGAACATCGTTCCGAGGTATTCCTCGGTGCCGAACGTTTCCGGGAAGTAGATGGGTGGTTCGATGACGAACAGGAACGCCGTCGCCCCGAACCACAGCACGAGATTGGTGGGATCGCCGTGCCGGTGCAGCCGCACGATCGCGTACACCAGGGCGAGGACCGCGCCGAGCACGATCATC
Organism: Prescottella sp. R16; assembly: GCF_030656875.1. Lineage (NCBI taxonomy): Bacteria > Bacillati > Actinomycetota > Actinomycetes > Mycobacteriales > Nocardiaceae > Rhodococcus > Prescottella sp. R16. The sequence goes on from NZ_CP130943.1 coordinate 3,890,175, forward strand.
CATTCGAGGACCGGCAGCGTCCAGTTCTCCAGTGCGGCCGGGTTCCGGAACTCGACCAGCCCGCCGGCCTCCTCACACGAAAATCCCAGCCGCGTGGCGAGATCCGCGAAGGTATCGGTACACGTGGGTGTCATCGGTTCGCCCCCGATGCTGCCGGCTCGGCGGTGTACCAGCGGGTGCAGTCGTCGCCGGCGTCGTAGCGGCGGAACCACTCGTCCGCGAGCACCGGCAGGTTCTCGTGGGCGGGGTCGTGGCCGGGGGTCTGGCTGAGGGCCGCGCCCTTGAGCGCGGTCAGCTGCTCACCGATCGGCAGTCCGTCGAACGCGCGCGGCATCGGCCCCTTGCTGAGGTACGGCGCGAAGAACGTGAGCACCCGCTGCTTGGCGCGGTGCCGGGCGAACATCGACAGTGCATCGACCTTGCGTTCGCCGAGCGGGACGTGCTGGTTGAAGCCGGCACACGCGATCCGGATCACCTTCAGCACGTGCGCGAACACCGACGGCGCCATCCGCATCCGGTACAGCTCGCTGCCGACGACGGCCTTGTAGAGGATCAGCGCGGAACTGCGGTGCTCCACCTCTTCGACGAAGTGCCACAGGAACAGTGACGCGACCCGGTCGTCGCCGGGCCGGAACAGCGTCTCCTCGTTGTCGAGCATCAGCTTGAACACCGGCGTGAACGTGGCCTCGAGGTCGGCGGTGTAGGCGAGCCGGTAGTTGATCGACGTGGCCTCGGTGAGCAGGTCGTACTCGCCGATCACGGCGTCGAGGGTGTTCTGCAGACCCGGGTAGCGCCGGATCAGGGCGGCCACGTGCTGGCGGTGCGCGGTGGAGTGATGCCCCTCCTGCCGCATGAACGCGACCGCCTCCTCGGCGACCGCGGGATCGGTCATGAGCGGCTTCGCCTGCCGGATCAGCTTGACGATCATCTTCTCGAAACCGACGGCGAGGAACGACACCGCGTTCGACATGCTCGACCAGGCCGGGTTCTCGGGGTTCCACAGGAATGGGACGTCGGCATCGTCGAACCCGAAGTCCATCTTCCGGGGTTTGAGATCCGTCATGGGCACTACCTCGTTCGTTGCTCGTTCGTTCGGTCGACTGCTGCCGCGATCATACGAACTGCAACACGTTTGTATGATTGGTTTCGCCGAAACGGCCGTGGCCTGCACCTCCACCGGCGCCGATGCTGATACCGTCCGCCCGTGGCACGCAGACGAGGATGGGGCGGCCGGCCGCCGGTCGACGACGAGGAGGCGGCCCGGCGCATCGTCGAGGCCGCGGTCGAGGCGATCTCCCGGACCGGCACGGCCGTGGGCATCGCCGAGGTGGCCGAATCCCTGGGCGTGATCCGGCAGACCGTGTACCGCTACTTCCCCAGCGCGGACGCCCTCATGCGGGCGTCCGCGATCGCGTCCGTCGACGCCTTCCTCGACCGGCTGACCGCCCACGTCCGAGGTCTGCACGATCCGACGGAGGCCGTGATCGAGGCCGTGATCTTCACGCTCGACGACGTCCGCCGCACCCCGCACCTCGGAATCATGCTGTCGGGGGACCACTCCCACACCGAGGGCATCGCATCCGACGAGGCCCAGGTGTTCGGTATGACGATGATCCGACGGTTCGACGTCGACTGGGGCCGGCACGGCTGGGACGAGCCGGCACTGCAGGGCCTCGTCGAGCACCAGCTGCGGATCATGCAGTCGTTCTTCGTCTCCCCCGGTAACCCGCCGCGCACCGACGACGAACTGCGCCGCTATCTGCACCGTTGGCTCGCACCGGCGATCACGGCGCAGGCCGCGGCCGGCCCGGACGGCTAGGCTGGACGACGTCACCGGAGGTAGGCGTTGAAGGTCGGCTCATGAACCATCCCCGTATCGTTCGCACCGTCTGTGTCGTCACCGTCGGCTACGTGATCGTGCTGGCCGTCTGGCTGGGATGGCTCGTCGAGCACACGCCGGAGGGCACGATCCCGTACCAGATCGGCGGGCTGCTCGCCGCCTACGGTTCGGCCCTGGGGCTGGGCATGATGTGGGCCGGTCGGCCCACTCGCGCGGAGCGCCGGCTCGAGCGGCACGGGCTCGAAGGGTGGGCCGAAATCACTCGCGCCCAACAGATCCGGAGCACCGTCGACCGCGCCGTGGTCACCGAACTCGATCTCGACCTCACTGTCCCCGGATCGGAGTCCTACCGCGGCCGGGTGCGGTACGAGGTCTATCCCGAGGACCGGGACCGTTTCGTCGTGGGCGAGACCGTCCCGATCCGCGTCGATCCCCACGATCGGGATCGAATCATGATCCTGCCCTAGGTGTTCCGCTTCCGTGACGCACCGAGCGCGATCATCCCCTCGGTCAGCAGAGCCTGTGCGGCGGCATAGGACGCGAGGATCGCGCCCTCCGCGATCGCCCGTGACTTCGCCCGGCGCAGAAACAGTTTGCGCACCATGATCAGCCCGTCCGAGCCGGTGAACAGCAACCCGCCCACGCCGAGCCGACTGCGCCGGTCGCGGCGGTTCGGTACCGGCAGACCGGCGACGGTAGCCGCGCCGGGTGCGAGTGCGGGATCGGCGGCGAGCGTCGCGGTGGTGCCGAGCAGAGCCCCGTAGCCGGTGAGTGTGGGCGCCACCTCCGGCGCCTTCGCCGCCAGCAGCCCGGACGCCGTCGCCCACGCCGCGAGCCGCGGCACCACCGCTGCCCGGGTCGGACGACCGCCGTGGCGGGCGAGCACGGCGACATAGGCGCCCTGCATGACACCGAACGACGTCGCACCGCGGCGCAGGCGGGCGTCGTCGTCCGGGTCGATCATGAAGACGTCGCCGACGGTCGCGGCCGCCAGACCGGTGACGAGAAGTGCGGTGTCGGGGGCAGGAAGGTCGTGTCGGCGTCGCAGCACCCGCGCCGCGAGAGCCGGCGCGATCAGCGGCTTCGCGACCTGCTGGACGTGTTCGCTCCCGACGACGCCCCCGTACACCGTCGCGGCCGTCGCCCCGACGAAGACGACCTGCTCCGCGTGCCCGAGGAGCCAGGCTCCGATCCGCCCGAATGCCATGCCCATTCCCTCACGTCTCGTTCCGTGTCCTGTTCGTCACGAACGTACCGGCCCGCTCCTCCCCCGTCTCCGCGTTTCGCGCACTTGGCGCGGGTTTTCCGGCCGTCCGGTCGCGACAAGTGCGCGAAACGCGGGGGTTTACATAGATAGTTAGCGTATGTAATGATTCGTATTCGTGAGTTCCACCGATCCCGAATTCCGAGACCTACTGGTCCAGTTGGTGAGCAACGCCCACCGCTTCACCCGCCTCGCGTCGGCCGTCGCCCGCGACGACCGACCGCGGTCGTGGATGCGGGCACTGTCACTGCTCGAGGAACAGGGGCCGCTGCGGGTCAGCACGTTCGCCCGGCTCGACAGTTCGTCGCAGCCGTCCGCGACCGCACTGCTCAAACGGCTCGGCGACGAAGGGCTCGTCTCGCGACACCCCGACCCGGAAGACAATCGCGCGATCCTCGTCGACATCTCCGACGCGGGCCGACGCTGGCTGACCGACAGCCGGCACCACATCGCCGACGACCTGACGCCCTACTTCGCGCACCTCGAACCGGCGCAGGTCGCGGCGCTGACCGAAGGGCTCGGTGAACTCCGCACCATCATCCGGTCCGTTGCGGCGGACCGCACGACACATCCGAGGAGGGATACATGAGCACCACGACCGCGCCCGCCGCGAGCACGAAGCCCGGCATCCTGCAGCAACCGAAATCCGTATGGGCCGTCGCGTTCGCGTCCGTGATCGCATTCATGGGCATCGGGCTCGTGGATCCGATTCTCAAACCGATCGCCGAGCAGCTCGACGCCAGCCCGTCGCAGGTGTCGCTGCTGTTCACCAGCTACATGCTGGTCACCGGTGTCGCAATGCTGTTCACGGGCATGATCTCGAGCCGGATCGGCGCCAAGAAGACGCTGCTGTGGGGTCTGGCGATCATCGTGGTGTTCGCAGCCCTCGCCGGATCGTCGGGCACGATCGACCAGATCGTCGGCTTCCGCGCCGGCTGGGGTCTGGGCAACGCCCTGTTCATCGCGACCGCGCTGGCCGCGATCGTCGGCGCCGCGAGCGGTGGGGTGGCCCGCGCGATCATCCTGTACGAGGCCGCGCTCGGTATCGGTATCGCGGTGGGCCCGCTCGTCGGCGGTGTTCTCGGCAACATCAGTTGGCGGGCACCGTTCTTCGGTGTCGCCACCCTCATGGCGGTCGCGTTCATCCTCATCGTCGTCATGCTGCCGACAGCCCCGAAGCCGCAACACAAGACGTCGCTGGCCGCACCGTTCCAGGCGCTGCGTCACCGCGGCCTGCTCACCGTCGCGATCACCGCGCTGCTGTACAACTACGGCTTCTTCACACTCCTCGCGTACACGCCGTTCCCCCTCGACATGGGCACGTACGCAATCGGATTCATCTTCTTCGGCTGGGGTGTCGCCCTCGCGGTCGCGTCGGTGTTCCTGGCGCCGCGCCTGCAGCGCCGCTTCGGGACGCTGCCGATGATGATCGCGGCGCTCACCCTGTTCGCGCTCGACCTCGCCGTGATGGCACTGTTCACCGAGTCGAAGCCGGTCCTGATCGTGTGCGTCGTCCTCGCCGGCCTGTTCCTCGGCGTCAACAACACCCTCATCACCGAGACCGTGATGATCTCGGCACCCGTCGAACGTTCGACTGCGTCGGCCGCCTACAGCTTCGTCCGCTTCGTCGGTGGCGCCGCCGCCCCGTACGTCGCCGGCAAACTCGGTGAGCACAACGTCCACATGCCGTTCTGGGTGGGCGCGGTCTGCACCGCCGCCGGCATCCTCGTCCTCATGACCGGACGCCAGGTCCTGGCCCACGTCGACGACCACGACCCGGCCCCGCACAGCATCGAAGAGGCGACCGCCGTCACCGTCGGCGACGCCGACTGAACCTACCGTCTCCCGCGTTTCGCGCACTTGTTGCGGATTTCCGGCTCCCGGAACCGCGTCGAGTGCGCGAAACGCATCCGGGGGGGTGGTCGCGACGAAGAGTCCGGCGCCGGACGGGTCAGGACACCTGCCGCGCCGCCGCCGATGCGGTGACCGTCGCGAACGCCGGTTCGGGCAGGCCGCGTTCGGCCGCGAGACGGCGTGCGTTCTCGACGACCTCGGGGGTTTCCCCGGCCGGCACGAGGGCGATCGCAGAGCCGCCGAAGCCGCCACCGGTCATCCGGGCGCCGAGTGCACCGGCGGTCAGGGCCGCCTCGACGGCGGTGTCGAGTTCGGGGCACGACACCTCGAAGTCGTGGCGCAGCGACAGGTGCGACGCCGTCAGGAGCCGCCCGAGTTCGACGAAATCCGCTGCCTCGAGCGCGGTCACGGCGAGCCGGACGCGCGCGATCTCACTGATCACGTGCCAGGCCCGGCGGCGCAGGACGTCGTCCTTCAGGGACCGGACCGCGTCGGCCCCCTCCCGTCCCCGGTCGGTGACCTCCCGCAGCGATGCGGCGCCGAGACGTCGCGCTGCCCGCTCCACCGCGGCGCGACGTCTCGCGTACTGCCCGTCGACGAGCCGATGCGGGGCACGGGTGTCGATCACCAGCAGTTCGACGCCGTGTGCCGTCGGCTCGAACGGCACGCGCCGGGTCCGGCCGGACGACGAATCGATCAGCAGGGCATGCCCTTCCGAAGCGAGCAGCGACGCCGCCTGATCCATGCCGCCCGTGGGGGCGAGTGCGATCTCGTTCTCGGCACGCACACAGGCCGCGGCGAGTGCGGTTCGGTCGGTGTCCGGTGACATTGCCGCGGCAAGAACGCATTCCAGAGCGGCGGAGCTCGACAGGCCCGCCCCGATCGGCACACTCGACACGAAGACCGCGTCGATGCCTCCCCGATCCTGCAGCGCCCACAGCACACCCGCTGGATAGGCCGCCCATCCGGTGGGCCGGCCGGGGGCGGTGTCGTCGATGCGCCCGTTCCACGGCTCTCCTGCTGTCGAACGCAGCCGGACGATCCCGTCGGTGCGGGGTGCGACGGCGACGACGGTGCTGTGCGGCAACGCGATCGGCAGGCACAGGCCGCCCGCGTAGTCGACGTGCTCGCCGATGAGGTTGACGCGTCCGGGGGCCGCCCACACGGTGTCCGGTGTCGTACCGAACTCGCGGACGAACATTTCCGATGCCGCCGAAGCGAGTTCCGTGTCGGATCCGGGTTCGAACCAGGTGGCGGTCACGGCGCGACCTCCCGGAATCGCTCCGCGATGGTCTCGGGGGTGGTGTCGCTGATCCATGCGCCCATCCCGGATTCGGAGGCGGCGAGATACTTCATCCGGTGCGGAGACCGCATGAGCGAGAACACGTGCAGGTACAGCCGTCCGAGATCGCGGCCCTCGCCGACGGGCGCCTGATGCCAGCCGGCGATGTACGGCAACCGGTCGACGCCGTCGAAGAAGCGGTCGAGCCGGCCGAGGATGTCGAGGTACAGGTGCGACAGTTCCTCGAGTTCGGCGTCGTGCAGTTCGGTGAGGTCGGCGACGTCGCGGCGCGGCGCGAGGTGCAGGTCGACGGGCCACCGTGCCGCCGCGGGCACGTATGCGGTCCAGTGTTCGCCGTCGACGACGATCCGGGTTCCGGCGCGGCGTTCGGCGTCGAGCATGTCACGTAACAGGTTGCGTCCCGTCCGGTTCCGGTGCTGCTCGGCCTGCCGCAGCAGCGCCGTGGTGCTCGGCGGCAGCGTGGGGTAGGCGTAGATCTGGCCGTGCGGGTGCGTCAGCGTCACCCCGATCTCGGTGCCCCGGTTCTCGAAGCAGTACACCTGGGCCACGTCCGGTCGCGCCGACAGCTCGCGGGTCCGGTCCCGCAGCGCCTCGAGGACCGTCCGCACCCGGCCCGGCGTCGACTGCCCGAAGCTGCGGTCGTGGTCGCTCGTGAAGCACACCACCTCACAACGTCCCGCAGCCGGCTGTTGCGGCCAGAGGTCTTCTCCGTCGACATGTTCCGGCACGGTATCGGCGGAACCCAGTGCAGGGAAACGGTTCTCGAACACGACGACGTCGTAGTCGGCGGCGGGGATCTCCGTCGCCGCCCGGCCGGGCCGCGTCGGGCACAGCGGGCACTCGTCGTCGCCGGGCAGGAACGTGCGGTTCATCCGGTGCGCCGCGAACGTCACCCACTCCCCCGTCAACGCGTCGAACCGCATGCTCGACGCCACCCGAACCGGGTCGAGTCCTCGACCGTCGAGCACCTCGCGTGACGGGAACGGCGCCGTGTCGTCGAAATAGATCAGCTCACGCCCGTCGGACAGGCTGGTGCGGGTGGTGCGGATCGGCATGCAGCCACGATAGGCGGGCCTCCCGGTTTGGCGGCGGTATCTCCCCTGTGCCACCATGCACGCGGCTATTTTTCCGACACCCTCGGTTACAGATAGCCGGGGGAGCATCACACAACGGGGGACACATGAAACTTCGCAGCCTTGCCGTGCGCGCGATCGGCGCCGCAGCCGTCACCACCGCCGCTGTCACCGGCATCGCCGGTACCGCCTCGGCGGCACCGGCGCCGGCACCGATCCTGTACCTGAGCCTCAACGGCCCGACCATGCCCACTCTCGGGCAGAACGACTTCTGCACCGGCATCATCGACACCGCCGTCGAGACCGACCCCACCCGCCCGGGCGTAGCCACCATCGCACTGACGCCGCGCGGAATGCACGGTGTCGGTCCGGGATGGGAGCAGAACCGAACGTGCCGCGTGCAGGTCTCGATCGTGTCCAGCCAGGGACTCTTCGGTCGCGAGGCCCGTGAGGTCGAGATCCTCGCCGGTGAGCAGCCGGGACCGACCGTCCGCACCGAGATCTACCCCGGACCGGGTGTGCAAGCACTCACCGTTGCCGCAAGCTGGGTCAACCCTTGGTTCCAACTCCGCCCGCAGATGTCCGTGCCCTCCCAGGGGTATTACCTCGTCCCCTGACCACCTACCCCATGAGCTGAAGGGACCCTTTGCGCGCTGCGAGCGCACAAAGGGTCCCTTCAGCTGTAAAGAGAAAGGCGACTCAGTCCAGCCCGAGGTCCCCGAGTCCGAGGAGCGAGCGGTACTCGAGTCCTTCGGCGGCGATGACGGCGTCGGCGCCGGTGGCGCGGTCGACGACGGTGGCGACGCCGACGACGGTGGCGCCGGCGTCACGCAGGGCCTTGACCGCGGTGAGCGGCGAGTTGCCGGTAGTGGTGGTGTCCTCGACGACGAGGACGCGTTTGCCGACGATGTCGGGGCCTTCGATCTGGCGCTGCATGCCGTGGGCCTTGGCGGCTTTGCGGACGACGAAGGCGTCGATGGGGCGGCCGGGGGCGTGCATGACGGCCATGGCGACGGGGTCGGCGCCCATGGTGAGGCCACCGACGGCGTCGAAGTCCCAGTCGGCGACGAGGTCGCGGAGCAGGGAACCGATGAGGGGGGCGGCGCGGTGGTGCAGGGTGGCGCGGCGCAGGTCGACGTAGTAGTCGGCTTCCTTGCCGGAGGACAGGGTCACCTTTCCGTGCACTACCGCCAGGTCGCGTACCAGCGTCGCGAGCTCGTCGCGATCGGTCATCTGCCGTTCTCCCATCACCGTGTCGGGCAGTCTTTCGGTCGTGTCGAAGCCTAGCGAGAAAGCCACGTCACAACGTTCCCGGGCCTCAGGCGGCGAGATCGGTGGTGGCTCTGTCGGGTGCGTCGCTGTCGGGAGTGCCGGTGTCGGGGACGGCGAGGAGTGGGGCTTCGAATAGGGGTGCTTCCGCGAGTCCGGACCATTTTCCGAGGAGATTCGTGGGGAAGGTGGCCAGTGCCCGGTTGTGGTTGCGGGCCTGGTCGTTGTAGACGCGGACCGCGCCGGTGAGCCGCTGTTCGGTGAGGTCGAGTTCGTGGGCGGGGCGGACGAACGCCCAGTCGTTGGCGAGCTGCGGGTAGCGTCGGCCGGTCGTGAGGACGGACTGCAGCGCCTCGGTGAGGGCTTTCTCGGCGCCGGCCTGCCGGCTGAGGTCGAGGTTCTCCTCGCGGATGCGCATGGCGAGGGAGCGGGCGCCGGTGACGGGGGCGATGAAGTCGCGGCCGACGATGTCCGCGGCGGCGAGGATCAGGCCGGGGATGTATTCGTAGCGTCGGTCGAGTTCGGTGTGGACGAGACGGAGGGAGGTCTCGACGTTCGACGCGTCACGTCGAAGCCCGCGGACCACCGACATCGTCCACGCAACACCCGCACCGATGAGGACAAGAACAACAAGCGACACGACAACCACAGCAGCGGAATCTACTAAGACGACGCGCTCATAGCCATCCCGTGTGGTTCCGGGCCGGTCAGGTGGCCGATTCGTGCTCGTCGAACGACTCGTGCGCCACCGGACGCCCGGGATCGTGGACTGCGGCGGCGGGAGGCTGCAGGGTGGTGGCCGGCGGCAGGACCCGCAGCATGCCGGACAGTCGGGCGACGGTTTCGATCGCGGCGTCCCAGTCGCGGCCCGAGCTGCCGATCGGCAGCGAGCCGAGGGTCCATTCGCCCTCGCTCCACAGCATCTGCAGCTGCGGCGGCACGGACTCGGTGAACGACACCATGCGCTGGTCGCACACGCGGCGGGCGATCTCGAGGTCGGTCGCGAACACGACGCGGGGGCCGATCGCGCCGAGCAGGTTGAGGTCGGCGTCGCGCGGCGGCGGCGTCGACTTGAGCCGCAGGTCGATGTCGACGTCCGAGCCGATGCTCCGGTGTACCGCGACGATGGTCGCCGATTCCTCGAGGTCGAACAGCACGAACGAGTCGCCGCGCCGGACGCCCCGCACGACGTCGAGCGCGGCGAGGTATTCCTGGTTGGCGAGGGCCGCGCGATGCCACCGCGACGGCAGTTCCTCGTCGGCGGTGACGTACGTGTAGCCCTGCGCCTTCGCCCAGATCTCGCGGACGCGACCGGTCTGGTCGCGTCGCGTGCGATCGACGTAGAGCAGTGCCACAGCACCCACGAGCGCTATCGCTGCCAGTCCGAACCACATAGCCGTCATCAGGCCTCAGCCTAGCCACTCGACGGCCCGATTCGGGTATCCGGTGCCGCGCGTCAGTTCCCGAAGTGGGGAAGCGTGGTCCCGATGATCAGTTTTGCCGTGACCGTCCCGTTCTCGACGGCGTCGCCCTGGACCAGAACGGACTCGCCCGGCTTCAGATCGGCGACGGTCCGGGCCGTCAGCGAGACGAGTGTGGTGTCGTCGGTGGTGTGGACGGTGACCTTCGATCCGCCGAGTCCGTCGAGGGTGAGGGTTCCCCCGTCGTTGGCGGTGATGGTGCCCATCGCGGTTCCGGCCTTGCCGATCAGTTCACCGACACCACCGGGGACGCCCTCGAACGGGGAGGTGGTGTCCGGGGCGGCGGTGGGACCGGGGGTCTCGGTGGTGGGCGGCGGGGCGAGCCGGCCCGTGGTGGGTGCGGCGGCGGTCGGGGTGTCGTCGGAGCCGCCGCCCGTCAGCAGCAGGCCGACGATCAGCCCGAGCGCGAGCAGGACGACGCCGGCACCGACGGCCGCCCACAGCCCCACCTTGCGTCCCGGCTTCGGGTCGGGGGCCGGCTCGAAACCGGGCGGCTGCCCGGTCGGGGGCTGTCCGGGCGGCGGATAGCCACCGGCGCCGTAGTAGGTGGGGTACGCCTGGGTCGGGTCGGGTGGCACAGCCTGCGGGTCGAGCCGCGGATCGTAGATCGGGTAGGCCTGCGTCGGGTTCGGGGCCTGGCTGCCGTACGCCTGATACGGGTCGGGGGTGTGGTACTGCGTCGTCGGCTGGTCGGGCGTGCCGACCGCCCCCATCTCGCGGGTCGCATCGTCCGCCGGGCGCGCCCACTGCACGGTCTCGCCGGGGGTCTGCTCGGCCGGATCGTATGCGCGTTCCTGCGGGGTGCGCGGATCGTCGGGGTTCGTCATGGCGCTGCTCCCATTCCGTCGGCCGTTCCGACCATCTCGATACGACCGGTTCCGGCCGACACCACAGCGTAGAGGCGGAGCCTGAGATCCGTCTGAAGCGTCGGCCGGCTATCCGCTGCGAAACTTCTCCATCTCGCGTCGTTCCCGCTTGGTGGGGCGGCCGGCGCCACGATCACGACGTGGGATCGCCGCGATCGTCTCCGGCGACGGTGGGGGCGGACTGTTGTCCTGGAAGCATTCGACGGCGATCGGCGGGCCCACCCGCTTGGCGATCGGCCGGACCACCACGACGATCCGTTCGACACCGGCGGCCCGCACCCGCACCTCGTCGCCCGGTGCGACCGCGGTGGACGCCTTCGCGGTGGCACCGTTGACGCGGACGTGCCCGGACCGGCACGCCGACGCGGACTGCGATCGTGTCTTGAACAGGCGCACCGCCCACATCCAACTGTCGACGCGCGCGCTCTCGGGGCTCGGAGTGGTCACGCCGACCAGGCTACCGATCGGGACGAACGTCCCCCGGGACGGGAAACGACCCGCTGGGCGGGACGGTCCGGTGCCCGGGTCCTCCGCACCGCCCTAGCGTGAAATTCGACGCCCGAAGGGTGGGACTCCGGGCCGTGTCGGCCCGCGCTCGTGGAAGGACTTTTCTCGTGAACGAACATTTGTCGGTGTCCGAGTCGTACGACGTGGTGGTGGTGGGTGCCGGTATCGCGGGACTGTATGCGGTGCACCGGTTTCGGCAACAGGGTCTGACGGTCCACGCGTTCGAGGCGGCGTCCGGGGTCGGCGGCGTGTGGTACTGGAACCGCTACCCCGGTGCCCGCTGCGATGTGGAGTCCGTCGACTACTCGTACTCCTTCTCCCCCGAACTCGAGCAGGAATGGAACTGGAGCGAGAAGTACGCCACCCAACCGGAGATCCTGAGCTATCTCGAACACGTCGCCGACCGGTTCGACCTGCGCCGCGACATCACCTTCGACACCCGCGTCACCTCCGCGGTCCTCGACGAGGAGACCCTGCGCTGGACGGTGCGCACCGATCGCGGTGACACCGTCTCGGCCCGGTTCTTCGTCACCGCCGCCGGACCGCTGTCGAACGCGAACACCCCGGCCTTCGACGGCCTGGACACGTTCTCCGGCAACATCTTCCACACCGCGCACTGGCCCCACGACGGTGTCGACTTCACCGGGCAGCGGGTCGGGGTGATCGGCACCGGATCCTCCGGTATCCAGTCGATCCCGTTCATCGCCGAACAGGCCGACAAGCTGTTCGTCTTCCAACGGTCCGCGAACTACAGCGTCCCCGCCGGCAACACGGCCCTCGACGACGCCACCCGCGCCGAACAGAAAGCGAACTACGCCGAACGCCGGCGCCTGTCGTGGGAGTCCGGCGGCGGCTCCCCGCACCGCGCCTACCCCAAGAACGCGCTCGAGGCGTCCGAGGACGAACGTCGCGGCGTCTACGAGGAACGGTGGAAGCTCGGCGGCGTCCTGTACTCCAAGGCCTTCCCCGACCAGCTCACCGACCAGGCCGCGAACGACACCGCCCGCACATTCTGGGAGGACAAGGTCCGCGCCGTCATCGACGACCCCGCGGTCGCCGACCTGCTGATCCCCACCGACCACGCGATCGGCGCCAAACGCATCGTCACCGACAGCGGCTACTACGAAACCTACAACCGCGACAACGTCGAACTCGTCGACCTCAAGACCACCCCGATCGTGTCGATCGACGCCACCGGCCTGAACACCACCGCCGCCCACTACGACCTCGACGCGATCGTCCTCGCCACCGGGTTCGACGCCATGACCGGCTCACTCGACAAACTCGAGATCGTCGGCCGCGGCGGACAGACCCTGAAGGACAAGTGGGCCACCGGCCCCGAAACCTACCTCGGACTCGGCATCGACGGCTTCCCCAACTTCTTCAACCTCACCGGCCCCGGCAGCCCCTCGGTGCTGGCGAACATGGTGCTGCACTCCGAACTGCACGTGAACTGGGTCGCCGACGCCATCGCCTACCTCGACGACCGCGGCGCCACCGCCATCGAAGGCACCCCCGACGCCGTCGCCGACTGGGGCGAGGAATGCCGCACCCGCGCCGAAGCCTCACTGCTGAACACCGCGAACTCCTGGTACCTCGGCGCCAACATCCCCGGCCGCCCCCGCGTGTTCATGGCCTTCCTCGGCGGCCTCGCCGTCTACCGCCGAATCATCGGCGAAGTCGCCGAATCCGGCTACAAGGGCTTCGCGATCCTCGAAGGGTAGGTGTTCCGGTCACCCACAGCAGCATGCGAGGAAGGGGCGGAGCGGATCGACATCCGCTCCGCCCCTTCCTGTTCGATCAAGGTCAGCCCTGATCTCCCGGAGCGGAGCCGCTCACTGCGACGCCAGTGCCGTTTGCAGTACCGCGTCCTCGTCATGGTTCGATTCCCCACCGAGCTCCACACGAACGGAGTGAACGACGCCGTCGATCCGATCGTCGCGGTCGTAGTCACCCGACAACGGGACTCCGTGGCCCCGCCCGATCGTGAACAATCCCGTGCCGCCGATGTAGAACGCGGTGGACGACTCCAGGCGCCCGCTGCCCATCTCGACGCCGTCGACGGACAATCGGACGTCGGCACCCTTCCCGAGGCCTCCTCCGTCGTAGTCGAAGCGCATGGCGATCTCGTGCGGGCCGGCGGGAACCGGCAGCATGCTGTCGACCTTCCATACCTGCAGATCCGCGATGCTGTGGCAGTAGACGAGCCGCCCCCGGTGGAGGTACAGACTCCACCCGCCGTCCGGCCGTGCCCCCTGGGCGACGAGAACGCCGGTGCTGTCGGCGGACGCGAGCGTGACCCGTACCGAGATCGTGTGCGACCGGTTGAGGACCTTGATCGCGGCATCGGGCAGCAGCGGGGGCATCGAGCCCGGATACTCGACGACCTCGGCCGAGTTCCGGTCGGGCAGCCCTTCACGCATTCGCTGCATCCGGTTGTTGTCCAGCAGAACCTGATTCGCCCCGGCAACCGAATCGAAGAGAGCCTTCAGTTCCGCGAGCTTCTCGGGATGCGACGCCGCGACGTCGTTCGCCTGCGTCCAGTCGCTGTTCGTGTCGTACAGCTCCCACACGTCGTCCTCGAACGGCCGGTCCGCCGATGCGGCCTGCATGGGGATGCGGTGCGGGGTGCAGGCGACCCATCCGTTGTCGTAGATTCCGCGGTTCCCGAACACCTCGAAGTACTGGGTGGTGCGGCGGTCCGGGGCGGCCGCATCGTCGAAGCTGTACAGCATCGAGACACCGTCCATCGGCTGCTGCTCCACGCCGTTCACGACACGGGGTGGAGCAATCCCCGCCGCCTCCAGAACGGTCGGCGCGATGTCGGACACGAAGTGCCAGTGACTGCGTATTTCACCGGTGGACTCGATGCCCTCGGGCCAGTGCACGATCAGCGGATTGCGCGTACCGCCGTAGTGCGACGCCACCTGCTTCACCCACTGGTACGGCGTGTCCATCGCGAGTGCCCAGCCGAAGGGGTACTGCGGGGCGGTCGTCGGTCCGCCGAGTTCGTCGGCACGCTCGAGGATCCGAGCGGCACTGTCCCGCATGCCGTTGAAGAGAATCCCCTCGTTGGCCGTGCCGGTGATACCGCCTTCCGCCGAAGCTCCGTTGTCCCCGAGCATGTAGAAGACGAGGGTGTTGTCGAGGATGTCCATCTCTGAGAGCGCCTCGACGATGCGACCGACCTGGGCATCGGTGTGCTCGGCGAACCCGGCATAGAGTTCCATCAGCAGGGCCGCCGCCCGCCGCTCGTCCTCCCCCAGGGTGTCCCACTCGGGGACCAGGTCGAGCCACGGTGTCATCTCTCCGTCCTCGGGCACGACGCCCAAGTCCTTCTGCTGCTCGAGCGTAATCTCCCGCTGCCGGTTCCACCCGTGGTCGAATCGACCGGAATACTTGTCCCGCCACTGTTTCGGCACCTGTAGGGGCGAATGCGTGGCCCCTAGCGCGAGGTAGGCGAAGAACGGCTTGTCCGGCGCCACCGCCTGCCCACACTCGATCCACTCCACCAGCCGGTCGGCGAGATCTTCCGACAGGTGGTAGCCGTCCTCCGGCGTGGACGGGCAGTCGACCGGTGTCACCCCGTCGTAGAGCGCGGGGTAGTACTGGTCCGTCGACCCACCGAGGAATCCGTAGAACCGCTCGAAGCCCTCGCCGGTCGGCCAGCGGTCGAAGGGGCCGGCCGGACCGGTTTCCGCGCCCGGCGCCTGATGCCACTTGCCGAACGCCGCGGTGCTGTATCCGTGGTCCTTCAGGATCGCCGCGACCGTTGCCGCGCTCTCCGGACGAATGCAGTTGTACCCGGGGTCCGAACTGACGAAGTTGGTGACCGTACCGAATCCCACCGCGTGCGGGTTTCTGCCCGTCATGAGGGACGCACGGGTCGGCGAACACAATGCGGTCGTATGAAACCTGTTGAACCGAAGGCCTCCTGCGGCCAGTCGTTCCGCGGTCGGCATCTCGATCGGCCCGCCGAACGGCGACGGCGCACCGAAGCCCATGTCGTCGACGAGCACCACCAGCACATTGGGTGCCCCGGCGCGCTTCCGACCGTGACCTGACGACTCCGACATTGCATCTCCCTCCACTACATCAACTTCCGGACCGGTTACCCGTAGGTCGACCACCGGTCCGGGAAACGACGAGCCACCCGTGCCGAGCTTTGACCGGGCACGCCACCGAAATCCGGTGTACACAAGTGTGTACATCGTAGGTATGCCGCACCTGTTGTCAAGGGCAGAAAGCGATTACGCGCGGAGGGCTGGCTACGCTGGAGGTCATGCCGCGATCCTCAGATACGAGTCGTCCGTCGGGCCCGGACGAGGCCCGGGCCGCAATCCTCCGGGCGGCCGCTGCTCGACTGGCACGCCACGGGTCCGGCGCCGCGCTCCGCGACATCGCAGAGGACGCCGGCGTCAACCTCGGCCTGATTCACCGCTACGTCGGACGGAAGGACGACCTCATCCGAGCCGTCCTGAACGATCGCACGGCGGTCACGGCGGCAGCCAGTTCTGCACCGGATGCCGCAGAAGCCGTTCGGCGGATCTACGAGAGCGGCGCCGACAACGAGACCTACGTCCGCATCGTCGCCTGGTTGCTACTGGAGGACGGGAGCGACGAACTCCTTCCCGACACGTTTCCGACCCTGGACGCCATCCGGAGCCGGATCGATCGTGATTCGCCGCAGGAACTCGGGCTCATCGCAGCCCTCGTCATGCTGTACGGATGGACGATCTTCGGCGAACGCATCCTCGAGAGCTTCGGCCGGTCGGAAGCCGAGAAAGACGACGTCTACCGGAATCTCACCGAGCTCGCCGCCGGACTCGTCGAGCGGTAGCCCCGGCACGGGCTACCCGCCGAGTATGCGGCCCCGAGACCGTGTGTCACCGACGGCTACCATCGGACCCCACACGATTCGGGTCCGACGGGGAGGTGACGGCGGTGACCGGCGCATCCGGCGACAGCGGTCTGCGGCTGAGTGACGACGAGCGCCTGCACGCACTGACCGCGATCGGCGAGCACTACGCGGCAGGACGATTGGACGTCGACGAGTTCTACGAGCGCACCGGCAGCATCGCGGCTGCACGCACGCTCGACGGCGTGCAGCCGTCGTTCCGGGATCTGCCCGGTGGCGTACCCCTGCGCGCGGACAGCGGCGCCATCGTCAAGGTGCCGTTCACCGCCAGCGGTACGGCCGACGCTGCCGTACCGGCACCGCCGCAGAGCACGGAGACCGAACTCGCGTCACTGCTGCGGCGCGGCAAGTGGATCGAATCGCTCGACTGGCTCGTACTCGGACTCACCCTGGTGGCGTTCCTGATCCTGAACAACGTCGTCGACTGGGACTACGCGTGGGTGGTGTGGCCCAGCCTGATCGTCACGCTCGGCCTACCGCGGATGATCCTGGGGTTCAGCGACTCGGACGAGGAACTCTACGACGAGCTCAAGGAATCCGAGGACGAGTCGCGCAGGAAGCGGTTGCGCGAGGCCGCGGAGCGAATCAAGGAACTCGAGGCCTGACGGCCCGTGCACCTTTCGGTAGCTGCAACTACCGAAAGGCGCACGGGCGCGCAGCGCCTAACCCAGCACCAGGTGATCGCCGTCCTCGGAGATGGTCACCGGGACGGTGTCACCGTCGCGGACGGTGCCGGCGAGCAGCAGCTTGGCGAGCTGGTCGCCGATCGCCTGCTGGATGAGCCGGCGCAGCGGACGCGCGCCGTAGAGCGGGTCGTAGCCGCGGACGGCGAGCCAGAACCGCGCCGAATCCGACACCTCCAGGGTGAGGCGTCGAGCTCGGAGCCGCTTGCCCAGCTGGTCGAGTTGGATGTCGACGATCGACTCGAGCTGTTCCTCGGACAGTGGATCGAAGACGACGACGTCGTCGAGCCGGTTGACGAACTCCGGTTTGAACGCCGTCCGTACCGCCGCCATCACCTGGTCGCGGTCACCGCCCGCCCCCAGGTTGGAGGTGAGGATCAAGATGGTGTTGCGGAAGTCGACGGTGCGGCCCTGTCCGTCGGTGAGGCGTCCGTCGTCGAGGACCTGCAGCAGGATGTCGAACACGTCCGGGTGCGCCTTCTCGACCTCGTCGAACAGCACGACGCTGTACGGGCGCCTGCGGACGGCTTCGGTGAGCTGTCCGCCGGACTCGTAGCCGACGTAGCCGGGGGGTGCACCGACGAGCCGCGCCACCGAGTGCTTCTCGCTGTACTCGGACATGTCGATGCGCACCATGGCTCGTTCGTCGTCGAACAGGAAGTCCGCCAACGCTTTCGCGAGTTCGGTCTTGCCGACGCCGGTGGGGCCGAGGAACAGGAACGATCCGGTGGGCCGGTTGGGGTCGGCGACACCGGCCCGGGCACGGCGTACCGCGTCCGAAACGGCTTGCACTGCTTCGGATTGTCCGACGACACGCTTGCCGAGTTCGGTTTCCATGCGCAGCAGTTTGGCGGTCTCGCCTTCCATCATGCGGCCGGCGGGGATGCCGGTCCAGGCGGCGACGACGTCGGCAACGTCGTCGGGGCCGACCTCTTCCTTGAGCATGACGGCGCCGTCGGACGCACCCTGGGACGTCGCAGCCGCTGCCGCGAGCTGCTTCTCCAGTTCGGGGATGCGGCCGTAGCGCAGTTCGGCGACCTTGCCGAGGTCACCGTCGCGTTCGGCGCGTTCCTCTTCGCCGCGCAGCGTCTCGAGCTGTTCCTTGACGCCGCGCACCGAGTCGATGGCGTTCTTCTCGTTCTGCCACCGGGCGGTGAGCTGGCTGAGCTTCTCGCGTTCGTCGGCGAGTTCTTCACGGAGCTTGACCAGACGATCCTTCGAGGCGGCGTCGGTTTCCTTCTCCAGGGCCATCTCCTCGATCTCGAGGCGACGGACGATGCGCTCGACGGAGTCGATCTCCTCGGGTCGCGAATCGATCTCCATGCGCAGCCGGGACGCAGCCTCGTCGACGAGATCGATGGCCTTGTCCGGCAGGAACCGGGACGTGATGTAGCGATCCGACAGGGTTGCTGCCGCAACGAGAGCGGAGTCGGTGATGCGCACACCGTGGTGCACCTCGTAGCGTTCCTTGAGGCCGCGGAGGATGCCGACGGTGTCCTCGACGGACGGTTCCCCGACGAGAACCTGCTGGAAGCGACGTTCGAGCGCGGCGTCCTTCTCGATGTACTGGCGGTACTCCTCGAGCGTGGTGGCACCGACGAGCCGCAGTTCGCCGCGGGCCAGCATCGGCTTGATCATGTTGCCGGCGTCCATCGCCGACTCGCCGGTGGCACCGGCGCCGACGATGGTGTGCAGTTCGTCGATGAACGTGATGACCTGTCCGGCCGAGTTCTTGATGTCGTCGAGGACGGCCTTGAGTCGTTCCTCGAACTCGCCGCGGTACTTCGCACCGGCGACCATCGAACCGAGGTCGAGGGAGATGACGGACTTGCCGCGCAACGACTCCGGGACGTCGCCGGCGACGATGCGCTGCGCGAGCCCCTCGACGATCGCGGTCTTGCCGACGCCGGGTTCACCGATGAGGACCGGGTTGTTCTTGGTGCGCCGGGACAGCACCTGCACGACGCGACGGATCTCGGTGTCGCGTCCGATGACCGGGTCGAGCTTGCCTTCGCGGGCGCGGGCGGTGAGGTCGGTGGAGTACTTTTCGAGCGCCTGGTAGCTGCCCTCCGGGTCGGGGCTGGTGACGCGGGCGCTGCCACGAACCGCGGTGAACGCGTCCCGCAGTGCCGCTGGGGTGGCGCCGTGCCCGGTGAGAAGGTGCGCGACGTCGGAGTCCCCGTCGGCGAGGCCGACGACGACGTGTTCGGTGGAGACGTATTCGTCGTCGAGTTCGGTGGCGAGGTGCTGGGCGGCGGTGATCGCGGCGATCGCCTCCCGGCCGAGCTGCGGCTGGGTGGTGGCGCCGGTGGCCTGCGGGAGCCGGTCGACGAGTTGCTGGGCCTCGCGGCGGACGACCGTCGGATCGACGCCGACGGCCTTGAGGAGCGGTGCGGCGATGCCGTCGGTCTGGTCGAGCAGTGCGACCAGCAGGTGGGCGGGGCGGATGTCGGGGTTGCCGGCCGCGGACGCGGACTGCAGTGCGGCCGTCAGCGCGGCCTGGGTCTTGGTGGTGGGAGAGAACGAGTCCACGGGTCACCTTCCTCGAGACGACGAACAAGATCATTGTGCCTGGGTGCAGGGTGTCACCCGGCTTGTCGTAGTGCTCAACGAACAAAAGGTTGAGTCTGTTCCGCTCAACTCGAGCGAGTTTGCGGAGATTTGTCCCACGGTCGGCGCGGGCAC
The DNA here is from genome assembly GCF_030656875.1 of Prescottella sp. R16. Lineage (NCBI taxonomy): Bacteria > Bacillati > Actinomycetota > Actinomycetes > Mycobacteriales > Nocardiaceae > Rhodococcus > Prescottella sp. R16. The sequence goes on from NZ_CP130943.1 coordinate 3,909,918, forward strand.
GGTTCACGCACTTCCCACGACGGTGCACACTTGTTATGGCACCGATACTCAACAGTGCGGTTCGGAGTGCCGGGAACAGTCGAGGGAGGACACCGTGGACGCAGCCGAGGTCGGGCTCATCCGCACACATTTCGCTGCCGTCACGGCATCCCCCGAACATCGCGAGCACTTCGCCCGCACGTTCTACACCCAGTTCTTCGGACGACTGCCGCTGACGCGGTCCCTGTTCCCCGCGGGCATGGACGGCCAGCGCACCAAACTGGTCGCGGCACTCGAATATCTCGTGCGGGGCCTCGACGACGTCGACCGCATGCTGCCGTTCCTCGCACAGCTGGGACGCGACCACCGCAAGTACGGCGTCGACCGCGAACACTATGCGGTGTTCGGCAACGCACTGCTCGACTCGGTCCGCGAGACGTGCGGCGACGCGGACTGGACGCCGGCGGCCGACGCCGCGTGGCGGGAACTGATCGCACTGCTGACCACCACGATGTCCGACGCCGCCGACGCCGACGACTGCCCGGCACTGTGGGAGGCGACCGTCGTCAGCCACGAGCGGGTGCTGCGCGACCTCGCCGTCGTCCGGCTCGAATGCGACTCCCCCATCCCGTACGCGCCGGGCCAGTACGTGAGCGTGCAGATCCCGCAGCGCCCCCAGATGTGGCGATACCTGTCACCGGCGATTCCGTCGAACCCGTTCGGCCAGATCGAATTCCATGTCCGGCGCGTGTCCGGCGGCTGGGTCAGCCCCGCCATGGTGGGCGAGACCGCGGTCGGGGACCGCTGGCAGATCAGCTCCCCCCTCGGCGGCCTGCACGTCGACCTCGACAGCGACAAGGACGTCCTCATGATCGCCGGCGGCACCGGCCTGGCACCGCTGCGCGCCCAGGTGATGGACATGGCGCACCGCGGCATCAACCCGCGCGTCCACCTGTTCGTCAGCGGCGCCTACCCGTGCGACCTGTACGACATCGAAACCCTGTGGCACCTGTCGCTGAGCAACCCGTGGCTCACCATCGTCCCCGTCACCGAGGAAGACGAAAATCCTTGGTGGCACCCGTATCCCGTACCCGAAGCCCCACACGGACTGCACCAACGGCTACGCGGCCCCATCGGCAGCGTCGTCAGCAGCTTCGGCACCTGGGCCGACCGCCAGATCCAGATCTGCGGCTCCCCCGCCATGGTCAAGACCACCACCTACGCCCTCCAGCGGGCCGGGACACCGCTCGACGCCATCTCCTACGATCCGCTGCGCTGAGCAGCTTTCCCGGAAGGAGACGAGAGTGGACGGCATGCGCCCGATTCCCGGTTCCCCCGAGCCCGGTGACCGCCCCTGGCTCGTCGCTCTCTCGTTCGCCGCGGTCGTGGCCGGGGCGATGCTGTTGACCCTCGCCCCGCCTTCGCCGGCCACGGCTGTCGCCGGGGTGGCGATGACGGTCGGCGGGGCGGGATTGGCTGCGGCCGGAACGGCACGGGTCCTGCGCGAGAACCAGGGGCGGCGGGTGCCGTGGTGGGGCGGCCCGCCGGTCCGCCCGCGCCGGTGGGATCTGCTGATGGGCACCGGCGCCCCGATGGCCTTCTACGGTCCGGTCGTCACGGCTCGCAGCGTCGATGCCCTACCGGGCTGGACTCCACTCGCTGTCTCCGCGGTACTCGTCGCCGCACTGTTCACGGCCCAGGCCCTGCACAATCGACGCGTCCCTGCGGCCTGACCCCCTTCGGTGCGCACATCTCCCGCAGACCCGGACAATAGTGATCATGCAGCAGGAGTCTTGGACCGCGACCGTCGTCGAACATCATCGTCTTCGTGAGGATGTGGCGGTGGTGCGGTTGATCGGTGATGCGGTGCCGTTCCGGGCCGGGCAGTACGTCGACGTGACCGTTCCGCAGTTTCCACGGTTACCGCGTCGGCTGTCTCCGTCGTTGCCGCCGTCGCGGGACGGGAAGCTGGAGTTCCATGTGCGGTCCGTGCCGGGCGGGTGGGTCAGTGGCGCGATCGTGGCCGAGACGGCGCCCGGTGACGTGTGGACGGTGTCGGCGCCGCGCGGTGAGATGCGCGTCGACGAGGACGGTCCGGCCGTCGTGATGGTCGCGGGGGGAACGGGTCTGGCGCCGATGCGGTCGCTGATCCTGGATCTGACACTGGTGGAGAATCCACCGCCGGTATATCTGTTCGTCGGCGGACGGACGGCACGCGACCTGTACGCGTCGGACCTGCTGTGGCTGTTGACGCAGCAGTTGCCGTGGCTCACCACGGTTCCCGTCGTCGAATCCATCGGCGACGACGGCGCCCCCGACGAGTGGTACGACCGCATCGTCGAGCAGGTGGGGCCGGTGAACTTCCACGAGGACGATCTGCTCGAGGGCACTCTCGCCGACGTCGTCGCCGACCACGGCCCGTTCACCGACCATCAGGTGCTGGTGTGCGGTTCGCCGGGCATGGTGGCCGCCACCCGGGACCGACTGGTTGCGGGCGGGACACCCGCGGAGGCGCTCCTGTCCGATCCGATCCACTAGCAGGTTCACGGCGGGCGAGGTGGGCGAATCACACGAAATCGCTGCGGGGCTGGACGGGCGTCCATATAGTTCCCGGGGACGTGCTTCGGGGACACGACACGGGGAGATGCAGTGTCGTGTGCGTCCGACCGGCTACCGCAGCCGACGCCTATCGACTGATTGGAGCTCTTCCGTGAACCGCACGACACTTCGACGAGTTGCCGCCGCCGGCGCGAGCGTCGCCATGATCGCCACCGGTACGACCGTCGCGGCCGGTACCGCCACCGCCGCCGACACCACCTGCCAGCCGACGAAGAACTTCACCGGTAGCGGCATCATCGTCGAGCAGACCGCCGACAAGGCCGAGGTCGTCCCGGGCGGAACGATCACCTACCAGACCCGGGTGAGCCGCGGCAGCGGAATCTGGATGCTCAAGGAAGTCGGCCAGTTCCACGACCCGGCACTGGCCCTGGACAACTCCCGGCTGAACGTCTGGAACCTGATCGGCGGCCAGAAGTGGGGAGCAACGCATCTCAACAACGACCCCGCCAAGAACCTGTACTGGGAGCGCGGCGGCGGCTGGGACATGACCGGCGGTAACTACGCGATCCTCGAGACAACCTACAAGGTGTCGGACGATGTGCAGCCCGGCACCCAGCTCGTCAGCGGCGTGCAGGCCCGCCCTGTCGGCTGGGACAGTCAGGAATGGCCGACCACCGGCGCCTGCGTCACGGTGCGCGACAAGAACCCCGTCGAAACCGTCACCGGCAGCCTCGATTCGAGCGGTCTCGGCTCGGTGAACACCGCCAGCACCGGCATGTTCGGTTCGGCGACGAACCCGACCGGGTCGGTCACCGACGTCATCAACGGCATCGACTTCGGGAAGATCCTCGGCGCCGCGATGGGCAGCTGACACCCGGCACCACGGAAACGCCCGGCCGACGACTCCTCGTCGGCCGGGCGTTGTCGTGTGCGCTCACACCGAACGTGCGGCACCCTCCCAGAACTGGGCGCGCAACGCCTTCTTGTCGAGCTTGCCGATCGGGGTGAGCGGCAGCGATTCGACGAAATCGAGTGACTTCGGCGCGTGCACCGACCCCTTCGCGGCCCGGACCCGGTCGACCAGTTCGGCGGCGTCGACGCTCTGCCCGTCGCGCAGCACGACGCACGCCTTGACGGACTCCCCCCACTTGTCGTCCGGCACACCGACCACCGCGACCGAGGCGACCGCGGGGTGTGCGGAGATGACGTCCTCGATCTCGCGCGGGAACACGTTGAAGCCGCCGGTGACGATCATGTCCTTCTTGCGGTCGACGATGTAGAGGAAACCCTCGGTGTCGGCGCGGGCGATGTCACCGGTGTGGAGCCAGCCGCCGCGCAGTGCGTCGGCGGTCTCGGCGGGCTTGTTCCAGTACTCCTTCATCACGAGCGGGCCGCGGACACAGATCTCGCCGAGTTCACCCTGGGCGACCTCGTTCAGGTCGTCGTCGAGCAGGCGCACGTCCAGCCACGGGACGGGACGTCCGCACGATGCGAGCCGTTCGGTGTTCTCCGGATCGTGCTCTTCCTTGCGCATGACGGTGATCGTCATGCCGCACTCGCTCTGCCCGAAGTACTGGAAGAAGATCTGCCCGAACTTCGCGATGCCCTCCTGCAGCCGGGACGGCGACATCGCGGCGGCACCGTAGAACAAGGTCTGCAGGCTCGAGACGTCCCGCGTCTTCAGGTCCGGATGGTCGAGCAGCATGTAGATCATGGTGGGTACCAGCATCGTCGCGGTGATGCGGTACTTCTCGATCGCCTCGAGCACCGCGCCGGGCTCGAACGCCGGCAGCACGACGAGGGAGCCGCCGCGCAACAGCGTCGGCACGAAGAACGCCATGCCGGCGTGCGACAGCGGGGTGCACGCGAGGAAGCGCATCTCGTCGGGGAACTGCCATTCGGCCATCTGGATCTGCGGCAACGTCACCCCGGACGCGAACGTGTTGACGACGCCCTTCGGCTTGCCGGTGGTGCCGCCGGTGTACACCATGCTCGACGGGTCGTCGCCGGCGACGTCCGCGGCCACCAGTTTCCGTGGGGTGAAAGTCGTTGCGAGCGCGAGAATATCGATGCCCACCTCCGACGGGCCGAGGGAGAACAGATTCTTCAGCGTCGGCACGGTCGCCTTCAGTTCGGCCGCGCGGCCCTCGAACGCCGTCGGGTCGAAGATGAGCGTCTCGATCTCGGCGTCGCCGAGGATGTAGCCGTGGTCGTCGAGCGAGCCCATCGGTGCGAGCGCGGTGTTGCGACACCCGAGCACCATCTGCGCGCCGACGCTGATGAGGACCTCGGGCCGGTTCTTCGACAGCATCGCCACCGTCGAGCCCTTGCCGATCCCCAGCGACGCGAGCGCCTGGCCGAACGAGCTGATCTGGTCCCGCATCTGCCCACCGGTGAGCACGACGTCGCCGAGGTAGAGCGCGGGCCTGTCGGCATTGCGTTCGAGTGCGGTGATCAGCAGGTCCGCCAGGTAGCGCGGGCGGTGGAGGACGTCGGCGAGCTCGTCGGTCATGTGGGTTCCTTCTGCGTGCTCGTGCCGCGACGGCTCGCAGTGCGCCCGCCGCGCCACAGTCGGCCGGTGTGTGGTCCGGGTCACCGTCACGATAACCCGATTCCCACAAAACTGGAACCTGTTCCACCCGCTCGACCCACCCCCGCCCCTCGCGTTGTGCGCACTTGTCGCGCCCCCACCGTGCGAAAACTCGCGACAAGTACGCACAACGCGGGAGGAAGGGGTGCCGCTCAGTTCCGCCCGTCGAACAGCGCGTCGGGACGCAGCCTCTCGCCGAGCGTCCGGGCGCGTTTGGACGCGAGCCGTTCGAACGCCTCGGGATGGGTGAGGATCCAGAACTCGTCGCGGGCGATGCCGTCGAACAGCAGCTTCGCGGCCTCGCCCGGGGTCATCCCCTCCCGGATCTGGTCGCGCCAGAATCCGGCGTCGGCGGCGGTCCGCTCCTGCACGGGGGCGTCCTCGAAGATCCGGGTCGCGACCTGCCCGGGACTGAACACCGACACGGTGATCTGCGGGAATGCCTCGGCGCATTCGAGATACACGCTCTCGGTGAGCGCCTGTACGCCGTGCTTGGACGCCGCGTACGCCGTCATCCGCGGAGTGATCGCGATGCCGCCCACCGAGCACGTGTTGACGATGTGCGACGGCCGCGGATCGGCGCCCATCCGCGGCACGAACGACCGGATGCCGTGGAAGACACCGAGCAGGTTGACATCGATCACCCGCCGCCACTCGTCGGCGGGCACCTCCCACGTGTAGCCGAGCGATTCGAGTCCCGCATTGTTGAGGAGCACCGTGACCGAACCGAATTCGTCGTACACGACGTCGGCGAGTGCGTCGACGGCGGCGGCGTCACGGACGTCGGTGGGGACGGCGAGCACCTTCACACCGGTCAGTTCCGCGGCGACGGCGTCGATCCGGTCGGCGGAGACGTCCGCGAGGACGACGTTCATGCCGAGCGCGGCGGCGCGGCGCGCAGCGGCCGCCCCGATCCCGCTACCGGCGCCGGTGACGACGGCCGTACCGCCTGCGAGGTCGTCGAGTTGCACCGTGGTACCTCCTATTTGACGCAGTGGCCCGCGTCGACCGGCAGGGTGACGCCGGTGATGTAGCGGGATTCGTCGGATGCGAGGAACAGGCTCGCGTTCGCGATGTCCTCGGGTTCGATGAGCGGGACGGGCAGCAGGTGCATCGTCTGTGTGCCCGCCTCGAACTGCTCCTGCGTCGGATGTTCGACGCCGGGGCAGAACGAGCGCATCGTGCCGGGGTTCTGGATCATGGGGGTGCGGGTGTTCGCCGGGTGGATCGTGTTGACCCGCACCCGATACGGCGCGAGCTCGTTGGCAAGGGAACGCATCAGGCCGACGAGTCCGTGTTTGGCGGCGGTGTAATGGCCGACGCTCACCAGTCCGCGCAGTCCCGCGATGGAACTGATCAGCACGATCGAGCCGCCGCGGTCGCCGTCCAGAATGTGCGGGATCGCAGCCTTGCAGGTGCGCCACACACCGGTGAGGTTGACGTCGAGCATCGTCTGCCACTGGTCGACATCCATGCCCACTGTGGCACCGGCCGAACTGATTCCGGCGGTCGCGCTGACGACGTCGAGCCGACCGAGCGCCTCGACACCCGAGCCGATCGCGGCCGAGAGTGCCTGCTGGTCGCGCACATCCGCTTCGAATGCGCAGATCTTGCGGCCGAGGGCCTCCACCTGCCGCACGGTTTCCGCCAGATCCTCCGGTGACGCGCCCGGAGTGGTCGAATGTTCGACGGGCGCGCAGAGGTCGACGGCGACGATGTCGGCGCCCTCCTGCGCGAACCGGACCGCCTGGGCACGTCCCATCCCTCGTGCCGCGCCGGTGATCAGCGCCACCTTGCCGTCGAGACGCCCTGCCATCACGCCACCTTCTGGGTCTGTCCGGCGTCCACGACCATTTGCAGGCCGGTGACGTACCGGGATTCGTCGGATGCCAGGAACAGCACCGCGTTGCTCACGTCGACCGGCTCCACCCACGGCACCGGCAGCAACATCCGCCGGGAGAGCACCTCGGCGACATCCGCTGCGGTGGGATTCTCGAGGTCTGGGCGCAGCCGCGCGAACGTGGCCGGATTGAGCGTCATGGGGGTTCCGACGGCCCCCGGGTGCACGGTGTTCACCCGGATCGAGCGGCCACCGAGCTCGTTCGCGAGAGTCTTGGCCAGTCCGGTGATCGCGGTCTTGGCCGCGGAATAGTGCGATGCCCCCGGTACGGCCTTGATCGCGGCCGTGGAGCTCGTGATCACGACCGATCCGCCGTTCGGGTTCATCACGGCGACACCGGCTCCGATCGTGTTCCACGTGCCTGTGACGTTGACGTCGATCGACCGGTTCCAGATGTCGTCGTCGATCTCCCACGACGGTCCGGGGTTGTCGCAGATGCCGGCGTTGGCGACGATCGTGTCGATCGGGCCCAGCTCGTCCGCGCCGGTGCGGGCAGCCGCGGCGACGGCGTCGGCGTCCCTGGTGTCGACCTCCGCCGTGACCACCCGGGCCCCCTGCTCCCGGGCGAGCCGTGCGGTCTCCGCCAGCGCCGTCCGTCCGGGCTCACCGGGCAGGTCCAGGGCCACGATGTCCGCACCCTCCTCGGCGAGCCGGACCGCGCACGCACGCCCGATCCCTCCGCCCGCTCCGGTGATGAGAACTACCTTGCCGGTCATTCGCGCCATGGCCTTCCCTTTCGTCGCTTCGAAACGCTAACGAGCACGTCACAGCCACCGGGAGGGTGCGTTCCATCCAGCGGGAGACCCTCTGTCCCGTCGGACACGCCGCAGAGTTCTATGAGGTCCATCACAGGACAGCTCCCTGACGGCACGACGGAGGACCCTCATGTCTCTCGACACCGCTACCACTCCCGAATCGACCACCGACGACGTCGAGGTCCGCGAGATCGAAGCCGCGGCGCCTCCCACCCGGTTCGCCCGCGGTTGGCATCTGCTCGGCCTGCTTCGCGACTTCAAGGACGGCAAGCCGCACTCGATCGAGGCGTTCGGCACCAAGCTCGTCGTGTTCGCGGACAGCAAGGGCGATCTCAAGGTTCTCGACGCATACTGCCGGCACATGGGCGGTGACCTGAGCCAGGGCGAGATCAAGGGCGATTCGATCGCGTGCCCGTTCCACGACTGGCGCTGGGGCGGCAACGGCAAGTGCACCGACATCCCCTACGCCCGCCGCGTGCCGCCGATCGCGAAGACCCGGGCCTGGACGACCCTCGAGCGCAACGGCCAGCTGTTCGTGTGGCACGACCCGCAGGGCAACCCGCCGCCCGCGGACGTGACGATCCCCGAGATCGAGGGGTACGGCACCGACGAGTGGACCGACTGGGAGTGGAAGTCCCTGCGCATCAAGGGCTCGCACTGCCGCGAGATCGTCGACAACGTCGTCGACATGGCGCACTTCTTCTACATCCACTACTCGTTCCCGCGCTACTTCAAGAACGTCTTCGAGGGCCACATCGCGACGCAGTACATGAACTCGACCGGCCGCGAGGACATCGTGACCGGCACCAACTACGACGATCCGAACGCCGAACTGCACTCGGAGGCTTCGTACTTCGGCCCCTCCTACATGATCGACTGGCTCGAGACCGAGGCCAACGGTCAGACCGTCAAGACCGTCCTCATCAACTGCCACTACCCGGTGAGCAACGACGAGTTCGTGCTGCAGTACGGCGCGATCGTCAAGAAGCTGCCCGGCATGTCGATCGAGGAGTCGGCGGCGATGGGCGCCCAGTTCGCCGAAGGCGTGCAGCTGGGATTCGAGCAGGACGTCGAGATCTGGAAGAACAAGGCGCCCATCGACAATCCGCTGCTGTCCGAGGAGGACGGCCCCGTCTACCAGCTGCGCCGCTGGTACCAGCAGTTCTACACGGATATCGAGGACGTCACCGACGACATGACCAAGCGCTTCGAGTTCGAGATCGACACCACGCGTGCGGTCGCGAGCTGGAAGCAGGAAGTCGCCGAGAACCTGGCCCGTCAGGCCGAGCAGGAGAAGGAACCCACCGCATGAGCTACGAAGTCCTCGCTGCCGTCGAGGCGGCGGCCGACGAACTCTTCATCGAGGGCGAGGAGGCGGAGCGGATCGGCAAGGTCGCCGACGCCACCGCCAAGAAGATGAAGGAGTTCGGCTCCATCCGCATGCTGCAGCCGAAGGAGCACGGCGGCATGGAGGCGCATCCGCGCGAGTTCGCCGAGACCGTCATGCGCACCGCGTCGATCAATCCGTCGGCCGGCTGGGTCCACGGCATCGTCGGCGTCCACCCGTGGCAGCTCGCGTTCGCCGACGACCGTGCACAGCAGGAGATCTGGGGCGACGACCCGAACACGTGGATGGCATCGCCGTACATGCCCGGCGGCATGTGCGTGCCCGTCGACGGCGGCTACAAGTTCTCCGGCCGCTGGCAGTTCTCGTCGGGCACCGACCACTGCGACTGGGCGTTCCTGGGGGCGTTCGCGTGCAACCCGGACGGCAGCATGGAGATGCCGCCACGGATGCTGCACGTGATCATTCCGCGCACCGACTATCGGATCATCGACGACTCGTGGGACGTCGTCGGTCTGCGCGGCACCGGCTCCAAGGACGTCGTGGTCGAGGACGCGTTCGTGCCGTCGTACCGGGTCATGGACTGCGACGAGGTCATCGACGGCACCGCGGTGCGGAACTACGGCCGCGACGAGACGCTGTACCGGATGCCGTGGTCGAACGTCTTCCCGCTCGGGATCACGTCGGCGACGATCGGTATCTGCGAGGGCCTGCTGTACCAGGCCAACGAGTACCAGCGCGAACGCATCAACCCGCAGGGCACCGCCGTCAAGGACGACCCGTACACGATGTTCGCGATCGGTGAGGCCACCGCGAAGCTGCGGGCGGCCCGGGATTCGCTGCTGGCCAACGTCGATCGCATGTGGGATCTGGTCGACGCCGGGAAGACCCCGACGTTCGAGCAGCGCGCGATGGGCCGCGAGACGCAGGTCAACGCGGCATGGCAGGCCGTCATGGCCGTCGACCAGGTGTACGCCCGCTGCGGCGGCAACGCGCTGCGGATGGACAAGCCGATGCAGCGCTTCTGGCGCGACGCGCACGCCGGCCTGCACCACGCGATCCACGTTCCCGGCACCGTGTACCACGCGGCGACGCTGAGCGGTCTCGGTGTGGACCCGCAGGGCCCGCTGCGCGCGATGATCTGACCCTTCCGGACCACGAATGCACAACGGAGACAAAGTATGACCAACAGCAGTGTCGGCGGCTTCGGCACCGACATCCGCGGCCTGGGCTACGTGAAGGTCCAGACCAACGACATGGACCGGTGGCGCACCTTCGCGTTCGACGTCCTCGGCTTCGCGAAGGGCTCCGGACCCGACCCGGACGCCCTGTACCTGCGGATGGACGAGCGGGCCGCCCGCATCATCGTCGTCCCCGGCGAGACCGACGAGGTCGTCACGATCGGCTGGGAGGTCCGCGACCACGACGCGCTGGTCCGGGTGACGGAGGCCGTCGAGCTGGCCGGGATCGCGGTCAAGCCGCTCTCGGTCGAGGAGGCCGATGCCCGCCGGGTCGAGGAGGTCGTGACGTTCGTCGACCCGTGTGGTGCGACGCTCGAGATCTTCCACGGCGCGGTCCTCGACCACAGCCCGGTCGTCACCCCGTTCGGCGCGAAGTTCGTGACCGGCGCACAGGGTCTCGGCCATGTGGTCCTGCCGACGATGGACCCGAACGGATCGTTCTCGTTCTACACCGACGTCCTCGGGTTCCTGCCGCGTGGCGCGTTCCGGATCCCGGCGCCGCCGGAGTTCGGCCCGATGCGGGTGCGTTTCCTGGGTGTCAACGAACGCCATCACAGCCTCGCGCTGTGCCCGGCCCCGCACGGCGGCGCTCCCGGACTGGTGCACATCATGGTCGAGGTCGACACCCTCGACGCCGTCGGGCAGGCCCTCGACCGGGTCGTGAAGGACGGCTTCTCGGTGTCGTCGACCCTCGGCCGGCACACCAACGACAAGATGGTGTCGTTCTACGTCCGCGCGCCGGGTGGCTGGGACATCGAGTTCGGCACCGAGGGGATGAAGGTCGACGAGAAGTACTACTCGGCCGAGGAGATCACCGCGGACAGCTACTGGGGCCACGATTGGTCCGGAAGCGAGCCGCTCGCCGCCATGTGAGGTACAACCGAACAAACGCTTCATCGAGGGGGAGCCCGCCCAGGGTTCCCCCTCGACGTGTCGCCGCTGTAGTGACCTGCTTCACAAACTCTCATTTCTGTGTCATTATTCCTAATAGAAACACCCATGTCAGGTGGGTCTTACTGCTGCGTCCGACAGAAGTGAGGGAGACATCCATGACCGCGTCCGCCACTGCCGACGGAGCTCCGACCGCAATTCTCGAGCGAGTGTCGCTCGTCCTGGACACGTTCGACGGCCCCGGGCGCCTCACCCTCGCCCAGGTCGTCAAGCGCACCGGACTACCCCGTTCGTCGGCGCACCGGATGCTCGAACGCCTCGTCGAGATGCGGTGGCTGCGCCGCGAGGGCCGCGACTACGAACTCGGCACCCGGCTGATGGAACTCGGCTCGATCGCCGTGCACCAGAACCGCCTGCACGCGGCGGCAGCCCCGATCCTGCAGGAACTGCACCGCGTCACCGGCTACGTCGTCCACTTCGGCGTCCTCGACGGCCCCGACGTCCTCTACCTCGACAAGATCGGCGGCCGGCTCGCCGCGGCCCTGCCCACCCGCGTCGGCAGCCGCTACCCGGCCCGCAACTCGGCGATCGGCAAGGCCCTGCTCGCGTACGCGCCCGCCGCCGGCGACGATCTCGTCCACTTCACCCCGGAACTGCACAAGGTCCGCGAGATGGGTGTCGCGTACGAGGTCAGCGAGGTCTCCGGCGGTATCGGCGTCATCGCAGTCCCGATCGGCACGGTCGGCGACGCGACCGCGGCACTGTCCATCTGCGGCCCGACCGGTCACGTCAAGTTCGACCACCGACACGCCGCCCCGGTTCGTATGGCCGCCAACGCGATTCTGCAGTCGCTCACCGGACGCGGTCAGGGCGTGGCACCGATCCCGCACCGCAACCGGCTCCAGAGCATGCCCAGTGTCACCGGCCGCACCCAGCTCCAGTACGCCTGACCCGCCCGAGGAGCATCATGCCGCTCGGCCCCGAAGTCCAGCCGAACCCCGAGCCCGAACCGGTTGCACCCGTACAGAACCGCGAGATCGACGGCCCCCGTGGACCGATTCCGCCCGGATCTACCGCCCCGCGGAGGAATCGACGGAACCACGTCCGGTGATCGTGTCCACCCACGGTGGCGGATTCGGCTTCTGCGACCTGGACACCCACGACGGCCTGCGAGCCGTCCTGGGCTCACCGAACCGATACTGCCGTTCCGGGCCTCGAGGCGGCGGTCAGGACCGGCCGCCCGCCTCGAGGCCCGCAACGAAATCCTCGACTTCACGCCACGATCCGGATACCAGGGGCAACGGGTTGCCCAACTCGTCGTGCTCTCGCACACTCGCGAACGTCTCGGCAGCCTCGTCGATGTCGTCGAGCATCTGCCGGGCCAGCTCGATCTCGGCCCGGAAATAGCGTTCCGCCCACTTCAAGCTCATCTGCGAGAACGCCCACGCCGGCTCCCGGGTCGCGTTGTCGGCGTGCACCGCTGCTCGCCCGCGCAGCGTCTCCATGTTCTCGATGTGCGCCTGCACCAACGACTTCAACTGGTCCGGATCGTTGAGGTGACCCATCCACATCCGCAGCATCAGACCGTGCTTGAGCACCGGCTGCTCGACGGGGGCGTCCCGAGACCAGTTACGCACCGCGCGCGTCCCGCACTCCGTGATCCGGTAGACACGCCGGCCCCGTTCCCCCGGCTCACACACCTGCTCCGACACCACCAGCCCTACGGCCTCGAGCTTCTTCAGCTCGGCGTACACCTGACTGATCGACGGACTCCAGTAGAAATAGCCGAAACTCCAGTCGGCCCACTTCTTCAAGTCGTACCCGGTGAGCCCCTCACCGAGCGTGAGCATCCCCAGGACCGCCCAGCTCGTCGCGGGCAGTTGCGGGTATCCGGTGTCGTCGGCGGGCTCGGTCTCAGCCATGGAAAGAGCGTAACAGCCCAGGTAGACAGTGGTTACCCGGCAACAAGTTCAGCCCATCGAGCGGGAAAGAACCTCCCGCCCCGTGGGAGATCGATCACCACAGGGGCCTTCCGGTGACTACCGTCGCAGGGAACGCCAGGAGGTTCGTCATGGAAAGCGTCAACTGCAACAGTTGCGGCAACCGTGTGCTCGTCGAGAAGTACAGCGATGCGCACACCAGCATCCAATGGCTCGAGGACGCCTCGACGGCGTGCCCCGAGTTCGAGGAATCCCGGACGAAGGACGGCCGTGTCTTCGTCCCCACCTGCCCGAAACTGCAGGAGACGATCGACGACCTGATCATGTCCGGCCAGCTCGGCCTGTCCCTGCGCAGCTACCCGGTTCCCGGCCGGCTCGAATGATGCTCTGACGGGTCCCGCACGCCGGGACCTGCACGACTGCACAGCCTTTCGGCGCCCTACGGTCGAGCCATGAAGTGGGCACTGCCGGGCGCGATGATCGCGACCCCCGAACTCATCGACCTGGCCCGCGTGGCCGACGACTGCGGCTACGACGCGATAGCCATGCCGGACTCCGTGTTCTATCCCGAACACATCTCCGCGGGCTACCCGTACTCGGCCGACGGCAAACGCATGTGGGCGCCGGACACCCCCATGCCGGACCCGTTCATCGCCATGACCGCGCTCGCCGCCGTCACCGAACGGCTCCGCTTCTACACCAACGTCCTGAAACTGCCACTGCGCGATCCCCTGCTCACCGCGAAACAGCTGTCGACCATGGCAGTCATGTCCGGTAACCGGGTCGCCGTCGGCGTCGGATTGTCGTGGATCCCCGAAGAATTCACATTCACCCACACCGACATGCGCACCCGAGGTGCCCGCACCGACGAGGCCATCGACATCCTGCGGATGGTCTGCGCCGGCCGTGGACCCGAATGGGTCGAATACCACGGCAAGCACTACGACTTCGACCGGCTCATGATCAGCCCCGCCCCCGACCGGCCGGTCCCCGTCTACGGCGGCGGACACAGCGAACCCGCACTCCGCCGCGCCGCACGCCGCACCGACGGCTGGATCTCCGTCAACGCCACCCTCGCCGACCTCACCGCCGCCATCACCCGTCTCCACGAACTGCGCACCGAGTACGGCCGGGCCGACCTCCCCTTCGAAATCGACGCCTCCCCCACCGACGTCACCGACATCGACGGCTACCGTCGCCTCGCCGACCTCGGCGTCACCCGCATCCGCGTCGCCCCGTGGCGAATGTACGACGCCGACCCCACAGACCCCGCCGCCCGCCTCGACGCGGTCCGACGCTTCGCGGACGCCGCCATGTGAGGTGTGTGCGTTTCGCTCCGCACCACAGCTGAAGGGACCCTGCGGCTGCTCACAACAGCTGCAGGGTCCCTTCAGCTCGAACGGGAGGCCTTCCCTCGGACCGGTCTCTCAGACCCGCCCGAAGTAGGCGTCCTGGAGGACGGCGATGTCGTCGATCTCGGTGGCGGGGGCGTCCATGACGACCTTGCCGATGTCGAGGACGGTGACGTGGTCGGCGACGCTCATGGCGGCTTCGACGGCCTGTTCGACGAGGAGGACGGCGAGTCCGGTCTCTTTGAGGAGTCGGACGCGTTCCATGACCTCGTTGACGATGACGGGGGCGAGGCCGCCGGACGGTTCGTCGAGGAGCAGCAGGGTCGGGTTCGACATCAACGCCGCGCCGATGGCGAGCATCTGCTGCTGCCCACCGGACATGGAGCCGGCCAACAGGTTCCGTTTCTCGCCGAGGATCGGGAACATGTCGTAGATGCGGTCGACGTCGGGCTCGAGTGCGCCGCGCCGCATCTTCCGGGTGTAGCCGCCGAGCAGCAGGTTCTGTTCGATGGTCTGTTTGTGGAAGACGCGTTTGCCTTCCTGCACGTACGCCATGCCGCGGCG
This sequence comes from Prescottella sp. R16, assembly GCF_030656875.1. NCBI lineage: Bacteria > Bacillati > Actinomycetota > Actinomycetes > Mycobacteriales > Nocardiaceae > Rhodococcus > Prescottella sp. R16. The sequence continues at coordinate 3,925,034 of NZ_CP130943.1, forward strand.
GACCCGCTGGTGGGCGGCGACGCCGGAGATGTCCTGGCCGTTCATCTCGATGGTGCCGCCGTGGACCTTGTTCAGGCCGGAGATCGCCCGCAGGGTGCTGGTCTTGCCGGCACCGTTTCGGCCGAGGAGTGCGGTGACCTTGCCGGGGTGGACGTCGAAGGAGACGTCCCACACGACCTTGAGGTCGCCGTAGCCGGTCTGCAGGTTCTTCACGCTCAGAACGGGTTCCATCACTCCACCCTTTCCAGTTCGGCGGCGGCCCCGCTGTCGGGGTCGATGCCGAGGTATTCGCTGAGGACCCGCGGGTGGTGTTCGATCTCGGCGGGCGGGCCGGACGCGATGACCTGTCCCTGTGCGAGCACGACGATGGTGTCGGCGAGGGAGAGGACGAGCCGGAAGTTGTGTTCCACGAGCAGGACCGTGGCTCCGGCGTCGCGCAGGGCCTGGATGAGCACCGCCAGGCGGACGAGTTCGTCCTCGTCCATGCCGGACGCGATCTCGTCGAGCAGCAGTACCCGCGGCTGCGCGACGACGGCGCGGGCGACCTCGAGCATGCGCCGCATGCCCAGCGGCAGCGAGGTCGCGATCTCGTTGCGCAGGTGCGACATGCCGACGAGTTCGAGGACGCGTTCGGCCTCGGCGACGTCGGCCTTGGCGACCTTCCGGAAGCTCGGCAGCCGCAGGACCGCGGACAGCATCGACGCCCGATCCGTCATGTAGCGGCCGGACGCGACGGCCTCGAGGACCGTGACGTTCTCGGGGATGTTCGGGGTCTGGAACGTGCGCGCGACACCTTCGCGGGCCACCCGGTACGACGACAGTGCTTGAACTTCGTTGCCGCCGATGACGATCCGGCCGGAATCGGCGGTGTAGAAGCCGCAGATCATGTTCAGCATCGTGGTCTTGCCGGATCCGTTGGGGCCGATGAGTGCCGTCACCTGTCCCGGCTCCGCGCGCAGCGACGCGGATGCCAGTGCCTGGTTGCCGCCGAAGGCCTTGGAGATGCCGTCGACCTCGAGGGCCGCGCCGGCGATCGGTGCGACGACGGGGATCTCGTTCGGATCCCGCGGTTCGGGTCGTTCGGCGACGCCGATCCCGGCCTTGCGATCGAGTCGGGCGGCGATCCCGCGGAACACCTTGATCAGGCCGCCGGAGAGCAGGACGCCACCGAGGATGAGGAATCCGCCGTAGAACAGCAGCGAGTACTCCTGGAACGCGGTGGACTGGTTGGGGCCGAACTGCATGATCGCCGCACCGATGACCGCGCCGTAGACGCTGGCCGAACCGCCGAGGATCGACGCCGCCAGTACCGCGGTGGCGAACGTGAACCCGAACGCCTCGGGGGCGATGAACAGGTCGGTGTTCGCGAACAGGGCACCGGCCAGACCGGCAGGGACAGCGCCGATCGCGTAGCCCAGCAGCTTCATCCGGTACACCGACACGCCCTGGGACTGGGCGAGGACCGGAGACTGCTTGAGCGTCCGGAACGCGATGCCGTGCCGCGACACCACCAGGTTGCGCATCACCACGAACCACACGATCGTCACGCCGACGACGACGTAGAAGAAGTCCCGGTCGACGTCCTGACCGAACAGGGTCGGCGGTTCCATCCCGGACAGGCCGTTGCGTCCACCGGTGTTGCCACCGAAGATCGCGAGGATGTCGGGCACCAACAGGACCAGGAAGAAGGACGTCATCGCCAGTGACCAGCTGCCCAGTCGCAGACCGGGAATGCCGGTGACGATGCCGACGACGAGCGCGACCGCCCCCGCCGCCAGCAGCTGCACCAGGATGTCGGTGTGCCCGGCCTGCGACAGCAGTCCGGCGGTGTAGGCGCCGGCCGCGTACATCGCGGCCTGGCCGAGTGCGAGTTCACCCGCGTAGCCGAGGCTCAGGTTCAGACCGCTGACCACCAGCGCGAGGATGCACGCGAGCTGCAACTGCCGGGTGTTGGTGGCGTCCAACCCCAGTACCGGTGCGAGCAGCACGACGGCCGCGAACACGAGCGCGAAGACCCAGCCGGGGACCGCGCGAATCTTTCTCCAGATCTGCATCGTCACACCACCCGTTCCTTCACGGTGCCGAACAGCCCCGCCGGCTTGACCATGAGCACGACGATCAGCACGACGAACACCGCGATGTTGCTGTACTGGCTACCGAACCACAGTGCCGTGAACGACTCGACGAGACCGACGGTGAGCCCACCGATCAGTGCCCCCGGCAGCGACCCGAAGCCGCCGATCGCGAGCGCCACGAAACCCTTGAGCGCCAACGCCGCACCGAGTGTGGCGACGGCGAACGTCTTGGGGCCGACGAACAGCCCGAGCACACCGGCGAGCGCACCCGAGAACGCGAACGCCCCCATCGCGATCCGACGCACGTTCACGCCACGCAGCATCGCGGCCTCCCGGTCCTCCGAGACACCCATGAGCGCCAGACCGGTCATCGTCCGCTTGCTCAGCTGCCCGAGCCCGACGACGAGCACGATCGACAGCACCAGCAGCGCGATCTCGTACGGGTAGGTGCGGCCGCCCAGGATCGTGATCGGATCACTGGAACCGAAGAACGGCACCGTGAGTGGTTCACTGCCCCAGATCAACTGGGTGGCACCGTTGAGCAGTGTCGCCACACCCAATGTGGTCACCAACTGGTTCTGGTGGTCGGCGACCGGCCGGATCGCGATCTGTTCCTCGAGCGCGGCCAGCAGCATCACCGTGACCGTCGCCATGACGGCGACGACCAGCACGGGAAGCTTCAGGGTCACGAGCCCGGTGTAGGCCACGAACGTGCCCACCATCATCAGCTGTGCCTGCGCGAAGTTGAACGTGTTCGACGACACGAACACGATGTTGTACCCGATCGCGACCAGCACGTACACGGCGCCGAGCGCGAGCCCGGACCACAGAATCGTCATCGCAGTTCCCTCCTCTCCGAAGAGTTCTCGGAGTTCGTCGACATCACGCGGCCGGGTTACCGAACTGGCCGTTGACGACCTTGGTGGGCGCGATGAACTCCATCTCGTCCTGGTTCGGGTTGGGGCCGTGGTTGTCGGCGGTGAAGTTGTAGCGCGACAGGAACGCCGTCTTCGCGTTCTCCTGGACCTCTTCGGTTTCGAGCGCCTCAGCGAGCTTCTCGGCGTCGGTGGTGGTGCCGGCCTTCTCCGCGGCTGCCGCGACGAGCGGGAACGCGTCGTAGTTGTCGGCGATGATCAGCGTCGACGAGATGGTGCCGATCGAGGCCATCGTGTCGACCATCTGGTTCACGGCCGCGTTGTCCGGGTCGTAGACGGTGCTCGTGAACACCTGGGAGACGAGGTTCTTCATCTCGGGCGTGCCGAGAACACCGTTCGGGGGCTCGTTCGCGACCAGGCTGGTGCTCGACACGGACGTGTTCCCGATGATCGGCACGTCCCAGGCCAGCCGCTGCATGCTCTGCAGCAGGTATCCGAGCGGCGCACCGTACGCGTCCAGCGCGATCGCCTTGGCGCCGGCGTTCTTGAGCGACTGCAGCTGCGCGGTCATGTCGAGGGCGGTGGCCTCGTACTCCTCGTTGGCGACCTGCTTCAGGCCGGCCTTCTCGAGCGCGCTCGTCATCTCCTTGCCGAACAGTTCACCGTAGGCGGTGCTGCCGTGGATGACACCGATATCGTTGTAGCCCTTGTCCTTCGCGTAGCCGACGATGCCGCGCGCGTTGTCGGTGGCGCCGGGCGCGAGATCGAAGTTGAGCGGGAACTTCGACGGATTCGTCGAGTCCTCCGTCGGCGAGACGTTGAACGAGAGGATCTTGTTCTGCTTGAGGATCGGGAGCGTCGCGGCACCGATCGACGACGGACCGGAGTTGAGCACCAGGTCCGGCTTCTGCTTGTTGATGGCCTCGCGCAGCTTGGTGACCGCAATGGTGGCGTCCCCGGCGTCGTCGACGACGGTCAGTTCGATCTGCCGCCCACCGACGCCCCCGGCCTCGTTCTGGACCTGGGCACCGGCCTTCGCCGCGAGGATCGAGGTCTCGGCATTGGCGGCGAGCACACCCTGTGCACTGATACCGCCGGTGACGAGGACACGGTACGGCTGGTCCGCGCCGCCCGCCTCGGTGGAGTCCGCGCTACCGCACGCAGCGAGGGTCAAGGCCGACACCGCTACTGCCGCAACGAGAACTGGACGCCGATTTCGCATGACTGTCCTCCTAGGACACCAGAAACACACCAAGTCAGGCACTCACCTGCTTGATCGGACGAGGGAGACCCGTCGCGGCACCGTCGACCGGGGCCGGCGTCCGAGCAGGATCCTTCAAGCAACCGCTTGCTCACCAAGCAATCGCTCGATCGGGAGCCTAAGTTGTGACGTACGTCTCGTCAACACGACGCCCGCACGGTGGGACATATGCACCGGAACGACGAACGGGAACCCGGTGCACGCTTTCGGTGAGAAAGTGTGCGCTGGGTTCCCGTTCGGGGGTCGTGCTCAGCGTTCGTTGCGGGGTTTCCACACGACGAGCGCGCTGCTGTGGGTGACGGGGACGAGGTCGCGGCGGTAACCGGCGTGGATGCGGGAGATCTCGGCGGCCATCTCCTCGACACGGTTCTGCAGGGCTTCGACCTGGTTGGTGAGTTCGATGATCCGTTTGATGCCGGCGAGATTGACGCCTTCGTCCTGCGACAGGCGCTGCACTTCGCGGAGGAGGGCGACGTCGCGGGGCGAGTAGCGGCGCCCCCCTCCGCTGGTGCGGTGCGGGGTGACCAGGCCGAGCCGGTCGTAGTTGCGCAGGGTTTGTGCATGCATGCCGGCGAGTTCGGCGGCGACCGAGATGACGAACAGTCGCGCGTCGGGATCCGGTGTGGTGTCCGACTGCGTATACCTCTTGTCACTCATGATGGTTCACCCGTTCGATCGGTGTGGGCCGTCAGGCGCCGGCCCATCCTGCCCGCGGATCGAATCCGCTGGCCTTCTCCGCTTCCAGATACGTCTGGAGTGCCTCGATGGCGGGGTCGTCGAGTTTCTGCGGGACGGCGACCTTGACGGTCACCAGCAGATCGCCGGCTCCTCCGCCGCGCTTGGGCACACCGCGCCCTCGCACCCTGAGAACTCGTCCGTCGGCGGTTCCGGCCGGAACCTTCACTCCGACACGACCTTCGAGAGTCGGAACGGAGACTGCGGTGCCGAGGACGAGTTCGCCGTAGCTGACCGGGACGACGACCGTCAGATCGTCGCCGTTGCGGCCGAACACCTTGTCGGGACGGACGTGCACGGTGACGTACAGGTCACCGGACGGTGCCCCACGCAGCCCGGCCTCCCCCTGTCCGGCGAGCCGGATCCGGGTTCCGTCGCTGACCCCGGACGGGACGCGGACGGTGATGCTGCGGGTGCGGTTGGTGACACCGTTGCCGTGGCAGTCGGGGCACGGGTCGTCGATGATGGAACCGGTGCCGCGGCAGTCGTCGCACGGCTCACTGAATCCGAACGCACCCTGGTTGCGGCTGACGATGCCGGTTCCGTTGCAGCGCGGGCACACCCGCGGACTGGTTCCGGGCTTGGCGCCGCTGCCGTGGCAGGTGGTGCACGACGACGGGCTGGTCAGCCGCAGCGGGACCGTCACACCGAGCGCCGCCTCCCGGAACTCGAGTGTCGTCTCGGTTTCGACATCGCTGCCGCGCCGCGGGCGTGAACTCGCCGTGGTACGGCCGCCGCCACGGTTGAACAGGCCACCGAAGATGTCACCGAGGCCGCCGTCGCCGCCGGCCGCGCCGCCACCGAACAGGTCGCCGATGTCGAAGCCGCCTGCACCGGGGCCGAAGCCGCCACCACCTTGGTATCCGGCGTGGGGGCCGAAGCCGCCGCTCGCGAACAGGCGGCGAGCCTCGTCGTACTCCTTGCGTTTCGCGGGATCGGACAGCACGGCGTTGGCCTCACTGACCGCCTTGAACCGCTCCTCGGCCGTGGTGTCACCGGGATTGGCGTCGGGGTGCAGATCCCGGGCCAGTTTCCGATACGCCTTCTTGATCTCGTCGGCCGAGGCGTCGGACGAGACACCCAGGTCCTTGTAGAAGTCCTTTTCGATCCACTCCCGTTGACTCACTGGGCGTCTCCTCCTTCCTTGCGCCTACGGCGCCTGTGCGCCTTTTCGGTAGTGGGTACCACCGAAAAGGCGCACAGGCATGCAGCGCCTACTCGTTGTTCGTCACCGTCACCATGGCGGTCCGCAGGGTGCGGTCGCCGAGGCGGTAGCCCTTGCGCAGGACTGCGCCGAGGACGGGGGTGCTGCCGTCGCCGTCCATCTGCACGGCCTCGTGCAGGTCCGGGTCGAAGGCGTCGCCCTCCACGCCGAACGCGGCGAGGCCGAGTCCGTCGAGGATGCCGGACAGCTTGTCGGACAGGGCCTTGAGCGGTCCGGTCTCGAGGTCGCCGTGGGCGCGGGCGCGGTCGAGGTCGTCGACGAGGTCGAGGAACTTGCCCACGACCGCGACTCGTTCGTCCTCGACGGCCCGCTCGATGCGGGCCAGCGAGTTGCGACGGATGTTGGCGATCTCGGCCTTCGCGTAGCCCAGTTCGGTTTCGAGCTGGTCCCGTTCCGCGGTGACCGTGGTCAGCGCGTCCGGCTCCGACGTCTCGTCGGCTGCCGCGGCGTCCGAGGAACCCTCCGGCGAGGCGGCCGCAGCAGTCTCCTCGGAGACCGCCTCGTCGAACGGGTCGACGACGACGCCGTCGGTGATCACCGGATCACGGTCGGGATTCGCCGAGTTCTCCGGAGTCACTTCTTGTCCTGGTCGGTCGGCTCGTCGACGACCTCGGCGTCGACGACGTTCGGGTCGGCCGCTGCACCGGCGTCACCGGCGGCAGCACCGTCGGCGGCCTGCGCGTCGTAGATCGCCTGGCCGAGGGCCTGCGACTCGGTCGACAGCTTCTCGACGGCAGCCTTGACTGCCTCGAGGTCGGTGCCGGCGAGGGCCGTCTTGACCTCGGCGACCGCAGCCTCGACCTTGTCCTTGACGTCGGCCGGAACCTTGTCCTCGTTGTCCTTGACGAACTTCTCCGTCTGGTGGACCAGCGAGTCGGCCTGGTTGCGGACCTCGGCCTCCTCGCGGCGGGCCTTGTCCTCCTCGGCGTGCGCCTCGGCGTCCTTGACCATCCGGTCGATCTCCTCCTTGGACAGGCCGGAGCCGTCCTGGATCTTGATCGTGTTCTCCTTGCCGGTGCCCTTGTCCTTGGCGGTGACGTGGACGATGCCGTTGGCGTCGATGTCGAAGGTGACCTCGATCTGCGGCACGCCACGCGGGGCCGGCGGGATGCCCGCGAGCTCGAAGGAGCCCAGGAGCTTGTTGTGCGACGCGATCTCGCGCTCGCCCTGGAACACCTGGATCTGCACCGACGGCTGGTTGTCGTCCGCCGTGGTGAAGGTCTCGGAACGCTTGGTGGGGATGGTGGTGTTGCGCTCGATGAGCTTGGTCATCACGCCGCCCTTGGTCTCGATACCGAGGGACAGCGGGGTGACGTCGAGCAGCAGGACGTCCTTGACCTCGCCCTTGAGGACACCGGCCTGCAGTGCGGCACCGACGGCCACGACCTCGTCCGGGTTGACGCCCTTGTTGGGCTCGCGGCCACCGGTGAGCTCGCGCACCAGGTCGGAGACGGCGGGCATACGGGTGGAGCCACCGACGAGCACGACGTGGTCGATGTCCTTGACCGAGATGCCGGCGTCCTTGACGACCTGCTGGAACGGCGCGCGGGTGCGGTCGAGGAGATCGGAGGTGATCTTCTGGAACTCGGCGCGGGTGAGCTGCTCGTCGAGGAACAGCGGGTTCTTGTCCGCGTCGACCGTGATATACGGCAGGTTGATGGACGTCGACTGCGAGCTGGACAGCTCGATCTTCGCCTTCTCCGCGGCCTCGCGCAGACGCTGCAGGGCCATCTTGTCCTTGGTGAGGTCGATGCCGTTCTGCGCCTTGAACTTGTCGACGAGCCACGACACGATGCGCTCGTCCCAGTCGTCGCCACCGAGGTGGTTGTCACCGGAGGTCGCGCGGACCTCGACGACGCCGTCACCGATCTCGAGCAGGGACACGTCGAACGTGCCGCCGCCGAGGTCGAAGACCAGGATGGTCTGTTCCTTCTCACCCTTGTCGAGGCCGTACGCGAGCGCGGCCGCGGTGGGCTCGTTGACGATGCGCAGGACGTTCAGGCCCGCGATCTGGCCGGCTTCCTTGGTGGCCTGACGCTGCGAGTCCTCGAAGTAGGCGGGGACGGTGATGACGGCGTCGGTGATCTCCTCACCCAGGTACGCCTCGGCGTCGCGCTTGAGCTTCATCAGCGTGCGGGCGCTGATCTCCTGCGGCGTGTAGTTCTTGTCGTCGATGGCGACGGTCCAGTCGGTGCCGATGTGGCGCTTGACCGAGCGGATCGTGCGGTCGACGTTGGTGACCGCCTGGTTCTTGGCGGGCTGTCCGACGAGCACTTCACCGTTCTTGGCAAAGGCGACGACGGACGGGGTGGTGCGTGCGCCCTCGGAGTTGGCGACCACCACAGCCTCGCCGCCTTCGAGAACAGACACGACCGAGTTGGTGGTCCCGAGGTCGATTCCGACCGCACGAGCCATAGTGATCCCTCACTTTCCTTCTGCGCAGCCTCAGGAGCTGCGGTTTCGCTTGTCTACGCTGACCGAATGAACCTATGTGAGCGCATCCGGCTCAAGTTTGCATTCGGTTCGACGTTCCGTCAACCCGAAACTTGAGTCTCATACGCTCAGGTTCTCGTAGGGCTCAACGGGCACCTCCGAAGATTTGTTCCCGGCCCGCGAACCCGCCGGTCGCCGATACGATCCGATACGTGGACCGATCCGCGCCCCGACCACAGCCCCCGCGCCCCGACGTCGTCGTCGCACCCCTGCACGACAACGGTCCGACGCCGCCGCCACGGAGCCTCGTCACGGTGTTCACCGTGTGGGCGGCGTCGTTCGCGGTGTTCACCGCGCAGGCCGGGGTGCTCGCCGTCGAGTACGAGACGGTGTCGGACGCGCTCGCGGCCGGCCTGACCGAGCGCGACCCGACGGCCGACCACTACGACGCATCGTCCGCCGCAGACCTGAGCATGCTCGGGGTCGGCGGGGTCGGACTGCTGCTGGTGCTCTCGGGACTGGCCGCGCTGATACGCCTGCGCCGCCGCAGCCTCGGCGCCCGGACCGCACTGACGATCGTCGGCGCGCTGACCGTCGTCGCGGCGCTGCTGTCGTGGAACGTGCTGGTTGATGCCCGCGACGTGGCGCTGCACGTGTTCGCGTGGGCGCCACTGCTGCAGACCGGACTGGTGATCGCGGGGACGACGCTGCTCTACTCGCCGCCGCTGTCGGCGTGGCTGCATTCCCGGAGCCCCCAGGATCTCCGGGGCATCTCGTGACGGACGCGGTCGTCGTCGGTTCCGGCCCCAACGGACTGGCCGCGGCCGTGACGCTGGCACTGGACGGCGTGTCCGTGACGGTCTACGAGGGTGCCGACGCGATCGGCGGCGGCACCCGTACGAGTGAACGGATCCTGCCCGGACTGCTGCACGACGACTGTTCGGCGGCGCATCCGATGGGGGCGGCGTCCCCGTTCTTCCGGTCCCTCGACCTGGCCGCGCACGGCCTCGAGTGGTGTCGGCCCGAGGTCGATCTGGCGCATCCTCTCGACGACGCGGCCCCCGGCGTGCTCACCGGGTCCGTCGCCGACACCGCCGCCGTCCTGGGGCGGGACGGTGCGGCGTGGCGGCGATCGTTCGGGCCGCTCGCCGACCGTCTCGACGATCTCACCGCCGACGTGCTGCGCCCGATCGCGCATCTCCCGGAACACCCGATCACGCTGGCACGCTTCGGGGCAGGCGCCCTTGCCCCCGCGACGTGGACGGCCCGGCGGTGGCGGACGCCGCAGGCTCGGGCCCTGTTCGCGGGGGTCGCCGCGCACGCCTACCAGCCGTTGACACGGCCGACGACGTCGGCGGTGGGTCTGCTCATGATCGCAGCCGGGCACCGGTACGGGTGGCCCGTGGCGCGCGGCGGGTCCCGGGCGATCGCCGACGCCCTCGCGTCGCTGCTGCGCGCGCACGGCGGGCGGATCGAGACGGGCCGGTGGGTGCGGTCGCTCGGGGAACTGCCACGTGCCGAGATCACGATGCTCGACGTGTCGCCGACCGGGGCGCTCGAGTTGGCGGGAAATCGGTTGCCGCGCAGGGTGGCCCGCGCCTACCGGCGGTACCGGTACGGTCCGGCCGCGTTCCGGCTCGACCTCGCCGTCGACGGCGGCATCCCGTGGCGCGACGACGCGTGCCGGCGGGCCGGGACCGTCCATCTGGGCGGGACGATCGCGGAGGTCGCGGCCACGGAACGCGATCTACAGCGGGGCCGGATGCCGCAACGCCCGTTCGTGCTGATCGGCCAGCAGTATCTGGCCGACCCGTCCAGGTCGGCGGGGAGTGTCCACCCGGTGTGGGCGTACGCGCATGTGCCGCACGGTTTCACGGGGAACGCGACCGAACCGATCCTGCGGCAGATCGAACGGTTCGCGCCGGGCGTCCGGGATCGGATCGTCGGCAGTTCCACCCGGTCCGCGGTCGAGATGCCCGTCTACAACCCGAACTATGTGGGCGGCGACATCGCGTCCGGTGCCAACGATCCGCTGCAACTCCTGGCCCGGCCCCGCCTCGCCCTCGACCCGTATGCGACCGGCATCCCCGGCGTGTACCTGTGTTCGGCGTCGACGCCGCCGGGTGGCGGGGTGCACGGCATGGGCGGCCACCACGCGGCCCGCTCGGCCCTGCGCCACCTCGGGCGCTAGTTTCCGCGCCGCCGCAGGTCCGCGATCGCGGCCCGAGCGGCCTGTCCGATCGCCGCGTCGGCCGCCGGGAGCAGCGGGTCGGCGCGGGCGGCGCGGGTGAACACGGCGACCGCGAAGGCCGCGCCGTCCGGGAACTCGATCACCCCGACCTCGTTGCGGACCGCCCCGAGGGTGCCGGTCTTGCCGGCGACGACGACGTCGGCGTAGGGGAACCCGGACCGCAGTCGCGCCGTGAACACCTGACTCGACAGCACTGCCCGCATGAACGCGGTCTGTTCGGCCGACGCAGCGGCCCCCGACCACACCCTCGACAACAGCGCGGTCATGTCCCGCGCGGTGGTCGCGCTCGACAGGACGGGGTCGTAGCCGGTGGGGTACACGATCGCATCGTTGTCCCCGAGAGCTGCGAACGCTGCTGCCGGGGAGTCGGTTTCGGTGTCGGTGACGAGGGTCTGCAGGATCTGTGCCGTGCCACCGAGCACCGTCGTCACGGTCAGCCCCAGTTCCCGCATCGTCGCGTTCACGCGGTCGACGCCGAGCCTGCGCAGCACCTCGTCGGCGGCCGCGTTGTCGGACACCGCCGTCATGGAGCGGACCGCGTCGCGCATCGACAGGCGCACCTCGTCGAGGAACTGGGAGACGCCGGTGGGGCCGGGGGTGCGGCCGCCGGGGGCGAGCACGACGGGTTCGAGCGGGTCGATCTCCCCGGCGTCCACGAGCCGGCAGAACGTGACCAGCACCGGCAGCTTGTACACCGACGCCATGACGACGGGGTCGTCGGCGCCCAGCCCGTACTCGGTGTCCGCGGCGCCGACCGGGACGGCGTGCATCCGGCCGTGGACGCCGGCGTCCCGGAACAGTTCCGCGATCACCGTACGGCTCCCCCGAGCCCGGACCCGGCCGCATCGGCGAACCGGGCGATGCAACGGGCGGCGGCGTCGATCACGGCGTCCGCGACACCCCCGGACGGGGAGCGCAGGCACCGCAGGCGCAGCCGCAGCGCGTCCGAGTCGGGACGCACCCGCTGCACGCCGGGTGCCGACAACTCGGGGTCGGCGGTGAGCGCGAATGCCTGACCGGCGGCGACCGAGGCGAGTGCCCACCGGTCGTCCGGGGCGGGGACGATCTCGAGGTCGATCCCGAGACGGGCGAACGCGTCGATCTGCAGGTCGTGGGCGGCGGGCCCGTCGGAGCGTGGTGGTGACGCCATCCGCAGGCCCCCGACCCGGGACAGCTCACACGGATCGTGGTGCGCCGCAGGATGCGCCGCGGGGACGAGCAGGCTCAGCGGCAGGGACACGACATCGCTGCCGGTCAACGGTTCGACCAGGGCGGGATGTTCGACGACACCGACGTCCAGCGCCCCGGACTCGAGCTGGTCGACGATGTCGGAGCTCGGGGCGATCACCGTCTCCACGCGCCCGGAGACGGTGGCCTCGCGGAGTGTCGCGACGAGGTCGGCGACCAGCGCGGTGGGCACCTTCGGCATCACCGCCAGCCGGATCGTCCGCTGCTCGGCTCCGCGCCGGCGGGCGGAGTCGGTGAACCGGTGGGCCCGGGAGACGAGGTCGACGGCGTCGGGCAGCAGCGACTGACCGTCCGCCGTGAGCACTGCACCCTTCGCTGTGCGGTGGAAGAGTGTGACGTCGAGTTCCCGCTCGAGTTTCTTGATGCCCTGGCTGAGCGGGGGCTGGGTCATTCCGAGCCGGGCGGCGGCACGACCGAAGTGCTGTTCCTCGGCGACCGCGAGAAAGAATTCGAGGTGCAACAGCAGGTTCACGGCGCCTCTCACCTGGCTTGATATGGAACGAATATCGCGACTACGGCAATAGCCTATTGGACTGGCCCGTGAGAAGAGTGTTTCGCTGCCCCAGCGCGGCGACACGAACAGCGGGACCGAACGGACGGAGCGAGCAGATGACAGCGGCACGGCGGAAGGCTCGACGGAAGCACGTCACCCTCGCGCTCGCGGGGACGGTGGCGTTGACGTCGTGCGGCCTCCTGGGGCCGGATTCGGGGCAGGACGTCGCCGGACAGTTCACCGACGCGCTCGCCGACCGTGACGTCGACCGGGCCGCGTCCCTCACCGACGACCCGGCCGCGGCGGCCGACGTGCTGCGCCGCACGTTCGACGGTCTGGGCGCCGACACCGCCGCCACGTTCACCGTCGAGTCGGCCGACGATTCCCGGTTCACGTACCGGTCGGCGTGGGATTTCGGTGGCGGCCGGGTGTGGGACTACTCGTCGACGGCTGCGCTGCGCACCGTCGACGGCGACCGCCGGATCGAGTGGTCGGCGGACGTCGTCAACGATCGCCTGCAACCCGGTCAGGCGGTGCAGTTCACGCCGATCGCGGACACCCGCGCGGTCCTCGACGCGAACGCGATGCCGCTGCTGGCGCCGCAGACGGTGACGGTGGTCGACGCCGATCCACGGGTACTGGCGAGCGACCCGGCCACGGCGGCCCGCGTGACCTCTCTCCTCGGTGGGCCGGTTCCGGGTTTCACCCTGCCCCGGCCGGATCCGTCGTCCGAGCGCGTCAATCTGGTGAGCCTGCGGCAGGAGGACGCGGCCCCGATCCGGGCCGAGCTCGAGACGCTGCCCGGCATCGTGCTCTCCGACCAGCTGCGGCTGCTCACCGTGGACCGGACGCTCACCTCCCCGCTGGTCTCCGGAATCCGGCAGGAGTGGGAGTCGCGGCAGCAGCAGTCGTCCGGCTGGCGGGTGCAGACGGTGAACCCGGACGGTGAGGTCGCCGGCACCCTCGCGGGCGGAGATCCCGCGGACGGCACCGTCGTCCGCACCACGATCGACCCGAACGTGCAGCGTTTCGCGCAGCAGGCGGTGGACACCGAGTCGCGGGCGAGCGCACTGGTGGCGCTCGATGCGTCGTCCGGCCGGGTGCTGGCGGTCGCGCAGAACAAGGCCGCCGACGAGTCCGGGCCGATCGCCCTGACCGGCCTGTACCCGCCGGGGTCGACGTTCAAGACGATCACCACCACCGCCGCCCTCTCGGACGGCACGGTGACCGCCGACAGCATGGTCGACTGCCCCGGCACCGCGACCATCGAGGGCCGCACCATCCCCAACGACGACGAGTTCGATCTGGGCCGGGTGCCGCTGCACACGGCGTTCGCGCACTCGTGCAACACCACGATGGGCAAGCTCGCCGTCGGTATGGCCCCCGACGAACTGCAGCAGCAGGCCCTCGACTTCGGGCTCGGTGTGGACTATGTGACCCCCGGTATGACGACCGTGACCGGGTCGGTGCCGTCGACGGACACCCCGGCGCAGCGGGTGGAGGCGGCGATCGGGCAGGGCGAGAACCTGGCCAGCCCGTTCGGTATGGCGATGGTGGCCGCGACGGTCGGCTCGGGTCGAACCCCCTTGCCGCAGTTGATCGCCGGCGAGCCCGGTACCGCCGACCACGATGCGCAGCCCATCGATCCCGGACGCCTCGACGCGCTGCGGGCGATGATGACCGAAACCGTCGACGCCGGCACCGCGACATCGCTCACCGACATTCCCGGGCTGATGGGCAAGACCGGGACCGCCGAAGCCGGGAACAGTGCCCACGGCTGGTTCGTCGGCGTCGACGGCAACATCGCGTTCGCCGTCCTCGTCGTCGACGGGGACAGCTCCCGGCCGGCCCTCGACATCGCCGGGAAGTTTCTGCGTCCGCTGGGGTGACCGGCGTTCCGTGAAGGATTCCACCCGGCTACCGGCGGACATGCTTCACGACTCGCCGAGTTCGGCGAGCACCCCCTCGGCGCTGCGGGCGGCGGTGCGGCACGCGAGGACGGTGAACGGGTCGAGCAGGGGATGGTCGGCGCGGGCCCGCCACGCCCGGACGGCGGCGAGGGCGGCGGCGTTCAGGAGATCGGGGGTTGCGTCGTCCGGCAGGCCGAGACGCTGGGTGGCGCCGATCCCGAATCCACCGAGCAGCCGGTGCAGTTCGGCGAGTTCGCCTGTGGGAAGACCGGTGTCGCCGGAGCGCAGGCGGCCGAGCATGCGCAGTTCCGCGAAGCCGTGGACGTCGGCGAGCAGACGCCGGGCCTCGGCGAGCAGGTCCGGCGACTGCGGCGTCGGATGCGCCTCGAGGACGCGTTCGAGTGCGACGAGCGCCGAGTGCGCCTTGAGTTGCTCGGCGCGCTGCCCGAACTGGACGTCGATCACCTGCCGCAGCTCGTCGAGGCCACTGCGCTTCACCAGTTCCGCTGCCAGGGAAGGGGAATCGTTCACCCCGAGCCGGATCAGGGTGACGGCCGAACGGATCCCGAAGAGCCCGAACCGGTCCGCCAGTTGCCGGCGCAACGCCCCGTCGACGGGCAGTGCGGCGTCGTCGCGCCCGAACCGGTCCACCGACAGCATCGCCACCTGCAGTTCGGCGTCGGGCACGGCGGCGAGCGCCTCGAACACCGCGAACTCGCTCTGCCGCAACGTCCGCGCCCCCAATGCGAGCAGGCCCGCGACGGGTACGACGGCCTGGCACAGTCCGGTGGACTCGAGTTCGGACGCGAACCGGGACGCCACCTCCTGCGCGGACAGCATCGCGTCGGCCCGCCCGGCCCCGACCTCGTCGGCGCGCGACACCACCCCGACCACACCGAGCGGGCCGGATTCACCCCCCACGTGGGCGCCTATCCGGCCGAGGAACTGCACGTCGGAGGCGCTGAGGCTGCGCATCAGGTAGACGACCGCGTCGGCTCCGGACACCCCGTCCTCGGGGGTGAGCATGTCGAGGGTGCGGGCCGAGACGTCCCGCGACAGCGACGACGTGCCCGGCGTGTCGACGATCGTGGTGTGGGTCAGGGCGCCGGCCGGCCAGTCGACGTCGATGCGGTCGACGCGGTCGGCGGTGAGGTCCCCGAGATCGAACGTGAGCCGGCCGGCGGGCCGCTGCACGGTGACCGGGACGGTGCGGCCGCCGTCGTAGTGGGCGGTGACGGTCGGGGTGGCCCCGTTCCGGTACCACGTGACGACGCGGGTGCACTCGGTCGCATCGGTCGGGGCGATGTCCTGCCCGACGAAAGCATTGAGGAGCGTGGACTTCCCGGCCTTGATCGACCCGGCCAGCGCGACCCGCAGGGGCTCGTCGAGCCGGGCCGCGCACACCGCGAGGCGGGCACGGGCGTCGCTGTCCGTCGGATAGCTCGTGCGGGCGGCGGCGACGAGCGCCCGGGCCCGATCCAGCGACGACGTCATGCGCCGACCTCCTCGTCTTCCGGAACGTCGACCGGGAACAGTTGGGTCGACTGCTCTTTCAGAGCGGACAGCACCTCGAGTTGCCGCTGCACCTCCGTGGTGCGGCGGGCACGTTCCCCCGCCTCGGCCCCGGCCGCCTCCTGCGCGGCCCGCAGCGAGTCGGCGAGCGACCGCAACGTCTGCTCGGCGACGGCCGTGAAGTGGTCGCGCAGCAGCCGCTGGACGAGCCGCAGCCGATCCTTGGATTCCTTGCCGACCTGGAAGCTGACGTCGTCGGTGAACCGGCGGATCGCGATCTTCGCGTCGCCGCGGCGCTTGACGACGCGGGCGTCCCGGTCGTCGCGGTACGCCTTGGTGCCCAGCAGGACGCCCGCACCGATCGACACCGGGTTGACCAGCGCCATCCCCATCAGGGTCGTGACGAGACCGAACATCAGGACACCGCCGTACGAACCGCGCATCCCCACCAGCACCTTCTGGGTGAGCCCGATCCGGCCCGACTCGAGATCTCCGAGTTCGGCGACCGGTTCGAGGACCCCGTCGAGTCCGGCGACGTCGATCTGCGGCAGCTCCACCCGGCCGGCGTCCGCGAAGTGCTCGGCGACGGTCTCCGCGAGCCACAGGGCCCGGTCGTGCGCCCACACGAAGTTGTCGCCCACCGACTGGGCCACCTGGTCCGCGAGCCACTGCCCCAGCTCGTCCCATTCGCGTCCCGGATCGCCCTCGTCGACGGCTTTCTCGGCTTCCCGGGTCACCTGCCGCAGCCGGTCCCGCAGGTCGTGGTCGATGTCGGCGGCCAGATCGGCGACGCCGTCGGCGAGGGTCTGCTGCCAGCGGGCCGACTTCTTCTGCAGTGCCTCGGCGGTGTCCTTGGCGCGCTGCAGTTCCGCGACGGCGACGGTTCCCTTCTCCGGATCCCGCAGCGCAGCAAGCTCACTCGCGAGTGTCAGTTGCAGGTGTTCGACGACGGCGTGCACGTCGCCGGACACAGTGCGCCGCAGCCCCCCGGAGGCGTGGTCGACGACGCGGGTCCGCAGGAAGTCGTACAGCGCGTCGAACCCGGATTCCTCGTGCAGCGAAGCGTCGTCGAGGCGCAGCGCGTGCGAACGCAGCAGCGACGAGATCGGCAGCAGCGGCACGTCCAGCCCGGCCCGCCCCAGATGCTCGCGGTCGGCGTCGACGATCCGCCGCCAGTGCGGGTACAGGTCGGTCTTGGTGACCAGGCACGCGACCGCCGGGCACAGCGCGGTCACCTGCCGCAGGAACGCGAGCTCGGGTTCGGTGAACTCCTGGCTGGCGTCCGACACCATCAGCACCGCGTCGGCGGCGGGCAGCAGCCCGAGTGTCGCTGCCGCGTGCGGGTTTCCGTGCCCGCCCACGCCGGGGGTGTCGACGAACACCAGACCGTCCGCGAGCAGCGGACTCGGCACGTTCACCTCGAGTCGCAGCACGTCCCGTCCCGCCGCGAGCGGCGACGAGGGGGTGAGCCCGTCCACCTGGTCGAGCGGAACGTCCACCCGCAGTGGCGGACCGGACGATGCCGCGAGCACCAGTTCGGCGAACGTGCGGTCGGCGTTCTGCACCACGGTGGGGATCGCGGTCGTCTCGTCGTCGCCCACCGAGCACACCGCGAGATCGAGCAGCGAGTTCACGAACTGGCTCTTGCCCTGACCCAGTTGGCCCACCACGACGACCCGGAACCGGGGATCGGTCACCCGGATACGGGCCACGTCCAGCCGCTCGACCAGATCCGTGCGGCCCGCCGAGGCGGCGATCCGCGCGGTCCGGTCGAGCAGGTCCGTCATCGCGTCGTTCATCCGAGCACCCCGATCCTCTCCTGCCGACATAGCGCGGCGGCGGCTCCGATCGTTACAGCCGACCGGGGCCGCCGCCGCGGCGTCACACCCGACCGGTCACGGCAGCAGATCGTGGCCGAGGTCGGGCAGGACGTCGGAGACCGCGTGTTCGGGGGCCACCGACCCGAGCCCGCCGTGCAGACCCGCATCGAGCCCACCCTGCAGTGCCGCATCGAGCCCACCCTGCAGTGCCGCATCGAGCCCACCCTGCAGTGCCGTGTCGAGGCCGCCGAGCAGCCCGGCGTCCGAGTGCACGGACCCGAACGCGTCGGTGTCGATGGACGACCACGCGTTGGTGCCGGCGGCGGCGCCCGCATCGACGACGCCCTGCAGTGCCGACGTCACCCCGGTCGTGAGGTTCGCGGCCGCATCCCCCGCCAGGTCGAGACCACCCCCGGCCTCGCCGCCGACGTTTCCGGTCGAGCCGAGTCCGCCACCGGCGCCGATCGCGGCGTCGAGCGCCGCACCGAGGTCGGCGCCGCCCGCGCTGCCGGTACCGAGCAGACCACCGACGGCCCCACCGAGTTCCGTGCCGAATCCGCCCTCACCGGCGAGCAGTCCACCGACGTCGAGGGAGCCGCCGGTGTCGAGGCCGCCGCCGAGAACACCGCCGAGCGCGGCACCCAGGTCGGCGCCCGCCTGACCGCCCACCGAGAACGCGTTCCCGAGCACACCGCCGAGATCGACTCCCGCCTCGAGGTCGAGGCCGCCCTCCGCACCGCCACCGACGGAACCGCCGAGTTGCAGTGCGTGGTCGAGGGCGGTGCCGAGCGACGTCGTCAGATCACCGTCCACCCCGAGAGCACCACCGAGCGCCCCACCGATCGTGGCCCCCAGATCGCCGCCGAGGCTGCCGTCGAGCACCCCGCCGAGGCTGCCGTCGAGCACCCCGCCGAGGCTGCCGTCGAGCACCCCACCGAGTGCGACACCCAGGTCGGTGCCCACCGATCCTCCGGCCGCGAGAGCGGAGGCGAGGGCCCCGCTCAGTGCCGCGGTCAGGTCGGCCCCCAGGTTGCCGCCCAGTTCGGCGCCGAGACTGCCGCCCGCCGTCAACGCCGATTCGAGCGCACCGGTGAGCGACGCCGTCAGGTCGCCGCCGAGATCCAGGCCGCCACCGAGAGCGGCGCCGAGCGAGCCGCCCAGTGCCGCCACCCCCTCGAGTCCTGCACCGAGGCCGGCGCCGAGCCCTCCCCCGAGCCCGGCACCGGCGTCGAGCGCCGCGCCGAAGAGCCCGCCGAGCGCGGTTCCGAGCTCCCCACCGAGCTCACCCCCGGCTCCGAACGCACTCTCCAGCGCGGCAGTCAATGCGCCGTCGATCGACAGCAGTCCCCCCAGGTCCAGGTCGGTCGCGGTCCCGAGGGCCGCGTGCAGTGCGGCACCGAGGTCGGTGACGAGCGACCCGTCGACGTTCAGTGCGCCACCGAGCGCCGCCGCCAGCTCCGCACCCAGGTCCAGGCCGCCGCCCAGGCCGAGAGAACCACCGAGTCCGGCCGCGCCTTCCAGGGCCGCGCCGAGCGCGGCACCGAGCTGGGCGCCGATCGTCCCACCGGCGGCGAGTGCACCGCCGAGAGCGGCCACGAGATCGCCGCCGACATCGATACCGCCGCCCGAGCCGCCCCCGATCGAGCCGCCCAAACCACCTTCCAGGCCGCCGCCCAGACCCAGTCCGGCACCCAACCCCAGACCCGCCCCGAGACCGGCGCCACCCCCGAGTCCCAGGCCGCCACCGAGACCGGCGCCGAGGCCACCGCCGGCCGCCGCCCCCAGCGAGCCGGCGGCACCGGTACCGGCGGCGAGGATCGCGCCCAGGTCCGCGGAACCCGACCCGAACAGCCCGGATTCGGCCACTGTCGGCGCGACGGCCGCGATGTCGGCGGCGCACACGTCCGTCAGTCCGGCCGCGGCCAGTGCCGACTGCGGGTCGGCGCAGTACGCGGCGGCCGCATCCTCGTCGCGGAGGAGTCGGAGAATGAAATCGAGAACTGCGTTGCCGGCCATGTGATCACTCCTGAGGTTCGGGAGGCGTACCGCCACGGTCCGGTCGGACCACAGCGGCGAGAGTGGGGTCCACGCTACGAACCCGGGGGTATTTCGGGAACGGGGTCGGTCCCCCGGCCGTGGTCCGGGTGCCACGCCATGGCCCGGATAGGGGATCCGCAGCCGTTAGGGGGATATCCCCCAACCGTGCCGGACGCGACCGGTTCCCGTAACGAACCGTCTCCCCGCGCCGACAATCGCCATACCACCGGCGGTTCCCCTACCCGCCCCACCCGATGGGAGTGACGCATGTCTGCTGGGCTCGGAGTTGCTGTCGGAACCGCTGATTCGGGCACCGCATACATTTCGGCGGACGGTTCGGTGACCGCTCCGACGGCCACCTCCACCCGACCGACCCCCACCGGCCCCGGCCTGCCCGGATTCCTCGACCGCGTCGGCGACCCGGTGGGCCTGCTCGACGACACCGGCCACGCCCACCTCGGGGAAGACCTGTTCGCAGCCGCCGTCACCGAACTGGTCGCCGACGCCGAGAGGACCGGTCCGGTCGACGCCGTCGTCGTCACACATCCGGCCGCATGGAACAGCTACACCACCTCCGCGCTCGCGGCGGCACTCGACCGCACCGGCCGCGCCCACGTACATCTCGTCCCGGACGCTCTCGCCGCCGCCGCATGGCTCGACGCCGCGCACGGCCCGCGCGGCGACGACGTCGTCGTGGTCTACGACCTGGGCGCGTCCGGTCTCACCGTGACGGTGGTGCGGACCGGTGACGACCCGGTGATCCTCGGCCGGCCGCTGCACTCCGACGAGTTCGGCGGCGACCGGATCGACCATCTGGTGACGCGACACGTCCTGGAATCCGTCGCCGACAAGCTCGACGACCTGGACACGTCCGATCCTGCGACCGTCACGGCCCTGACCGAACTGCGGCGGCGGTGCCGGGACGCGAAACAGACCCTGTCCGCCGACACCGAGGCCGTCGTCCCCGTCGCCCTGCCCGGCCTCGGGACGGACGTGCGGCTCGTCCGCGCCGAACTCGAGGACCTGATCCGCGAACCGCTGTCCCGTTCCCTCGCGCTGACCCGAGAGGCCGTGCGCGGCACGGACGTCGACTTCTCCGACGTCGGCTGCATCCTGCTCGTCGGTGGCGGTGCCTCGATCCCACTCGTCGCGGAACTCGTCTCCGCGGACCTCGGCCGACCCGTAGTGACCGCGCCGGAACCGGCTCTCACCGCAGCGCTCGGTGCCGCGCAGCTCGCGCGCGCCCGGGCGGTGTCCGCAGGCGCCCCGACCGTGACGATGCCGGCCGCGGACGCCTCCGGCACCGACGAGCACCCGGTCCCCGAGACCGTGGTCGCGGGCTTCCCGGGGCGGCGCGGCGGACGGCGGCGCGGATGGAGCACCCGGCGCCGGCTCGCCGTCGTCACGTCGGCGGCCGCAGCGGTCACGGTGCTCGCCGCGGGCGGCCTGGCACTGGGCACCGCATCGAATACCGTTACTCCGCCGGGGATGTCACCGGCCGGCAGCACGTCGGCCGCCGAGACCGTCGGCGCCGATTCCGGAACCGATTCCGGGGCCGGAGCACCGTCCGGCATCGGTGCGGCCACGATCACCGTCGGCAGCGACGGGGTGGCCCGCCCGACGGTGGTCGACGCTGCGACGGGACGCCTCGTCCCGGCCGGCGCCCCCGCGGGCCGGGGAACCGCTGCCGCGCCGGCGGACGGCACCGCACCGAATACGCCCACGGAAGCACCCGCCACCCCGGAAGCACCCGCAGCTCCCGGTATCCCACCGGCACCCGAAGCTCCTGCGGTACAGCCGGTTCCGCAGCCCGTCTACACCCCGCCGGCACCCGACCCGGGTCAGATCGGGACCGGTGTCGGTAACGCGGCCACCGGGATCGGCCGTGGTCTCGGCGGTGTGGTCACCGGGGTCGGCAACGGGGTCGGCGGTGTCGTCGACGGACTCGGTGGCGTCGTCGGCGCCGTCGTGGACCCGGTGACGGGCCTACTGGTCGGCCCCTGATGATGGCGACGACGCGAAGCGACGGCCCTACGGGGCCGTTCGACACAGCACCGTTCCACGCCACGACCGGCGGCTCCGCGCTCGCCGGCATCCCGGGCGCACCCGATTTCCTTGACGGCCTCGCCGCACCGGCCGGGTGCATCCTGGTCCGCGGCGATTCCGGTAGCGGCAAGTCGCTGCTGCTCGGGGCCGCCCGGAACCTGTTCGCGGCCCAGGGACACGACGTGTCCGTCACCCTCGACGCCCCCGGCACCGGGCCGCTGGTGCTCGACGGCGCACACACGCTCGACGACGACGCACTCGCGGTGCTGCGGCAACTCGTGCAGCGCGGTGACCGTCCCGTCGTCGTGTCCACCGAGGCCCGCCCGCACCGGGCCGCCCTGTCCGAGCTGGTCGCGGCCCTGCACAGCCGCGGTCCGGTGGTCGACCTGCGCACCCTCACCGCCACCGAGATCGCGGCCCGCGCCCACGCGCGGGAACTGGCGCTCACCCCGGACCGTCTCCACGCCCTGCACGAAACCAGCGCCGGTGTCCTCGCGGCCGTCGACGCGGGCCTGGACGCCCTGCACGCCGCCCCGGACACCGATGCCGACACGGTCCGGGCGGCGGTGACCGCGCACTGGCACGACGCACTGCGTCACCTCGACTCCGAGATACTTGCGGCACTGTCGTTGTGCGCGTTCGGGTTCGGTATGGACACCGGCGATCTCGCGGCCGTCCTCGAGCTACCGCTGGAGTCGGTCCGCATGCTGGCCGACCGGGCGCGGGCGAGCGCGTTCGTCTCCCGCGCGGACACCACGCCGCCGGCCCTGCGACCCCTGATCGGGGCCGCGACGGGCGTCACCCGGCTACGGGAACTGCTGATGCGGCTGCTGACGGCCCGCGTCGAGTCGTCGACGCTCGACGACGCGACGGCACTGGCACTCGCCGATGCCGGACTCGAGGATCCGCGCCTGGCCCGATTCCTGTGCAACAGCGCCGATTCCGCCGCCCACGGTACCGACGACCCCGGGCGGGCGTCCCGGCTGCTCACCGCGGCGGTCCGGGCCGGGGCGGACGCCGACACCCTGGCGTTGCGCCGTGCCGAGGCGAGCCTGCGCGACGGCGACCTCGACACCGCCGAAGCGCTCGCCGACGCGGTCCTCGTCCGCACCGACACCCTCACGGACGCCGAACTCGCTTCCGCCGTACGGATCTCGGCGACCGTCGCCGCGTGGCGCGGCGCCGTCGTCCGCAGTGCCGACCTCTACGAGTGGCTCGGCCCCGACCGGGTCGGCGGGGATGCCGCGGTCGCCGCGACCGTGCTCCTCGCGGCGGGACGGCCGGAATCGGCGACGGCCGCCCTCGCCGCCGGGCACGCCGGACCGCCCACCTCCGGGACGGCCGGTGCGGCACTGCTCGCCGACGGCGTCGCCCGATCCGTCGAGGGCCGGGGCGGCGCCGCGATGAACGCACTGAGCCGGGCCATGTCGCTGCTCGGTTCCGGGGCGAACACCCGGATCCTGCCCGACAGCGCAACCGCGGTCACGGCACTGCTGTGCCTGCATTCCGGTGAACTCACCCATGCCGATTCGGTGCTGCGGCGGGCTCTCGACGCCGAGCGCGAATCCGGTGACACCCGCATCCGACTGCTCGTGCTGTCCGCGTGGACGGCGATGATCGGCGGCGATCTCGCGGCCGCCGCGGCGACGGTCGCCGCACTGCCCGACGAGCGTCCGCTGCCCGGCCGCGAAGCACTGTGCGTGCACGGGCTGCGGGTGGGACTCGCCCGCCGCAACGGCGACGTCGGCGCCCTCCGGAATGCTTGGGCGGCAGCACAACCCGTCGTGGCCGGCTACTCGGCCGACCTGTTCAGCCTGCTGCCGCTGGGGGAACTGTGGCTGGCCGCCGTCCGACTGGACGACGAACTCCGGATCGCGCACCTCGTCGAGCAGGCGCAGGAACTGCTGGCCCGGCTCGGTGAACCACCGCTGTGGGGGTCGGCGCTGCACTGGTACGGCGTGCAGGCCGCGATCCTCGGCGAGAACCCGTCCCGGCTGCTGCCGCACGCCCGGGCCCTCGCGGCCGCCGCGGAGGTCAGTTCCTACTCGGCCGGTCTGGCCGCCGCCGGACGCGTCTGGCTGCGACTGCTGCGGGAGGAAGCCGACGCGGCCGAGGTCGAAGCCGCCGCCCACACCCTCGAGCGCATCGGATTGCCTTGGGACGGTGCGCGACTGGCCGGCGAGGCGGCACTGCGGGTCCCCGACACGAAGGGAGCGACAGCGCTGCTGCACGTCGCCCGCACCCTCCGGGACACCGCCGCTCCCCCGTCGCCGGCCGCCGACGCGGACCCGGCCGAGCCGGGCAGCACCGTCCTCACCGACCGGGAATCCGATGTCGCGGCGCTGCTGCTGCTGGGGCTCACCCACCGCGAGGTCGGGGCCCGGCTGTACATCGCACCGAAGACCGTCGAACACCACGTGGCCCGGATCCGCCGCCGCCTCGGCGCGCAATCCCGGTCGGAGCTGATGTCGATGCTGCGGGCCCTCGGATACGGCGAGCCGAGCCGGGGCGATTCCCGGCGCAGCCCTGCCGCGTCACCTATTGTTGGTGGCTGATCCCGAACCCCGTAAGGAATACAAGTGCGTACCTCGCTGGCGCCACGCGCCTCCGTGCAGTCGTCGGCCCGGCGTGTCGCCGTCGTCGGTTCGTCCCTGCTGCTGCTCGCAGTGCCGCTGGCCGCGTCCACGACCGCGCAGGCCGCCCCCGCCGAAACCGGTTCGGTCCGGCAGCTCGCGGCCGAGGAACTGCCCGCCGACCTGGTGGAGGCCATCACCCGCGACCTGCACATCAGCCCGCAGGAATACCTGGATCGGGCCGCCCGCGCACAGGAACTCGACGCGTACGCAGCCGACTTCCGGGCGTCGCACCCCGACGAGTTCGCGGGCGCATGGATGGGCCAGGACGGGCATCCCGTCGTCGCGGTGACCACGACGACGGCCGCGCAGACCGCCACCCGGGACGGCTACCGCACCCACGTGACCCCGGTGTCGCTCGAGGGGCTCGAGAACTCGCTGGCCGACTTCAACCGGTGGGTCACGAGCCTGCCGCAGCAGATCGCCTCGCAGATCGGGTCCGCCACGATCGACCTGCTGAACAACCGGATCGTCGTCGACATCGCGAACAGCCCGGCCGGGCGCGCGATCAACCTGCCGACGCTGCTGGCCGACGTCCAGGTGAAGCTGACCTCGTTCGGTCAGGCCCCCGTCGACCGGTCCACGATGGGCGGCGACACGTACGTGACCGTACCCGGATCGATCGCCGGCGCCGACCCCGCCGACATCGGCATCTGCTCGTTCGGGTTCAACGCCACCGACCGGAACGGCACACCGATCAACATCAGTGCCGGACACTGCGATCCCGCACCCGGCTCCGGTGCCGGCGTGTACCTGCCCAACCGTCAGGACGTCGGCGCGAGCGCCCGGGTCGGCACGTTCGCCACGTCCCAGGTCGGTGGCGCCGAAGAACTCGACTACTCCCTGATCCGTCTCGACGACGCGGGTGTGCAGGCCGGCCTGGACCGTCCGACGGTCCGCGGCGCAGGCGGCAGCACCCTCACCGTCACCGGCACCGCCGTCCCCGTCGTCGGCGCCCCGATCTGCAAGTCGGGTCAGACGTCGGCGTTCACGTGCGGCGTCGTCTCCGCCGACCGGGTCGAGGCGTCGCTCATGATGTTCGACGGCTCCGCCCGCACCGTCCGCGGATTCGCCGGCACCGCCTGCACCCTCGCCGGGGACAGCGGCGGCGCGATCGTCACCGGCACCCTCGCGCTCGGCATCACCAGCGGCTCCAACTCGAGCGGCGCCCCCAACTGCACCGAGGCCAACCTGGTGCTCGCGATCGACGGCGGCACGTCCAACCTCGGTATCCCGATCCAGGACATCACCGCGGCCGCCGACGCCGCATCCGGCGGCGGATTCGGTGCCGGGCTCACCCTGCGCACCGCCCCCGGTAACGACTGACCATCCTGTTACGCCCGATTGCTCGATTCGGTGGGCAGAGCGGTGTCGACGCCATATAGTCGATCCCGACTCGGGGGCACCCTCACAGCGGGTGCTCCTTTCTCTGCGCGCCTCGAGGACCACGGGCGCAGGGCAGACGACAGAAAGGCCCCCATGCGCAGCTCGCTCGCCCGTGCCGCAGTCATCGGCTCGACCGCTCTCCTGTTCCTCGGCCCCGCCGTGTCCGTCGCACAAGCGGAACCCGCCGAACCGGGCGTCTCCGACCAGGCCGCGCACCTGCCGGTCGAGTTGGCCGACGCCCTGCAGCGAGACCTGCAACTGTCCCCCGACCAGTACCTCGAACGCTCCGAACTGGCACAGAAGCTCGCCGAGTTCGCCGCGATCGCCCGCATCCAGTTCCCCGACACGTTCGCCGGAGCCTGGATCGCCCCCGACGGCACCCCCACCGTGGGCCTCGCCGCCAAGGACCGCGACGCCGCCCGCGCCGAAGTGGAGAAAGCCGGATTCACCGGCAAGGACGTCGACCGCAGCCAGAACCAGCTCGACGCCACCCGCAGCGCCCTGAGCGGCTGGGTCGACAAACTGCCGCCCGAACTGGCCCAACTGGTCCGCGGCATCACCGTCGACATCGCGAGCAACGACGTCGTCCTGCGCGTCGACAACACCGCCGTCGACCTGTTCACGCTGCTGCCCCCGTTCCTGCAGGAAGCGGCCCGTGTCGTCCTCGGCCCGGAGATCGTGCCGCTGCAGCCCGTCGAACAGGGCCCGGTCGCCGCCACCTACGCGCCCGACGCCTTCCTCGGCGGCGACCCGTACGCGGCCTACGGCGGCGGCATCGGCCTCAGATGCTCGCTCGGCTTCAACGCCGTCGACGCCGGCGGCGCCCCCGTCAACATCAGCGCCGGACACTGCGACCCCAGCCGCACCTTCGCCGGCACCGAACACGCATCGCAGGCGTACACGATGACCGGCGACAGCTCCGGCCCCATGATCGCCACCTTCCAGAAGACGAACCTCGACGGCATCGACTACTCGATCCTGCGGCCCACCGCCGACTCCTCACAGCGGTTCGTCAACAACGGTGTCCGTGTCCCGGGTGCCGCACCACTGGCCATCACCGGCACCGCCGACCCCGTCGTCGGCGCACCCGTCTGCAAAGCCGGCAACACGTCCGGCTTCAACTGCGGCGTCGTCACCGCCGTCCACCAGGTCATCCCCGTCGGCCAGCGCGTCCTGAACGACGGCTTCGCCACCGACCTGTGCGCCCTCCAAGGCGACAGCGGCGGCCCCATCGTCACCGGCACCCTCGCCCTCGGCATCTCCAGCGCCTCCAACGTCGGCAACTACGGCAGCTGCGACGTCGCCGGATTCGCCACCTCCGCCATGGGCGAGAACCCCGAACTGTTCGCCACCCCCATCAACGCGATCCTCGCCGAAAACCCCGGACTGAAGATCCGCACCTCGTAAGAGACACCGGCCACGAGAAAGGCCCCGCCCCCGGAAACCGGGAGCGGGGCCTTTCTCGTTCGACGCGTGAAGTTACGCCGGGGGGTTCATCATGGCGGAGCCGTTGCCGGCGAGGACCGCGCCACCGCTGACGATGGTGCCGACGACGCCGCCGATACCGGCAGCCGTCGGGATACCGACCGAGCCACCAGCTAGGCCAATCACAGCACCGATTGCGGTGCCGAGCAGCGAGCCGATCGTGACGGCATTGCCGACACCGCTGGCGAGCTTCTCGAGGTTCTCGGGGCTGAAGTCGAACGGCTCGGCGACGTCGGAGACGGGGGCGGCCACGTCGACGGCCTTGGCCTTGGCCGGGTCGGTCTCCGGGGTGAGCGTGAGGGTGCGGCCCTGGTTCTCGATCAGCGGGGCGATCGAGTACTCCTTGCCACCGAACTCGATGGTGAGCGGCAGCGTCTGCAGGACGGCGCCGGCGTCGTTGCGGAGTTCGACGAACTTGCCGTCGGAGGTGAGGTGGAATCCGCCGAATTCGAGGACGGTGACGACCGAGTCGCCCTGGACGGCCGTGTGGTGGCCGATCGTGTTCTGAACCGGCGCCGGATTCTGGGCCGGGGTGGCGTACGCGGTGCCGGCGGAGACGCCCAGGGCAGCGATGGCCAGTGCCGACGAGACGGCGAACTTCTTGAGCTTCATAGGATGCTGATTCCGTTCTGTGATTGCCACGAATGGCCCCCCGACCTATGTAGTTTCCCAGTGTCGAACGCGCCGATATCCCCCACCCGCGCGAACAGGTCGACGAGAACCCGATGCCGGCGAAGCATAACCCAGCCCTATCGGGCGCATCTCGCGAACGTCCGGGAAACGTCGAGTTAGGACTACCTGGGCGATGCCGGTCACCCCGGCACCCCCTACCGTGAATCGGATCGAAACCGAACCGCGCGGTTCCCCCCTCCGGTCCGACAGCCCTCGTGCGGATCCTCACAGGCTCTTCCGAGCGAGGCTTCGAGGTGCAACCATGCAGGACAACGAGCCACGCGCTATGTTACCGACAGGTAGTACCCTCAAGTTACCGGCAGGTAACTTAGTAGCGGTTACGATCTGTGGGCTGACCCCGGGCCGCACGCGTGCTGCCCCGAAACGAAAGGCATCGACATGAATGCCCTGACGATCACGTTGGGCACCGTCGGCGCGCTGCTGAGCCTCGTCTGTTGGGCCTCGTTCCTGAGCGGGGCCTGGCGGATGGCCAAGACCGTGCAGATCGGTCAGCCGGCGCCCGACCGCTGGCGACCCTTCTTCCCACGCTTCAAGCAGATGATCGTCGAGTTCATCGTGCACACCCGTATGCAGAAGTTCCGCACCGTCGGCTGGGCGCACTGGCTGGTGATGATCGGCTTCCTCGGCGGCTTCCTGCTGTGGTTCGAGGCATACGGCCAGACGTTCAACCCCGAATTCCACTGGCCGCTGTTCGGTAACACGTGGGCCTGGCACCTGTGGGACGAGATCCTCGGTATCGGCACCGTCGTCGGCATCCTGGTGCTGATCGTCATCCGTCAGCTCAACCACCCGCGCATCCCCGAACGGCTCTCCCGTTTCGGCGGCTCCGTCTTCCCGGCCGCATACTTCGTCGAGATCGTCGTCCTCATCGAGGGCCTCGGCATGATCCTGGTCAAGTCCGGCCGCCTCGCGATGACCGGGCACGCCAACCCCGCGACCGACTTCTTCACGATGCAGGTCGCCAAGCTGCTGCCGTCGAGCGCCGTGCTGGTGTCGGTGTTCGCGTTCGTCAAGCTGATGTCCGGCATGATCTGGCTGTTCGTCGTGGGCCGCAAGATCACCTGGGGTGTCGCATGGCACCGCTTCTCGGCGTTCCCGAACATCTACTTCAAGCGTGAGGACGACGGCGACGTCGCGCTCGGCGCCGCCAAGCCCATGATGTCGAAGGGCCGCGCCCTCGACATGGAGAACGTCGACCCCGACACCGACACCCTCGGCGCCGGACGGATCGAGGACTTCTCGTGGAAGGGCTGGCTGGACTTCACCACCTGCACCGAGTGCGGTCGCTGCCAGAGCCAGTGCCCCGCCTGGAACACCGGCAAGCCGCTGTCCCCGAAGCTGCTCATCATGTCGCTGCGCGACCACGGCTACGCCAAGGCGCCGTACCTGCTGGCCGGTGGCCGCACCGACATGGGCGGCGACGAGGTCGGCCTGGTCGACGCCGAGGGCAACCCGAACGAGGCCGCGCTCGCCAAGATTCCGGCCGACGCCCGCGCCGAGGCCGAGCGCAAGCTGGTCGGCGAGACCGCCGAAATGGTCGCCGCCGGTGAACTCGCACCCGTCATCGACACCGAGACCCTGTGGTCGTGCACGTCGTGTGGCGCGTGTGTCGAGCAGTGCCCCGTCGACATCGAACACGTCGACCACATCATCGACATGCGCCGCTACCAGGTGCTCATCGAGTCGGAGTTCCCGTCCGAGCTCGCAGGTCTGTTCAAGAACCTCGAGAACAAGGGCAACCCGTGGGGTCAGAACTCCAAGGACCGACTCAACTGGATCTCCGAGATGGACTTCGAGATCCCGGTCTACGGCAAGGACGCCGACTCCTTCGACGGCTACGAGTACCTGTTCTGGGTCGGCTGCGCCGGCGCCTACGAGGACCGCGCCAAGAAGACCACCAAGGCCGTGGCCGAACTGCTCGCCACCGCGGGCGTCAAGTTCATGGTCCTGGGCGACGGCGAAACCTGCACCGGCGACTCGGCTCGCCGCGCGGGCAACGAGTTCCTGTTCCAGCAGCTCGCGATGCAGAACATCGAAACGTTGGGCGAACTGTTCGACGGTGTTCCGCAGGAGCGTCGCAAGATCGTCGTCACGTGTGCGCACTGCTTCAACGCCCTCGGCAACGAGTACCCGCAGGTGGGTGGCGCCTACGAGGTGGTCCACCACACGCAGCTGCTCAACCGTCTGGTGCGGGCCAAGAAGCTCGTCCCCGTCGCGAAGGTCGAGGAGGACGTCACCTACCACGACCCGTGCTTCCTGGGTCGCCACAACAAGGTGTACGACGCGCCCCGTGAGCTGATGGAAGCCACCGGCTCCAACCTCAAGGAAATGCCGCGTCACGGCGAACGCTCCATGTGCTGTGGTGCCGGCGGCGCCCGCATGTGGATGGAGGAACAGCTCGGCAAGCGCATCAACATCGATCGCGTCGACGAGGCACTGTCCACCTCCCCGAAGAAGATCGCGACCGGCTGCCCGTTCTGCCGCGTCATGCTCACCGACGGTGTCACCGCACGCCAGGAGTCCGGTCAGGGCGAGGGCGTCGAGGTCGTCGACGTCGCACAGATGATGCTCGAGACGGTCACCCGCCTCGACTCCGCGCAGCTCACCGCGAACCTCGTGGTGGAGCAGCAGGAGAAGGTTCTCGCCGATTCCCCGGTCGCGGACGAGGTCGTCGCCGAGGTGGAGGAAGCCGAACGCATCGAGGAGGTCGAGCAGGCAGCCGCTCCGGCGGCTGCGGCACCGGCCGCGGGCAAGGGCCTGCAGATGAAGGGCCTCGCCAAGGCTCCCGGCGCGAAGGCACCGGGCGGCAAGGGCCTGCAGATGAAGGGCGCCGCCAAGGCACCCGGCGCGAAGGCTGCCCCCGCGGCTCCGGCAGCCGAGGCCGCTGCTCCCGCTGCCGAGGCCCCCGCTACCCCGGCTGCCAAGCCGGGTGGGCTCGCCATGAAGGGCGGCGCCAAGGCACCCGGCGGCAAGGGCCTGCAGATGAAGGGCGGCGCCAAGGCTCCCGGCGCGAAGGCCGCCCCCGCGGCTCCGGCAGCCGAGGCCGCTGCTCCCGCTGCCGAGGCCCCCGCTACCCCGGCGGCCAAGCCGGGTGGGCTCGCCATGAAGGGCGGCGCCAAGGCACCCGGCGGCAAGGGCCTGCAGATGAAGGGCGGCGCCAAGGCACCGGGCGCGAAGGCTGCTCCGGCCGAGGCTCCTGCTGCCGAGACTGCACCGGTTACCGAGGCCGCACCGGCCGCCGAAGCGAAGCCGGTCCCGCAGGCCAAGCCCGGCGGGCTCGCCATGAAGGGCGGCGCCAAGGCACCGGGTGCCCGCAAGGCCGCCCCGGCCGCTGCCCCGGCTGCCCCGGCCCCGGCTGCCGAAGCACCGGCGTCCGAGGAACCGGCTGCCGAAGCACCGGCGTCCGAGGCCCCGAAGGCAGAGACCCCGAAGGCAGAGGCGTCCACTCCGGCGCCGCCGCAGGCCAAGCCCGGCGCACTCGGCTTCAAGCCCGGCGCCAAGGCCCCGGGCCGCAAGAAGTAGCAGTACCGACCAGTGCCCCCACCGTCCGCGGTGGGGGCACTGTCGTGTCCGGGCACTGTCGCAGGGCGAATGCGCCAGTCGCAGAACCATTGCGCGTCGACAACCCCTGCGACCGTCGTACATCCCCTGCGACGGCGCGGTTGTCCACAGCTCCCCGTCCATCCACAGGTCGGCCGAGAACAGCGTCGGGCAGCCCGATCACGCCGGAATCACCCGCCAGGATGGCGAACATGGACCCCATCATTCGGCGTGCCGACGCCCTGCAACGCGGTGTGGCCGACTGGCAACTGCAACAGCTCTGTCGCAGCGGCTCGTGGCATCGACTCCGCCGCGGCGCCTACATCTCTGCGGACAGGTTCGCCGACCTCGGAATTCGTGCCCGGCACCGTGCTCGGGCCGTCGCCACCCTCGAGGCGGCGTCACCGGAGGCGGTCCTCAGCCACCAGTCCGCGGCGATCGTGCACGGCATCGACCTGTGGAACACTCCGCTGACGGCCGTCCACCTCACCCGCGATCGACAGAACGGGGGCAGCCGTACCACGCTGCGGCACCTGCACTGCACGTCTCTCCACCCGGACGAGTCGACCGCGGTCCGTGGCCTTCGGGTGACGACGCCGGCTCGCACGATAGTGGACCTGGCCCGAACCCTGCCGTTCGAGCAAGCCGTCGTCGCTGGGGATCACGCGCTCCATGCACGACTGTGCACCGCCGTCGACCTTGCCGCCGTCGATCCGCGTACGTCCAGGCGCAGGGTCGGCGGCGTCCTGTCCATACTCGACGGCCGCTCCGAATCGGTCGGCGAATCGCGCAGCCGAGTGCTGATGGTCCGCGAGCAGCTACCGATCCCGGAGTGCCAGGCCGACCTCTACTCGGCGGGCGGGAAGCATCTCGGGCGCGTCGATTTCCTGTTCGCCGACCAGGGCGTCGTCGGAGAGTTCGACGGTCGATCCAAGTACGGCCGGCTCGTCCCGGAGGGGCAGGTGCCCGCCGACGTGGTGTGGGCGGAGAAGTTGCGTGAGGACGCGATCCGCAGCGCCGGTTGGGAAGTGGTGCGGTGGGTCTGGGACGAACTCGCAACACCCCGTGTGGTCGTCGAGCGGATCCTCGATGCGTTCGATCGGGCGCGCGGACAACCACGCGGACGTGTCGAACTCACACCGCACCCGTGAACATCGCAGGCTGAGTGCAACTGTCGCAGGGCGTGTCCACCCCGAATCGACCTGCGACAGTTGCAGAATCCCTGCGACAGCGCCGTAACGCCGCCCCACCCGTCCCCTACCCTCGCCACAGCTCCAGGCGCGGCACTCCGGGCGTCTCGAAGCCCATGACCTGTCCGTAGAAGGACAGTTCGGCTTCGCGGGCGTCGACGATGGTGTCGAGGCGGCGGAACCCGTGGGATTCGCCTTCGTAGGCGCGGTAGGCGTGGGGGATGCCCTTGCGTACGAGGGCGTCGCGGAAGCGTTCGGCTTGGGACGGCGGGACGATGGGGTCGGACAGGCCCTGCAGCAGGAGGACGGGGCAGGACAGGCCGTCGACGTTGTTCAGGGGTGCACGGCGTTCGTACAGGTCGACGGCGTCGGGGAGGGGTCCGATGAGTCCGTCGATGTAGCGGGATTCGAAGTCGTGGGTTTCCTGCACGAACTGCAGCAGTTCGGCGACACCGTAGTAGGAGACGCCGCACGCGAACACGTCGGAGGTGGTGAGGGCCGACAGGACGGTCCAGCCGCCGGCGGAGCCGCCTTCGATGGCGAGCCGTCGGGGGTCGGCGAGTCCGGCGTCGGCGAGTCCGCGGACGGCGGCGACGGTGTCCTCGACGTCGACGACGCCCCACTGTCCGCGCAGCCGTTCCCGGTAGTTGCGGCCGTAGCCGGTGGAGCCTCCGTAGTTGATGTCGACGACGCCGATGCCGCGGCTGGTGAAGTAGGCGTAGACGAGGTTGACGGCGGGGGCGACGTGGGCGGTGGGGCCGCCGTGGACGAACGCGACGTACGGGGGTAGTTCGCCGTCGGGGGCGGTGTGGTCGGGGTTGCGGGGCGGGTACACGATGGCGTGCACGTCGCGTTGCGGACCGTCGAACGTCCGCAGTTGCGCCTCGGGAAGGTAGGCGGTGTCGGGGAGGTCGTCGACGGACAGTCGGACGTCGGTGAGCGATCCGTCGGCGAGGTCGAGCAGGCGCAGCCCGGATGCGGTCCGGGCGCCGCCGCAGCGCAACAGGATTCGGGTGCCGTCGACGTCGCAGATCGCCACCGACGCCATACCGTCGAGTGTGATGTCGTCCAGTGTTCCGGTGGCCGGGTCGAGGATCGCGAGGGTGTCGGTGCCGACGGTGCGGGTGGTGAGCAGGCGTCCGTCGTCGAGGGCGACGTGCCAGCGGGCGCCGAGCTGCCACAGGGGGCCACCGAAGTCGGCGTCGACCGGGCAGAGCCCCTGTACGGTGCCGTCGTCCACGCCGACCCGGTACAGGTTCCACCACCCGTTGCGGTCGCTGATCGCGTGCAGGTCGCCGGTGCCGGTCCATTCGGGTTGCAGCACCGATTCCTCGTCGCCGCCGAGGAGGTCCCGCACCTCGCCCGACTCGAGGTCGAGCATCTTCAACCAGGTCCCGTCCCATGGCATTTGCGGATGGTTCCAGGCGATCCAGGCGAGCCGGGTGCCGTCGGGGGACGGCCGCGGGTAGGCGAGGAAGTCGGAGCCGGCGACGATCGGCCGGATCGCCGACGGGTCGCCGAGTGCGGTACCGGAGATCGGGACGACGCAGATCTCTCGTGTCACGCCGACGTCGGTGTGCCGTTCGCACACGCACCACACGTCGTCGCCGACGACGGTGAGGTCGCCGTAGCGGACGGAGGCGGAGCCGGACGGCGGGGTGATGGGGTCCGGGGAGACGTCGGTGGCCGGGTCGAAGCGGTACAGCCGCTGGTCGCTGAATTCGGCGAACACCAGGACGCCGCGGTCGGTGACGGCCCAGGCTCCGCCGCCGTATTCGTGGACGCGGGTGCGGGCGTTCCACGGCGCGGGCAGCACGTCCACCGGGGTGCCGTCGTCACCGAGGCGGCGGATGGTGGTGCGTCCGGCTTCGGTGGGACGTACTTCCGACCACCACGGTCGCCCGTCGACGAAGCAGCCGCCCTCGACGGGGTGGCCGCTCGCGGCGAGGTCGGTGGCGCTGATCGGGGAGGTCCACGATCCGTACGGGGCGACGGTGGGCGCGGGGTTCGTCATATCGAGACCCTAACGATCTAGCGTGCGGTTCATGGGTGTGCAGCTTCCGCCGCGTTTCGTGGCTGCCCCGGTGGCGCGGCTGGCGACGGTGTCGGCGGACGGGCGGCCGCATCTGGTGCCGGTGGTGTTCGCGGTGGCGTCCGGCACGATCTATTCGGCCGTCGACGCGAAGCCCAAGACGACGACGCGTTTGAGGCGGTTGGCGAACATCGCGGAGACGGGGCGGGTGAGTCTGCTGGTCGACCGGTACGACGACGACTGGTCGCAGCTGTGGTGGGTGCGGGTCGACGGTGTCGCCGCCGTCCTGCCCGCCGGGTCCGGGGAGGCGGTCGAGGCGCTGGTCGCGAAGTATCCGCAGTACCGCGCGTTGCGGCCGTCCGGGCCGGTGATCGCGGTGCGCCCCGTCACGTGCCGGGAATGGGCGGCCACCCCCTGATGTCCCGGTTGGGTGGATCGTCCGCGGCGTGATCGAACTGTGCAGTCCGAAACCTCGGGACAGATCCGCCACCGTGACCCGGACGGGGGACGATGGGGGTGGTGCGAATCCGTACCGCTCTGCGTCCGTCATCGGAAAGGACTCCTTCTCATGACACGCCGAATCGCCGGAGCACTCGCCGCCACCGCGGTCACGGTGTCGCTCGGTGTTCTCGCCGCTCCTGCCGCATCCGCTCAGACGGTGCCTCCGGGCTCGGACTTCCAGGAGGGCCCGGGCTCGGTGGGCCTGTGCCTGGTCGTCCCGTTGGGCTCCGTCGTTCTGCCGCTGTGCATCTGAGCCGACGGCGTCCGAGCGTCCGCTCCCCACCGACCCGGACCGGGTGCACCGTCCGATATGCACTTGCGTCCGGGTGGAATCATGGGACGGGTGAGCACACCAGAGTCCCCGCGTCCACGTCGTCCACAACGCATGCTCGAGCAGTCCGCGAAGCTGCAGAACGTGCTGTACGAGATCCGGGGGCCGGTGCACGCGCACGCTGCACGATTGGAGGCCGAGGGGCATCGGATCCTCAAACTCAACATCGGTAATCCCGCTCCGTTCGGGTTCGAGGCGCCCGATGTGATCATGCGCGACATGATCGCCGCGCTCCCCTACGCGCAGGGGTATTCGGAGTCGAAGGGCATCCTGTCGGCGCGGCGCGCGATCGTCACCCGATACGAGTTGGTGCCCGGGTTCCCGGAGTTGGACGTCGACGACATCTACCTGGGCAACGGCGTCTCCGAGCTCATCACGATGACGATGCAGGCGCTGCTCAACGACGGTGACGAGGTACTGATCCCGGCACCGGACTATCCGCTGTGGACGGCCATGACGAGCCTGTCGGGCGGCACGCCGGTGCACTACCTGTGCGACGAGCAGAACGACTGGAATCCGGATATCGCGGACATCGAGTCCAAGATCACGGACAAGACCAAGGCGCTGCTCGTCATCAACCCGAACAATCCGACGGGTGCCGTGTACTCGGCCGAGGTTCTCACGCAGCTCGTCGACCTGGCCCGCAAGCATCAGTTGCTGCTGCTGGCCGACGAGATCTACGACAAGATCCTGTACGACGACGCCAAGCACATCTCGCTCGCGACGCTGGCGCCGGATCTGCTGTGCCTGACGTTCAACGGACTGTCGAAGGCGTACCGGGTGGCCGGGTACCGCGCCGGATGGGTCGCGATCACCGGGCCGAAGGATCATGCGGCCGGGTTCCTCGAGGGCCTGGATCTGCTCGCGTCCACCCGGTTGTGCCCGAACGTGCCCGGTCAGCACGCCATTCAGGTGGCCCTCGGCGGACATCAGAGCATCGAGGATCTCGTCCTGCCCGGCGGCCGACTGCTCGAGCAGCGCGACGTCGCGTGGGAGCGGCTCAACATGATTCCCGGTGTGTCGTGTGTGAAACCGCGCGGCGCCCTGTACGCGTTCCCGCGCCTGGATCCGAACGTCTACGAGATCCACGACGACGAGAAGCTGGTACAGGACCTGCTGTTGCAGGAGAAGATCCTCATGGTGCAGGGCACCGGGTTCAACTGGCCCGACCACGACCACCTGCGTATCGTGACACTGCCGTGGGCTCGCGATCTCGCGGTCGCGATCGAACGGTTCGGCAACTTCCTGTCGAGCTACAAGCAGTAGGCAAGGACGGCCTTCGTCTGCACATCCGCTGCGCGGTGTGTAGATTGACGATCCGGCACCATCGGTGCCCGTAAGCGCCTCGCCTCGCCCCTCCCCCCCTGGGCGACGAGGACATCGGTGGCGGGGACGACCCCCCCTGCTCCCCGCCACCGTCGCTTACCGATTCCACCGGACAGCCCTGATCGGGTGCGGAGACTTCACCGATGACATCCGTTTCTCCGACACCCCCCGCACACGGCCACGGCCACGGCCACGGCCACGGTCCGGTTCCGTTGGGGCCGACCGCCGCCCGCGTCGTCGTGGGACTGCTCGCGGCCGTCGCGATCGTCGTGGTGGCAGGAGCGGTGATCCTGTGGCCGTCGCACCGCCACATCGACATTCCGCTGCCGTACCGGAGCGCAGGCGGTGCCGTCGCGACCGAGAGCGGAAACGTCGTCGCGCAGGACGTCGCACCGTGCGGGAGTCCGTCGAGCGGCCGGGTGTTCGCCGGTGACCCGGCGCCACCACCGGCCGCATCCACCGACATCGAATGCCGGCGCAGCATCGTCGCCATCGAATCCGGCCCCAACGAGGGCACCCGCACGCTCCTCGAAATCGTGCCCGGTCCGGGACAGCCGGATCCGCGGGCCGGTGACGCCGTCCGCCTCGTCCGCCAGACCGACGCGTCCGGTTCGACGATCTATTCGTTCGACGACTACACCCGCGGCGGATCCCTGCTGTTGGTGGTCGCGGCCTTCGTCGTCGCGATCGTCGCCGTAGCCAGGTGGCGTGGCCTGCGCGCCCTTCTCGGGCTCGGAATCACGTTCGGTGTCCTGATCGTCTTCACCCTGCCCGCACTCCTCGACGGCAGTGCGGCGATGCCCGTCGCCCTCGTGTCCGGCGCCGTGATCCTCTACACCGTGCTGTATCTCGCGCACGGCGTGAACCTGCGCACCAGCGCCGCCCTGCTCGGCACACTCGCCTCCATGCTCGTCGCCGCGGTCGCCTCGACCGCCGCGATCCACCTGACTCACCTGACCGGCCTGTCCGAGGAACAGAACACCGCAGTCCAGGCCTACGTCCAGCACGTCAGCATCACCGGACTCCTGCTCGCCGGCTTCATCATCGGCTCGCTCGGTGTCCTCAACGACGTCACCATCACGCAGGCGTCGGCAGCATTCGAGATCGCCGCCATGGACGAAACCGCGACCCGCCGAAACATCTTCACCGCCGCGATGCGTGTGGGACGCGACCACATCGCCAGCACCGTCTACACCCTCGTCCTCGCCTACGCCGGCGGAGCACTACCACTGCTGCTCCTGTTCAGCGTCGCCGACAGCCCCCTCGGCGACATTCTCACCGGGGACGCCGTCGCCGTCGAAATCGTCCGATCCGCCGTCGGCGGCATCGCTCTCGCACTGTCGGTCCCCCTCACCACCGCTATCGCGGTCCTGCTCGCCCGCCCCCGCTCGACCACCGGCCCGACACCCGCGCGCAGAGGACGTCACGCTCGCTGAACAGGGCGGTCGGCGCATCTACACTTCGACCATGAAGCTGCTGTTCGTCTGCACCGGCAACATCTGCCGATCCCCCACCGCCGAACGTCTCGCCGACGCGTGGGCGACGCGTCACGGTGGCACCGGCCTGGACGTGTCGAGCGCCGGGACCCGTGCCGTCGTCGGCTACGGCATGGAACCGACTGCGGCACGCGTTCTCTCGTCGCTGGGTGGCGACCCGACCGGCTTCGTGGCCCGGCAGCTCACACCGGTGATGGCGAACGACGCCGATCTGGTCGTCACCATGACCGAGGCGCACCGCGACGCGGTGCTGCGGCGGGCACCACGCGGCCTCAAACGAACGTTCACCCTGCTCGAGGCCGCGCATCTGGCGTCGACGATCGGACGCGGCACCGTCGCCGACCTCGCGGCCGTCCGAGGCTCCGTCCCTCGGCCCCGGCTCCTGGACGTCCCCGATCCGATCGGATGCGACGCGGACGTGTTCACCGAGGTCGGCGATCTGATCGACACGGCTGTCACCGCGCTGCTGACCGGGCTGGCACACACCACGAACACCGACCATCGGGAAACCGCCCGGTGACGACGGACTCGCACGGCGACCGAGCTCTCGAGGACCCGGAAACTGTTCGCGCGCAGCGCCGTACCGTGCACATCTGGACGATCGTCGTGGTGGCCGCGCTCGTGTTCGGTGCCCTGACCTATCTGGCCGCGGTGTGGACGGTCACCGGCCAGACCATCGAGAATGCGGCCCTGCGCGGCGCCGACCAGGTCGATCCCGCCGATCTGCAGCAGGCCGACGACGCGCTCGCCCGCATCACGGTGCTGTCACTGGCGGTCGGCACCGCGGCGGTGTGCGCGGTGGGGTTGCTGCGCCGCCAGCCGGTCCTGGCATTCGCTGCCGGCTCGATCGTCGTCGGCGGTCAGGTCGTCACCCAGTCGCTCAAACGTTTCGTGCTGCCGCGTCCGGAACTGGTGGACGTCACCGCCGCCTACGCGCACAACAGTCTGCCGAGCGGGCACACCACGATCGCCATGACGGTGCTCGTCGCGACGATGATCGTGGTGCCGTACCGGTTTCGGGGTGTCGCGATGTTCGTCGTCCTGACGTGGGCGGTCGGTATCGGCGCCTACACGATCGTCGCGAAGTGGCATCGGCTGTCCGACACTCTCGCCGCCGATGCCGTCGCTCTCGCCGTCGGCGCGACCGTCTGCCTGGTACTGACCCGGACCGGGCATCTGCGGGTCGTTCCGGTCGACGGCCGGCGCCGGTACCTCCGGAGTGTCTTCGTGTTCGTCGTCGCGTTCGTCGGTGCGGTGTCCGCCGCGGTCGGAGCTCTGCTGATCATGCTCACCTGGAACCGGCCGCCGATCGACGAGGTCTCCGAGTACAACTTCTTCCTCGGGGCGCATTCACTCGCGTCCGCGGGGTCGATCGCCGCGGCACTCGTCTTCTGGTGGAGTCTGCACCGTGTCGAGCTGCGTGGCCGATCCCGCGATCGGATGACACGGACGGATCCGTCGATTACGGTGTAGCTCATCGCATCCCAACGATGCGGTGAAGTCGGGGCCAGTCGGGGCAAGATCTTCCTCAGCGTTCTCGCGTGCAGTGCACCGGGACGTGACTACGGCGCGCGCACCGGCCGAATTCACTTTCGACAGAGGAGCAATCATGGGTTCATTCGAGGATTTCGTCATCATCGACACCATCGTCGGCAGCCTCGGCGGTTTCGTCGGCGAGCTCGGCACGTTCATCGGCCGGCTCGGTGCACTGAGCCTCGGTGGTCGCTGACCACACGCACGCACGCGAGGACACCCCCGGCCGGTGGCCGGGGGTGTCCTCGTTCGCCTGTCAGGGCCGGCTGGGCTCGACCACTCGCTTGGATACGGATGGTGACGGATATGCCTGCGTCACAGTGATTTCCGACTTCTGTACGGGGGCGTCAGCGTCGTAGTAGTACCGGTACTCGTATCCGCCCTGCCCCTTGGAGGGTGTCATCGTCAAGATGGTGCCCAGAACGGTCGCGCCGACACCGCGAAGGTTCCCGATGGCCCGCGCGACCTGGTCCCGCTTCGTTTTTCCGTGCCGCACGACGACGAGCGCACCGTCCACCTTCACGGCGAGGACTGCCGCGTCGGTCACCGGGATCAGTGGTGACGCGTCGATGACGACGAAGTCGAAGCGTTCCCGCAGATCGTCGATCAGCTTCTGCGCGTGCGACGACCCCAGCAGCTCACTGGGATTGGGCGGCAATGCACCCGACGCCAGCACCGACATGTTGGGGTAGGGCGACGACTGCAGCGCATCGTCGAGGTCGGCCTGCGCCGAGAGGACGGTGCTCATACCGACCGACCCGATCAGGTCCAGATACTTTGCGACCCGGGGCCGACGTAGATCCGCGTCGACGAGGCACACCGAGTAGCCGGCCTCCGCGAGTGCGATCGTCAGGTTGATTGCGGTCGTCGTCTTCCCTTCCCCGGGAAGGGAGCTGGTGATCTCGATGACGCGCGGCGGGTTGTCGACTTCGAGGAACTGAAGGTTGGTCCGCAGTTCCCGGAATGCTTCCGCTCCGGCCGAGTAGCCGTCCTGGAAGGCGATGGCGGCCTTCTGTTCCCGGTCCTTGTCGAACGGGACGATGCCGACCGCGCCGACGCCGGCGAGTTCGTCGAGCACCTCACGGGACTTGACGGTGTTGTCGAGTCGGTCGCGCAGCACCGCGAGTGCGATTCCGCCGAGCAGGCCGATGGCGAATCCGAGCGCGAGGTTGCGCTTCGTCCGGGGGCTGACGGGGGCGTCCGGCGTGTCCGCCTTCTGCTCGACGACCACCCGCGCCATCGGCGGTTTTCCGGGCTCCATCGTCTCGAGTTCCTCTGCCATGACGACGAACTCGTCTGCGAGGGCGTTCGCCAGATCGCGGGCACGCTCGGGTGACGGATCGGTGACAGCGAGGGTGAGCAGCACCGTGTCGGGCGTCGACGACGCCTTCACCTCACCGGCCAGTTGCTTGGCTGTCATCGTCGTGTCACCGAGTTCGTCGAGCGTGCGCTGCGCCAGCGTGGTTCCGGACAGCAGGCTCGTGTACGACGCCACCCGTTCCTGTGAGAACCGATTGCCCTGATAGACCTCGTTGACCGAGGCCCCCGAGGACGTGGAGACGAACAGTCTCGCCGACGCCTGGTACATGCGCGTGGACATCAGCGACGCCACCAGGGCGGCGAGCACCCCGAGCAGCGTGACCGCCGCGATGATCTTCCAGCGCGACTGCACGATGCGCAGGTAGTCCTGTACTTCCATTCCACGAACCCCGACTTTCGTTCGAAATGATTGCAAACACCTTATGCGCGAATTGTTCTCACCGCTCGGTTCGGTTCATTCCTCGAGACAGGAACCGATCGCGTCCAGTGCCGCGTCCGACACCATGTCCGAGTGGGCAACGGGCAGTGCCCGTTCGACGACGGTTCCGGTGACGTGCCTACGCCACAGGTCCGCCAGTCCGTCCCGGTCGTCCTCCCTGCCGGCGACGAACAACCGGACGTCTCCGTCGTAGGTCCGCGGAACATGTGCCCGTGCCGCGGTTTCGAGTGCCGCCCCGACCGCGTGCACGCGGTGCACCGTCGCGGGATCGATTCCGAGCATCCGATCGTCCGGTGCCGCTTCGGCTTCCGGTACCGGACGGTCGTCCGGTACCGCGTCCGGGGGCAG
Source organism: Prescottella sp. R16 (assembly GCF_030656875.1). Taxonomy (NCBI): domain Bacteria; kingdom Bacillati; phylum Actinomycetota; class Actinomycetes; order Mycobacteriales; family Nocardiaceae; genus Rhodococcus; species Prescottella sp. R16. The sequence continues at coordinate 3,967,208 of NZ_CP130943.1, forward strand.
TGAGTCGAGCAGCACGAGTGACGCTACCGTGTGCCCGCGCATCCGCAACTGCACCGCCATCTCGTGTGCGATGTTGCCGCCGAGCGACCAGCCGAGCAGGTGGTAGGGGCCGTCCGGTTGCACGGACACGATCCGGTCGACGTAGTGCCGGGCCAGTTCGGCGAGGCTGTCGGGCATCGACGGCAGACCGGTGGCCTGCAGCCCGTAGAGCGGGCGGGTCCCGATGCGGTCGGCGAGACCGCTGTAGCACCAGGCGAGCCCGCCGACGGGGTGCACGCAGAACAGAGGGGCGCCGGCGCCTGCCGAGCGCAGTGGCACGACGGTGGCGAGTGGGTCCATCGGGGTGTCGTCTCCGCCGATCCGTTCGGCGAGACCGGCGACCGTGTCGTCGTCGGCGAGCCAGGTCAGCGAGATCGGCAGTCCGTACCGGTCGCGCATCGTGCTCGCCAGGCGCACGGCCCCCATCGACGTGCCGCCGAGGTCGAAGAAACCGATATCGCGGGGCACCGCGGAACAGTCGAGAGCCTCGGCCATCGCCGCGGCGATCGAACGTTCGATCGGGCCGTGGGGCGGTTCCCCCTCGGCCGGCCGGGGGCGCAGCTCCGGTTCGGGAAGCGCGGTGTGGTCGAGTTTCCCGCTCGCGGTCAGCGGGATGCGATCCACCACACGGAATGCGGCCGGCACCTGGTGGCGCGGAAGGGCCGCGACGGCGTGGCGGCGCAGGACGGCCTCGTCGACCGGCCGACCGGGGACGGGCAGCACGTACGACACCAGCACCGGTTCCCCGGCGGCGCCGGGGCGCGGCACCGTGACGGCGGCGGCGATATCGGGGTGTCCCGAGAGCACGGCGTCGACCTCGCCCGGCTCCACTCGAATCCCGTTGAGCTGCACCTGATCGTCTACTCGTCCCGCGAACTCGAACTCACCGTCCGGGCGGCGTCGCACCAGATCACCGGTGCGGTACAGCCGTGTCCCCGCCGTGCCGTACGGGTCGGCCACGAAACGGGCCGCCGTCGACGCGGGCAGACCGTGATAGCCGCGGGCGACGCCGGGACCGCCCACGTACAGCTCACCGACGACCCCGATCGGTGCCGGGTGCAGGCGGGTGTCGAGGATCCGGGCGACGACCCCGGCGAGGGGCCGGCCGATCGTCACCGGCCCGGCCCCGAGCGGGTCGCTGCACGTGACGCCGACGGTGCATTCGGTGGGCCCGTACCCGTTGTGCAGCCGGTGCCGGGCCCAGGCGCGAGTCACGTCCGGTGGCAGTGGTTCCCCGGCGGCGACGATCGTCAGCACCGTGGGGAGGAGGTCGGCGTCGAGGGTGCGCAGCACGCTCGGTGTCAGGTTGGCGTGGGTGATCCTCGCGGTCCCGAGGAGCGTCTGCAGGGCCGGGCCGGCGTACCGGTCGTCGTCGGCGCACACCAGTTCCCCGCCGTGGGCGTGCGCGGCGAGCAGTTCGAAGACGGCCGCGTCGAACGTCGGGGTCGCGGCCTGCAGGACGACGGAGTCGGCGGTGAGGCCGAGGCGCCGGGCCTGCAGGTCGACGAGGGCCGCGAGCCCGGAATGGGTGACCGCGACCCCCTTGGGCCGGCCCGTGGAGCCGGACGTGAACAGCAGGTACGCGACGTCGCGGTCGGGGTGTCCGGCGCGGGCGTCGGACAGGATCCGGCTGCGTCGTTCGGCAGGCTGACGCGGATCGACCGGTACCCATGCGGCGCCGAGCCGGGTGAGTGCCCACACGTCGAGCACCCAGTCCGCCCCGCGGTCTGCGGTGATCGCGACGACGTCGCCCGACCGCACACCGAGTCGGTGGAAATCGTGTGCGCGGGAACGCGCCTCGTGGTCGAGTTCCCGGTAGGTCCACCGTCGGTCCCGGTCACGGAGCGCCGGCCGGTCCGGGAACCGGTGCACGGTCCCGGCGAGGATGTCCGGCAGTCGCCGGGACGTCACCGCGGGGACCACGACATCGGACGGGTGGCCCGGGGACAGGTCCCCGACGGGTGTGGTCGCGTCGTCGCACACCTGGTCGAGCAACGCGAGCCACATGTCCAGCAGGCGTGCCGCAGTGGCCGGGTCGAACAGGTCCGTCGCGAAGACGACGCGGACGTCGATGCCGCCGGCGCCGGGACGTTCGGTGACGTCCCACGTGAGGTCGAACTGGGCCGGCGGGGCGCCGGTACCGGCGTCCCGCACCGTGATGCCCGGCAGCGTCGGGAGGTCCGGGGTCGCGTGCCCGTGCGCGAGCAGCACCTGGAAGACGGGATGGTGTGCCGGGTTCCGGGGCGGGGCGAGCCGGGCGACGACGTCGTCGAACGGGAGGTCGGCGTGGGCAACGGCGCCCAGGTCCACGTCGCGCACGGTTCGCAGGAAGTCGGCGAACGGCTGCGCCGCATCGACCGGCGTGCGCAGTGCGACGGTGCCGACGAACATGCCGACCAGGTCGCGCAACCGCACGTCGTCACGGCCGTCGACGACCGTGCCGACGGTGACGTCGTCGGTGCCACCGCACCGGGCGAGCAGCACGGCGAGGGCGGCGTGGGCGAGCATGAACGTCGACACCCCGTGTACCCGAGCGAGTTCGAGCAGTGCCGCGTGCCGGTCGGCGTCCAGGTGTGCGTGGACGGCGTCACCGCGATACGTCGGCCGGGCGGGTCGTGGCCGGTCGAACGGTAGGTCGAGCGGCCGGGACGAGACACCGTCCAGGACGCCGGTCCAGTAGTCGAGGCTGCGGGACGCGCGACTCGACGGGTCCGACGGGTCGCCGAGCAGCGCGGTCTGCCGGGCCGCGTAGTCGCCGTAGTCCACGGCGAGCGGCGGTAGGCCGGGTGCCGCCCCACCGGCCCGGGCCGCGTACGCGCGGGCCAGGTCCCGCAGCAGCGGAGCCGACGAACCCCCGTCGAACGCGATGTGGTGGACGACGACGGCGAGTGTCCACGCGGTCGGCCCCGCGCGGAACAGCCCGACCCGCAGGGGTGGGTGCGTCGTCAGGTCGAACGGCTGCCGGACGAACTCCGTGACGTCGTCCGCGCCGGCGGGGTCCGCCGCGACCGTGACGGCGACCTCGTTCGGGGACACCACGATCGGGTGGTCCGCATCGGGGTGGACGGTGCGCAGCGGGCGGTGCCGGGCCACGACGTCCCCGACCGCGAGGGTGAATGCGTCGACGTCGAGGCCGCCGTGCAGGTCGAACACGAAAGGCACGTTGTACGTGCACGATCCGGGATCGCCAGCCTGGTGCAGCCACAGTCGCCGCTGCGCCGGGGCCATCGGTGCCGGCCCCGACGACTCCGGGACCGGAGGATGCTCGCCCGAGGTGCGGGCCAGATCCGCGAGGGTGGGGGCCTGCAGGACGTCACGGGCGGTGACGTCCCGGCCCAGTACGGCAGCGAGCCGCCCGGCCACCGTCACCGCGGACAGCGACTGCCCACCGCTGCCGAAGAAGTCGGCGTCGACGTCGACGTCGTGGCCGAGGATGTCGGCCACCGCCCGGGTCACGGCCTCCTCGGCCGCGGTGAGCGGGCGGCGCGACGCCGCACCGGTGAGGGTGTCGGCGAGGTCGTTCAGCCGGGCACCGTCCACCTTGCCGTTGCGTGTCGTCGGGATCGTGTCGACGACGTGGACGCGGGACGGCACGAGCGCCGGTACCAGGGCCTGTCGAACCTGTTGCCGGACCGTGGAACCCGACAGTGCATCGCCTGCCACGAAGGCGATCAGGGTCTCGTCCCGGACCAGGACCGCCGCCTCCCGGACCTGCGGGCAGCCGAGCAGCACCGATTCGACGTGGCCGGGTTCCACCCGGACGCCGCGGAGCTTGACCTGGCGGTCGGTGCGGCCCAGGAGCATCGTGCGGCCGTCGGGCAGGACCTGCACCCGATCCCCGGTGCGGTACATCCGTCCGAGACCGGAGGGGGCCGCCACGAACCGCGCCGCAGTGGCGCCGGGGGCGCCGAGGTAGCCGCGGGCGAGTGCCGCCCCGGCCACGTACAGTTCGCCGACGCCACCGACCGGGACCGGGCGCAGTCGGCTGTCGAGTACCAGCACCGTCGTGCCGGGGATCGGTGCGCCGAGGCCGCCGGGGACTTCGCCGACGTCTGCGACCGTCACCGCCACGGTCGTCTCGGTGGGGCCGTAGGCGTCCAGCATGATCCGGCCGGACCGCCAGCGGTGGGCGAGTTCCGTGGGCAGCGCCTCGCCGCCGCTCGCGACGACCCGCAGGTCGGTGAGCCCGTCGCTGTCGGTCGCGGCCAGAACCGCGGGCGTCGACAGGAAGTGGGTGACGTGGTGGTCCCGCAGCAGCGTGTACAGCGGACGGCCCGCGACCACGTCGTCGGGGGCGATCACGAGGGTCGCCCCGGACGTGTGGGCGAGCAGGATCTCGAGCATCGCCGCGTCGAAGGCCGGGCTGTAGCCGTGCAGCACCCGGTCCCCCGGCGCCACCCGGTAGCGTTCCCGGGCCGCCGCCGCGAGCGGGGCGAGTCCGCGATGCGGCACCCCGACCGCTTTCGGGACGCCCGTCGAGCCGGACGTCTCGACGACGTAGGCGAGGGCGTCGACCGTCTGCTCTCGTCCCGGGGCAGCCGGGGCAGCCGGACCGCTCCGGCCGAAGGCGCGCCCCGACTTCGCGGCCGCCCACAGCATCTCGATGCGGTCGATGCTGCGGGAGGTGCCGATGTCGACGACGGCCGCCGACGCGTCGAGGCGGCGGGCCGCCGCATCGGAGCGGGTGTCGAGTTCGCGGTACGTGAGCGTGCGGTGGCCGTCGATCACCGCGATCCGATCCGGGTGTGCGGCCGCAGTGGCCCGGAACAGGTCTGCGAGCGTCGCGGGGCGCGGTGCAGCACCTCCCGAGACCGGCCCGGTGACGGCGATCGGCAGTTCACCGACCGGTTGATCGGTCCGGACGCCGGTGAGGGCCGCCGCGAACTGGTCGGCGAGCGCGGTGGCGACGGTGGGATCCACACGTGCGGTGTCCACCGCGAGGACGGCGTCGTAGCCGCCCGTCCCGGTCCGGGAGAAGGTGAAGCCGAGATCGAAATCCGGGGCGGCGGAGCCGGTCTCGGTGGCCGTCACCTCGAGATCCCCGATCCGGACGGTCGGCGGTGTGAAGTCCTGGAACGCGAGTGCGACCTGTGGGGCCGCCGACCCGGTGGCGGCCAGGACGTCGTCGAACGGCACGTCGGCCCGGTCCAGGGCGGCGACGTCGAAGTCCCGCACCTGAGCGAGCAGTCCGTCGAGGGTCGTGGCCGGTGTCACCCGGGCACGCAGCACGAGCGTTTCGACGAACAGTCCGACGACGGATTCGATCTGCGGATGCCGGCGGGTGGACACGACCGCGGCGACGGCGACGTCGTCGTGATCGGTGAGCCGGGACAGGACGGCAGCGAGAACCGTGTGCAGTGCCATGAACTCGGTGGCACCGAACCGTCGGGCCCACTGCTGCAGTCGTCGGACGGCCGCCGGGGGCACCGTGAACCGGATCGTCTCCGGCTCCGTCCCGGTGGCGCGGCCGGTGGGCAGGAGCGCGGCATCCGTTCCGTCCAGGGCGCGGCGCCACCACTCGAGGTCCGCGGCGAGGTCACGGTTCTGCAGCCACAGCACGTGGTCGGCGTACTGCACCGGCAACGGTGTCCAGTCCGGGGCGCGGCCGGCCGTGCGGGCCCGGTAGGCGGTGAGCAGGTCCCCGAACAGGACACCGACCGAGCCGCCGTCCACTGCCAGGTGGTCGAACGTCAGGTCGAGGGTGTGTCCGGTCCCGGTGGGGTGCAGCACCATCCGGGTGGCCGGTCCGGTGGGTGCACCGGATTCGTCGATCACGGCGGACGGCCCGTCCGGTCCGTCGACGATGCGGGTACGCAGTGCCTCGTGCCGGTCGACGACGTCACGGCACGCCGCGTGCAGGGCCTCTGCGTCGAGCGGGCCCCGGAATTCGAGTCGCACCGCGGGCCGGTAGGCGTCGTCGCCGGTGTTGCTCCGCACCGCCCACAGCCGCCGCTGGCTCCGGCTCAACGGGATTCGCGGGGGCCTGGGGCGCGCCGCCGGACCGGTGTCCGCGACGGCCGCGTCGTCGAGGACCCGGGCGAGTCCCGCGACGGTCGGGTCGGCGAACAGGGCCCGCAGCGGCAGTGCACGTCCGGTGGTCTCACGGAGGCGGGCGATCGCGGTCGTCGCGAGCAGCGAGTCGCCGCCGGCGGTGAAGAAGTCGTCGTCGCGCCCCACCGGACGCCCGAGCAGGTCGGCGAACACGTCCGCGACGAGACGCTCCCGGGCGTCCACGACAGGCACTACGGGTGCGGACGGCATGGACGACACAGCCGTGGGCGCGGGAAGTGCTGCGGTGTCCACCTTCCCGTGCGCCGTCAGGGGAATTGCGGGGACGGTGACGACCGCGACCGGCACCAGATAGCGCGGCAGCCGTTCGGTGAGGTACCGGCGCAGCGCGGCGGGATCGGTGCCGGTGGGCGCGACGTAGGACGTCAGCGCACCGTCGCGCACGACGGTGGCGGCGGCGGCCACACCGGGTGCGGTGCGCAGGACGGCGTCGATCTCGGTGGGCTCGACCCGCACCCCGCGGATCTTGGTCTGGGTGTCGCTGCGGCCACGGAACTCGAGCGTGAAGCCTCCCGTGTCGTCGCCGATCCAGCGGGCCAGGTCCCCCGTCCGGTACCAGCGGCGACCGTCGGCGCGGGCGACGAACCGTTCCGCGGTGCGTCCCGGCTCCCCCAGGTAGCCGGCGGCGATCCGGTCGCCGCCGAGGTACAGCTCGCCGACGACACCGGCCGGGGCCGGTTGCAGCCGGCGGTCGAGGACGACGGCGTCGACTTCGGATGCGGGCGTGCCGATCACGACGGGAGCACCGGCGGCGAGGGGGCCGGCGCACGTCGCGAACGCGGTCGCCTCGGCGGGCCCGTACGCGTTGAACAACCGGCGTCCGTCCGCCCAGGCGGCAGGCAGGCCCGGGGGGACCTGTTCGCCGCCGAGCATGAGCGTCCGCAGGTCCGGGAGCCGCCGCGGGTCGAGGGATGCCAGCACCGACGGGGTCAGGCACGCGTGCGTGACCCGTTGCCGTTCGGCCAGATCCGTCAGCGGCGCGCCGGCGTACGTGTCGGCGTCGGCGACGACGAGGGTGGCACCCGAGGTTCCGGCGACCAGGATCTCGACGAGCGCCATGTCGAATCCCGGTGTGGCGGCGTGCAGTACCCGCGATCCGGGGCCCGCGGCGAACGTGTCGCGCAGATCGGTGGTGAGCGCCCCGAGACCACGGCCGGTGAGGGCCACACCCTTGGGGCGGCCGGTGGTGCCGGACGTGAACACGACGGCGGCCGGATCGTCCGGGCTCGTGACCGGTTCGGCCGGCGTCCCGTCCGCGGACGCGGCCGGGTCGATCCACGTCACCGTGGCCGGTAGGAGGGGGATGCGTTCGGCGGTGGCGACGCCGACACCGATGTCGGAGCGGTCGAGCATGTGCCCGATGCGCTCCGCCGGGTTGGCGGCGTCGATCGTCGCCGGGGCCGCGCCGGTCCGGGCGATCGCCCAGATCGCCACCACCGCGTCGACGGACCGCTCGAGCACGCATGCGACGACGGTGCCGGGCCGGGCGCCGTGTGCGGCCAGCACGACGGCGAGCGATTCGGCTCGCGCGACGAGTTCGCGATACGTCAGTGCCCCGGCCTTGGCCCCGGTCCCGGTGACTGCGACCTCGTCCGGTGCCGCGGCGGCACCGCTGGACAGCGCCTGCCACAGCGACTCCGGTGCGGACCGGGCCCCGGATGCCGGGACCAGCGCGGCACGCTCGGCGGTGGTGAGCAGATCGACGTCACCCACGGGCCGGTCGGGTTCGACGGCGGCGGTGTCGAGGAAGCGGAGGACACGCTGCGCGAACCCGTCGACGGTGGTGTCGTCGTACACGGCGCCGTCGTAGGTGAATTCGAACTCGAGGGTGTCGGGATGCTCGGTGACGGTGAGGTGCAGATCGAACTGCACCGTCTCGACCGGTCCGGGCGACACCGACACCGTCAGTCCCGGAAGTTCGGCCCGCATCTCGGTCGGGCGGCGCACCGACAGCGCGACCTGGAACAGCGGATGCTGGTCGAACGTTCGTTCCGGGGCCAGGGCGTCGACGATCGTCTCGAACGGTGTCCCGGCGTGCGTGAACGCCTCGACGTCGCGGCGGCGGACGTCGTCGAGGAACCGGGCGACGGTCGCGGCCGGGTCGACGGGGGTGCGCAGCGGCACGGTCGAGGCGAACATGCCGACGGTGCCGTCGAGGACGGGATGGCCGCGCCCGGAGGTCGCGGTACCGACGACGACGTCGTCGTGCCCGGTCTGCCGGGCCAGGGTGGCGGCGAGGGCCGCGTGGACGAGCATGAACGTCGTGATCCGGTGTCGCCGTGCGGTGTCGGTGAGGGCGGCGGCGCGGTCGGCGTCGACGACGATCCGGACGGTCGACGCGGGACCCGCGCCGGGCGTCGTCCGGGCCCGGTCGTACGGCAGCGTGCACCGCGGCGGGACGCCGTCGAGTGCCGCCCGCCAGTACGGCAGCCCGGTGTCGGCGGTGTCGACGCACCAGCGTGCATAGTCGAGGTATTCGAGGTCCGGGGCCGGCAGCTCGACCGGTTGCCCGTCGGCACGACGGCCGTAGGCGTGCAGCAGGTCCCGCAGCAGCACCGACATCGACCATTCGTCGACGGCGATGTGGTGGACCACGAGCACCAGCGCGTACCGCTCGGGGGCGGTGCGGTACAGCCGGACCCGCAGCGGGGTGCCGTCGGCGAGCCGGAACGGTTCGCGCGTCAGCTCCTGCACGAACGATCCGAGTGCATCGTCCGGGACGTCCACGACCGCCGGGGCGAGCGCCGGCACCGCGCGTACCGCCTGCTCCATGCCGTCCGGGGTGTACCCGGTGCGCAGGCTGCGGTGCCGGTCGACGACGTCCCGCAGGGCCGCGAACAGCGCGTCGACGTCCACCTGCCCGTCGAGGTCGAGCACGAACGGCAGATTCGCCGACGCCGACCGCGGGTCGAGTTGCTGGAGGAACCACAACCGGCGCTGCGGCGGCGCGAGCGGCCCCCGCACGGCCGCCGGCACCGACGGCACCGGCGTGGACGTCGGTGCGGGTGCGCCGGACCGCCGGTCCAGGAGCCCGGTGAGTGCACGGACTGTGGTGTGTTCGAACACGTCCCGCACCTCGACGGGCACGCCGGTGACGGCCTGCAACCGACCCGCCAGCCGGGTCGCGGTCAGCGAGGTTCCGCCGGCGTCGAAGAAGTCCGTGTCCGCGTCGATCCGGTCGGTGCCGAGAAGGTCCCGGCACGCGTCGCGGACCACGGCCTCGAGGGGGCTCCGGGTCGGTGACAGCGACACGTCCGGTGCCCGGACGGGTTTCGGTAGTGCCGCCGTGTCCAGCTTGCCGTTCGCGGTGAGCGGCAGGACCGGAACCGGGACGACCGCCGACGGCACCAGGTGGCCGGGCAGGACACCGCGCAGGGTGCGGACGATCCGCCGGTCGTCGATCGGTGCACAGCCGGTGACGTAGGCGATCAGCCGGCCGTCCTCGTCGACCGTCACCACCGCGTCGGTGACGGGTGCGATCCGGCGCAGTGCGGCACACACCTCGCCGGGTTCGACCCGATGCCCGCGCACCTCGAGCTGCCGATCGGATCGGCCGTGGTACTCGAAACCGCCGTCGGCGCGTTGCCGGGCCAGATCGCCGGTCCGGTACCGGATCTCGCCGTCCGGTGCGGCGACGAAACGAGTCGCGGTCAGGCCGGGTCGATTCCGGTAGCCCTGGGCGACCTGCCGGCCGGACAGATACATCTCCCCGATCACCCCGCGCGGGACCGGGCGCAGTGCCGCGTCGAGCAGTTCGATCCGGAATCCGGGGATCGCCGATCCGATGATGCTGCGTTCGGGTGCATCCGTGCCGACGTCCGCCCACGTGACGTGCACCGTCGTCTCGGTGATGCCGAACATGTTGACCGCGTGCACCCGGGGGTGCCGGTCGAGCCACGCCCGGATCGGCGCGGCCGCGAGCGCCTCGCCACCGAAGATCAGGGTCCGGACGTCGAGGTCTCCCGGTTCGCCGTCGACGGCGGCCAGCTGGCCGAACGCGGTGGGGGTCTGGTTGAGCACGGTGACGTGTTCCCGGACGAGGAGGTCCCGGAACTCTTCCGGGCTGCGCGCGACGACCGGGTCGACGACGACGAGCCGGCCCCCCGTCGCGAGCGCACCCCAGATCTCCCACACCGAGAAGTCGAATGCCGGGGAATGGAACCATGTCCACACGTCGTCACTCCCGAAGCCGAAGCCGGCGCGGGTGTTCGCGAGGAGAGACAGCGCGGACGCGTGCGACACCGTCACCCCCTTGGGGACGCCGGTCGACCCGCTCGTGAAGATCACGTATGCGGCCTGTCCGGGGTGTGCCGGACCGGGCAGGGCGTCCGGGATGCCGGAGACGCCGGCACTGGCCGAGGCGATGTCCAGTATCTCGCCCGGTAGCGGGACGGTGCCGTCGGTGAGGACGAGCCGCGGATCCGCCTCGTCGACGATGCCCGCGAGGTGCGCCGCCGGCTGGGTGACGTCGAGCGGTAGATATGCGCCGCCGACACCGACGACGGCGATCATCGCGGCCACCAGATCCGGCGACCGGGGCAGCGCGAGCGCCACCAGATCACCTTGACGCACACCGTGATCGGCAAGAACTCTTCCGATTCTCCGGGCCTGGTCGTCGAGTTCGCGGTAGCTCACCGTGCGATCTGCGGCGACGACGGCGACCCCGTCGGGACGGTCGTGGACCTGCTGGGCGAACAGGTCGCCGAGCGAGCCGGCGGCCGTCGTCACCGCATCCGCCCGCACGTCGACGATGCTCGACGGCTCGAGTGCGATCCCGCCGACGACGGTGCCCGGGTCGTCGGTGACCGCGGCGAGGATCCGCACCAGCCACTCCGCCCACCGCGACACGGTGGACCGGTCGAACAGGTCCCGGGCGAAGGTGATCGTGCCGTCCAGGCCCGCCGGCTCGCCCATGTCGGGTTCGCGTTCACGGACGGTGATCTCGAGGTCGAGCCGCGCTCTGCCGCTGTGCAGTTCACGAACCTGGGTGTCGATCCCGGGCAGCTCCGGGCGGGCGGGAACGAGGTTCTCGTACGCGAGCATCACCTGGAAGACCGGATGCCGGTCGCTCGGACCCCCGACACCGAGGCGGGCCGTGATCTCGTCGAACGGTAGTTCGGCGTGCGCGAAGGCCGCGAGATCGCGGTCCCGGACCTGTTCGAGCAGCGCCGCGAACGTGCCGTCGCGGTCGACGGCGCACCGCAGAGCGACCGTGCCCACGAACATGCCGACGACGTCGTCGAGGGCCGCCTCCCCACGCCCCGACACCGGGGTGCCGATCGTGATGTCGTCGGCACCGCCGAGCCGGTGTACCAGCACCGCGAGGGCGGCGTGCACGACCATGAACACCGTGACGTCGTATTCGCGGGCCGCCTTGGTGAGCGCGGTGTGCAGATCGACGGGGACGGTGAAGGGCACGGTGCCCGCGGGTCCGTCGCCGCCGGTCCGGGCCCGGTCGGTCGGCAGCATCGACGGTGCCGGGGCCGGGGACAGTGCGTCGCGCCAGAACCCGAGTTCCCGGTGGGCCCGGCTGCCGTCGGTGTCCGGGTCGCCGAGCAGTGTCCGGTGCCAGCGGGCGTAGTCGGTGAACGTGAGGGGCAGCGGCGCCCACTGGGGGGCCGCCCCCTGCATGCGGGCACGGTAGGCCGCAGCGAGGTCTCGGACGAGGGGCCGCACGGACAGCCCGTCCAGCACGATGTGGTGGGCGACGACGACGAGGACGAACCGGTCGCAGCTGTGGCGCAGCAGAGTCACCCGCACCGGAGGTTCCGCGGTGAGGTCGAACCCGATGCCCGCGGCCGCGTCCGGATCTCGGGCGGGGTGCTCGGTGTCGACGATCCGCACCTCGGATGCAGTGGGGCGCACCACCTGCCGGGGACCGTCGTCGGTGTCGACGAACACCGTCCGCAGCATCGGGTGCCGGTCGGCGACGTCGGTCAGGGCGGCCGTGAGCGCGTCGACGTCGAGGGGGCCGTCGAGCTCGACGGCGAAGGCGATGTTGTCGGCCGCGGACCGATCGATCCGGTTGGACAGCCACAACCCGGTCTGTGCGGGTGAGAGCGGGGCCGGGCCCGTCTCCGTCGACGCGGTCAGCGCCGGGCGGGGGTCGGCAGCCCGCCCGGTGAGCAGCCGCGCGAGTGCCTCGACGGTCGGCTTCGCGAACACGTCACGGATGTCGAGGTCGGTACCGAGCTCGCCGCGGAGCCTCGCGACGAGCCGGGCCGCGAGCAGCGAGTTCCCGCCGAGCGCCAGGAAGTCCGCGTCCCGCCCGGCGCCGTCGACGCCGAGGACGTCGGCGACGATCCGGCCCACGATCTCCTCCGCCGGGGTGCGTGGCGGCGTGTATCCGGCCGGCGCGAACCGCGGCACGGGCAGCGCCGACCGGTCGATCTTGCCGCGAGCGGTCCGCGGCAGCCGGTCGAGCAGTTCGACGATGTTCGGGACCATGTGGCGTGGAAGTCGTTGCGCTGCCACCGCCCGCACCCGGACCGGGTCGACGCCGTGACCGGTGACGTAGGCGACGAGAACCCCGTCGTGCACGGTCACCACGGCCGAGCGCACCGCGGGGGCCGAGACGAGCACGGCCTCGACCTCCCCCGGCTCGACCCGCATCCCGCGGATCTGGAACTGGGTGTCGGCGCGCCCCACGAAGTCGTACCGGCCGTCCGGGCGTCGACGCACGAGATCACCGGTGCGGTACATGCGGCCCGATCCGAGCGTCGACGCGACGAACGCGGATGCGGTCGCCGCCGGACGCCCGAGGTAGCCGCGGGCCAGCCCCGGCCCCGACAGGTACAGCTCCCCGACCACACCGGTGGGCACGGGGCACAGCCGCCGGTCGAGTACCGCCGCCACAGTACCGTCGATCGGCGTCCCGATCGGGGCCCGCAACTCGGCGAGGGTGGGTGTCGCGATCGTGGCGACGACGGTGGATTCGGTGGGGCCGTACAGGTTCAGCAGGGTGCGGCCCGCCGCCCACCGTGAGGCGAGCCCGTCCGGCCAGGCTTCGCCCCCGAGTCCGAGCACCCGCAGGTCCGGCAGATCGTGCGGTTCCAGGTCGGCGACCACCGCGGGGGTCGCGAACCAGTGGGTGATCCGCCGCGACCGGACGATGTCGAGCAGATCGGTTCCGCCGTAGATGTGCGGGGGCAGCGGGACGGCCGTCGCGCCGGTGCCGAACGCGAGCAGGAGTTCGAGGACGGACGCGTCGAACACCGGAGCCGCAGCGACGAGGACCCGACTGCCGGCGCCGACGTCGAACGCGCGGCGCAGTGCCGTCGCGAGCGACGCGATACCGCGGTGGGTGGCGACGACGCCCTTCGGCGTGCCGGACGATCCCGACGTGTAGAGGACGTAGGCGGGATCGTCCGGGTGCGGAACGGGAAGTGTTGCGGTGGCGCCGGGTTCGCCTTCGTTCGGGTCGATGCGCACGACCCCGGACGGGAGGTCGGTGCCGGGCGATGCGATCACGAGACGGACCCCGGCGTCCCCGAGAAGTGCGGCGGTCCGCTGCGGCGGATGCTCCGGATCGAGCGGCAGGAACGCCGCCCCGGACCTCGCGACGGCCAGCACCGCGACGAGCCCGTCCACCGACCGCGGCAGCAGGACACCGACGACACTCCCGGGCCGTGCCCCGAGTGCGACGAGGCGATGTGCCAGTGCCGTTGCCGCCGAGTCGAGATCGACGACGACACCGGGTGCGGTCTCGACCCGCATCGGTCCGGCGACGAGATCCGCGAGCGCCTCGGCGAGCACGGCCGGGCGTCCCCGGTCCACCGTCCCCGCCCCGAGGAGGAGTCCGACGCCGGCCCCCGGATCGGCCGTGGCCGCGGCGACGACGGTGTCCACGAGGCCGGCCCACACCCGGACGGTGCTCTCGTCCAGCAGGGAGCGGTCGAACCGGAACTCGACGTCGAGGCCGCCGTCCGCGGTGTCGCGGGCGACGATCTCGAGCGGGAACCGGGCGTGCCGCGACGGCAGTTCCCGCGGTACCGCGACGAGACCGGGCAGATCGATTCGCGGGTCGGTGAAGTTCTCGTACGAGAACATCGCCTGCACCGGTATCCGTCCGCCCAGCAGGTCCACGACCTCCTCGAACGGGGTGTCGGCGTGCGCGAACGCGGCGACGTCACCGGTCCGGACGGCGGCGAGCAGATCCGCGAAGGTCGTGTCCGGTTCGACGCGGGCCCGGAGCGCGAGGGTGCCGACGAACATGCCGACGAGCGGGTCGAGGTCCGGGTGCCGGCGCCCGGCGTCGACCGTGCCGACGACGGTGTCACCGCTGCCGGTTACCGCGGCGAGGACCACGGCGATCGCCGCGTGCAGGGTCGTGAAGACGGTGGCGTCGTGGTCGCGCGCAACGTCCCGGATCCGCCCGAACCGCTCCGCATCGAACGAACACCCGATCCGTCCGACCGGCCCGGGACCCGCCGCACCGGGTCGATCGACCGGAAGCGGGCGGGTGTCGCTGTCGCCGAGGGCCGTCCGCCAGTGGTCGAGGTCCCGATCCCGGACACCGGAGTCGAGGACCTCCGACTGCCAGCGCGCGTAGTCCGCGTACCGGACGGCGAGCGGCGGCCACTGCGGTGCGCCGCCCGCGAGCCGAGCCCGGTAGGCGTCGACGAGGTCGCGGGCGAGCGGGCCGAACGACAGGCCGTCGATCGCGATGTGGTGGCTGACGGTGACGAGGACGTGCCGCCCCGGACCGAACCGGTACAGCCGGAACCGGACGGGCGGCTCGGAAGTGAGCGTGAACGGTGTCGACACGAACTCGTCCGCGAGCCGCTCCGCGTCCCGACGGTCGGCGCAGTCGACGACCCGGAACGTATCGAGCACGGCGGCCGGATCGAGTGCGTGCCAGGTGATGTCGTCGTCGGTGGTGGTACGGACGATGCTGCGCAGCGGTGTGTGCCGGTCGACGACGTCGTGCAGGGCGTCCCGCAGTGCCCCGACCGACAGGTCGCCGTCGAGGTCGAGGGTGAACGGGACGTGGTAGGCGGTGCTGTCCGGGCGGGCCCGCGCATCGAGCCACAGCCGCCGTTGCGCGGGCGCCGCCGGGGCCGGATCGGCCGTGGTCGCGACGAGTTCGGGGATCAGGTCCCGGCCGGCGGCGACCGCGGCGAGCGCGGTGACGGTGCGGTACTCGAAGACGTCACGGACCGTTACCCGGTGACCGGTTGCGGCCGTGATCTTCCCGGCCAGCCGGGCCGCCGTGAGCGAGTCCCCTCCGAGGTCGAAGAAGTCCGCGGTGGCCGTGACCGCGTCGGGGTGCACGACACTGCGTACGGCGTCCGCGATCACCGTCTCGAGCTGGCCGCGCGGCGCGCGACCGGGATCGTCGGTGCCGACCGGCACTGCCAGGGCCGCGAGCGCGCCGCGGTCGATCTTGCCGCCCGCCGTGAGCGGCAGCCTGTCCAGAACACCGATCCGGTCGGGCACCAGATGCCGCGGGAGACGATCGGACATCCACCGCCGCAGCATGTTCCGCCCCAGCCTCGACCCCGACGCCCACACCACGAGCCGGTCGCCGTCGACGTGCACGGCGGCGGCCGTAACCGCCGGGCAGCGCACGAGCACCGCTTCGATCTCCGCCGGCTCGATCCGGATCCCCCGCACCTGCACCTGCCGGTCGATGCGGCCGACGAAGTCGAGTTGCCCGTCCGGACGCCGCCGGACCAGATCACCGGTCCGGTACATCCGGCCGGGCCCGAACACCGACGCCACGAATCGTCCCGCCGTCTCGGCGGGACGCCCACCGTAGCCGCGGGCGAGAGCCGCACCACCGAGATACAGCTCACCGACCACGCCGTCCGGAACGACCCGCAGCCGCCGATCCAGCACCGCGCACGTCGTACCGTCCACGGCCCGGCCGACCGGAACCGACGTCGCACCGTCGAGATCCTCCGGAGAGATCGGATCGCTCACGGCCGCGACGACGGTCGCCTCGGTCGGACCGTACGCGTCGAGCATCGTGCGGCCGGCCGACCAGCGTCGTGCCACGGCGACCGGCAGGACCTCGCCGCCGGCGTCCAGTACCTGCAGGTCCGGGAGGTTCTCCGACGCGGTCGCAGCGAGGAGCACCGGCGCCGACACGACGTGGGTGATCCGTTGTGCGCGCAGCAGGTTCGCCAGTGCTTCTCCGGCGACGGAGTCCTCCGGTGCGATCACCAACGTCGCACCGGAGTCGGCGGCGAGCAAGGTCTCCTGGATCGACGCATCGAACCACGGCCCCGACAGGTGCAGTACCCGCTGCGCCGATGCCGCCGCATACCGGCTGCGGAGCGTCGAGACCAGACCCGCGACACCGCGGTGGGTGACGATCACGGGTTTCGGCCGGCCACTCGTTCCCGACGTGTGGATCACCCACGCCGGGTGGTCGGGCCGCAGCGGGCGGTTGCGGTCCGCATCGGTGACCGGGGTCGTCGCCCACCCGTCGGCGTCGAAACCGATCGCGGATGTCGTGGCCGGAAGATCGACGTCACCGGTCACGGTGAGCGCGAGGTCGATCCCGTCCAGGTGGTGTGCCAGCCGCTCGGGCGGAAGGTGCGGGTCGACCGGTACGTAGGCGGCGCCGGTCTTCGCGATCGCCCACAGTGCGACAACCGATTCCCTCGACCGCGGGGCCAGCACCGCGACGCGTGCCTCGGGCGCGGCGCCGTGCTCGATCAGCTTTCGCGCCAGCGCCGACGAGTGGGCGTCGAGTTCGGTGTAGGTGAGATCGTCCGCCCCGTCGCGGACCGCGACGACGTCGCTCCTCGCATGTCGCGTCAGCGCCTCCGGGAGCAGCAGCACGTCGACGGTCGGCGTCGGGCCGTGCTCGACCGTGCCCTCCGGCCCGAGCGGGACGTCGCCGATCCGGCGGCCGGGATCGGATACGAGATCACCGAGCAGGCCGACGATCCGCCGATGGTGACGGTCGAGCGAATCCGGTGAGTAGCGCGTCGGATTCGCTTCGATGTCCACTCGGGTGGAGCCGTTTCCGCCGCCGGTGTAGACGGTCAGCGACAGGTCGTCCACCGGGCCGGTCGAGAGCATGCGCAGCTCCCCCTCGACGTCGCCGAACGAGTGCCGCAGCGGAAACTGCATGATGTTGACGACGGGCCCGAACGTGCCACCGATACCCGCTCCCGCGGTACCGAGACCGAACTCGCGGAGCATCGCGTCGTACCGGAAACGCTGGTGCCGCAGGGCTCCCGTGAGGTCCACCCGGATCCGGTCGACGAGCGCGCGGACCGGCTCCTCGTGGTCGATCCGGATACGCAGCGGCACGACGTTGGAGATCGACCCTGCCGAGCGGCGCAACAGTGCGGTGGTGCGGGCGGCGACGGGCAGGCTCAGTGCTACGTCGTCGGCACCCGTCGTGCGCGCGAGATAGACGGCGAAGGCTGCGACGATCGTGGGCACGTCGGCCCCGAGTGCGGGCCCGGTGAGTGCCGCGACCGATCTGCGGGCGGGAACCGTGACCGGGCCGTCCCGGTCCGCGAACGACACCGGTGTCGGCAGTTGCGCCGTCTTCTCGCGCCAGTACTCGCGGTCGACGTCGACGCGGGTACCTGCCTCGTACGCGTCGACCGCCCGGCCGATATCGGCCACCGGCGCACTGGCGTCGGGGGGAGCCACCTCACCGGTGATCTGCGCGCGGTAGAGGACGGCGATGCGTGCCATCAGGATCTGGGCGGCGTAACCGTCCAGCACGATGTGGTGTGCGAAGCAGTGCAGGAAGTGCCGGTCGTCCGAGAGCCGGATCAGGGTGAAGGCCGCGAGCCGGTCCGAGAACAAGTCGATCGGTCGGGATGTTCGATCCGTCATCCATTCCAGCGCAGCAGATTCCGGGTCCTCCACGTCACCCAGATCGAGGAAGCGTGGCGCATCGTCGATGTCGACCACCGCGGACTGTCGGACGTCGCCGGCCTGCTCCTGCAGGACGACCACCCCTGATTCACTCTCCCGCGCCGCGCGGTTACACGCATCGAGGAGCACCTTCGGCTGCAAAGGACCACGTAGATCGAGGTATTGGGCAACCGTCAGGGGGACGTCCGGATGGAGCTGCTGCGCGAGGAGAAGCGACTTCTGGGCAGGCGAAAGGGGGAACGGACTCAATCCGCACCCCCTCGCCTGCAGCAGGTACCCGACAACTCCGCGGGAAGCGACCCGACGGGTCCACGAAGCCCACCCGCACCAACCTGCGTGGCACGGGCAGGACTAACTTACTGTGCGAGTGCACCATTCACCACTTGAACGCCCGACCAATCAGGATTCGGGTTAGCCTGCCCCGGGTACGACGACCGAAAGGGATCTCCGGCGTGGATCAGATCGAATCGGCTCCGGCACAGTCGGCGCAGTCGGCGCAGCCACCGGCACAGCAGTCGGCACACGGGACGCGGAAGCGTCGGCGCCGCATCGCGATCGGTGCGGGTGTCGGGCTCGCAGCGGTTGCGGCCTGGGCCGGGTACACCGCGTACGAGGCCACCCAGATCAAATTGAATCTCGAACGAGCCGCGGACTTTTCGGTGCGCTCGAAGGATGCACTGCTGGCCGGGGACGCCACGGCCGCGGCCGACGCCGCCCGACAGGCCGACCGGTATGCCGGCGACGCACGACAGGGCACCGAATCGATCGGCTGGCGAGTCGCCGCCGCACTCCCGGGTGTCGGCGACCCGTTCCGGTCGGCACGCGAGATGACGGACGTCGTCGGCGGGCTCACGTCGGAGGTACTGCCACCGGCGGTACGGGCCGGGGCGGCACTGTCTCCGGACCACCTCCTCCAGAGCGGCGCCCGGATCAACGTGCAGTCACTGCGGGATGCGGCACCGGATGTCGCGGAAGCTGCTGCTGCGGCGCAGAACTGGGCCGATCGAGCCGGAGCGGTATCAGGTTCGTTCGTCGGCCCGGTCGACGACGCCCGCACCGAACTGGTGGCCC
Source organism: Prescottella sp. R16 (assembly GCF_030656875.1). Taxonomy (NCBI): domain Bacteria; kingdom Bacillati; phylum Actinomycetota; class Actinomycetes; order Mycobacteriales; family Nocardiaceae; genus Rhodococcus; species Prescottella sp. R16. The sequence goes on from NZ_CP130943.1 coordinate 3,986,237, forward strand.
GGACCCAGGAACTGTCGTCGATGCTCGGTTCCGTGTCCACGGCCGCCGAGATCGCGCCGGCGATGCTGGGTGCGGACGGGCCGCGCTCCTACTTCATCGGATTCCAGACGAACGCAGAGGCCCGCGGCACAGGCGGCCTGCTCGGCGGTTTCGGAGAGTTGCTCGCCACCGACGGCGCGATCCGCGTCGACGAACTGGCGAGCAACCGGGAACTGGCGGTCGACGGCAAACGCCCGCTCGATCTCGGACCCGACTTCGAGCGCCTGTACGGGCAGAGCCGCCCCACCACCGACTTCCGCAACAGCAACATCAGTTCCCACTTCCCCTATGCCGCGCAGATCTGGCAGTCGTTGTGGGAGCAGGAATCCGGGGAGCGGGTGGACGGCGTCATCGCCACCGACCCGGTCGCGCTCAGCTATGTGCTCGGTGTCGTCGGCCCGGTGACGATGCCGGACGGAGAGAAGGTCACCGCCGACAACGTCGTCGAGCTCACCGAATCGACGGCCTATTCCCGGTTCGCCGACAACAACACCGCCCGCAAACGCTACCTGCAGACCGTCGCGGCGAAGGTCGTCGAGAAGATGACCGGGAAGATCGCGAAGCCTCGAGACCTCCTCGAAGCCCTCGGCAGGGCTGCCGGCGAAGGCCGGCTCGCCGTATGGAGTGCACACCCCGACGAGCAGGACGTGATCGCGGGAACACGACTGGGGCAGACCGTCCCGGACAGTGATGCGCCCTACGCCGGTGTCGTCGTCAACAATCTCGGCGGCAACAAACTCGACTACTACCTGCAGCGGGACATCGAATACCGGGGCGGCACCTGCACCGGCGACACCCGCAGCACCACCGTCACCGTGCGCCTCACCAACACCCTCCCGCCCGGTGACTACACCACCTACGTCGCCGGCATGTTCGACAACCCCCGGGGCGCGCCCGCCGGCACCAACCTCACCAACCTGTCTCTCGTCGCCACCCGCGGCGCGAAACTCGACAAGGCCACCGTCGACGGAAAGCCCGGATTCGCGTTCACCGGAAACGAACTCGGCCACCCGGTCTACGACCTGCAGTTCGCCATCCCCCAAGGCGAAACCGTCGAGGTCGTCTACCATCTCACCGAGCCGGCCGTCGCCGGAGAAGCGGAAGTGGCCGTGCAGCCACTGGTGGACGAGCCGCGGATCGCCACGGTCGTGGAACCCTGCTGACGACCGGAACCGTCTCGACAATCGACCGAATCCTCTTTCACCCCAACCGTTTGCTCGGGATGTGAAGGGCGGCCGACACCGATAAGATGTCCGAAGGATGCGGCAAGGTCCGCGCCGTACGAGCCCGTCGGGGGATCAATGGGAACAACATCCGCGGTCAATGCTGTCCGCGAAGACCGGTACATGTCGGGGACCACCCTCGGCGGCGCCGTGTGGATCGGAATCATCGCGATCACGCCGGTTCATCGGCTCGTCATGACGTACGGCAGCGCACTTCTCCCCTACTTCATCCTCACCGCGGTGCTGGCCTGCACCCTGCTCGGAAAGCTCCGGCGTCCACCCGGAGCCCGGGTCTGGCTGTTCGCACTGTGCATGATTCCGTTGGCCGCCGTCGTCTCCGGGGTGTCGTCCGCAGTGGTACCGAGCATGTACGTGGGAGTGAAACTCGCCGTGTTCGTCGGGTTGACCCCCTTCATTCTTCGGTACTACGCCACCGAGCGGGAATCCTTCACCCGCTGTGCGATCACCGGTTTCCTGGTGGTCCAGTCGGTCTCGGCACTGGTCGGGATCATGCAACTGACCGGTGCCTCCGTCGCGAGTCTGCGCGCCAACGCCGGCCGTGCGAACGGTCTGGCGGCCCACCCGAACGTTCTCGGGTTGATGGCCGCCCTCGCGATCCTGATCGGTCTCTTCCTCGTCCATCGGACGTCGGGAGGCCGCCGATGGGCCTGCTGGGCCGTGGTCGCGATCAATACCGTCGCACTGATCGGATCCGGAAGCCTCAGCTCGATGATCTCCCTCGCGGTGGGCGGCATCGTCCTCTTGGTCGCGATGCGAGTGACGGTCAAGAGTGCCGTCCGGGTGGCTGTCGGAATCGCCGTGTGCAGCAGTCTCGCGTTGACGCTGGGATACGACCCGACCGATGCGATCGAACCGGTCCAGGGTCGTGTCGATACCGTCCTCGGCGTGACCGACGACGGGGTCGCCTCGGTGTCGATCCGCCAGTCCACGTACGAGTTCGCGGCCGAGAGCATCCGTTCCGATCCGTTCACCGGGGTGGGGATGGACTCGATGCACCAGGGAACGTTCAACGGCGTCACCGTCGTTCACAACTATCTTCTCCGGGCGTGGTACCAGGGCGGACTCCTGCTGTTCGTGGCGGTTGCCGCGATCTCGGTCCTGCTGATCGCGATGATCGTCCGATCGCTGGTGACGACCCGGGATCCGCTCCAGTCCGCGGTCGTGGCCGCAGTCGTCGCGTTCGGTATGACATCGGCGTTCTACGACCAGCAGCAGTACTGGATTCCGATTCTGCTCGCAGTCGCCGTCACCGGCCTGCCTTCCCAGCCGTCGCGGGAACCCGCCCGACCCGACAGGACGACGTCCGACCGGGTAGTCACCCAGAAAGAAGCACGCGTATGAACCTCCGTGAAGAAGCTTCCGACCTGACCGTCGTGATCCCGGCATTTCGTGCCGAGCAGACGATCCGCAGGGCCGTCGAATCCGCGTTCGCTGCCGGTGCCGCCACGGTGATCGTCGTCGACGACGGATCGGACGACGCGACCGGTGAGCGCGCCGAAGAGGCAGGCGCCCTGTGCATTCGGCAGGAGAATGCCGGCGCTGCCACGGCACGTGCGCGCGGTGCCGAACATGCGACGAGCACGTACCTGTCGTTCCTGGACTCGGACGACGAACTCCTCCCCGATGCAGTCCGGAACTCCGTTCGCGTACTCGAGGAGGATCCGTCCCTCGCGGTGTCGGCCGGTACCGTGATCGGCATCGCCGAGGGCGGGGACGAGCGCCCCTTCCCCATCCGGTACAGCCCGGTGACGACGCAGTCGTTACTGGTCAACGGTTTCGGTCCGTGGCCGCCGTGTGCTGCTGTCGTGCGCCGCTCGGCGTACGTGTCGACCAAGACGATCGAACCTGCCGCGCTCGCGCCGCGATACGCGGAAGATTACGAGCTGCTCATCCGCCTGTCGATGGTCGGCGGTATCGCGGTGCGTGACGAGCCCAGCTGCCGGTACAGCCTCGCCGGCGGCAAGTCCGTCCGGTCGGCGACGTCGGCGATCGAAGCGAAGGAAGACATCCGCCGGCACTACGCGGACCATCTCGGGCTCGACCTCGAGTACATGTCCGAGCGTCGTGTCCGGATGGCGGCGTCGGCGCGTCGAGCACGCGCCGAATGGGCGTCGGGCAACACCCTGTCGGCTGCGCTCAGGTTGGGCGAGTGGATGATTGCGGATCCCGTCTACGCGGGCCGCAAGCTCCTCACGAAGCCGTGGAATCGGAACTGACCGTCGCCGGCCGCCGCCGGGTCGACTTCCGGTCGAGGACCTTCCCGACTGCGTGACGTCCCAGGAGGAAGGTCTCGCGCGCGAACCGCGACGTGAACCACAACGCGCCGAAGTAGGCGGCCGTCACGGTCAGGCCGGCGCCGATCGCCGCGAGCGGATTCGGGACGAACGACGACACCACGATCCCGAATATTCCCGGCGGAACCGCGAACACGGCAAGGCATTTCGTTCCCGAGACGAACAGCTCCCCCATGTCGATTCCCGTCACCCGGCCGCACCACCAGTACGAGAGCACCCAGTTGATGCCGTAGCCGACCGAATGGCCGACCGCCACACCGAGTGCGCCCCACGGGAGTCCGGCCAGCATGGCGGCGACGATGAGGGGCTGGGACACGAGGTAGAAACGGAACTGCGCTGTCGTCTCGCCCTTCGCGAGGAACGCCCAGAACGTCACCTGGTTGAGCGCACGGAACGCGCCACCGATCGCGAGTGCCTGGAAAATGGGGATCATCGACGTCCACGGGTCGCCGAACACCAATGTCACGATCGGTCCGGCGAGCCCGAACAGGATTCCGTACGTGATGCCGAGTACGACGCCGCCCATGAGCTGGCCGGTCCGCAGGTAGGACTGCAACCGTTCCCGCTGATCGGCAACCCGGGTCAGGATCGGCACCGCGACCCGGGTCAACGGCGCCGCCACCTGGTTGATCGGCACCATCAGAAGCTGGTACGCACGGTTGTAGACACCCAGCTCCGCGGGCCCCCACACGTAGCCCAACGACAGACTGTCGACGTTTCGGGTGAAGTAGGCGACGCCTTGCGTCCCGAAGAGCCCGAATCCGAAAGACAGCAGGTGCCGGACCGAACCACCCCGCCCGGGAAGTCCGGGCAGCCACCCGCTCGCGAGTACCGCCAGGACCAGCCCGCACACCGCGGTGACCACCTGCTGGCACACCAGCGCCCAGTAGTTCGGTTCCACCAGGAGAACGAATCCGACCGCCGAGCCGAGCCCGATCACGACCGGGGCGGTGTCGACCAGCGCGAGTTTCCTGAAATCGAGGCGCCGATTCAATTCCGCCCGGAACTGGGTGGCGGCCCCGTTCACGACGAACACCACCGACGACCATCGGACGATGTCGGCGAGAGCGTCGTCGGAGAACACCGACGCGACAACGGGAGCCAGCAGCCAGGTGACCACGCCGAGCAGGCACCCGAGACCGGTGTTGATCCAGAAGAGGTTGCTCTGCTGCCGGTGCGACAAGTGCTTTTCGCGGGCGGCCGCCGTGGACAGACCGAAGTCGCGGACGAGCTCACCGAACGCCACCAAGGACGTGACGATCGCGACCAGGCCGAAGTCGGTGGGGCTGAGGATTCGTGCCAGAACGATGGTTCCCGCGAACAACACGACGATCCGGATCAACTGTCCCACAACAGTGTACGAGGCACCTCGGGCTGCCACCGTCGACAGCGAGCCCGTGGTGTCCGGGGAGCCGGTGGTCGTCATCGCACACTGCCGGTGAGCGTTCTGCCCACTGCCGCCAATCGTGAGCGTGCGTCCTCGACCGCGCCCACCAGTTCCTGTCTCCTGCGCACCAGATCGTGCGCGCGGACCGTTTCGAGGCTCGACGGGTCACTGCCCTCGTACGTACCGGCCCAGTCCAGGCCGACGGCGTCGAAGTGCCGGCGAATCTTGCCCCCCGACGATTCGACCCAGCCGAGCGGCACGGCGCCTTCCGTCGCTGCGACGATGAGCCCGTGCAACCGGTCCCCGACCACTACCGCGCTCTGCGCGTAGATGCGTCTGACCTCGTGTTCCCGGGTCGCATGGTCGGTGTCGTCCCACGTCGAGACCACACCGCCGAGCTCGGTTGCCAGCCATTGCGCGGTCTCCGAGTCCCGACGGACCTGAACCACCACGATCGGCTCGAGATCGAGGGTCGCGGCCGTTGCCCGCACCCACTCGATCCATTCCGGGTTAGGCCGGGCCCGATCGCCCCGTACGACCACCGCCAGGTACGTCCGGTCCTCGTGCGGAAGCCATTCCTGGGCTGCGCGTCCCAGCGCGAAAGCCCAATCGGGTTCCACGGCACAGTCCGTCGCGATCGCGATGTTCGATTCCGCGTCCCGGAAGTGCACGATGTCGCAGAGCTTCGCGACCAGTCGATACGGTACCGCGAGAGCGCGTGACACGCCCTTGCAGGGAACGCCGGCACCGACCCATACGGCGGTGCCGCCGAACAGTCGGCACCAGATCGTCAGGACCGCGAGTGTCGACATGCGTAACGCACCGCGTCTCGAGACGGGTACTTCACCGGCGTTGACCGCCAACAGGGTTCGAGATCCCACCGCTGACCGGAGGGCCGCGGCATACCAGTGCCGGTAACTCGTGAACACCCGGTCGGAGGTGTCCAGTCCGAGACCGGTCAGGAAATCGGCACTGGCGTTCCCCGTCCAGGCGTTGACGGTGCCGTGGGTGCGAAGCCGGTCGAGATATGCGCGGCGGAGCAGCGAGTCACCGATGTTCTCGTCCTGTCCGGTCGCCCAGACGAAGACCTGGCCGGTGTCCGCTCCCCGCCGGTCCGCACGACCCGTCACCGCGCCGCCGTCTCGGAACGGGACCGGATACCACGGGTCGCGTCACGGAGGTCACCGACGAGTGCCGCGCGCGCGTCGTGTGCCGCCCCGAGTGCGGCACCGGCACGACGTCGATAGTCGACCTGCGCCGCCGGATCGTCGGCCAGTCTTCGGACCTGCCTGATGACCCGCTCCGGCTCGAACATGTTGACGTTGTGGACGTACTCGTCGAGCCCGAGATCTTCGAAGGCCCCGAACCCTTTCCGCTCGTACGCCAGGTGGACGACGTAGTGACCGGCCCGCAACGCCATGAGCGCGGCATGGAGCCGGACGGCCACCACGACCCTGGTCCGGTCGACCGGCTGCAACAGCTCGGCACGGGTGAGGATCCGGTCGGCACCGATCGACGCCATCGCGGCCCGGTCGTCGTTACCGGACGTCTCGCTCTGCACGTAACCGTCGAACGTCCCGAGCTGACGACACAGGTCGACGACCAGCGGCGGTACCGTGCCCCGGATCGGGCGGACACTCACCACCGGCACGTCGGCCACCGGCAGGTCACGGAACTCGGTGTCCGCCGACAGGATCGCGAGATCCGGCACACGGTCGACACCGTATCGGCCGAATTCGTTCGCACTGCGGTCGTCACGCACACAGAACCGGTCGATCGAGCGCACACCTCGCCCGACCAGTCGATGCGCGAACGACCGGGCCGGACCCACACTTTGCGGAAGATAGACCGTCGGGGTCGAGGTGCGTGCTGCCGCGACGAGCTGCGGCCCGTGCACGAGCGCCATCTTCGCGGCCTCCTGCAGGTAACCGGCTCGCAGATAGCCGCCACCGACACCCACGACCAGGTCGAATCGATCGAGGGTGCTCAGCAGCCGGAGGTACTCCCGATCGTATCCGCGTCGGCTCGGCGCCGAATCGACCACGCGGATTCCGAGATGCCCGAACGTCTCCGGGTGCGATGCCGCAAGGGTGCAATCGACGTCCGGCCCGAGTGCCTCACGCACGATCTCGATCGATTCCTCGACGAGGAGACCGTCTCCGGCATTCTCCGCGCTGTATCCGTGCAGCAACGCAACTTTCACTTGTCCATCACCGATCTGTAGACGGAAATGTGGTGCTCGATGCTCTTGTCCCACGAGAACGTCTCGGCCCACGCCCGACCCGATGCCGGGGCGCTCTCCAACCAGTCGTCGTCACCGACGGCCTCCCGGATCGCACGCGCGATCGAGTGGCGATCGATCTCGTCGGTGGTCCTCGCCGGCCCGGCGACTTCCCGGAGCGCGCCCCGGGTCGACGCGACGACCGGCGCTCCCGCGGCCATCGCCTCCAGAACCGGGAACCCGAATCCCTCGTACTTGCTCGGGAACAGGAAGGCCGTGCAGTGCTGCATCAGCGCGATCTTGTCGTTCTCCGACACGAATCCGAGGTAGTGGACGTTCGGTGCGGAGCGGATCGCTTCCATCGACTCGTCCGCGTCCCAGGCCGGCTTCCCCGCGATCAGCAACGGCATCCCGAGATCGGCGAGTTCACGGTCGGCCATCGCCTGCACCAGCTCGATCAGATTCTTCCGGGGCTCGATGTTGCCGACGTAGAGCAGGAACTGCTCCGGGACACTGCCGCGGATCTCGTCGGAGAACTGCCGGGGTTCATCGAACTTCGCACTGTCGATCCCGTGCGGTATCACCGTGATCGAGTCACGATCGACACCGAACACCTCTGCGACATCGTCTGCGCTCGATTCGGACACGGTGACGAGGGCATTCGTGTTCCGGATCGCAGCGGCCACCCGTCCCCGCCATACCTGTTCGGCACGTGGGGTACGCACACCGCCGACCCATTTGCTCGCCACCCCGTGGACGGTCACCACGGACGGTGCCCGGGTGGGGACCAGCGGGCCGGTATCGGCGACATAGTGGAGTACCTGGTCGGTCTGCGGCCGGCGCAGCGCCTGAGCGGTCTCCAATGCCAGTGTCCCGAACGGATTTCCGACGAACTTCATCGATCCGACGTCCACACCGCGTTCCCGGAGGCCGGCGGCGAGTGTTCGCGCATAGGTCGTGTTTCCGCCGACGTGACGATCGAGGATCCGTCCCGGCATCAGAACTCTCATGCGGCCACCTCGGTCCGTCCGTCGTACAGGTACTCGAGCGCACGACGTTGTACGTCCGCCGAATGCACCGCCACGGATTCCACGGCACGACGTCGGACCTCGTCACGGAACCCGTGATCGCGTGAGAATCTGGTGACGGTCGCGGCCACGTCGACGGTGGTGGCACCGGCCGAGGCGAAGCCCAGTCCCCGGAGCGTGTCGATCTCGCGTACCAGCACCGGTGTGCCGAGTGCGGCCGCTTCGAGCAGCGTCATCGGCGCTCCTTCCCAGGACGCCGGATGGAAGTACAGGTCTGCCTGTGACATTCGCTCCATGACATCGGTGTTCGGGAGCCAGCCCGTCACCGTGACACCCGCGTCGACGAGTCGCCGTTTGAGCCCGGCGTCGCCGTCCCCGATCCACGTCCACTCGATCGACGGATCGGCCGCATGCTCCACGACCCGGGCCAGGAAGGCCGGATCCTTCTGCGCGGAGATACGTCCGACGGTGACGACCGTCGTCCGCCCGGCTTCCTCGCGCACGGTCGGCTCTCGGCGCGTCTCGGCGTCGGCAGCCACGTTCGGCAGATAGTGCACGCCCGCCCGCCCGGCGGTCAGCCGTACCGCCGACGCCACTTCGTGTGGGCTGATCGCCGCGATCACCTGACGTCGCCGACGACTCAGCAGGTACTCGGCCCCCAGGTAACCCGCACGCATCACCGGATGGATGTCTTCCCGCAGAAAGGCGTACGAGTGCGGCGTGTACACGACCTTCACGTCGGGGAAGTCGAAGATCCGGAGTACGCCGGCGAAACTCGAATGCAGATGCACCACCCGCGGCCGGCGGTCACGGATCGCTCGCCGTGCCGCACGCACGAACGTCGGCATCGACCCCTGTACCCGCACGACCTCGACGTCGGGAAGCTGCCCGACGTCGTGTGCATCGCGGGATCGCACGAACACCGCGTGCCGACAGTCCTGCGAGTTCTCGATGTATCGGTTGATCGCGCTCTGGACCCCGCCCCCGTAGGCCTCGGACACGTGCAGAACGTCGAGACGTTCGTCTCCCGCGGCCGTCATCGTCCCATCCCCCGGTACACCCAGCCTGCGTCCCGCCAGTCGCTCGGCCGCAGGCAGTTGCGGCCGTCGATGATGCTGCGGTTCCGGACGAGCGGGTTGATCCGCGAGGGACGCAGCTCCCGGAATTCCTTCCACTCGGTGAGGACCAGGATCACGTCGGCGCCTTCGACGGCGTCGGCCACGCTGGTGGCGTAGCCGAGGGTGGGGAACAGTCGACGCGAGTTGTCCATGGCCTTGGGGTCGTACACGGTGACCGTGGCGCCCTGCAGCTGGATCTGGCCGGCGACGTTGAGGGCCGGCGAGTCTCGTACATCGTCCGATTCGGGCTTGAACGCGGCACCCAGGACCGCCACTCGGGTGCCGAGCAGTGTTCCGCCGCATGCTTCACGTGCCATCTCGACCATGCGGGTGCGTCGACGCATGTTGATCGCGTCCACCTCGCGGAGGAACGTCAAGGCCTGGTCGGCGCCGAGCTCACCCGCCCGCGCCATGAAGGCACGAATGTCCTTGGGCAGACATCCGCCACCGAAACCTACTCCCGCGTTGAGAAAGCGACGGCCGATCCGGGCGTCGTGCCCGATCGCATCGGCAAGGACGGTGACGTCCGCGCCGGCCGCCTCGCACACCTCCGACATCGCGTTGATGAACGAAATCTTGGTTGCCAGAAAAGCGTTGGCGGAGGTCTTGACCAACTCGGCTGTCGCCAGGTCCGTCACGAGGAACGGAATCTTCTCCTCGAGCAGCTGCGCATACACCTCACGGGCTGTTTCTTCGGCACGCCCCGGCCGCTCACGATCCACTCCGAGGACGAGCCGGTCCGGGTGCAGCGTGTCCTGGACCGCGAATCCTTCGCGGAGGAACTCGGGGTTCCACGCGACCTCGACGTCGTCGCCTGCCGGGGCGAGTGCCCGGGCCCGCGCACCGAGCCGCTCCGCGGTCCCGACCGGGACGGTCGACTTGCCGAGGATCACCGCGGGACGTGTCAGCAGCGGCGCGAGCCTGTCGATCACGGCATCGACGTACGTCAGGTCGGCACCGAAATCGCCCTTCTTCTGGGGTGTTCCGACACCGATGAAGTGGATGTCCGCGAAGTCCGCCGCCTCCTGGTAGGACGAGGTGAAGCGGAGGCGTCCTGCCGCGATGTTGCGCTGGAGGACCTCGTCCAGGCCCGGCTCGTAGAAGGGAACCTCGCCGGCCTCCAGCTTGGCCAGTTTCGACTCGTCGATGTCGACACCGAGGACCTGGTGACCCAGTTCTGCCATGCAGGCGGCATGTGTCGCGCCCAGGTAACCGGTGCCGAACACCACGACGGATGTACCCATTGTCTGCCTCAACTTCGAATTTCGGGGTCGACGAACCACCGCCCTGCCTGGTCGGTGTACGTCGGGTGAACAGGGGTGGGACGATCGATCGGGTCAGTACGCTCCGCTGCCGGCGGTGACTGCCCGCACGGTTTTTCCGACGATGAGCATGTCCTGCATCATCGACCAGTTCTCGACGTACGAAAGATCAAGTCGCACAGTCTCGTCCCAGGACAGGTCACTGCGTCCGCTGACCTGCCACAGGCCGGTGAGGCCGGGTTTGACGAGCATGCGGCGGCGGACGGTTCCGTCGTAGGCTTCGACTTCGCGGCGCAGTGGCGGCCGCGGTCCGACGACACTCATCTCGCCGCGGAGGACGTTCACGAACTGCGGGAGTTCGTCGAGGCTGTACTTGCGGAGGAACTTGCCGACCGGGGTGATCCGGGGGTCGTCCTTCATCTTGAACAGGACGCCGGCACCTTCGTTCCGGCCGAGCAGATCGGCGACTTGCTTGTCGGCGCCGTCGACCATGGTGCGGAACTTGAGCATCGGGAAGGGCTTGCCGTCGAGGCCGATCCGTTCGGACCTGTACAGAATCGGGCCGCGGCTGGTGGCCTTGACGGCGATCGCGGCGGCGAGCATCACGGGCGCGATCAGGATCAGTGCCGCGAGCGCGAAGCACATGTCGAACGCGACTTTCCCGAAGCTCTTGGCGCCGTGGTAGCGCGGCTTCTCGACGTGGATGAGCGGGAAGCCGGCGACCGGGCGCATCACCAGGCGCGGGCCGGCGACGTCGACGACCCCGGGTGCGACGACGAGGTCGACGTTCGAAGGTTCGAGATCCCATACGAGACTGCGGATTCCGTCGTGACCGAGTTGCTCGGTGGCGGTGACGACAACGGTGTCGGCGCCGCATTCGGCCAGTGCGTCGACCACCGCGTACTCGTTGCCGAGGACGGGGATCTCACGGCCGTCGACGACGATGTGCTCGTCGTCGAGGTAGCCGGACCCCGGAACGCACACACCGACGACGCGGTAGCCGGAGGCGGACTCGCGTTCGAAGTTCCGCGTCATCGTCAGGACGGATCGCCGACCGCCGACGACGAGGACCGACGTGTAGCAGTCTCCCTTGGCGCGCTTGCGCGCCACCATCTTACGAACGGACCATCGACCGCCGAGCAGGCCGATCAGGCCGAGGGGGAACGCGATCGCGAGATATCCGCGCGCGAGGTCCCCCTGGAACAGCAGGCTGAGGATCCCGATGACACCGAACAGCTGGAACGTTGCCGTCGTGATCCGGCGATACTCCTCGGCCCCGGCGCCGATGACACGGGTGGATCGGGTGCGGTGGATTGCGAGCATCGCAAGCCACAAACCTCCGAGCATCACCGACGTCATCGTGTAGCTGAACCCGGAAATCGTTCCTGCCGTGACCGCTTCCGGCGTGGTACCGAACCGTGCGACCTGCGCGACGGCGACCGCCCCGGCCACGACGACGGTGTCGACGATCCGGAGCCGGCTCACGTAGCAGTGCTGCCAGCGACTTCGTGAATTGTGTTGCGGAGAAGACTCGTTCACCAACCGGAGTGGCGGGTCCTCCCCATCCCTCTCCGCTTCGGTCTCTACCTCCAGGTAGCGCGAAGCCGTCACGCCGTCACCTCCATCGACCATCACACATGACATGACCCCCGACGGGTCGATCTTGCTGTGGAGCCCGGCTGCCACCACCACACTCGGCGGAGGCCGTCCGTGTCGTCCGCTCGCGACGGGCCCTGCAGGATCCTCCATCCCGCAAGCGCTTTCGCATCCCTGGAGCAGACACGTTCCGGGATCGAGACGCTCCGATCCCTTCGCTGTACGGAAAGGTTGTAGCACGGGGGCGGGCTCGTCACAGCCCGAGAAGAACGGCCGACAACGTTGAACGGACGACCGACTCGTATTACCCGGACATGGACGGCCGTCCGCCACATCTCGCGGAACGAACGCTGAATTGTTCCGAATTCAACAGGGAGAACGACCCTTTTACGTCACGGACGCGGTAGAGGTAGCACTCGGTAATCGAACCGACCTGCAGGGACCGCGCGTACCGGGTACCGCATCGACCGGCGCCGGCAGCGAACGCCAGGCACCTGCACCTCAGGTCGCACGACCCGGACTGACACGTGTTCACCCAGAGACCGACGGCACGGGCGGCGGCAGCCACCACAACAACCCCCGCGCGCGTGTGACGCAAAACACATACAGCGCGGGTGAGGCCGAATGAATGTTCGATCACCCCAGTAGGGACCGAAGTCCCTACTGAGGCAGGGTCAGTGGGCCTTACGGCTCGGATGCGTGGGGAAGTTCAGGTACGCGCGGGACGGCGTCGGGCCCCGCTGCCCCTGATACTTCGAGCCGACCGACGAGCTGCCGTACGGGTTCTCGGCGACACTGCTGAGCTTGAGCAGGCACAGCTGACCGATCTTCATGCCGGGCCACAGCGTGATGGGCAGGTTCGCGACGTTGGAGAGCTCGAGCGTGATGTGCCCACTGAAACCGGGGTCGATGAAGCCGGCGGTGGAATGGGTGAGCAGACCGAGGCGCCCGAGGCTGGACTTGCCTTCGAGGCGGCCGGCGAGATCGTCGGGCAGCGTGAACACCTCGAGGGTGGAGCCGAGGACGAACTCACCGGGATGCAACACGAACGGCTCCCCCGCGGCCGGTTCGACGAGCGACGTCAGCTCGTCCTGCTGCAGGGCCGGGTCGATGTGCGTGTACTTGGTGTTGTCGAAGACACGGAACAGGCCGTCGAGCCGGACGTCCACACTGGACGGCTGCACCATCTCCGCATCGAACGGGTCGATGCCCAGGCGTCCGGAAGCGATCTCGGCACGGATGTCACGATCTGAGAGCAGCACACCGAAAGGCTACCGACACACCCTGGGGCCACCTCGACCACCCACCGCGGAGCTTCTGCTACAGTTTCCGCTTGCAGGCCCGATGCGGCCGGGAAACCGGAAAACCGCAGCGCACGGCCTGTATGCCGATGTAGTTCAATGGTAGAACATCAGCTTCCCAAGCTGAATACGCGGGTTCGATTCCCGTCATCGGCTCTCCGGAGTGTTCACTCATTCATTCCCGTTGTGTTCACCAATTGGAAGCGCAGCGCGATCTCCGCCGCCCCAGTTGATGGTTTCAGGCCGCGGTCTCGCTATCTGCATAGTTTCGACCACTGACGGTCGGATAGTCGCCGCGGTATCCGAACGGATGGCGGCTGTCTTCTGCCGTATTCCATGGGGCGGACGAAGCGGATCGGCGAGATCCGGAGATTTCGCGGACGGGGCATGCGGCTATCTGCCAGGCATCACATCGACGGTCGCAGCGGGGGTGACACGACGCACACGCACCGTGCGGCGAGGTGTGCGGGCGGTGTGGGCGGGTTCGGGTTCGCCGAGGTACCGGCCCCACGGATCCAGATGCTCGCGTTTGCTGTGCCAGTCGTGGAGGATGAGCAGGTTCAGTGCCGCGAGAGTGAATCCGGCAAGGAGCGTGTATCGGCGAAGACCGAAGCCTCGAAAATACCCCCGGTGCACGGTCATCCGGTTGGTCTTCAGTTCAGCGAACAGGCTCTCGATGCCGACCCGGCGAAAGTACGACGATTCCCATGCAAGGCTCCCGTGTTGGAACGGCATGCGCCGATCGGGAAAGTCCTCGTCGGTCAGGGTGACGGTGATGCCGCAACCACATGGCTTGCCACGGGCGCAGGAGGTGGTCGGACTCTTGTGAGAAGCGCGCATCGAGATCGGGTGATTGACGCATCGAACACGCACCGGAGGAACCGCCGGCCCTCGATAGCGACGCGTGCCGTCGAGTTGTCGAGCTTCGTGGGGGACGAACGCATAGGCTTGGCGGGCGTTGTGGCGCCGGTCAGCCCGAGCGCGTTCGGCAGGGTTCATGTCGTGGGAGATCGGGGGGATCTCGATCAGGCCGTCCGGCAGGCTCGTCGGGTAGAGGGTTCCGTCGACCCACATGGTCCGGGTGTCCTCCGGGCCCGGGTGAAGACCGGTCTGGCTCACGTGCAGGTCGTAGATCGTCGTGTATCCCAGCTGCCACACCGGGAGGGCGAACCTCTCGTTGCGTACATAGTTGTAGGCGCGGTCAGCGATCAGCTGACGTGGTTTCGGGATCTCGCCGAGTTCCCGGACTGCCTGCAAGCCGGCAACGCCTTTGTTCGATCCCGCGGGCGCGAGAAACAGTGTGCGAGCGAGATGCGGCACCGGACTGTGTCGGGGCCCGGTTGTGGGTGGCACATCGGTGATCACGTGTAGGTCGTAGCCGCAGAAGTGCATCGAGCCCTCGAAGGTGGTGCTGCGCCAGCCCATGCGCGCGTCAGAGTCGAGGGTGTAGACGTATCGTCCGTCGCGGCCGACGGGCGCGTTCGGCAAGTGGTGCCCCTGTCTGCGGGCATGCGGATGTGTCGGGTCTTGCGGCGCGAACGGGTGCTTCGGAGGCGGTGGGGAGTCCGGATCGGCGTCGACGACCGGTTTGCGGTACCGCACCCGCGCCCATGTCGACAGATCGGTCGAATCCAACGCGACAGCCCCGGTCGGCGGGTGGCACGCCAAGGAGGCATCGAGTAGGGCCTGCGCGAATCTGTTCTCGTCCCAGTCGGGATAGTTCCGCGATGCGCATGCCCACCGCAGACGACGGAGCGCATCGTTGACCATCTTGTACGAGACAGATTGGTGGACAGGCACACCCACGTCTCGACGCTGGGCATTGGTCCACCCGCGTACGACCTCGGTGACCTTCGTCTGCTCCATCGGTAGCAGAAGCATGGGTGTCAGGAGGTAGGAGGCGAGGAACGCGTCGGCGGTGAACGTGCGGTGTGCGCCGCGATGGCGCTCGAATACCTCCCGTAGGAACTCGCGGGCGGAACAGTTCTCGATTACCGCCATCACGCGCTTCCACTGCCACGATTCGCACCGATGCACTTCGGTGCTGATCTCGTGGAGAGGATGGGTGCCGTGAGCCGTCACCACGGCCTCCGCTCGTTGCAGGGATCCATACCCTCCCTGATCCAGGCACGCCCGGCCCCTTCTGCGATCAAGCCGAGCAGATGATCGAGCCTCTCGGCGTTCGTCAAACCTGCGAGTGTCATGAACACGGGGAGCGGCACCGCTTGCACCATCGCGACTTCCCATGTCAGTCGTAGCCTGGCAGCGGTCAACGGGCGCAACGTCACCGGGATCTCACATCGGTTCAGCATGGCTGAGATGTACTCGACACGAGGTACCGGATCGCGAAGCAGATGGGCACCGGTCGCCCGCTCGGCCGCTTCCACAACCGCAGCCTCATAGGGCGCCCTGACTGGAACCTGCCGCGCTCGCGGCCCGCGAACGGTGACAGTCACTCGGTTGCCGCGCGTCCGAATGTCGGCGGTCTTGACGGTGATCATCTCGGCGGCGCGCAATCCGGACCCGAAGCCGAGCGCGAGTGTCGCGGACAGGCTCTTGGTCCGCAGGGATGTTCGCTGTCGCGGCGCCCACGTGCACAGCCGCTCGGCCTGTGCCCACGTGTACGGCGTAGACAGCCGCGGATATGGGAACACTTCGCGCTCCGGCTCCCACGGTGCGGCCCTGGTGATCCGACGCGAGAGCGTGGTCAAGGTGGCCCTGCGGGTACTCCGGCTCGCGTCGGACAACCCCGCGATCGTGGCGGCGTAGCGGTTGACCGTAGCCGGGTGAAAGATCTCCTCGACGTCGAGTGGCAAGCCCTGCTCCACTGCCCATGCCACGATCGACGCGACCGCCCCGATCCGGCAGGCGGTGACCTTCGGCGTCGCGGTCGAGGCGAACCCGCGGCGTACGACATCGCGGACGAAGGGGCCGATCGCTTCCCAGAGTTGCGTGGACATCCTCGGCGTGTACCGTTCGATCACCTCATCAGGTGTCCGTGTCGCCGTCATGGATATCCCCCCAACCGCCTCCATCCGGGCGAACCCGTTTGCGGCGCGGGAAGATGCGGAAGCAGATCCGACAAGGCCTTCCCGGTCGTGATCCCGGCCGCCGAAAACACCTCCGCCACACCGCAGTCAGTCAGCACGCCGGCAAGCCACGTCGATCGCAGCCGGGGCACCATCAACCGCGACAACTCCCCCGGATACTCGAACGACGCCAGCAAAGCCGACGCCTGATCGCGGCCCACACGCCGCGACCCGACCAGCGGCCCGACCCCTGCCGCACCCACCACCGCCTGCAGTCGGCCTACCCACGACGCGCGCACCGGCACCACACGCGCCGGCACCGACCCCAGCCGCACCGCAACGATCCCGTCGACATCGACGACATCGTCCGCCGTGACCGCGAACAACTCCCCCGACCGAGCTCCCGCCCCGACCGTCAACGCCAACGTCGCTTTCATCGCCTGAACCCGGAACGGCCCATTCTGCATGCCCGCGGCCTGCCAGTATCCGGCGATCTCCTCGTCTGTGTAGGGCGGCGACAACCCCTGCCGAGAACCCTGTGCCCCCGCTGCCGGCCACGGCGCCTTCTTCGTCACTGCCCGCGCGAGATGCCGCAGCCTCGACACCTCCGCCGATCGTGATGTCGGGGCCAGCGCCCGCATCCCGACCAACCGATACCGGTCGATCGCCTGCGGTGTCAGCGCAGACTCTCGATCGAGCACCATTCCCTCGTCGACCGCCCAGAGCGCGAACCGCGACAACGCCTTCAATGTGTTCGCTGCCTGGCTGTGCAACGTCGGGCCCGACAACGTCACCGTCTCCCGCACCCACGGCTCCACCACCGACCACGCTGCCGCATCAACCGAACGCGGTTCAAAACACTTGATACGGGCCGCAATCGACGCCGGATCATCGACGCGCCGCCGATAGGCCGACATCGCCGATCACCCGTGGGCCAGATAGATCGAGGGTCTCCCGATCAGAGCGCAGAGGAGTATCGTCATGAGTGTTCACATCCTCATGAGTCACATCGATCCAACCAAGGATCCTGGCTGACACATTTGAGGGACACCGAAGTCGACTCGGGGTCCCTCTGTGTGTGAAAACCGCTCCGAGAACCACCACCTGCAATAGGCGAACATCTCCCCACGTTCCGACAGACGCAGAACGGGTCAGCGGTATTCAGGTGGCATTACAACCACGGTAACCCTCACCGACCAGCGATGAAACGGTCGAATACTCATCCATGCCACGGCAGCCGAAGTGCGCGCCCAGCCTTGTCATGGGCCTGTCCACGGCGGACCCTCACGCCTAGAATTGAGGGCGCGGGCCGAACGGTAAGCACCGTAGCCCGAAGCACTACAGCAGTGGTGTAGCGCGCCTCGCGACCCCAACGGCACGACACCTCGGGGTCATACAAAGCGGGGTCAGGCATAGATGTGGCGCCGAGAAATCGACGCCACATATGCCCACAAGCATCACGATGACCGGACGGAGACCAGCATCATGGTCGGGTCACGGTCCACCACCGAAGCCGCAGGGCGAGCACTCATCACCGAACTGCGATCACTTCTCGGTGCGAGACTCGTTGCATACCTCGCCGAAACCGACACGCGCACAGTCCGCGAATGGGCAGACGGAATCAGCGCACTCCCCGCCGGGACCATCCTCGACCGTCTCCACGTCACACTCGAAGCCGCCCAGCTACTCACCGAACGAGACAGCCCCGCCGTCGCCCAAACCTGGTTCCAGGGACGCAACCCCGGCCTCGGAGACCACCCACCCGCGAAAGTGCTACGGGATGAGCGTCCCGACCGTGCACGAGCCCTCGTACTCTCCGCGGCAAGGGAATTCGCGGCGGACGGCGCGTGACAAGATACCGTCCTTCAGCCTGGGTTCGTTGAGGGCTCTCAGGCTTGGGTGAGTGAACCGAGGGCACCGATTCCGATGGGTTCGGTGGGCAGCATCGGGACGACTGCATGTCGGTTGTGTGTGCTGGTGATGTCGTCGATCTCGTCGAGCTCGGTAGTGGCGCGTCGTTGGAGCAGCGGTGACGTGGGGCGGGCTGCGGCGATGGAGTTGTTGACCACCCAGGCCCAGGGGTGGATGCCGGCGCGTTGAAGGTCGGCGTGGAGGCCTTCAGCTTCGAGGCGGGGTGTGGTTTCGGCGAGGGTGACGATGAGGATCTTGGTCTCGTCGGGGTTCTGCAGCCGCATGAGCGGGGTGGTGAAGTTCGTGTTCTCGCCCATCTGGCGGGCGATCTCGCGGTGGTAGGAGCCGGTGGCGTCGAGCAGCAGCAGGGTGTGGCCGGTGGGGGCGGTGTCGACGACGACGAAGTGCCGTCGAGATTCGTGGATGATGCGGGAGAAGGCCTGGAAGACAGCGACTTCCTCGGTGCACGGCGACTTGAGGTCTTCGGCGAGGTTGGCGCGGCCCTGCTCGTCGAGGGTGGCGCCCTTGCTGGTCAGGACCCGGTCCCGATACGCGGCGGTGGCCTCGGCCGGGTCGATCCGCGAGACGGTCAGGTTCTCGAGACTGCCGGCGAGGGTGTCGGTGAGGTGCGCGGCCGGGTCGGTAGTGGTCAGGTGCACCTGGTGGCCGCGCTCGGCGAGCGCAACGGCAACCGCGGCGGCGATGGTGGTCTTCCCGACCCCGCCCTTGCCCATGCACATGATCAGGCCGTGGTCGTCGGCGGCGAGTTCGTCGACGAGCGCGGACAGCGGCGCATCCGGAACCGCGACGGCTGCGGAATCCTGGTGCGCCGGAGGGGTGTTCGTCTCGGAGGTGAACAGGGCGCCCAGGGCATCGATGCCGACCATGTTGGTGGCCTTGAGCTCGACCTGGTCGAGGGGCAGCTTCCGCAGGTCGGTCGGTAGCGCGGCGAGGGCGGCCTGTTCACGGTCGTAGATTGCGGCGGCCAGCTCGTCGCCGCGGTCGGGTGCGGGGAGGACTCCGTTGATGACGACGTGCTGCTCGGCCAGTCCGATGTCGGCGAGTTCGGTGTGGGTGCGGTCGATCTCGGCCAGCGGGGAGCGCTGCGGCCGGGCGACCAGCACGAGGCGGGTGCGCTGCGGGTCGGCCAGGGCGGCGACGGCGCCGGCGTAGATGGTGCGCTGCTTCTCGAGCCCGGACAGCGGGCCGAGGCAGGAGGCGTCGCCCTTGCCGTCGTCGAGGAAGTCGGTCCACGACCCGGGCAGCTGCAGCAGGCGGATGGTGTGGCCGGTGGGGGCGGTGTCGAACAGGACGTGGTCGAACCCGGCGATCGTGGTCTCGTCGGTGAGCAGCGCGGTGAACTCGTTGAACGAGGCGATCTCGGTGGTGCACGACCCGGAGAGCTGTTCGGTGATCGACGCGAGTTCCTTCTCGGGGAGCAGCCCGCGGACGGGGCCGATGATGCGTTCGCGGTACGCGTCGGCGGCCTGTTCGGGGTCGATCTCGAGCGCCGAGAGTCCCGGGACGGCGGGGACGTCGGTGATGGTGTTGCCGATGCTGAGCCCGAAGACCTGCCCCACGTTGGAGGCAGGGTCGGTACTCACGAGCAGGACCTTCTTGCCCTCACGGGTGAGGGTGACGGCGGAGGCGCATGCGATCGAGGTCTTCCCGACCCCACCCTTGCCGGTGAAGAACAGGAACCGCGGTGCACCGTCGAGGAACTTCATGGGTCGACCTTTCAGCAGCAGCTGGTGTTGTCCGGGCCGTCGCCGCAGCAGGATCCGGCATCGGTGGTGTCGGCGAGGCCGAGCATCTGGATCCCGGCGGGCGCGGCCACCGGCTCGGCGGCGAGCCCGGCCCACTTGGCGAGCTGTGCACGGTCGGGGTAGCGGCCGGTGACGGCGGTGACGCCGTCGACGAGGACGAGGGGCAGGCCCTCGGAGCCGGAGAGCTGCAGGAACGCCTTGACCGGCTCCCGCTCGGCGAAGGCGAGCGGCGCATTGGCGAGGTTGAAGCGGGCGACGTCGCCGCCCTGGGAGTTGATCCAGTCCATGTCGGCGGTGAAGGTGACCAGGGCCTGGTCGACGTCGTCGCCGCACACTCCGGTGTTGCAGCACAGTGCGGGCTCGAAAACCTCGATACGGGTCATCAGGGGGTCCTCCAGTTTTCAAGGGTGGGTAGGGGCGGTGAGCTGGCCGGCGAGCTGCTCGACGCGGGCGGCGATGTCGTCACGGACCAGGCGCATGCGTTCGATGCCGTCGATGCCGCGTTCGGACGGCTCGTCGGTGTCCCAGTTCTCGAACCGGGTCCCCGGGACGGGATCGACGTGGGCCTCGCGTCCGAGGGTGACCACCACGTCGACTGCCCGCAGCAGCTGCGGGTCGATCGCCTTCGGGGTCTCGGCGGTGATGTCCACGCCGACCTCGAGGAGCGACTGCGCGGACAGGGCGTTGACCGCGGATCCGGGCTTGGTGCCGGCCGAGTGCACCTCGACCGCGTCGCCGGCGGCCTTGCGCATCAGCCCGGCCGCCATCTGGGACTTGCCGCCGTTCTTCACGCAGACGAACAGCACCGAAGGTTTGTTCACGCTCGGATCCTTCCGGGGTGGCCGTGTTCACCGGCCGTTCGGTTGACGAGTTGAATCGATAAGAGTCAATATAGACACATGTCGAATCAATCGTCGAGTGGGGTCGAGGCCTGCTGCTCGCCGCTCACGCGGGAGCCGTTGACCTCGGATTGGGCCTCTGACCTGGCCCGGATGTTCAAGGCGCTCGGGGATCCGGTGCGTCTGCGGATGCTGAGTCTGATCGCCAGCCACGAGAACGGCGAGAGTTGCGTGTGTGACATCTCGCCGGCGTTCGAGCTGTCGCAGCCGACGATCTCCCACCATCTGAAGGTGTTGCGTGAGGCCGGCCTGCTCGACTGCGAGCGGCGTGGCACCTGGGTGTACTACCGGGTGATCCCGTCCGCGCTCGCGCAGCTCTCGGCGGTGCTGTCACCGGAATCCGGCGTCGTCGAAGGCTCGGCCTGTGTGTCGGAAGCCGCAGTCGTGGAGGTGGCTCGGTGACCGAGACGACCACCCCTCCCGCTGTCGTCGGCAAGCTCTCGACCCTGGACCGGTTCCTCGCCGTGTGGATCGGCGTCGCGATGGCCGCCGGGCTGCTGCTGGGCCGGATGATTCCCGGCCTCGGCGACACCCTGTCATCGGTGGAACTCGACGGCATCTCCCTGCCGATCGCGCTCGGCCTTCTGATCATGATGTATCCGGTGCTGGCGAAGGTGCGCTACGACCGACTCGACACCGTCACCGGCGACCGGCGTCTGCTGCTCGGCTCCCTGCTGCTGAACTGGGTGCTCGGGCCGGCGCTGATGTTCGCCCTCGCGTGGATCTTCCTACCCGACCTGCCCGAGTACCGGACCGGGCTGATCATCGTCGGCCTCGCCCGCTGCATCGCGATGGTCATCATCTGGAACGACCTCGCCTGCGGCGACCGCGAGGCCGCCGCCGTGCTGGTCGCGATCAACTCCGTGTTCCAGGTGATCATGTTCGCCGTGCTCGGCTGGTTCTACCTCTCGGTCCTGCCCGGCTGGCTCGGGCTCGAGCAGACCACCATCGACACCTCCCCGTGGCAGATCGCGAAATCGGTGCTGATCTTCCTCGGCATCCCCCTGCTCGCCGGATTCCTCACCCGCCACTACGGAGAGAAGGCCAAGGGCCGCGAGTGGTACGAGGAGCGGTTCCTGCCGAAGATCGGGCCGTGGGCGCTCTACGGGCTGCTGTTCACCATCGTGATCCTCTTCGCGTTGCAGGGCGAGCAGATCACCTCGCAACCCCTCGATGTGGTCCGGATCGCGATCCCGCTGCTGGCATACTTCGCGCTCATGTGGGGCGGCGGCTACGCCCTCGGCGCCGCAATGGGCCTCGGCTACGAACGCACCACCACCCTCGCGTTCACCGCCGCGGGCAACAACTTCGAGCTCGCCATCGCGGTCGCCATCGCCACCTACGGCGCCACCTCCGGGCAAGCCCTCGCCGGTGTGGTCGGCCCGCTGATCGAAGTGCCGATCCTGGTCGGCCTCGTCTACGTCTCCCTCGCGCTCCGCAAACGCTTCACCCGCACCCCGGCGCCCACGCAGCTTCCCTCGTAATCGCACGACCGACTTCCCTTGCTTCCGAAAGGTTCTCGATGACCACCGCATCCCCGAACACCACGCCGTCGGTCCTGTTCGTCTGCGTCCACAACGCCGGCCGCTCCCAGATGGCCGCCGGATTCCTCACCGCACTGGCCGGTGACCGGATCGAGGTCCGCTCCGCAGGCAGCGCCCCGGCAGACCAGGTCAACCCGGCCGCGGTGGAAGCGATGGCCGAGATCGGTATCGACATCTCCACCCAGTCCCCGAAGATCCTCACCGCCGACGCCGTGCAGGCCTCGGATGTGGTGATCACGATGGGCTGTGGCGACACCTGCCCGGTCTTCCCCGGAAAGTCCTACCGCGACTGGACCCTCGACGACCCGGCCGGCCAGGGCGTCGACGCCGTCCGGCCGATCCGCGACGAGATTCGAGTGCGCGTCGAGGCGCTGATCGCCGAACTGACCACCGAACCCGCCCGCCCCTGACCGGGAACGTCCCCTCTCGTCGTCCCTGCGGGGCGGCACGGAAGGCACTCATGAGTACTGATGCGGCCATGTCCGACTGCCAGACGATCACCGCCGCCGGCTGAGCGTGATGGAGCAGCAATCGGTGACCGACATGGATGTGGTCGTGATCGGTGGCGGTCAGGCCGGGCTCGCCGCGGGCTACTACCTGCGGCGAGCCGGGCGCCGGTTCGTGATCCTCGACGACCAACCGGTACCGGGCGGGGCGTGGCCGCGCACCTGGCCGTCGCTGCGGCTGTTCTCCCCGGCGGAGTTCGCGGCCCTGCCGGGATGGCCCATGCCGCCCTGGGACAACGGATTCCCGCCCGCCTCGCACGTGGTCGACTACTTCACCGCCTACGAGGAGCGCTACGACCTGCCGATCGAGCGGCCCGTCCGGGTCACCGGTGTGGACCGCGACGGGCAGCACCTCGCCGTCACCACGAACCACGAGATCTGGCGGGCCCGACGGGTGATCAGCGCGACCGGCACCTGGCAGCAACCGTTCTGGCCGCTCTACCCGGGTGCGCGGGAGTTCACCGGCCGCCAACTCCACACCGTCGACTACCGGCAGCCGTCGGACTTCACGGGCGCCCGGGTGGTGATCGTCGGTGGCGGCAACTCCGCCGCCCAGCTCGTCGCCGAAATCTCCACCGCAGCCGCCACCACGTGGGTGACGACCCGGCCACCCCGCTTCCTCGCCGACGACGTCGACGGGCGGGTGCTGTTCCAGGTCGCGTCCGAGCGTGCCACGGCCATCGCCGCCGGGAAACCCGATCCCGGCGGACCCGCGTCGCTCGGCGACATCGTGATGGTTCCCGAAGTGCGCGAGGCCCGCGATCGCGGTGTCCTACAGGCGCTACCAATGTTCGACCGCCTCACCCGAGACGGCGTGGCCTGGGGAGACCTCGAGCAGCACGCGGATGTCATCGTGTGGGCCACCGGCTTTCGGCCCGCCCTGGCCCACCTGCGTCCGCTGCGGCTACGAGAGCACGACGGCACGATCGCCGTCTCGGGCACGAAGGCGCTCAAGGAGCCCCGCCTGCACCTGCTTGGCTACGGCGACTGGACCGGTCCCGGCTCGGCGACCATCCTCGGTGTCGGACGCACTGCCAAAGCTGCAGTCGCCCAACTCGACTTCGACGACTGACCACACTCGTCCGATAAGGGACCGACGACGAGCGCGCCCACGTTCACCCAGACCTTCCGCGGTGTGGGCGTTGCGCAGGTGCTCGGGTATGCGGGTCATGGTGCGTGGTCCTCGTTGGATTCGAGGAGCAATGCGCCGATGACGAGGGTGCGGCGGCCGCGGCGCCACCTGGCTGAGATCGAGGTGGTGGGCTCGGCGGAGGTCATGACCGAGCTCCGGCGATCGGTTCGCGCGTGATCGCCGATGGTGTGGCCGCGGTGAGGGTACGGGCGCGTCCGGCGCGGACGCCGTTGGCGATGACGACGATCTCGGCGACTTCGTGGACGAGGACGACCGCGGCCAGGCCGAGGACACCGAACAGGGCGAGCGGCATCAAGACGGTGATGATCGCCAGGGACAGGCCGACGTTCTGCAGCATGATCGTCCGAGACCGGCGCGCGTGGTGCAGCGCCTGAGGTAGGTGGCGCAGGTCCTCGCCCATCAGAGCGACGTCGGCAGTCTCGATCGCCACGTCGGTGCCCATCGCGCCCATCGCGATACCGAGGTCGGCGGTAGCGAGGGCGGGTGCGTCGTTGACTCCGTCGCCGACCATCGCGGTCGGACGAGCAGCACGGAGAGTTTCGACGATGCGGGCTTTGTCCTCGGGGCGCAGGTCGGCGTGCACTTCGTCGATGCCGACGTCGGCGGCCAGGGCGCGGGCGGTGCGGTCGTTGTCGCCGGTGAGCATCGCGACCTGGTAGCCGTCACGGCGCAGGCCGGCGATCACCTCGCGGGCCTCGGGGCGGAGTTCGTCGCGGACGGCGACCGCCCCGATCACGGTTCCGGCGCGTTCGATCAGGACCGCGGTGGCGCCGGCGTGCTGCATCCGTTCGATGTCGGTGGCGAGGGGGCCGGGGTCGATCCAGCCGGGTCGACCGAGCCGAACCGGTGCGCCGTCGATGCGGCCGGTCAGTCCGGCGCCGGTCACGGCATCGACATCGTCGGCGGGCACGTAGTGGTCGACGGCGGCGAGAATCGCTCGGGCCAGCGGGTGTTCGCTGCGGGCCTCCAACGCCGCGGCCACCGCGAGAACATCGTCGCGGGTGGCGCCGTTAGCGGCGGCGACGTCGATCACGACGGGCTGATTGCGGGTGAGGGTGCCGGTCTTGTCCAACGCGACGGTGCGGATGCGGCCGAGCGCTTCGAGGGCGGCACCGCCCTTGACCAGGACTCCGAGCTTGGACGCGGCGCCGATTGCAGCGACGACCGTGACGGGGATCGCGATCGCCAGCGCGCACGGTGAGGCGGCGACGAGCACCACGAGGGCACGTTCGATCCACACCCGCGGATCCCCGGCCAGGCTGCCGACGGCGGCGATGACCGCGGCCGCGACCATCACGGCCGGGACGAGCGGCTTGGCTATCTTGTCGGCCAGGCGCTGCGCCTCGCCCTTGCGGGACTGCTCGGCCTCGACGATCCGCACGATCTTGGCCAGCGAGTTGTCTTGCGCGCCAGCGGTGACCTCGACCTCGAGGACGCCGGTGCCGTTGATCGACCCGGCGAACACCTCGTCCCCGGGGCCTGCTTCGACGGGCACCGATTCGCCGGTGATCGCGGAGGTGTCCAGGGCGGTGCGTCCGGTGCGGATGACGCCGTCGGTAGCGATCCGCACCCCGGGCTTGACGATCATGATCTCGCCGAGAGCGAGCTCGGCCGGCGGGACGGTCTCCTCGCGGCCGCAGCGGAGCACCGTGGCGGTGTCCGGGACCAGGGACAACAGGGATCGCAGTCCGCGGCGGGTGCGGGTGACCGCGTACTCTTCGAGTCCCTCGCTGATCGCGAACAGGAACGCGAGCATGGCGGCCTCGCCGACCTCGCCGAGCAGGACCGCGCCGACGGCGGCGATCGTCATCAGGGTTCCGACGCCGATCTTGCCCTTGGCCAGTCGCTTGAGCGTGGACGGGACGAACGTGTAGCCGGCGACGATCAGAGCGGCCGCCTCGAGCCCCACGCCGAGAGCATCGGCTCCGCCGGTCACGCGGACGATCAGCGCCGCGACCAGCAGCACGCCGGCCGCGGCGGCGGCGCGGATCTCGGTGATGTGCCAGACCTTTTCGGGCTCGTGTTCTTCCTCGCCTTCGGGGCGTGGTTCGTCGTGGCCGCAGCCGCACGCGTCGCTCACGACTTCTCCTCGGCGTCGGTGCCGTAGTTCGGACACAACGCGACCGCGTTCCCGGTCGCCGCCAGCAGCGTCTCCGCCGAGGCGAGTAGATCCATCAACTCCGGCCGGGCCAGCGCATAGAACACCTGCCGCCCCTGCGGGCGGCCGATCACCAGTCCGCAGTCCCGCAGACACGCCACATGCGCCGACACCGTCGACTGCGCCAACCCCAGCTCGCCGACCAGATCCGCCACCCGAGCCTCGCCCGCAGCGAGGCGGCGCACGATCGCCAGCCGGGTCCCGTCCGAGAGGCTGTGGAACAGCGCCACTGCAGCGTCGAGGGTCGAGCCGGTACCCCTCGATGCCAGGCACCCATCCGCACTATCAATCGTCATACGGCGATGATAACCGGTGAACTACGATGTTAGAGGGGCTGGAGATCAGGTGAGGACATGGAGAACTGGCTGACGAATCTGCAGGCCTGGTGGGCCTGTCAGGTGATGATGGCGAACGGAACATGTGAGATGCGCGCGTGCACGCCGATGACGGGCTGCTGCTAGATCGCGTGTTGCTTTGGCCACGGAAACGCTGATCTGGACTGAGTGCCGGACCTCAGCGTCGTTGCCGCAGCTCCGCCCGGCAGAGCGCCGCGACGAGGTCGGTCACTGTCGGTGCCCCGGCCGGGCCGTCGGGGGTGTGGTAGACCCTGCAGGTCAGCCCCACCCCGGTGGTCGGCCCGCAGGCGTCGACTCCGTCGATGCGGATGGTGGGCGAACCAGGAAACGCTTCGCGTTCCGCCTCGTCCGGGGTGTCGATCGCCCGGAGCACGATCGGCGTGCCGGCGTTCCCGGTCTCAGCGAGCGC
Organism: Prescottella sp. R16; assembly: GCF_030656875.1. NCBI lineage: Bacteria > Bacillati > Actinomycetota > Actinomycetes > Mycobacteriales > Nocardiaceae > Rhodococcus > Prescottella sp. R16. Next base: position 4,013,458 of record NZ_CP130943.1, read on the forward strand.
CTCGGCGATCCGATCCCGGGCAATCTGCCAGTTGGGGCAGTCGTCGAAGTAGAGCAGCTCGATGTCCACGGCCGTCAGCACTCTGCGCAGTCGGCGGCCCCGGCCTCGGATCGCCGTTCGAGCAGGACGGTGTCGCGCCACTCGCCGCCGAGCTGGGCGATGCGTTCGCGGACACCGACGGTGCGGAACCCGGCCGAGTGGTGCAGCGCGATCGCCGCCCGATTCTCCGGGAAGACCGAGGTCTGCAGCGTCCACAGGCCGGCCTGATCGGCGGCGATCACCTGCGTCCGGAGCAGGGCTTTGCCGACGCCGCGACCGCGCCAGCCGTCGGCGACACAGACCGTGTTCTCGGCGACTCCGCGGAAGCGCTCGTGCGGCGACGCCGGGGTCAGAGCGGCCCAGCCGACGACGGTGCCGTCGATCTCGGCGACCCACCGGTGATCCGGGAGCCACTGGGTGTCCAGCGCCTTCCGCGGCGGCACCTCGGTGGCGAAGGTAGTGAGACCTGTGGCGATGGCGTCGCCGTAGATGCGGCGCACTGCCGGCCAGTCCTCGTCGGTCATCGGCCGCACGGTGACGTCGCCGGGGAGATCGTCCGGGCAGCACGGGCGCTGGGTGAGCAGGCCCATGACCGCGTCGGCCGCGCTCGGCAGGCCGGTGCAGCACGCCGGGTTGACCACCACGACCGAGCTGGTGCCGTCCTTGTGGACGGTCACGAAGCCGACGTCGGCGAGCTTGCGGACGTGGTGCGAGATGGTCGGCTGACCGATGCCCAGCCGGGTGGCCAGCTCCCCGATGCTGACCCCGGCCGGGGTGCTGGCGACCTCGTGGAGCAGCCGAACACGGGTCGGTTCGGCCAGGCAGGCGAACCAACCGGCGTAGGTGGCCGCGTCCTCGGCCGCTAGACCGGCCGACGGATGCCCGGCACCAGCGCGGGACGGGACACGGCACTCGGCGGACTCAGTGGACGTAACCATGACCCGAGTATATCGATCGACATCGATGGTTGCATTCATCGATGACCATCGATACTCTGGCATTGATCGAAGAACATCGATGAAAGGTCGAATGATGAACGACTTGCCCGTCGTCGTGATCGGTGCCGGACCCATCGGTCTGGCCGCCGCCGCCGAACTGCGCGAACGCCAGCTCACCCCGCTGGTCTTCGAGCAGGGCCCCCGCGCAGGAGCTGCAGTGGCCGAGTGGAACCACGTGCGACTGTTCTCCCGCTGGGCCGAGGTCATCGACCCTGCCGCCCGCCGCCTGCTCGACCAGACCGGCTGGAATGCCCCCGACGATGAGGCGTACCTGACCGGGCAGGAGTGGGTCCGCGACTACCTCGCCCCGCTCGCCGCCGCGCTCGGTGACGCCGTGCAGTTCGGCACCGAGGTCGTCGGCGTCGCCCGCCGCGGCCGCGACCTCGTCGTCGACTCCGGCCGCGACACCGAACCGCTGTCCGTGCACATCCGCCGCGCCGACGGCACCGAGGACCGTGTACTTGCGCAGGCGGTCATCGACGCCTCCGGCACCTGGGGCAGCCCGAACCCGCTCGGCGGCGAAGGCCTGCCCGCACTCGGGGAGAAGGCTGCGGCCGACGTCATCTCCTACCGCGTCCCGGACCTCGACGACCGGGAAGTGCGCGCGCAGTACGCGGGCAAGCACACCGCGATCGCCGGCGGCGGCCACTCGGCACTGAACGCCATCGTTGCTCTCGCCGCGCTCGAGAAGGAAGCACCCGGCACTCGGATCACCTGGATCCTGCGCCGCGGCGACGTCGCCTCCACGTTCGGTGGCGGCGAATCCGACCAGCTGCCCGCCCGCGGCGCCCTGGGCCTGAAGGCGAAGCAGGCCGTCGACGACGGCCTGCTGAACGTCGTCACCGGCTTCCGCACCGCCGCAGTCGAACCCGCAGACCAGAACCAGGTTGCCCTGACCTCCGACAACGGTCAGCGAGTCGACACCATCGACCGCGTCGTGGTGCTCACCGGGTTCCGGCCCGAGCTGTCCTTCCTCTCGGAGATCCGCCTCGGCCTCGACCCGGTCCTGCAAGCCCCGACCGAGCTGGCCCCGCTGATCGACCCGAACGTGCACTCCTGCGGCACCGTCTACCCGCACGGCGCCAAGGAACTCAGCCACCCCGAACCCGGCTTCTACCTGGCCGGCATGAAGAGCTACGGCCGCGCACCGACGTTCCTGGCCATGACCGGCTACGAGCAGGTCCGCAGCATCGCCGCCGCCATCGCCGGTGACCACGAGGCCGCCGCCCGCGTCGAGCTGATCCTCCCCGAAACCGGGGTCTGCGGCGGCGCAGGGGTATTCGACGAGCCCGACGCCGACGCCGACGAGGGCGGCTGCTGCGGCGCGCCGCAGCCGGAGTTGGTGACCCTGACCGCACCCGGCGGGGCACGCTAGCCCGATGACGGACACCAAGACCCCGCCGCAGACCGACACCCTTCCCGCGGCCGGTCTGCGGCGGGTCTTGGCGATCCTGTGCCTGACGGAGATCACCAGCTGGGGAATCCTCTACTACGCGTTCCCCGTGCTGTCGGTGTCGATCACCGACGACACCGGCTGGTCCTTGCAGACGATCATGGCCGCGTTCTCGATCGGCCAGCTCGCCGCCGCATTCACCGGCATCCCCGTCGGCCGGATCATCGACCGCATCGGCCCGCGCGCCATCATGACCGCCGGCTCCGTACTCGCCGTGCCCGCACTGCTTCTCATCGCGACCGCACACAACCTGCCGACGTTCTACGCCGGCTGGATCCTCGCCGGCATCGCGATGGGCGCCGTGCTCTACCCGCCCGCGTTCGCGGCCCTGACACGCTGGTACGGCGACAGCTACGTCAAGGCGCTGATGATCCTCACCCTCGCCGCAGGCCTGGCGAGCACCGTCTTCGCCCCGCTCGCCGCCACTTTGGTCGAGCGAACCGACTGGCGCGACACCTATCTCGTCCTCGCCGCGGTCCTCGCCATCATCACCATCCCCGCCCACCTGTGGGGGCTGCGTGGCCGGTGGCCGCACCCGCCGGCACCGGCACACGGAGATACGGCCGATCACCGCGACGCCTCTCGCAGCCCCGCGTTCCTCGCGCTCGTCGTCGCCCTGAGCCTCGGAGCGTTCGCCGCGTTCGCCGGCGTGTTCAACCTCGTCCCGCTGCTCACCGAACAAGGCTTCTCCCCGTCCCTGGCGGCCCTGACCTTGGGATTGAGCGGCGCGGGACAGCTCCTCGGCCGCATCGGCTACCTGCCCCTCGCGGCCCGTACCTCGGCTCGCAGCCGGGCTATCGGCGTCCTCGCCGCCACCGCCGTCAGCACCGCACTGCTGGGCATCGTGGCCACGGTCGCCACCCTGATCACCGTCGCGATCGGCGCCGGACTGATCCGGGGACTGTTCACCCTCGTCCAAGCCACCGCCATCACCGACCGGTGGGGCGCCACCCACTACGGCCGCCTCAACGGCCTGATGTCCGCCCCCATCGTCATCGTCATGGCACTCGCCCCCTGGGCCGGCACCGCCCTATCGAACTGGACCGGCAGCTACGCCCACGCCTACCTCGTCCTCGGCGCCATCGCCCTCCTCGCAGCCCTCGTCGCGGCCGCCAGCGTCCCCCGCCGCACCGCCGAAGCCACTCCCTGATTCGAAGGACCCCCACATGCCTCACTACGACGCCCTCATCGTGGGCGCCGGCCAGTCCGGGCTGGCCACTGCCCACGCCCTCCGCCAGCGCGGCCTGACCGCCGCGATCCTCGAAGCCTCCGACGACACCGCCGGATCCTGGCCGCACTACTACGACAGCCTCACCCTGTTCTCGCCCGCGAAATACAGCTCCCTACCGGGACTTTCCTTCCCCGGCAACCCCGACCACTACCCGCACCGCGACGAAGTCGTCGACTACCTGCGCCACTACGCCAAGGGCCTCGGCGTCGACATCCGCCTCAACCACCGGGTCGTCACCGTCGACCACGACGGACACACCTTCGCCGCCCACACCGACACGGGGACCGTCTTCACCGCGCCCCGGCTCGTCGCTGCCACAGGCGGATTCGGCTCGCCTCACCTCCCCGTACTGCCAGGGCAAGACACCTTCACCGGAAAACTGCTGCACGCCAGCACCTACCGCACCCCCACCGACCACACCGGCGAGAACGTCATCGTCGTCGGCGCCGGCAACTCCGCGGTCCAGATCGCCGCGGAACTCGCCGCCACGGCCACGGTCACTCTCGCCAGCCGTGCGCCGGTGAAGTTCGCCCCGCAACGCCCTCTCGGCCGAGACATGCACTTCTGGTTCACCATCACCGGCATCGACGCCCTCCCCATCGGACACCGGATCACCAACCCGCCCACCGTGCCGGTCTTCGACACCGGCCGCTACCGCGCCGCCCTCACCGCATCCCAACCCGCCACCCGAGAGATGTTCACCCGACTCGACGGCCACACCACCGTATGGCGAGACGGCACCACCAGCGACGTCGACGCGATCATCCTCGCCACCGGATACACACCCCACCTGCCCTACCTCGCCGGTACCGGCGCCCTCGACCAGGCCGGACGCCCCCTGCAACGGAAAGGCCTGTCCACCACCCACACCGGACTCGGCTACATCGGCCTCGAATGGCAACGCAGCCTCTCCTCCGCATCCCTACGAGGAGTCGGCCGCGACGCCCGCCACCTGGTGCCCCGACTGGGGCATTGACTCCTCCTCGTTTCGCCAACACAACGACGCGACAGGGAAGTCCATCGAAATCCCTCAATCGCGACGCGGCGGTGCCAACGGCGACGTTGGCACAACCAGCCAGAACAACCCATCCCGCGAGCGCCCCGGCGACAGGACGGCGCTATCTGTCGCGGACGACACGGTCGCATGGCCGCACCCGGTCAGCAGCCGTTTCTCCCCGAGAACCTTGTCGGCTGCTCCTGCCAGAATCACCTGATGCAGCCTTCTTTTGATGCGGACAGCAGAAGAGCGCCGGAGCCAACGCAGCCGTACGGGTCCGCGGGAGACCTACCGACGGTCCAAACGCTTCGTACACAGCTTGCCGAAATGCGGGCACTCGCTCGCGTGGTCCCCGGCGTCGACACCTCACAGTTGGACTCGACAGAGCGAGGCATAGATGAGCTGGTGCGCGTCGTCGACGCCTTCTATGAGTTGCTCGGACCGCGGTGCTGGGTATTCACCGACGATCTCAACGTTTCCGAGATGGGCAAGATCGTGGCCGAGTCACCCGACGGCAGTGACGCCGAACGCCGACTAATCGCGTACTACCAGCAGGACACGCCCTTGGACGTGGCTGTCGCGCGACTGCATCGGTTCCCTGCGATGAAACCGCGCCTGGCACTCGTGGACAAGGCGAAGCGGGACTATCGGGAGGGTCGCTACAGCACCGTACTTGTGCTTCTCGCGGTTATGGACGGGTTCGTTCAAGACATCACCGAGCACGACGCACAACGGCGCAACCTCACCACCACCGAGGCTCAAGAACTCGTAGCGTGGGACAGCGTCGCCGGGCATCATATGGGCCTGTCAAACGCGCACGACACGTTCTGGCGAGCGTTCAAGAAGACTCGTAGCGAGCCGACGACTGAGTTGTTCCGAAACGGGATCATGCACGGCATGCTTGTCGACTTCGATAACGACGTCGTGGCCACGAAGGCATGGAACCGTCTGTTCGCAGTCACCGATTGGGCTACCGGTCGGGATAAAAAAGCACAGCCATCTGCACCGGAGCCGACGATTGAGGATGTGGTTGCGAAGTACATCGAGGTACAGGCTGATCGTGCACGACTAGAGGAGTGGTTGCCACACGAGCACACGCTCGCGACGGACGAGACTCAATGGAGCAACGGGACTGCCCCGGCTTTGGTTGACTCCTGACCGGTGAGGATTGATCCTCACCTGGAAGGATCATTGATCATGCCCAGGCCCTACCCCGCAGAGTTCCGCCGCGACGTCGTCGCCGTCGCCCGCAAGGGCGATGCGCCGTTGTCCCGGATCGCGAAGGACTTCGGAATCTCCGAGGCCACACTGCACAACTGGCTCAAGAAGGCCGACATCGAGGACGGTGTCCGTCCCGGCGTGACCGAGCAGGAGTCCGCCGAGCTGCGTGAACTGCGCAAACGCAACCGCCTGCTCGAGCAGGAGAACGAGATCCTGCGGCGGGCCGCGGCGTTCTTCGCCCGCGAGTTGCCCCCAAAATGACCTACCCGCTGGTCCTCGACCTTGCCGCCGACGGCATCGCCGTCGCGGTGACCTGCCGGGTGCTCGGATTCTCCACCCAAGCGTTCTACAAGTGGTGCCAGGACCCTGTCTCGCAGCGTGATTGGGACGACGCCCACCTGATCAACGCCGCTTTCACCATCCACGCCGACGACCCGGCGTTCGGGTACCGGTTCATCGCGGACGAGCTCCCGAGCCGAGGTATCACCGCCGGCGAGAACAGGGTGCAGCGGTTGTGCTCACAGCAGCGGATCTGGTCGGCCTTCGCGAAGAAACGCGGTCTGAGCCGCAAGTCCGGACCGCCAGTCCACGACGACCTCGTCGCCCGCGAATTCGCTGCGGACAGGCCCGACAAGCTGTGGCTGACCGACATCACCGAGCACCACACCGATGAGGGCAAGCTCTACCTGTGTGCGATCAAGGACTGCTTCGGGGGCCGGATCGTCGGCTACTCGATCGATTCCCGCATGACCTCCGAGCTGGCAGTGGCGGCGTTGCGGAACGCGATCGCCCTCCGTGGCCCGGCGGGGACGATCGTGCATTCCGACAGGGGCAGTCAATTTCGTTCCAGAAGATTCGTGGAACTGTTGTCCGCCAAAGGGTTACGGGGTTCGATGGGGCGTGTCGGGGCGTGTGGCGACAATGCGGCGATGGAGTCGTTCTTCTCGCTGCTGCAGAAAAATGTCCTCGACCGGCAGCGCTGGGCTTCTCGCGACGAACTCCGCATGGCGATCGTGATCTGGATCGAACGCACCTACCACCGTCGGCGTCGTCAACGCGGCCTCGGCAAGCTCACCCCGGTCGAGTATGAGACCCTCAATCAGGCCCCACTCGCGGCCTGAACCTCTACACCCCGCGAGTCAACTGAACTCGGGGCAGTCCCAACCTCGACCGCACCTGCGTGCAGTTCCTCGGCGATTGGCAACATCGCCGATGGGGACTCCTCGCGGAGCACTTGTGGGCGCCTACAACCGGCACCAACCGACGAACGAACAAGGGCAACATCGCCGATGTAAGGCGCACCTACAGCCACTTTCCGTTGTCGAAGTGGACCATCAACAGGGTCTACCACAAGGGCGCATCGATGGCGCTGGTTACTGCTGGCCTCGCCTTCGACGGCGTCGAGCGCATCGCAACGCTTCGGTGGCTGTACACCGACCTGGCTGGTGAACAACTCTATGACTGGCAAGCCGGCGGCGTGTGGAGGCTAGCCACTCATGATCCCGACCAGTTTTTCGACCGACAGGACTCATAGTCACACGGATGAGGTCGGGTATCCGGTTGACGATCGGGACTTCCCCCGATCTGGCTACCCCAGTACCGATCACCCAAACCGGCTCCTTGACAGCGCAACTGGACATGACGCCGATCCAAGTCCCCTCCAGACTTCTGTGATCTGGAACCCCGTCAAGTGGGATGACCGAGTGGTCAAGCGAGCCAATCGACAACCACCCCAGGCAAGCCCACGATTGGCGAACACCTCTCGCTGCCCCCGGGCGCGAGCTCGTCGGTCATCACCGTGAACAATCGACTCTCGACCGGAATTGAACGAGGGAGAATAGGCGTGACACGGATGGACGAGACCCAACATCGGCTCGTTTCCTGGACCGAAGGTCAGGAGTCTGAACGGCTCGCAGCCCAGATCCTGGCCGATCAGGGCTATCAGGACATCGATCCGTCACACCCCTACGGCGGCAAGGACGGCGGCCGCGACATCATCTGCAGCCGCGACGGCAAACCGTGGATCGGGGCCGTCTACTTTCCGCGGGGGCAGAAGTCGATATCCGAGATCACAAGCAAGCTCGCCAGCGACCTGAAGTCCGCGCGCGAGCATAATCCGCACGGTCTGGCGTTTGTCACCAACCAGGAGGTGAAGCTGGCCGAACGGGATGCCCTCAACAAACTGGCCGACGACATCGAGATCGACATCTTTCACATGGAACGAGTCGCTTTCGTCTTGAATCAACCACACATGCATTCGCTGCGCAAGCAGTACCTCGACATCGACACGGGCCCAGTTCCCCTCGACATCCACCTCTCCATCGACGGTGCAGCGCACTACTTCGTGGACGGCAATGAACTCCGTGACGGGCTCATCGAGAAGGAGGTCCAGCGCATCCGTGAAGCTGCGGCCAAGTCCCGAGCCATCTCGCCAGCCGAACGAGCTAAACTGGACATGATCGCCAAGGCGATGAACCGGGGAGAGCTCGGTGACCCTCCGAGTGAAGAGGACACCGAGAAGACGGTGGCCGCACTGCGAGAGCGCGTGGAACGCAACTGGCCGCGTAGCGAGGAATGGCTCGGGACTCGGGGCTGGGACGGCCTACGGTTCACCGTCACCAACAACGCCGAGTCGTTCCTCACCCGGGTGGAGTTGGTCATCACTTTCCATGGCGTGAAGGGCTTCGAGACGGACTACCTCCACAACCCCAACCATATCTTCCGATACCTCCTCAACCCTGATTGGGAGCCCACCGACTGGCACGATGGGATGGCTACGCCGATGTCCATCCCCAGGCTGGCAAACCAGGAGGTGCAGTGGGAGAACGACGGCGGCGATCTCACGGTGACAATCGGACTCGAGGAGTTGCGGCCACAACCGGCGGCATGGCGAAGCAACCCCGATGAGGTGATCGTCATGGTCCCGCGGACCGATACGCCCATCGAGGTCACCTGGTTCGCCACCGCTCACGGGCACGGGACCGCATTCAGGGGCGAACCGATCGCTCTGCCTGTCGACGCGGCATCGTTTCGGGATGCACTGGGCCGACTAATCAATGGCGAGGACGCCGATGCCTAGTGAGGTATAGGCGCTCATCGGCGCGCCGCGACACCCGCACTCTCACCGATTAGTTCTCGTCGCCGGCTACCGGGGATGAGCTCGAAATCAACCGCACATCAGGCTCCGGCTTGGCCAGCGCCCCGCGAGCGGGGATGAGCCGCTGCTTCGCGGTGCACTCCACCCGTCTGGGATCGTGTCCCAGCGCGAGCGGGGCTCCTGGCAGATTTGGGTACCGCGGCACCCTAGCAACCTGGTTGAGTAGCAGCCCTGACATGCCCGGGCCCGGCGCGAGCCGTCGACGACAAAGTGGACGCTCCAGTGGCAGTGTGATCTGTAGCCGCCCCTATGTGTGATTACCTCGGCGTCAGTTCATTCGAACACTGTCCAACGCAGTCATTCCCGCCATTGGTGAACACCCCTCTCCGCCTGAAACGGCCTCTCACCTGCGCCGCAGCTCTCCGCAGTACGAACTCGGTACAGCGCAAGCCGAAACGTCCGACGCAACGATGAGGCAAGACCGTCTGGTCTACCTCCTTCGTGCTGCCGCTCGCCGGCGTCGACTTTCCTTCGCCCCCGTCCACGTCGACATGAAGTCGAGCAGGGTCGACGAGACGTTCGCGTGCGGCACCACACCGACGACGCCGTCGCCTTCGCGAAGCAATGGGAGTCGAAGAACTACATGAAGACGCGCAGCCTCGATCTCTCTTCTGTACCTGATCTTTCCTGCGCGCTCGCACTGACCGTCATCGGGCTCGTCTGCCGTACCCGCCCCAGCATTCCCGTCCGCATCGTCCGCGCCCGACCCGGAAACGACGGAAGGCCCACCCTCGAATGAGAGTGGGGCCTTCGCTCCAGGCCGACCCGGCTCGCAGGTCTCGCCACTTCCCTCTTCTCACGTCATGGCTGGGCTCTCACACGCCGTATCCGCCGTCGACGTCGAGTTTCTGTCCGCTGATGAAGCCTGCTCGGTCGGAGGCGAGGAAGCACACAGCTTCCGCGATGTCTTCGGCGTTGCCGAAGGTTCCGAGGGGGATGCGGGATTTCGCGACGTCGAGTGCGTTGTTGTCCAGGTCGCCGCTGGCGATGAGTCGGTCGGCCATGCCGTCGGTGGTCATTCCGGGACCCACGCTGTTGGCCCGCACGCCGTACCGGCCTTCCTCGGCTGCGATGCCCCGAACCAGTGCCTCGACTGCTCCTTTGGGTCCGATCGACAGGCCGTCACGAACTGGGTAGCGGGAGGTGCCGGCACTGGTGATGGCGACGATGTTGCCCCGGCATGCCCGCAGGTGCGGCAGCGCCGCATGGACTGCGTTGAAGAATCCGGCGACATCGCTGACAATCTGGCGTTCGAGGTCGGCCGGCGCGACTTTGCTCAGGTGCACCATCGGCACGTGTGGCCCGGCCGCGTAAACCAGCGTGTGGATACCTCCGAACGTCTCCGCCACCTGCGTGACGACATCCGAGGTCTGCGTGGCATCGGAGAGGTCGAGCTGCCAGCTCCGGGCCGTTCCGCCAGACGTCGCGACGCCGGCCAGGAGCGGTTCGAGTGCCTGCGCGGACCGAAAGTAGGTCAGCGCGACGTCGGCTCCCCGGTCCAGGAGCATCCGGGCCGTCGCGTCCCCCAACCCGCCACTGGCACCCAACACCAACGCTGCTCCCGAACGATCACTGAAATCTCCCACAGCTTCTCCGAATCTCCGAGTGTCCCTCTGCGGCTGCGTGATCCGTGCGAGTGCGCGGCGGCCGTTGAGGTCTGTGGTTTCAGTGGTAGCCGACGACACGAAACCAAGCAAGTGCTTGGTTTTGTTTTCTCCCGACTGGCGGGAAGTGTCGGTTCGAAGCCCCGAAAAGTCTCTATATGGTGACCTGCGTCACCCCGCCGATCACTCAGCTGGACGTAGCCGTTCGAGGTTTTCGAGCCTCGAACGACCGAAAGAATGGTGCCCACATGCATATTCGATCGCTCACTGTCGCCGCCGCGGCCCCGGCCGTAATCGGCGCGCTGCTGCTCTCCACTCCGGCGGCCGCACAGCCGCTCGATTCCGTTGGATTCGGAAGCGCCTCGTCGTCGCTCGGATTCGGGAGTTCTTCATCTCAGGTGAACTGTCCGCGTTCGCCGCTCGCGCCGCCGATGCGTTTCCTCGACAACGCAGCGCTCGATGCGCGAGCGCGCGAGTTGGCACAGGACCCGGTAGTCGTCGCGGCCAAGGCGAACCTCCTCGACACCCTGGCACAGTCAGGCCTTGCCACGGACGATGCCACTGCAGCAGAAATGCCGGCCTACGTCGATTCGCTGGCACTGGCCGCGGCCAGTGACGTCGCGAACCTCGGCCGAACGTCCATCGCGTGGGACAATCAGCCAGACCGCCGATGGGGCCTCGACAATCCCGACGTGATCTACCGATCCGCCACCATCGACGAGAACGGTTCCTACGTGATCCGCGGCATCCGGAACTCGTCGCAGAACATCTACTTCCAAGTCCTCGATGCCTACCCGGGTGACGGAACGCTCGGGAACACAACAGGGTTCATTGCCGGCAGCGACCTCCGGACGGCAGCAGACGGGTCGTTCACCCTGACGTTGAGCGCCGATCCCGGGCGCCCAGGAGAGAACCACATCCAACTCGGCGCAGGCAGCAAGCGAATCGTCGTGCGCGATACCTTGGCAGACTGGGCGCGCGAGACACCCGCCGAGCTTCGACTCACCCAGGTGAGCGGGCCGGTCGTCGCTGCTCCCACGGACCCGGCAGCCGAAGTCGCGCGCCGGACGACACTCCAGGGCGAGTTCTGGGCCAACTACGCGAAGCAACTCCTGCAGCGGCTACCGGTAAACGCCGTCGCGCCACCGGCCCCGACCATCGGTGGGCTGCCCGGGCAGGTCAGCGCCTTTGCTCAATTCGATCTGGGATCCGATGAAGCGCTGGTCCTCACCGTGGACCCCGCCGACGCACCCTACTTCGGCATGGAACTCGGCCACAACTGGTTCACCTCGATGAACTACTGGGACCACCAGTCCAGCCTGAACCGTGCTCAGGCCATGAGCAACCCGGATGGAAGCGTCACATTCGTAGTGAGCCAACGTGATCCCAACGTGTGCAACTGGGTCGACCCGACAGGACACAACCGTGGACTGATCTTCCTGAGGTGGCAGGACCTGCCGACGGATGTGGTCCCGGGCGAGGTGACAGCGCAGGTCGTCTCCGTCGATGACCTGGAGAAGACGCTCGCGGCGATCCCGAAGATCGAACACGGCGCCCGCCGGGCGCAGCTGGAGCATCGAGAGGCGAGCCTGCATCGGCGCCCAGCCGTATGGCCCTGATGATCGGATACACACCGGCGACGACGCACCACGTTCACCGCACTCGCCGCCGGATCGCGGTGGCGCGTCGAGGAATGCTTCCGGCAGGCCGAGAACGAGGCCGGCCTCGGCCACTACCAGTCGTCCACTCCTCCTTTTCACCTGCACTGCCAGGATGTGACGAGACCGGTCGTCTGCGAACGAGCACGGTGGTGGATGCGAGAGCGGTCAGTGTCGCGAGTGCGGCGTATCCGGCGGCCAGGGGGGCGGTGGCTGCGGCTGCGGCGACCAGGAGCGGTCCGCCCGCGTCGCCGAGTTCCCGGCCGAGTTCCGCGGCCCCCATGGTCTGCCCGATCCGGTTCTCCGGGGTCGATGCCGCGAGTGATGCGAAACCGATCGGGGTGATCACACCGGTGCCGACACCGATACCGACTGCGGCAGCGACGACGCCGACGACACCCGGAATCAGGGCACAGGCGAGACCGGTTGCGGTGAGCACCAGTCCGGCGGCGAGTCCGATGTCGGCGCGGAGCCGTCCCGCATCGAGGGCTCGTCCCGCGTAGGGCTGGGCCACCGCACCGCATGCGGCCAGTACGGAGACTGCCGCGCCGGTCGCGATCGGGCCGAGTCCGGCCGCAGCACCGGAGACGGGCAGGAATCCGACACCGACGGACAGGGCGGCGGTGGCCAGCGCCAACGCCGACGTCGGCCGCAGGAAGCTGCTGTCGGTCAGTCGTCGGGCCAGGTCGACGACCGTCTGCCGGGATTTCGGCAGCGGCGCGAGGACGGGCACGACCCACCCCGCCCATACGGCGACGGCTGCGGACAATCCGGCGAGCACGGCGAACAGGGTGACCAGGCCGCCGACCCAGACGAGCACACCACCGAGGAGCGGGCCGAGGGTGTAGCCCAGGCTCTTGTAGAACCCGTAGGTGCCGAAGGCCCGCCCGTGCCCGGTGACCGGGCTCGTCCGGGCGACGAGGGCTCCCGCCGCGGGCGAGAAGGCGGACGCTGCAGCGCCCTGGCCGAGACGGGCCAGCCACAGCCATGCGGAGTCGTCGACGATCACGAAAGCCAGTGATGCCGAGCAGAATCCGATCAGGCCACCGATCAGGACCGGGCGGGCACCGATGCGGTCGGCGAGGGTGCCGAAGACCGGTTTGAGGACGACCTCCGCCCCGTCGTACAGCGCGAGCAGCACACCCAGGTACAGCAGTGAGCTGTGCAGGTCGGAGCCCTCGCTGCCGAGGTTGGCGGCGATTCCGTGGGCCCCGAATGCGGTCGTGAAACCGGCGGCGTACAGGGGCCACACCCGGAATCGTTCCACCCGGTCGGGAGAGGCGGTGGGCGTCACCGGATCTCGTCGTCCTCGGGCAGCGCGTGCAGCGCGGCCATCACCTGTTCGGCGTAGTCCTCGAAGCGGACGACGCACCGCTCCAGATGTGCCCGGGCCTCGGATGCGTTCGCGGCCCCGAACACGTCTCGCGCCCGGAGGTCACGGTGCCAGCGGCGCAACCGTTCGAGGCTCTGTTCTTCCTCCTCGAGTTCCGCGAGAGTGAACTTGCGGATCCGGATCTCCTTGTCGATCTCGGTCTCGTACTTGCCGCATTCGGACAGGAACTCGGCCCAATCCGCTTCCCGCGCCTCGGTGAACATCGCCTCGAACCGGGCCGCGTCCTCGGCGGTCGATCCCGACGCACGCAGCGAGACGATCTCGCCGTCGGCGCGGGTGGTCAGCTCCGATACGCGGCTCAGCCCCGCGGTGAACGCCGGCACGTCGGGGACCGCCCACACCCCCTGCCCCACCGACAGGGCCCCGACCTTTCGCAGTTCCCGCCACACCGCGACCCGGTGCCGGGTAGGCCGGGCCGGGAGTTTCACCACCAGAAGCACCCACGCAACGGGTGAAGTTTCAGTCACAGAACAGAATGTAACACCGGTTACAACTCAATGGTGTCGGTATCCGATCGCCGGTGGGGCACCATCGCCGACACACGATTGCACGCTGCATCATGATCAACTGTGACGGTGATGAACGAGGTGGCGTCCGGCGTCTTCCAGGTGTCCGGGACCGAAGTGAACATGGTGCTCCTGCGGGACGGGGACGCGTTGACGTTGATCGACGGCGGCTATCCGCGGGACGTGGAGGTGGCCGAGCGGGCGATCCGGGCGCTGGGCCGTCGCCCGGAGGACGTGGAGGCGCTGCTGTTGACGCACGCGCACATCGATCACATGGGGGCGATCGCCGCATTCCACGAGCAGTACGGGACGCCGGTGTACACCGATGCGGTGGAGGTGGCGCACGCCCGCCGCGACTATATCGAGCAGGCCGCGGCCCCCGATTTCCTTCCGATGATCCACCGGCACGGCGTGCTGCCGTGGCTGCTGCGCATCGCACGGGCGGGCGCCACGAAGAAGGTCACGATCCCGAATGCTCGCGCCGTCCCCGACACCGGCGCGATCGACGTCCCCGGCGCCCCGGTGCCCGTCGCCACCCACGGCCACACGTCCGGGCACACCGCCTACCACCTGCCGCAGCACGGTGTCGTGATCACCGGCGACGCCCTCGTCACCGGGCATGCACTGTCGAAGGTCCGTGGGCCGCAACTACTCCCACCGGTGTTCGATCACGGTACGGGGGACACGCTCGCCGCACTCGATGCGCTCACCGGACTCGGCGCCGGCACGATCGTCCCCGGGCACGGGTCGACGCTGTCGATGCCGATCGCCGACGCCGTCGCACAGGTCCGGGAACGTTCCGGACACTGACGGTCAGCTCAGGCTCTGCAGCCGGGCCGCGATCGGCGCGCGCCACACCTCGAGGTCCTCGGGGCCGCTCTCCTCCCACAGTTCGTGGAGTTCGGACGTGTCGCTGTCGGCGATCGCCCGGGCGAGCGTCGCACGAATCCACGCATGCTGGTCGGGGGTGAGGGACGCGACGTACGCGGCGGCGTCGATACCGTCGAGCTGCGGCGGTGCCGGAACGATCCCGCGGGCGACGGCGACGACCTCGGCGAGGGCGATCGCGGCCTGTGCGTCGTCGGCTTCGAGATAGTCCGCGCAGCCATCGCCGGTGTTCTGCACGAAGTCGTCGATGTCGAAGTGCCTGTCGCGCAGGGCCGCGAGCAGATCACCTGCACCATCGTTCTCGAACGGTCCGTGTCCCCAGGTTCCCATGGCCCACACAGTACGTCAGGATAATCCGGTGACCGATGTCCTCTATCCCGTTCTGGCGTTGAATCTGCTTGTCGTCGTGGGTGCGTGGTGTCTGGCGCGGCCGAGTCGTACCGCCGCCGGATGCCTCGTCGCCCTCGCCGTGACGTGGGTGTTCGTCAACGGGCCGCTCGAGGGCCACATTCTGTGGACGCTCACTCCCGAGCACGGGGTCACGGTGTCGGATCTACTGTCGGTCGCCGCCGTCGCCGTCGCCGTGCGGACGTGGCGCGCCACTACTTGACCGGTGCAGTTCCGGCGGAACTCAGCAGATTCCCGCACACCGACTTACCATTCGAGAAACCCACGATCCGTGGGGTCGTCGCGGCGAGCACATATCCGATGCTCGCA
The DNA here is from genome assembly GCF_030656875.1 of Prescottella sp. R16. Taxonomy (NCBI): domain Bacteria; kingdom Bacillati; phylum Actinomycetota; class Actinomycetes; order Mycobacteriales; family Nocardiaceae; genus Rhodococcus; species Prescottella sp. R16. The sequence goes on from NZ_CP130943.1 coordinate 4,029,320, forward strand.
ACCGGCCGTCGTGCTGCCACGAGTTGCAACAAGGAGTCCCGATGAAACTCACCGTCGTCGATGGAGTCGCCCCCGCAGCCACCACCGAGGTGGTGTTCGTCGGTAGTTCCACCGCCCTGCAGGAGGCCCGGGGTCTCGCGCCCGCCCGCGGCCTCCGCTGCGTCGACGTCGTCGCCGACACCGTCGCGTACGCCGTGGTCGACGACGACGCCCTCGACGGCATCTGCAGCCCCGCGGAGGCGGCGCTGCTCGCACAGATCCGTGCCCTCGACGTTCCGGTCCTCACCGTCCACCAGGCCCGCACCCTGTTCCGCACGCCGGTGGACACCCTCACCCTCGCGTGACGTCCCGCGCTTCGCTTTTTCACAGCAAGCGCTGCTAGAAACAACTCATGGCGTGGTTGTGGATCGCACTGGGCGGATGGATCGTCCTCGCATGCGTCGCGGCCCTGCTGATCGGACGTGCCGTCCGCCGCGGCAACGACGAGGAGATCGGCTCCGACCTCGACTGGGATCCGACCCATCTGGACGAGAAGAACCGGCAGTCCCGTGATTCACACGGGTGACGGATCCTTCCGGACGCGGTGCAGACCGCGGGCATCGTAGAACCGGGTCGCGACCACACCGAGCAGCAACCCGACGAGCAGTCCGATCCCCGTCATCCACACCGCGTGCAGCAGTCCCGCGCCGGCGCTGCCGTCGAAGTAGAGGATCGCGCGCGCCCCCACGAACACCTGATGCATCGGCTCGAACTGGGCCAGGATCTCGTAGATTCTCGGGGTCGCCTCGAGCGGGATCGCACCACCCGACGACGGTAGTCCCATGATCACGAACACCACCAGGTTGACGAGCAACCCGACGGTCCCGAACGCGGCCATCACCGACAGCGCGGTCACCCCGATCGTGGTGATCGCGAACGCCCCGAACTCCCACAACGCCAGCGCATTCGGAATCGGCATCCCGAGCATGCCGGTGATCGCGATGTACAACGCCGACACCAGCATTCCGAGCACCGCCATGACACCCCACTTCACGAGCAGAGTCCGGAAACGGCTGATCCCGGCCGACTCCCGGTGCACGTACCACGGCCCGTACTCGGTGGGCGCGAACCCGAGCGCACTGTCGACGATCGAACTCACGATCGTGGCACCGGTGAACCCGGCCAGCACCAGCAGCAACGCGAAATAGAAGGCGGACAACCCGTTTCCGGTTCCCGGCGGCAGCGGATTGTGCTGCACCTTCAGCACGTCGACCGGCTGCGCCAGCGTGATCGCGGCCGCCCCCGACACCGTCGTCCCCGGGGCGACCGACGCCAGACGCTCGTTCACCGTCGCGGTGAGCTTCTCCCCCATCGTCGTGTTCACCTGCGCGAGCGCCTGTCCCGTGATCGCCTCGGTGATCCCGATCCCGAAACTTCCGGCCCGCGGATTGGTGTAGGCAGTGATGATCGGCCGCTCCACGTCGCCGGGCACCACCGACGCCTGCCCCAGGATCGACGTCCGCTTGGTGAAATCGCCCGGAACGACGATCGCCCCGAACAACTCACCCTTACCGAGACGTGAGGCCGTCTCAGCCCACGAAAGCTGTTGCAGATCAACCTTGTCCGCAGGAATATTCGCGACCAGCCCCTGCGCGATCTCGTCCCCGAAATTCTGGTACACCGGACCGTCCGGGCCGTCGATCACGTCCCCGACGTCCTGGTTCACCAACGCGATCGGGAACCCACGCAGATGCTTCGCCGGATCGAGGATGCCGCCCATGTACAGCGCAGCCAGCAGCGACATCACCACCGCCACCACCGCGGTCGGCGCCAGCCAGAGCCGCCACCGTTCCGGTGTCCGCATCGCCCCACCCCTCCCGTGAGCCGTCGGCGCTCAGGCCTCGAACGGAATCAGATTCCCGGCAGCGTCCCGCACCCCGACCCCCGACTCGATCGCGTCCACCAGATCGTCGACCGCCTCCCACGTGGCCGGTGGGTCTCCATCGAGATTGCCGATCGTCAACCAGTCGTCGGTGGCACGGTAACGAACCAGTCCCCGACCCGAGTCGTCGACGGCGACGTCGAGCAACCCCGACACCGTCCCCTCCTCCTCGGTCATGACGGCGACCGGCATACGAATGGCGGCGATGTCGATGATCCGGCCCTCCTCTACCCGAACGCGCCCTGCCGGACACAGTCGTCGACCGCGGTACGCAGAGCCGTCTGCTCCGCCGGGTCGACGGTGAGGCCGTACTTTACCTTGACGTGGAGGTATCGATCGACGTATGAACAACGGAACTTTCCGGGCGGCAGATAGTTCGCGGCATCCTGATCACCCTTCGACCGGTTCGCCGACGGGTCGGCCGCCACCAGATTCGTCGCATCGTTCGCGATCCGCCGGCGCGTGTCCTCGTCCAGGTTCGCGGCCCCCGACCGCCAGGCCTCCGCCAACGCCACGATGTGCTCGGCGTCGACCCCCGACGGCTCCGTCATCTTCTTGTACGGACGCATCTCTCCGGTCTTGCGGTCGATGAACCCGTACTCGTCCTGCCAGCCGCCGCCCTTGCCGACCGTCAGCTCACACGTCTTCGGGTCCAGGCTCACCGCACCGACCGCGTCGCGCAGCATCATCACGTCCCGCGTGGTGCATTTCGGGTACTGCGCGAACGCGTCACCGAACCCGTGCTCGGGCAGGTTCCGGTCCCAGTGCGGAAACTCCTCCCGGCTGTACCCCGTCATCGGCGCCTCGGGGGCGACCCGGAGCTGCGCGAGCAGCGTCTCGATCTCACCGGACGACGCCGACGGCGGCACCTGGCCGGCCGGTTCCTCCTCCGACCCCAGCCACGTGTCGACGGCGACGTACCCGATCCCCAACACCACCGCGAGCACCACCGTGCCCGCCAACGTGAGCAGACGACGCACCGAACCGGACATCGACGATTTCAACCGAACCCCATCTCTCGCACATATGTTCGCAGGAAACGAATACTAGTCGGTACGGGAATCGCCGAGAGCGCCCACACACCGGAACGCCCCGTCGCCCCGGATCCGGAACCGACGTACAGTCCCGCCATGAAGTACACGACTCTGCCCGGCACCGACCTGACCGTCTCCACAGTGTCGTTGGGCTGCAACAATTTCGGATCCCGCATCGACCGGGAACAGTCCCGCGCCGTCGTCGACGCGGCCTTCGAGCACGGCATCACGTTCTTCGATACCGCCGATATCTACTCGACCGGCGAATCCGAGCGGCAACTCGGCGCCGCCCTCGCCGGACGACGCGAACAGGCCGTCGTCGCAACAAAATTCGGTGGCCCCATGAGCGACACCGACCGCGGCTCCGCACCCGACTACGTGCGCCGCGCCTGCGACGCGAGCCTGCAGCGCCTCGGAACCGACCACATCGACCTCTACTACCAGCACATGCCCGACCCGCAGGTCCCCATCGAGGACACCCTCGGGGCCCTCGACGATCTCGTCCGCGCCGGCAAGGTGCGCTACACCGCGTGCTCCAACGTCACCGCCGACCAGATCACGCACGCCACCGGCACCGCCACCGCACGCAACCTGCCGCGTTTCGTCGCCGCCCAGATCGAATGGAACCTGCTCGAACGCAAAGCCGAAGACACTCTGATCCCCGCCTGCGAGGAGAACGGCCTCGCCGTGATCCCGTTCTATCCCCTCGCGGCGGGGCTGCTCACCGGCAAGTACCGCAAGAACACCGCGTTCCCCGCCGGTTCCCGATTCGACAGCTCCGACTACTTCGCGGCCACCGCCACCGACACCGCCCTCGACCGCGTCGAGGAACTGCTCACCGTGGCCGACCGGCTGGGACGGCCCCTGTCCGAACTCGCAATGGCATGGCTCGACGCCCAACCGCAGATCCCGTCGGTGCTGGTCGGATCGAAAACCCCCGAACAGGTGGCCCGCAACGTCGCGCACCTGCAACGCCCCCTCACCGCGGACGAGGAGGAGGCGCTGCGGTCGGCGACGACGGCCTACTGAGCCAGCGGCGGAAGCGTCACGACCTGGCCCGCGTAGGACAGGCCGGCTCCGAAGCCGACCAGCAGGGCCAGGTCGCCCGGCTTCGCCTTGCCGGTGCGCAGGACCTCTTCCATCGCGAGGGGGATCGACGCAGCCGACGTGTTGCCGGTGTCGGCGATGTCGTCGGACACCGGCACCGACTCGGGGAGCTTGATCTGGCGGGCGATGACCTCGTTGATGCGGCCGTTGGCCTGGTGCGGGATGAAGGCACCCAGGTCTTCCATGGTCACACCGGCCCGCTCGACCGCCTGCACGGCGATCTTGCCCATCTCGAACGCGGCCCAGCGGAAGACCGTGGTGCCCTCCATCTTGATCCACGGGCGGCTCGTCGGATCGGCCGCGAACGTCAGCCAGTCCGGTTCCTGACGGATCGCATTGGACTGCGAGCCGTCCGATCCCCACACGGTGGGGCCGATGCCGGGGGTGTCGCTCGGTCCGACGACGACGGCGCCCGCACCGTCACCGAAGATGAAGCGGACGCTGCGGTCCGTCGGCTCGGTGCTGTCGCTCATCCGCTCGGCACCGATCACGAGAACGTAGTCCTCGGTGCCGAGACGCACCATGTCGTTCGCGACGGACAGCGCGTAGCAGAAGCCCGCGCAGCCGGCGGCCACGTCGAACGCCGCAGACCCCCCGGTGCCGAGCGCATCGGCGACGACGGCGGCACACTGCGGCGTCTGCACCGGGTAGGTGGAGGTGGCGACGACGACCGCGCCGATCTGCTCACCCGTCAGCCCGGCCGCCTCGAGCGCCTTGCGGCCCGACGCGATGGCCATGGCCAGCACGCTCTCCTCGTCGTTCGCGAAACGACGGTTCTTGATGCCCGAACGCGACTGGATCCACTCGTCGGTGGAGTCGATGGTCTGGCAGATCTCGTCGTTGCTCACGACCCGCTCCGGGCGGTAAACCCCCAACCCGAGGATGGCGGACTGCCTGACCTCGGTGGAGTTCGAGATCTGCGCACCCATGCTGGTTCTCCTCTACAGCCTGATCTCGCGACGCGACACGCCGCGCGACGGGGCCCATGTGGCCACGTCCCCACGACACCGTACTTCGCGCCATCTGCCCGCACTGTTACTCGGGTCCTCGGATTCGTCACAGTGCGCTGGGCCCGGATACGCCGCTCACGTGCGTCCGAGCTGCCCGCGAGCGGGTTCGGAACACCGCGCAATCGGAACAATATTCGTTGTATGCGCAATTCGGATCATTTCCGAAAAGGTCGATGAACCACACGGAAGAAGTACCCGAGTTCCACCCGGAGAAACCGCTTCCGCTGTTACCGTGTTATCCGCCCGCTACGACCGACGTCGTCACTCCACGCGGACATGACACCAGGCAGACACCGATTTTCGACACCGATGGGAACATCCGTGCACCGAAACCGAAAGCGCTCCGCAATTGTCACGGCCGCCGCCACGGCAGCCGTCTCCGCCGTCGTCCTGTCACTCGCTCCGCCCTCGGGTGCCGACCCGAACACGGTAAATCCGATTCCCGTCCTCAACGGGACCACCGGCGTCCCCGTCCTGCACGGGCGCAGCCAGGCCGTGGCGCAGGTCACCGGCATGCTCAGCGCCAACCGCACCCAGGACACCAACGTCCTGGGCACCGACCTCGGCATCATGTGGGACAACGGGGCGGGCCAGGTCCTCACCGCGTTCGGCGACACCGCCGGACTCGGCCTGCCCAATCTCCTCGCCGGCAGCCTGTGGTCGTGGCGCAGCAACGTCCTGTTCCGCAGCACCGACCGCGACCTCGCCGACGGCATGACGTTCGACAGCTCGCCCCGCGACATCGTCGGCCAGTCGAAGGAGGTGGTCCCCAGCCCCAAACTGCCGTTCGTCGAGATCAGCCGCATCCCCACCGCCGGCATCGCAGTCGACGGCGTCCAGTACATGAGCATGATGTCGGTCAAGGACTGGGGCGAGCCCGGCAAATGGGAGACCAACTTCTCCGGCCTGGTCACCTCCGGCGACAACGGCGAGAACTGGACGGAAGCCGTCGAGACCCGGCGCCCCGACCAGGGCGGCAACCACAACTTCCAGATGGGTGCGTTCCTGAAGGCCGACGGCTACGTCTACCAGTACGGCACCCCCGCCGGCCGCGGCGGACTCGTCCACCTCGCCCGCGTCCCCGAAAAGCAGCTCCTCGACCTGAACGCCTACGAGTACTGGGACGGCGGCAAGTGGGAACCGAAGAACCCCGACGTCGCGGCGCCCATCGTGTTCGGCGGCGTCGGCGAGATCTCCGTCCAGTACAACGACTACCTGCAGCAGTACCTCATGCTCACCACCGACGACCGCAACTCGGTCGTCATGCGCCGCGCCCCCACCCCCGAAGGCCCGTGGAGCGCCCCCGAAACCCTCGTCGACGGCACCGAACTGGCGTCGATGTACGGCGGCTACATCCACCCGTGGTCCAGCGGACCGGACCTCTACTTCCTCACCACCGTGCACTCCAACTACAACGTCCTGCTCATGCACACGACGCTGCAACGGTGACGTCGACACCCACCCCGTGGGACGACGCCTGTCCCCGCCCCCGCGGGTGCGCTAGCGTCGCACCCGGACCCACAACCGGCACCGGAGGCGACGTGACCCAGAGCAGTGACATCCGCAGTAGCGTCCGGGACGACGTCTCGAACCTGCTCGCCCGTCTCGCGCATCTCGCCGACGACGGCACCGTCGAGGACTATCTCGCGAACTTCACCGCCGACGCCGTCTGGGAGTCGCAGGCCAACCCGGTCACCGGCATGGCCGCGCAGACCCGCACGGGCGTCGTCGCCATCGCGGAGGGAGTGCGGCAGCGGCGCGCCGACGGCATCCAGGGGCCGGGCACGTTCTCCCGGCACGTCATCACCACCGTCGCGGTCACCGTCGACTCCGACACGCAGGCATCGTCCACCGCGTACTGGTTGTTCTTCCGCGACGGCGCCACCGAGCCGCGTCTCGCCGGTGTCGGACGCTACGACGACACCCACCGTCTCGAGGACGGACGCTGGAAGCTCGCCCACCGCCGCATCACCGTCGGCTGAGCCGGCAGCTCGCCCCGCCGACGCGCGGGTGCGACGCAATCTCGCTACCGTCGTCTCCATGAAGGCTGCGGACTGGAACGAGCGGTATTCACAGGCGGACATGGTGTGGGGGACGCCGCCGAATCCGGTGGTGGTGGAGTACGCGACGTCGCTGCCGGCGGGCCGGGCACTGGACCTGGCGTGCGGGGAGGGCCGGCATGCGCTGTGGCTCGCGACGCGCGGCTGGCGGACCACGGGTGTCGACTTCTCCGATGTGGCGATCGACAAGGCGCGGCGGATCGCGTCGCCGTCGCCGCGGGCGGTGCGGGAGCGCCTGGACTACGTGGTCGACGACATCGTCACGACCACCGTGCTGGACGATCCGTCCGGCTTCGATCTGATTCTGATGATCTTCGTGCATCCCTCGCCGGCCGAGCGGGCGGCATTGGTGGGGCGCATCGTCGACGCCCTGAAACCCGAGGGAATCCTCATGATCCTGGGCCACGACACACTCAACGCCACGGAGGGAGTCGGCGGACCGCCCGATCACGAAATCCTTTACACCCCAGATGATTTGGCGATCGATGTGGACGGCCGACTGGACATCGTGACCGCCGAACGACGCTTCCGCGAGACCCCGGACGGCACCGCGATCGACGCGCTTCTCGTCGCTCGCAAGCCCGCCCTTGGCAGCTAACTTAATCACGAGTAACATCGGCTAAGTTACCGGCGAGTAGCAATTACCGACTGCAGCGCCACTTCAGGGAGAGAACATGGGCCACTACAAGAGCAACGTCCGCGACCTCGAATTCAACCTCTTCGAGGTGCTGGGTCTGGACAAGCCGCTGAGTGAGGGCGTGTGGGGGGATCTCGACGCCGACACCGTCCGCGACATGCTGTCCGAGGTCGCGCGCCTGGCCGAGGGACCGCTCGGTGAGGCCTTCGCCGACGCCGACCGCAACCCGCCGGTGTTCGACCCCGAGACCCACGAGGCCACGCTGCCCGAGTCGTTCAAGCAGTCGTTCAAGGCCATGTGGGACGCCGAGTGGTACCGCATGGGCCTGTCCGAGGAGATCGGCGGCGTCCCCGTACCGCGTACGGTCGTGTGGGCCATCGCCGAGATGCTCCTCGGCGCCCAGCCCGCCGCGTTCATGTACGCCGCAGGTCCCTCGTTCGCGAACGTGCTCTTCCACAACGGCACCGACGAGCAGAAGCAGTGGGCCGCCACGTGCGTCGAACGCGGCTGGGGCGCCACCATGGTCCTCACCGAGCCGGACGCCGGCTCGGACGTCGGCGCCGGCCGCACCAAGGCCGTCCAGCAGGCCGACGGCACCTGGCACATCGAGGGCGTCAAGCGGTTCATCACCTCGGCCACCTCCGACGACCTGTTCGAGAACATCTTCCACCTGGTCCTCGCCCGCCCCGAGGGCGCCGGCCCGGGCACCAAGGGCCTGTCGCTGTTCTTCGTCCCGAAGTTCCACTTCGACTTCGAGAAGAACGAACTCGGCGAGCGCAACGGCGTTTTCGTTACCAACGTCGAGCACAAGATGGGCCTCAAGGCCTCCACGACATGTGAGCTCACCTTCGGCGGCCACGGCACCCCCGCCGTCGGCTGGCTGGTCGGCGAGGTGCACAACGGCATCGCGCAGATGTTCGACGTCATCGAGCACGCCCGCATGATGGTCGGCACCAAGGCCATCTCGACGCTGTCGACCGGCTACCTCAACGCCCGCGACTACGCCAAGGAGCGCGTCCAGGGCTCCGACCTGACGCAGATGACGGACAAGACCGCGCCGCGCGTCACCATCACCCACCACCCCGACGTCCGCCGCAGCCTCGCGATGCAGAAGGCGTACGCCGAGGGCATGCGTGCGGTGTACCTGTACACGGCCGCCCACCAGGATGCCGAGATGGCGCAGCGGGTTTCGGGGGCCGACGCCCAGCTCGCGCACCGCGTCAACGACCTGCTGCTGCCGATCGTCAAGGGTGTCGGCTCGGAGCGGGCCTACCAGTACCTGACCGAGAGCCTCCAGACCCTCGGCGGGTCCGGCTTCCTGCAGGACTACCCGATCGAGCAGTACATCCGCGACTCCAAGATCGACTCCCTGTACGAGGGCACCACCGCCATCCAGGCGCAGGACTTCTTCTTCCGCAAGATCGCCCGCGACCGCGGTGTCGCCCTCGCCCACGTGGCCGGCGAGATCAAGAAGTTCATCGACAGCGAGGCCGGCAACGGACGCCTCAAGGCCGAGCGGGCCCTGCTGTCCACCGCCCTCGAGGACGTCCAGGCGATGGCCGCCGTTCTCACCGGGCACCTCATGGGCGCACAGGAGCAGCCCGCCGAGCTGTACAAGGTGGGCCTCGGTTCGGTCCGCTTCCTGATGTCGGTCGGCGACCTGCTCATCGGCTGGCAGCTGCTGCGCCAGTCCGAGATCGCCCTGACGGCGCTCGACAGCATGGGTTCCGAGGGCGGCGCCTCCGACAAGGACAAGGCGTTCTACGAGGGCAAGGTCGCCACCGCGTCGTTCTTCGCCAAGAACGTCCTGCCCGAACTGGCCGCCACCCGCACCATCCTGTCGCACCTCGACAACGACATCATGGAGCTGGACGAAGCCGCGTTCTGATCGGCCGATCCACCGCTCGACGACGGAGCCCCCGCACCGATGTGCGGGGGCTCCGTCGTGGTCGAGGCCGACTACCGCCCGGGCTCGGGCGCTGCGGGAGTTGCGGGTGCTGCGGGCTCCTCCGGCGGCGTCGCCGCCGGTTCCGCCGGCTTCGGGTCCGGCTTCGGCTCGTTGGATATGCACTTGACGACCGGCACCGGGTCGTACCGGACGGTGCGGGTGTTCCGGGAGATCTCCGCCCCGGTCTTCGCGTCGCTGATGATGCGGGTGTCGCTCGTGGTGAATCCCTGTGCGCCGCCGGACGAGACGCAGTGCGGACCCGCGGGCAGGGAGATCGTGGTCGGGGACGTGAAGTTGCTGCGACCACCGGTCACCGACTCGACGTCGACGGTCTTGGTACCCCACAACCGCACCGTGATGTCCGAATTCGTGCCGATCGTCTGGATCACCACGCCGGTCGACGCCGGATTGCGGAACTGCAGATCGATCGCACCCTCGAACACCGTCGCCTCACGAGCCGCCGGATACCGGGAGATGTAGTAGCTGTGCTCGGTGTGGTCGACGTCGTCCATACCGGCGAAGTAGGCGGCGTTGTAGAGGGTGGTCGCGAGCTGGCTGATACCGCCGCCGACCGCCGTGTCGGGGCGGCCGTTGTTGATGATGCCGGACGAGATGTAGCCCTCCGCGGTCCCACGGGGACCGGTGTAGCCGTTGAGCGAGAACGTCTCCCCCGGCTTCACGATCGCCCCGTTGATCTCGCCCGCCGCCAACCGGATGTTCACACCGGACGCGTACTCGAAGCCGCCGGTCGTGTACTCGCTGATCACCTCGCGGATCCCGAGGGCCTTCGCCCCGTCCGTGGTGAGCTCCGGTTCGGCCGGCTCGTAGACGGCGGGCGCGGTCCGTGCGTCCGGGGCCGCCAGCAACGCCGGCAGCGGCTCGAGCGTCTTCGTCCACTGCACCATCTCGCCCGTCACCGACGGCACCACCTGTGGTGCGCCACCGCCGAACGTGAACGACGCGTCCTTCGGCTTCTTCTCCGTGCCCGCGAGCTGCGGCGCCAGGATCGCGGTGGCCGCCTCCAGGTCGTACTGCGGCGTCAGGCCGCCGTCACCGTCGGGCACGAAGGACAGGACCGTGCCGATCCGGTCCCGCGGCAGCGTCGCCACCACCCCGTCCTTCCCCGTCACCACGACGTCCGACGCCACCGCCGGTGCCGCGACGTCCCGGACCGCGGTGTCGACACCCTCCTGGGTGACCGTCACGTCGACGGTGTCCACCGGCAGGACGACGGTGGTTCCGAACGCCCAGTCGTCGACGAACGTGTCCTTCGCGGCGTCGACGTCGAGTGCCTGCCCGGGTAGCGGATCGACGGGCACCACCTCGGCGCCCTCGAACACGACGGCGCCCTCCCGCGGCGCCCGGTCGGCCTGCTGCTGCACGCCCGTGATCGCGGCCGTCAGATCGGCGTCGTCGACGGTCGACACGACGCCGATCTCCCGCGTCGTGAACAGCGATGCGACCCGCGTGAACGGGTTGATCGGCTGAGACCCGGCCCGGTCGACGGTCGCCGCCCAGTCGATTCCCACCCCGGCCTGCGCCGGAACGATCGTGGTGTCCGTGTCACCGGCCTGCACCGGCACCGCCTGCTCGGCCCGCGGCCCCAGCGCGGCCCGCAGCGTCTGCTCGGCGTCCACGACACTCTCGCCGCCGATCTCCACCCCGGCGACCGTGACCCCACGCGGCACCCGGTCCGCGGAGATCATCCAATCGGCGGCATACGCGATCCCGGCGATCACCACCACACCACCGGCGACGGCCGCATACTTCACCCAACCGCGCTTGGCCTGTGTGGCAGCTGCGGCGTCGGGAACAGGTGCGGGTTCCGGCGTCGACTCGGACTCGGGTGCCGGCTCGGGTTCGGGTTCCGGCCCCACAGGCGCCGGGGGGACCGCAGGCATGACCTCGGTCGGATTCTCGTCCGGTCCGGGACCGTCCGGACGGTTTTCCTCACCGTTGGCGCCGTCGCGCTCGTCACTCATTTACGTGGGCTCCTGCCGAATCGACACCGTGCGGGGCCGTCGCGTGCGTACTTGTACTCGTTCAAGGGTAGTAAAGACAGAGCGACCCCGTGCCGTTGCCAGGTCGGGGGTCAGGCAACAACACGGGGCCGACTGGGATATCGGGCCTGTGAGGAAGGTGTTACACCGAGTCCTCGGACCGGTCGGAACTGCTTCCGGACTTCGGCCGGATCACACCTCGACGATCGCGGTGACGCCCTGGCCACCGGCCGCGCAGATCGAGATCAGACCACGTCCGGACCCCTTCTCGGCGAGCATCTTCGCGAGCGACGCCACGATCCGACCGCCGGTCGCCGCGAACGGGTGACCGGCCGCGAGGGACGAGCCGTTGACGTTGAGCTTGGACCGGTCGATGCTCCCCAGGGCTCCGTCCAGGCCGAGGCGTTCCTTGCAGTACTCGTCGGACTCCCACGCCTGCAGCGTCGCGAGCACGACCGACGCGAACGCCTCGTGGATCTCGTAGAAGTCGAAGTCCTGCAGCGTCAGCCCGTTGCGGGCCAGCAGGCGCGGCACCGCGTACGTGGGAGCCATGAGCAGCCCGTCGCCGCCGTGGACGTAGTCGACGGCCGCCGTCTCCGAATCCACCAGGTGCGCGAGCACCGGCAGGTTCCGCTGCGCCGCCCACTCGTCCGTCGACAGCAGCACCGCAGACGCGCCGTCGGTGAGCGGCGTGGAGTTGCCGGCCGTCATGGTGGCGTCGCCCAGCCTGGTACCGAACACCGGCTTCAGCGTCGACAGCTTCTCGACGGACGAGTCCGGACGCAGATTGTCGTCGCGGGTCAGCCCCAGGAACGGGGTGACGAGGTCGTCGAAGAAGCCCCGGTCGTACGCGGCGGCCATGTTGTGATGGCTGGCAGCCGCGAGTTCGTCCTGATCCTCGCGGCGGATCCCGAACTCCTTCGCGGTGATCGCCGCATGGTCGCCCATCGACAGACCCGTGCGCGGCTCACCGTTGCGGGGAATCTCGATACCGAGCATCGACGGGCGCACGTTCCCGAGCAGCTTGATCCGGTCCGCGGTGGAGCGGGCACGGTTGACGGACAGCAGGAACTCGCGCAGCTCGTCGTTCACGCCGATCGGGGCGTCCGACGTCGTGTCCACACCGCCGCCGACACCGACGTCGATCCGGCCGGACGCGATGGCGTCACCGACGGTGACGATCGCCTGCAGGCCGGTGCCGCACGCCTGCTGTAGGTCGTAGGCCGGGGTGTACGGGCTCAGAGCGCTGCCCAGCACACACTCGCGCATCAGGTTGAAGTCGCGGCTGTGCTTGAGCACCGCGCCGCCGGCCACCATGCCGAGCCGCTCGCCCTGGAGGCCGAACCGGCTCACCAGCCCGTCGAGCGTGGCGGTGAACATGTCCTGGTTGGATGCCTGCGCGTATCGCCGGTCCGAACGCGCGAACGGGATACGGTTGCCGCCGACGATGGCGACGGGGCGCAACTGCCGACCGCCGGACTGCGGTGCGGATGCCGGTCGGGGGCTGCTCTTACGGGCTCTGCTGGTCACGTCGGTCTCCATCGGACGGGGCGGGGATACGGTCACACTCGACATTGAACTTACTCCAGAGTAAGTTCAATGTCGACACCGCACCCGGACGCGCGGGTGCCCGACCAGCGATCAAGAAGAAGGTGGACCGTGGCAGCCAGCAAGGGCGCTCCCGACCTCTACTCCCAGTTCCTCTCCTCCGCGCCGGGCGCATTCATCGCCAAACAGGCCGGGCTGCCGCAGCCGGAGAAGCTGCGCCGCTACAAGAAGGGGGAACCGCCGCTCGCGGGCCCGATCCTGATCGGCGGCAAGGGCCGGCTCGCCGAGCCCGTCCGGGAACTGCTGTCGGACTACCCGGCCGCGCAACCGCACGACGACCGCTACGGCGCGCTCGTGTTCGACGCCACCGGCATCGGCCAGGTCACCGAACTGGTGCAGCTGTTCGAGTTCTTCCAGCCCGTCATCCGCAACCTCGCGCCGTCCGCCCGCGTCGTCGTCCTCGGCACCACCCCCGAACTCGCGTCCGGCGTCGACGAGCAGATCGCGCAGCGCGCCCTCGAGGGCTTCACCCGCAGCGTCGGCAAGGAAATCAAGCGCGGCTCCACCGCCCAGCTGGTCTACGTCTCCCCCGACGCCGCCACCGGCCTGTCCGGCCTCGAGTCGACGCTGCGTTTCCTGCTGTCCGCCAAGTCCGCGTTCGTCGACGGCCAGGTCATCCGTGTCGGCGCCCAGGACTCCGTCGCCCCCGCGAACTGGGACCGCCCGCTCGACGGCAAGGTCGCCGTCGTCACCGGCGCGGCCCGCGGCATCGGCGCCACCATCGCCGAAGTGCTCTCCCGCGACGGCGCGACCGTCGTCTGCGCCGACATTCCCGCGGCCGGCCAGGCACTGTCGGAGACCGCGAACAAGGTCGGCGGCACGTCGCTCGCCCTCGACGTCACCGCCCCCGACGCAGCCGACAAACTCGCCGCCTACATCACCGAACGCCACGGCGGCCTCGACATCATCGTCCACAATGCCGGCATCACCCGCGACAAGACGCTCGCCAACATGGACGAGGCCCGCTGGAACAGCGTCCTCGGCGTCAACCTCCTTGCCCCGCACAAGATCACCGAGGCACTCGTCGCCAAGGGTGTGCTGCGCGAAGGCGGACGCGTCGTCGACGTATCGTCCATCGCCGGTATCGCCGGCAACCGCGGCCAGACCAACTACGGCACCTCCAAGGCCGGTGTCATCGGGCTCGTCCAGGCCACCGCACCCGTCCTCGCCGAGAAGAAGATCACCGTCAACGCCGTCGCCCCCGGCTTCATCGAGACCGCGATGACCGCGGCCATCCCGTTCGCGACCCGCGAGGTCGGACGCCGCGGCAGTTCGCTGCTGCAGGGCGGCCAGACGGTGGACGTCGCCGAACTGGTATCGTACTTCGCGTCGCCGGCCTCCAACGCGGTCACCGGGCAGGTCGTCCGCGTGTGCGGCCAGTCCCTGCTGGGTGCCTGATGGCAACCGGTAAGCAGACGCTGGTACAACTGCGGGAACAGCCGTCCACCCTCGACAACTACGCGCGGGCCGCGCTCGGGGCGCTGCCGTTCGTCAAACCCGCAGGCCGGCGGACCCTGCCGAAGGAGACGCTGGCGCTGTCGCGGCTGCACGTCGACCACGACAACCTGGCCGCCTACGCGAAGGTGTGCGGGCTGCGGTTCGGCGACACCCTGCCCGTCACGTACCCGTTCACCCTCGTGTTCCCCACCGTGATGCGCCTGCTCACGTCACGCGAATTCCCCTTCCCGGCAATCGGATCCGTCCACACCGACAATGTGATCGAGCAGCTGCGCCCGATCTCCGTGAGCGAGCCCCTGGACCTGACCGTGCGTGCCGACAACCTGCGCCCGCACCCCAAGGGCACCCAGGTGGACCTCGTCAGCGACGTGTCGGTGGGCCGCGAACTCGTGTGGCGTCAGGTCAGCACGTTCCTCAAGATGCACCCCACCGATGCACCGAAGGAACCCCGGACCGAACACAAGGCCGAGGTGCCACCGCCGCCCACCCGCACCCTGCGGGTGGATCAGCGGATCATCAGCCGGTACGCGGCGGTCTCGGGTGACCGCAACCCGATCCACGTCTCGTCGCTCGGCGCCAAAGCCTTCGGCTTCCCCGGCACCATCGCCCACGGCATGTGGAGTGCAGCGGCGGCACTGCAGGCACTCGAAGGCCGCCTGCCCGACGCATTGACGTACACCGTCCGCTTCGGCAAACCGATCGTCCTTCCCGCCACCGTCAACCTCTACGCCGACCGCACCCCCGACGGCTGGGACCTGTCCCTGAAAAACCCGAAAAAGGGCTACCCGCACCTCACCGCGACAGTGCGCTGACACACCTGTGCGCCGCTGCTACTGCAGCGGCGCACAGGTGTCTACACCCCTTCGCGCAGCCGTTCGTTCTCGGCGCGCAGTTCGGCGTTGACCGCCTCGAGTTCCAGGATCTGCCGGATGCCGGTGAGGTTGACACCGGCTTTCACCAGCTCGGACACCCGCGTGAGCCGGTAGATGTCGTCCTCGCTGTATCGGCGGGTACCGCCGTCCGTGCGGGACGGCATGATCAGCCCGCGACGCTCGTACAGCCGCAGAGTCTGCGGTCCGATACCGGTCAACTCGGAGGTGACCGAGATTCCGTAGACCCCGCGCGTCGATCGGAGCGGAGACTGCTGCGTCATCGTGGCCTTCATATCCCGTCTGGGCTGTTCGAGGGGAGGGAGGATCCGACGTTCGTGCACCGTCACCCTGCGGCGACTCGCACTGCTGTCGATGCGACAACGGTAGCACCGGGGGCATACCGAATGTGCGGCGGCAGACAAAGATTCTCCCGCTCCCTCGTCGGCCGAATGTCACACCGGTTCAGTTGAACTGAACGAATGTGACATTCGGCCGACGAGGGGCGACGACCGCCACCGGATCGGGATCGCCGCCCATCGTTTTTGCCACCCGAAACGTTACGCGCGGACCCGCCGGAGATGGTCGACTGATGTGGGCGCGCCATCGCCGGGACACGCCCCGAGAACCTGCCCTCACCTGCAGCAACAACTTATCTACTTCACACGACATAGATTTTGTTGTACGTTTCCTAGGTCAAAACTTCGAGATGCACGAGAAGAAGAGTGAACCGGCGAACCGCCGACGAGCCCACGAGCACGTCACGGTCGCCCAACCACCCGGCTTCCAAAGCCCGGGCGGCACGTCCCCGGACAGCACCGCCGCGGGCAGGCCGTATCAGAGAAGAGGAGATATCGATGACCGGCACCCGACCGACCCTCGAACCACTGGCCGACACGTGGGAATGGCAGCAGCACGGAAGCTGCCAGGGCATGAACGAATCCGTCTTCTTCCCCCCGACCGGCGAACGCGGCAACGCCCGCACCATGCGCGAACGACGCGCCAAGGCCATCTGCGCGTCCTGCCCTGTCCAGGCCGCCTGCCTCCAGCACTCCCTCGCCCTCCCCGAGCCCTTCGGGGTGTGGGGTGGCGTCGGCGAATCCGAACGCGCGATCATGCTGCGCGGACGCCGCGTCCGGAACCGTAAGCGGCCCGAAGCAGCCTGAAGCAGGCTGGGTACTACGTGCTCGTGCGCCCTTCTCGGTAGCAACCACTACCGAAAGGGCGCACAGCGCTACTTCTTGGTGCCGGCCAGGCCGCGCCAGGCCAGCTTGTCGAGCAGTTCGACGGCGGCGGCCACTTCGATTTCGCCGCCGGCGACCCGGTCGGCGACGGCCTCACCGGCGCCGACGAGGGCGACGGCCATGATCCCGAAGTCGATTCCGGGGTCGGGGTCCTTGGTGCTCGATTCGAGCAGTTTCGCGGTCAGGTCGATCAACCGCTGGCGGCTGCCGCCGACCTGACTCGCGAACGACTGCTGCCCGATCGCCTGCCGGTACAGCACCATCCAGGAGCGACGGTTCTCGTCGACGAATCCGAGGAAGCCTGCGAGGGCGGCCCGCAACTGTTCCCGCGGCGGCAGGTTGGGATCGCCCGCCGGGGAGATGGCCTCGACGAAACGCACCCCTTCCCGGTGGATGCAGGCTGCGAACAGTTCGTCCTTGGAGCCGTAGTACAGGTACAGCATCG
The DNA here is from genome assembly GCF_030656875.1 of Prescottella sp. R16. Taxonomy (NCBI): domain Bacteria; kingdom Bacillati; phylum Actinomycetota; class Actinomycetes; order Mycobacteriales; family Nocardiaceae; genus Rhodococcus; species Prescottella sp. R16. The sequence continues at coordinate 4,046,661 of NZ_CP130943.1, forward strand.
GCTTGGAGATGCTGGCCTTCGCCGCGATGGCATCCATCGATGCGTCGTGGAATCCGTTGTCCGAGAACACTTCGATCGCGGCGTCGAGCATCTGCTGCTCGCGCACCGCCCGCGGGAGTCGCTTGGTGCCGCCTGCCATGTCTCCTCCAGAGGTAAGACGCTAGATCTTACTCTAGAGTAAGAAGGCCGATGTCTTCCCTATTCTGCCGGATCGGATCGACCGGACCGTCAGCGGGCGGCCGGGGCCGGCAGCACCTGCGTGAACAGGGCCGTCCCGGTGGCATCACACAACCGCACCGTCATCTCGCCGGTGTCGCCGGCGATGTCGACCTCTCCGAAATGCTGGAACCCGTCCAGCGGCGACGAGTTCGCCGTCGGCGGCGCGTGCACGAACACAGCCTCCGGACCGAACGTCGCGTCCAACTCGTTGGGGCCGAACCCGCCCGCGTTGAGCGGTCCGGACACGAACTCCCAGAACTCGTCGAAGTCGGTGAACGCGGCACGCTCCGGCGCATAGTGGTGCGCGGCCGTGTAGTGGACGTCCGCGGTCAGCCACACGGTGCCGGTGACGCGGTTCGCCTTGATCGCCGACAGGACGCGTGCGATGTCGTGCTCGCGCCCCGACGGCGCGCCGGGATCCCCGTTGGCCACCCCCTCGAACGCGGTGTCCCCGTCCGGGACGACCAGTCCGATCGGCAGGTCGGCGGCGACGATCTTCCACATCGCCTGCGAACGGCTCAGCTCGTCGATCAGCCAGCGGGTCTGCTCCGGTCCGAGAATGCGGCCGGCGGCGCCCGTGTTCGCACCGTTGGCGTCCTTGTACGTCCGCATGTCGAGCACGAAGACGTCGAGCAGCGGGCCGTAGCCGATCCGGCGGTAGATCCGGTTGTCGACCGCCTCGGACGGCTCGATCGGCAGCCACTCGTGGAACGCCTGGAAGGCCCGCGCCGCCAGCACGTCCACGTTCTTCTCGGTGTACGCGTCGAGGTCCAGGATCTCCCCGGGGTACCAGTTGTTCACCGTCTCGTGATCGTCCCACTGGACCACCTGCGCGACAGCCGAATTGAACCGCCGATAGTTCTCGTCCATCAGGTTGTAGGCGTACTGGCCGCGGAACTCGTCGAGGGTCTGCGCCACCGCGCTCTTCGGCTCGGTCACGATGTTGCGCCACACCCGCCCGTCCGGCAGTGTGAGCGTCTCCTTCAGCGGGCCGTCCGCGTACACGACGTCCCCGGAGTGCAGGAACAGGTGCGGGTCCCGGGACGCCATGGTGTCGAAGATCCGCATGCCCCCGACATCCGGATTGATCCCGAAGCCCTGCCCGGCGGTGTCTCCCGACCACTGCAGGCGGATGTCGCCGGGCGCGTCCGGGGCGGTGCGGAACACGCCCGTGACGGGCTCGGACGTGGCCCCGTCGTCGCCCTCGAGCGTCACCCGGTAGTGCACCTGCTGCCCGGCCGGCAAGCCCGTCAGGCGCACCCGGCCGGTGCCGTCCGACGCCGGCGTCAGCAGTCCGCTCTCGGTGCGGGACACACTCGAGAAGGATTCGGAGGCAGAGGTTTCCACGATCATCTTCGCCGGCCGGTCGGTGCGCGCCCAGATCAGCGCCCCGTCCGGGCGGACGTCACCGGACGCCACGCCGTGGGTGAGGACCGGACGCTGCCGCACCAGGGTCGGCCCCACCGAGCCGACCGAACTCGCCGACGACGGCGTCGAGCACGCCGACAGCACGGGCACCGCCAACGCGCCGAGAGCAGCGGACCGGAACAGGGCACGACGGGACAACGTCACGGGAACTCCTCGAACGATTCGGGGCCGGCCCCCGACGGGCAGGCACTCCGCTCGTGAGGATCGGGGACGAACCTCTCGGGACCGTGAACGACGGGTGAGTTCCCGCCGGCATCCCGGTGACGGTCACGTCAGCAGCTGATCGCGCCCTTCGCGCGCGCCACCGTCAGCACCGACGCGTCGACCTGCTCCTGCGACAGCCGGCCGGAGTCCACCGCGTCCTCGAGCCGGTCCAGCACCCGCGGGACGTCGTCCGTCGTCAGCCACAACGCAACCGTCACGCCCGCCGACAGGGCCTGCTCGACGGCCTCCGCGATGTCGAACCGGTCGGTGATCGCCTGCATCCCGGACAGGTCGTCGGTGAAGATCGGACCCGTGAACGCGGGTGCCCCGTAGCCGACACCGTCACGCAGCAGCGTCACCGCCTCCGGGCTCAGGCTCGCCGGCAGCCCGTCCGTCGTCAGCCCCGGCACACTCAGGTGCCCGAGCATGACGCCGACGCCGGTGTCCACCAGGTTCCGGTACGGCACCAGGTCCGAGGTCTGCAACCGGTCGAGCGGCGGCGTCGTCACCGTCCCTGTGTGCGAGTCGCCCGATGCCGACCCGTGGCCGGGAAAATGCTTGAGCACCGGTAGAATTCCGGCGTCCCGCATGCCCCGGGCGTACGCGTCCGCATACGTCGTGACGACCTGCGGGTCGGTCGAGAACGACCGGTCGCCGATCACCGCGCCGTCGGGCTGGCTGCTCACGTCGACGTCCGGCGCGAAGTTGACGGTGACGCCGATCGACCGCAGATTCCGGCCCCGTTCGAGCGCCATCTCGTACGCCTGGTCGGGGGTCATCGTCCGCGCCACCTCACGTGCCGACGGATCCGGGCCGAACAACTGGTCGACCCGCGAGACCCGGCCGCCCTCCTCGTCGATCGTCACCATCAGCGGGATCGGGCTCGCGTCCGCGATCTCGGCGGCGTCCCCGTTCGCGAGCATCGACTCGTCGGTCCAGCTGCCGATGAAGATGCCACCGATCTGCTCGGACTCGACGATCGACCGGGCGTCCTCGGTACCGGTGACACCGACCGTGAGCAGCTGCGCGAGCTTCTGCCGCTCGGTGAGCGACTGCAGGAATCCCGGGCCGCACATCGCCGACCCGAACGGTGCCGGCGCCGGCGGGGCGCTGCTCGTCTCCGACTGCGTCGCCGACGTCGTGTCGGGGGCCTGCTCGGCGCTCGTCGTGGTGTCCGACCCGCCACCGGACGAACACCCCGCTGCCAGACCCGCCACCAACAGGGCCGCGACCGCATGTCGAATACGCATGGTCCCGACGGTAGCCGAGACGGAATCGACGCGTTCCCGAGCCGAACGCCACGGGTAATGGCAAGGTAATCTCGAAGGACGGGAGACCACCGTCCACGACCACCGGACGAACCTGATTTCAGGAGGTCACAGTGCCTGCAGATCTCATGCTCATCGCCTACGACGGTTCCGACAACGCCAAACGGGCCATCGAATACGCCGGACGATTCCTGTCCGCGAACCGCGCCGTCGTCGCCACCGCGTGGGAACCGATGGTCCGCCAGGCCGCCCGCATGTCCGGACTGTCCGGGGTGATGCAGCCCGAATGGGTGCCCGACGAATCGACCGAGGACATCGCCCTGACCGACGCCAAGACCACCAACGCCGAGGGCCTCGAGCTCGCCCGTAAGGCCGGGATGGCCGCGGAGGGCCGCTGCTGCGAATCGTCGTCGGCGATCTGGGCGACGATCGTCGAATTCGCCGACGAACTCGACGCCGACATCATCGTCACCGGCACCCGAGGCACCACCGGACTGCGCTCCCTGCTGCAGTCCAGCGTCGCCGACCACGTGCTGCGGCACAGCCACCGACCGGTCCTGATCGTTCCACCCGGCACCTGACCTCTCCGGCGGCCGCCCCCGGTAACCCGGCTATCGTCGGCAACACCATGGACGGCTTCCTTCTCTCCCGCCCCGACCGAACCCTCCGCACCACCGGGACGCGGGAACGCTTCGACACCGCCGACGCCGCTCGCACCGCCCTCGACGCCGGGCGCGTCGACCTCGTCGTCGGGGCCCTGCCGTTCGATCCGGCGGCACCGGCCGCGCTCACCGCCCCCGAGACCGTGTCGTGGACCGACGGCCCCTGGCGGCCGTCGGGCCTCCCCCCGCTGCCGCGGGTGCGTGTCGACCGTGAGATTCCCTCCCCCGCAGAACATGTCGAGCGGGTGCGGACCCTCCTCGCCCGGCTGGGTCGCGACGGCCTCGACAAGGTCGTCGCCGCCCGCGCCGTCCACCTCGTCGCCGACACCCCCATCCCGCCGGAAGCCCTCGCCGCCCGCATGATCGCCCGGCACGAGACCGCGAACGGATATGCCGTCGACCTCACCGCCGCCGGCGACGGCTACACCGGGCACAGCCTCGTCGGCGCCAGCCCGGAAATGCTGTTGAGCCGGCGCGGCGACGTCGTCACCTGCCACCCGCTGGCCGGGTCCGCGCCCCGCCGCCCCGACCCGGACGCCGACCGCGCCGAGGGCGACGCCCTCCTCGCGTCCGCGAAGAACCTCGCCGAACACGCGTACGTCGTCGACTGGATCCGGGACGTCCTCGCGCCGCTGTGCACCGAGCTGGACGTGCCCGCAACCCCGCAGCTGACCCGCACCGGCGAACTGTGGCACCTCGCCAGCCCCATCCGCGGACGGCTGCGGGAGGTCTCCGTCGACGCGCTCGACCTCGCCACCCGACTGCACCCGACCCCCGCCGTGTGCGGCACCCCCACCGACCGCGCCCTCGTCACCATCGGCGACATCGAAGGCGACCGCCGCTTCTACGGCGGCACCGTCGGCTGGTGCGACCGCTCCGGCGACGGCGACTGGGTCGTCGCGATCCGCTGCGCCGAGATCGACGCGCCCGGCACCGGGGCACTCGCCTGGGCCGGCGGCGGCATCGTCGCCGCCTCCGACCCCGTCACCGAGCTCGACGAGACCACCACCAAACTCGGCACCCTGCTCGGGGCACTCGGCGTCGACGTCCATGCCGAACGCCCCGGGCAAGTGATACCTTGACCCGGATATCACGTATCAGCGGCACCACCATGGGAGATCCGAGATGGCCAAGTTCCTTGTCCCCGGCATTGCCAGCGCCGTGATCGGTGCACTCGTCGGAGTCGGAGCCGTCTTCGGTGTCACCTCCGCCGCCCAGGACAACACCCTCCCGAACATCGACCGCTCCGGGAACGCCAACTCGTCGCTGCTGAACCAGGTTGAATACGGCAGCCGCTGAGCCGTCCACCGAACCCCTCACCCGGCGCTGGCTGATCGGCGCCGGGTTCGTCGCGCTCCTCCTGTGCCTGCTCCAGTCACCGGGTCGGATCGCCGCCGACACCAAATACGACCTCACCGAGAACCCCATCGGGTTCCTCACCCGCGCCGCCCACCAATGGTCCTCGATCGCGCCGCTCGGCCAGGTCCAGAACCAGGCGTACGGCTACTTCTTCCCGCACGGGCTGTTCTTCGCCGCAGGGCAACTCCTGCACGTCCCGCCGTGGATCACCCAACGACTGTGGTGGGCGCTGCTGATCACCGCCGGCTTCTGGGGCATCGTCCGTGTCGCCGAAGCCCTCGGCATCGGTAGCCGCTCCTCCCGCATCATCGCCGCCGTCGCGTTCGCGCTGTCCCCGCGCGTCCTGACCACCCTCGGCTCCATCTCGTCCGAATCCCTGCCCATGATGCTCGCGCCGTGGGTGCTGCTACCGGTCGTGCGCTTCTTCGGCAGTGACCACCCCCGAAAAAGCGCACGGGTACTCGCGGCACAATCGGCTGTCGCCGTCGCGCTCATGGGAGCGGTCAATGCCGTCGCCACCGCGGCGGCGTGCCTGGTAGCGGGCCTGTGGTGGGTTGCGCATCGGCCCAATCGGCGCTGGTGGGTGTTCACCGCGTGGTGGATTCCGTGCCTGCTGCTGGCGACGCTGTGGTGGATCGTGCCGTTGCTGCTGCTCGGCCGGGTGAGCCCCCCGTTCCTCGACTTCATCGAATCGTCCGGGGTGACGACGCAGTGGACGTCGCTGACGGAGGTGCTGCGCGGTACCGACAGTTGGACGCCGTTCGTCTCCCCGGAACGTGTCGCCGGAACCGTGCTGGTCACCGAACCGGTCGCGGTCGTCGCGACAGGTCTGATCGCGGCCGCCGGCCTGGCCGGGCTGTGCATGCGGCGCATGCCCGCGAAGGGCCGGCTGACGCTGATCCTGCTGGTCGGTATCGCCGGTCTCGGTGCCGGCTACATCGGCGAGCTCGGCTCCCCCGTCGCCGACCAGGTGCGGGCGTTCCTCGACGGCACCGGCGCCCCGCTGCGCAACGTGCACAAGCTCGAGCCGCTGGTCCGGCTGCCGCTCGTCCTCGGTCTCGCACATCTGCTGGCGCAGGTACCACTGCCCGGGTCGGTGCCACTGCGCCGCTGGCGGTCGGCGTTCGCGCATCCGGAACGGCAGCCGCTGGTCGCGGTCGCCACACTGCTGCTGGTCGCGCTCACGCTCACGACATCGCTGGTCTGGACGGGCCGGCTCGCCCCCCGCGGCACCTACGACGCCGTCCCGTCGTACTGGCACGACGCCGCACAGTGGCTCGCCGACCACGCCTCCGGGACGACGGGCGCCGATGCCGAACGGGCCCTCGTCGTGCCCGGTGCGCCGTTCGGCGCACAGATCTGGGGTCTGACCCGCGACGAGCCGCTGCAGGCGCTGGCGTCTACACCGTGGGCGGTGCGCGACGCCGTCCCGCTCGTACCGCCCGGCGCGATCCGGGCCCTCGATTCGGTGCAGCGGATCGTCTCCGACGGCCGCCCGTCCGACGGTCTCGCCGACACCCTCCTCGCGCAGGGGGTGCGGTACGTCGTCGTCCGCAACGATCTCGACCCGGACACGTCCCGGTCGGCGCGCCCGATCCTCGTGCACCAGGCCGTCGCCGGATCACCCGGCCTCGAGAAGGTCGCCCAGTTCGGGGACGACATCGCGCCGGAGACAGGGGACGACGTCGTCGTCGACGGGGGTCTGCGGCCCGCCTATCCGGCGATCGAGATCTACCGGGTCACCTCCCCCACCGGTCCGACACCGCCACCCGGCCCGTACACCGTCGACGCGGACGCCGTGCCGATCGTGCAGGGCGGGCCCGAATCGTTGCTGCGGCTCGCCGAGAGCGGCACCGTCACCGGTCCGGCGCTACTGGCCACCGACGCGGTCCGGGCCGGGCTCCCGGCCGCCGAGGTGACCGTCACCGACACCCCCACCGACCGGGAAACCGACTTCGGGCAGGTCGACAATCATTCGTCGGCGCTGCGCAGCCCCGACGACCCGCGCCGCACCCACAACGCGGTCGCCGACTATCCCGTCCCCGACGCGCCGCTCGTCGAGGGCGAATGGTCCGGGGCCACGTTGACGGTGTCGAGTTCGGCGGCCGACGCCACCCAGTTGGGTGGCACCGCCCCCGGCAGCGGGCCGGCCGCGACCGTCGACGGCGACCCCGCCACCGCGTGGCTGTCCAACGGGCTCGAGACGGCCCGCGGGCAGTGGCTGCGCGTCGACCTCGACACCCCGATCCGCCGCGGCATGCTGCACGTGACCACCAGCCCCGCCGCGTTCGGGCCGCCCGTGCAGTGGATCCGCGTGGAAACCCCCAACGGGTCCCGCTCGGTGCGCGTCGACGAACCCGGCGAGCCCGTCGCGGTGTCACTGCCGGCCGGGACCACCCCGTGGCTGCGGATCCTCGCCACCCACACCGCGGACGGCTCCGCCGGCTACCAGTTCGGGATCAGCGAACTGTCGATCGACGACAACTCCACCGACACCACCGTTCCCGTTCCGATCGTCCACCGCACCGTGCTGCCACCGACCCCCGACGGCGCACGGGTCCGCGGCTGGGATCTCGGCCAGGAACTGCCCGGGCGGGCCGCATGCGCCGACGGCCCCGACCGCGTCCACTGCAGCCCCGCCCTCGGCCTGCCCCCCGAGGAACCCGGCACGTTCACCCGCACCCTGCAGGTCCCGGACACCACCCCCGTCACCCCCACCCTCACGTTGCGGCCGCGGCCCGGCGCCGCCCTCGACACCCTCCTCACCGACCCCGATGCCGTGACCGCGACCGGCGCCGCCGACGGTGTCGAACCGCGCGGCACCGCCCGCGCCGCCGTCGACGGCGACCCCGCGACGTCGTGGACGGCCCCGACCGAGACCGCGGCCGGACGCCGTGGCCTGCCCACCCTGACGATCCGGCTGCCGCAACCGACCCTCGTCACCGGCCTGCACCTGGCCACGAGCCCCGGTGCACTCCCCGCCGCCCCGACCCGCGTCGCCGTCGACCTCGGCACCGGCCCACAGACCCGCGACCTCGACGGACCGTCCGACACCGTGGCATTGGAACCGCACGTCACCGACCGGATCGTGCTGTCCCTCGTCCACTGGGACGACGTCCGGGACCGCACCGGACTCGGCTTCCTGCAACGACAACCGGCCGGGCTCGCGGAGGTCGTCGCACTCGGAGCAGACGGCACCCCCGTCCCCGGCACCGCGACCGCACCGTCGCAGCGGCCGGTCACCGTCGGCTGCGACACCGGGCCTGCGATCTCGCTCGGCGGCACGACCGTGCACCTGTCCGTCACCGCGACCGCGCAGCAGCTCGCGTCCGGGCAGCCCGTCACCGCGAGCGTCTGCGGGGCCGACGCCACGACCCTGCCCGCGGGACGTCAGGACGTCGTCGTCGCACCGGGGCCCGCGTTCACCGTCGACAACCTGCAGCTGAACGCCGCCCCCGCACCGCCCGCCCCCGCGACCGGCACGCCCACCGTCGGCCGCTGGACCGAGAACCTGCGCGAACTCGACGTCACCGCGTCCGGCCGCGATCGGCTGCTCGTCGTTCCCGAGAGCACCAACATCGGCTGGCACGCCACCACCGCCGACGGCACCGACCTGCAGCCGATCGTCGTCGGCGGCTGGCAGCAGGGCTGGATCGTGCCCGCCGGCACCGACGGCACCGTCACCCTCACCTTCCCGAGCGACCGCTGGTACCGCGCCGGTATCGCGTTCGGACTGCTGCTGCTGATCCCCCTCGCGCTGCTCGCGTGGGTACGGCCACGCCGAACCGTCGACCCCGGCCCGCCGCCGCACCCCTACCGCAGTGTCGTCGCCGGATTCGCCGGTGTCCTCGCCGTCGCGACCGTCGTGGCCGGCCCCGTCGGGTCACTCGTGACGCTGCTCGTCGCGGCCGGTGCGACCGGGCTGACGTGGTGGCGCGGCAACGCGTTCGCGGCCCGGGTGCTGGTCGGTGGCGCGGGTGTGTCGCTGACGGCGGCGTCGGTGCTGCTGTCGACCGGGCCGTGGCGGGCCGCCGACGGCTACGTCGGCCACGCGTACCCGATTCAGCTGTGCGCGTTGATCGGTGTCGCCTGCGTCGGCGTCGCGGCCCTGCCGCTGTCGCGCTCACCGATGTGGCGGCGCTTCTCCCAACGTTTGACGGCCCGCCGCGCCGGCTCCTCCACCAGCGCGTAGCTGGCCGACGCCACCGCGATGCTCAGCACCGTGGTGACCGCCAGCACGAACCAGAAACGTCCACCGAACGTGGGAATGTCGAACATCGGGAACACGATCGTCAGCACCGCGAGATGCCAGATGAACAGCCCGTACGACCAGCGGCCCACCGCCAGCGCCACCGGGCTCGCCAGGATCCGGTGCCGGTGCCCGGCCAGCACGAGCGGCGCCAGCAACGCGAAACTCATGACCGCACCGAGCACGATCTTCGTCGCGTACTGCCACGGCTCCGGCCGCACCAGCCCCTCCGGACCGGCCAGCCACGTCGTCGTCAAGCCGAACGCCACCACCGCGACCACCGCCGCCACGACACGGCGCTCCGCGAACCGGTGCACCCACGTGCCACGCACCATCGCCAGCTCGGCCAGCAGCATGCCCGCCGCGAACCACGGCACGTAGCCGGGCAGCCAGTTGTCGTGGTGGATACCGTCCGGCGCCGGCACCGGCAGGAACGCCCACGACAGGCTCGCCACCGACACCACCAGCAGCACCGGGATCCGGAAGCGGGCATTGCCGCCGCGCAGCCGCACCATCGCCACCGCGACGATCGGCAGCACCAGATAGAACGCCACCTCCACCGACAGCGACCACATCTGCGTCAGCCCCTCGGTGAGGGTGAGCGGCACGAACACCTGCACCAGCCCCAGATTCGCCGCCCACACCTTCCAGCCGCCGCTCGCCGCCGGCAGGAACGCCAACACCAGCAGCACCACCACCCAGTAGGCGGGCAGGATGCGGGCCGCACGGTTGAACCAGTACTTCAGCACCGTCGGCGCCGCCCCGAGACCGCGGGCCGCCGCCGCGTGCGGACGCCACAGCAGGAACCCCGACAGCGCGAAGAACACCGCCACCGCCAGATCGAACCGCCCCCAGATCCGTCCGATCACCGGGTCACCCGTCGCCCCCGTCTGGAACGCCACATGCGTCACCAGTACCCCGAACGCCGCGAACCCGCGCATCCCCTCGAGCGCGGGCACGAACGCTCGCGGATTGCCGACCGGGGCGGACTCGCGGATGTTCATCGCGATTCAGTGTGCCCGGTCGTTCCGTGCACCCGCACGTCACACCACGCCGAAAGCCGACAGGACGCGATGCTCCGACGCAAACAGGACACCGAGACTGTTAGTGTCTGGGCTCACGACCCGTGTAGCGTGCGCGCTGGCGGTAGGGGCACCTCAATTCAAGAACGTTGAGTTAGGAGACAGCATGGCCGAGCGCTCAGGCCCGAGCCGGATACTTGCGTGCGTCCTGGTAGGTCTCGGGACCTTCCTGCTGGCCATCGCGATCATGGTCCCCGCGTACACCGTGGACAAGCTGAAGAAGACTCCACTCGACCTCGAGGTCACCACCGTCGCCACCGGCAACGGTGACGTGCTCGACTCGAAGGCCCTCCTCGCCGGCAAGGCCGAGGTGAACACCAACGTGCCGATCGTCGCGCAGCGCTACGTCATCACGCAGGAGCCGTCCGATTCCCAGGTCGTCTCCGTACAGGCCGGGCAGACGCTGATCCGCACCGACAAGCAGGGCGACACCGGCCTGCTCACCGCGACCGTCGACACCGTCACCCTCGACCGCGTCAGCTCCATGCCCGTCGAACCGCCCGTCGGCACCATCCAGACGTCACCGACCGGGCAGGCGCAGGAGGTGTCCCACACCGGCCTGCAGTACAAGTGGCCGTTCGACGCGGAGAAGAAGAGCTACCCCTACTTCGATCTCAACTCCCGCACCAGCCAGGACATCGATTTCGTCGAAGAAACCGAGATCAACGGCATGAAGGTGTACCACTACAACCAGACGATCGAACCCACCGATCTGTCGAAGGTGGTGCCCGAGCCCACCAACAAGCTGACCCTGCCCGCCTCGACGTGGGGTGTGCCCGGCGACGACCAGCCGATCACCATGACCCGCTGGTACACCAACGAACGCGACGTCTGGGTCGACCCCGTCACCGGCGTCGTCGTCAAGGGCCAGGAGAAGCTGTACCAGTACTACGCCCGCGACAAGGCGAAGCCCGAGGTCACGGTTCTCCAGGTGACGCTGCCGTTCGACGAGAACACCATCGAATACCAGCTCGGTCAGGCCAAGGACGGCCAGGACAAGCTGTCGCTGTTCGGCCGGACCCTCCCGATCGTCGCCGCGATCCTCGGCGTCATCGCCCTGATCGCCGGCCTGTTCCTCGGTCTCCGCGGCGGACGCGGCAACAAGGGCGCCGCCACGGCCGGCGGCCCCGGCAACCCGCCCGCCGACGGCCCCGGCCAGACCGGCGACCACGACTGGACCACCGACGAGACGGAAGAATTCCCCACCGTCAACCTCGGCAAGGACGGCTTCACCGAACCGCCGCGCCAGTAGACAGTCTTCGTGGAACCGCACCCCCGCACGAGCTTTCGTGCGGGGGTGCGGTTTTTCGTGTGGCCGGGTGTCGTGCGGCCGGGGTGCTCGGAGGTGTGCGGTTGGGGTGTGTCGGCGCGCCTCTCCCTCGCGTTTCGCGCACTTATCGCGACATTCCCGGGGTGGTTTCTCGCGATAAGTGCGCGAAACGCGGGAAAACCGGTGGGCTGGGCGCGTTGTGCGCACTTATCGCGGGACGGATGCGGCCCGTGCCGCCCGCACGGCCGAGGCGGCGGCGACGACCGCGGTGACGGTCGCGACGGCCATGGCGACGGTGACGAACTGGCGGACGCTGTCGGCGACGGTGAACATGAGCGTGGCCTCGATCGCGAGTCCCACCCAGGCGACGGCGGCGAGGCGGGTGCGTTCCCCGGCGATCGCGGACAGCAGCGCGCCCTGCAGCACGGCGAGGGCGGCGCCGTTCCACGCGAACATCCACAGGATGCCCTGGATCGACGAGTAGTCGTCGCCGAAGAGTGCCGGCGCGAGGGGTGCGCAGACCGCGGCCCCCGCGACGAGCACGACACCGAGCCCGGTGAGCACCCCGAGCGCGGACCGGACCGCGGACGCCGACTGTTCCGGGTTCGCCATCCGCGGATACAGCACCACACCGATGGCCTGCGGCAGCCAGAACGCCGCCTTGGTGGCGACGGCACCGGCCGCGTAGACGCCGGCGTCGTGGGAGTCGAGGACGGCACGGGCGATCACCAGGTCCAGCGACGACAGTGCGATCAGTGCGAGCTGTACCTGCGACGCCCGCAGGACGGTCGCCACGCCGATCGTCGCGTCGGGGCCCTGCGAGGTGGTGTCACGTCGGCTCGTCACCAGCCGAGCGGCGACGGCCACGACACCGGTGCCGACGGCGGCAGCGAGCAGCGCCGGGCCCGGCCCGCCCCCGACCGCGAGGACCACGACGGCCGGGGCCACCTTCCCGATTCCGGCGGCAGCCAGCACGACACTCAGTTCCGCGAACCGGCTCGCCCCTTGCAGGAGTCCCTGTTCGGTGGCGAGCAGCACCAGCATCGGGGCGGCGACGAGCGCGGCGGCGGTCGCGGCGAGGCTCGTGTGCAGCACCCACGACAGCACCGGGACCAGTAGGCACGCGAGGACCGCGACGATCGCGGCACACCGGTATCCGAGTGCCCGCAACGCGTCCGCCGAATTGCCGTGGACGATGTCGCGGGCGACGACGGTCTGCAGGGCCAGCGCGGGCACCGCAAGGACCAGCTGGGCGGCGAGCAGAGCCGCGAACTCGCCGTACCCGACCGGGCCGAGCCAGCGCAGCGCGGGCAGCGCGAGCAGGTAGGCGGCGATATTCGCGGTCATCGAACCGAGAGTCACCATCGTCATCCCGGCGACCGTCGAGCCGGTGAGCGATTGACGTGGCATCCGCTCATGATGCACCACGTAAGGTGCCGCTCATGACGCCACGGCACCCGAGTCTCGCGCGTGCCGTGCCGTCGCTGTACAGCCTGGCTCTGACGGCCCTGATCCTCGGACCTCTGCTGGGCCCCGGCTATCTCCTCCTCCGCGATGCGGTGAGCACGCCGCGGTCGTACGGCACCGACTCCGCGCTGGGTCTCACCGATGCGGCCGCCCGTGCGGTGCCGCAGGACTGGTTGATCGCGGTGCTCAGTTCCGTCGTCGACGGCGGCGTCGTGGTGAAGGCGATCCTGTTCGCGGCGCTGTGGCTCGCCGGCTGGGGTGCGGCCCGCATGGTCGCGGTCCTGCTGCCCGGCGTCGGGCTGGGTCCGCAGCTCGTGGCGTCGACGGTGATGCTGTGGAACCCGTATGTGGCCGAGCGTCTGCTGCAGGGGCATTGGAGTCTGTTCACCGGGTATGCGGCGCTGCCGTGGGTCGTGTGCGCGGCCGTCGCGATCCGGCGCGGACGCCCGGGCGCGTGGTGGGCGCTGGCGCTGTGCCTGGCCGCGGCGGGGCTGACGCCGACCGGCGCGATCCTGGCGGCGGCTGTCGCCCTGGCGGTGCCGGCCTGTCCCGGCGGGCACGGATCGGTCGTCACCCGACTGCTCGTCACCGGGGCCCTGTTCCTGACCGCGTCGGCACCGTGGCTGACGGCGACCGCGCTGTCCGGGGGCGGCGGGACGTCCGATCCGGCGGGTGTCGCGGCGTTCGCGGCCCGTGCCGAACCCGGGCTCGGCACCATCGGCAGCCTCGCCGGGCTCGGTGGGATCTGGAACTCGACGGCGGTGCCCGGATCGCGGACGTCGCTGTGGGCGCTCGCGGGCACGATTCTGCTGCTCGCCGTCGTTGCGTGCGGGCTGCCCGCGCTGTGGCGCCGACGCCGGCACCCGGCGATCGCCGCGCTCGCGGTCCTCGCCGGTCTCGCGGTGCTGCTGCCCGCGCTCGGCGCGACCGGGTGGGGGCTGGCGGTCGGCGAGTGGGCCGTCGTGCAGGTGCCCGGTGCGGGGCTGCTGCGTGACAGCCAGAAGTGGGTGGCGCTCGCGGTGCCGCTGTACGTGCTGGCGGCGGCTGCGGGGGCACGAGCCGTCGCGGCCCGCACCACCCGGCCGGTCGCGTCACCGGTTGCCGTGATTGCCGTGGTGTTCGTCGCCCTGCCCGACCTGGTGTGGGGGGTCGGCGGCGCCCTGACCCCCGTGCACTATCCGCCGTCCTGGCAGAAGGCGTCCGACATCCTTTCCCGGGCAACACCTTCCGGCGACGTCGCCGTCCTGCCCGCGGGGATGTTCCGTATCTTCCCGTACAGCGGGGACGTCCCGGTGCTCGATCCGGCGCCACGGATGCTGCCGGTGGACGTGTTGCAGACCGGGCAGCTCGTCGTCGGGGAGATGTCGGCCGTCGCGGGTGAGGGGGCGCGGGCGTCCCGCGTCGAACAGTTGTTGCTGTCCGGGGCGTCGCCACGGGATCTCGCCGACGAGCACGTCGGCTGGGTGCTCGTGGAGCGGACGACGCCGGGTCCGCTCGGGGACTCGCAGCGCACCCTCGATGCTCTCGAAAAAACTTGGGGAGACGACGAACTCGTGCTCTACCGGGTGCCGGGCTCGTCGGCCGCGCCGGCACCGGTCCGATGGCCGGCCGTGGCCGCGCACCTGCTGTGGGTCGGTCTGCTGATCGCAAGTATCGCGGGCTGCGGGGGGACACGATTGCGTCGAGAACACTGACCGCCGAGAAACTGTTTTGTCCAAAACCTCGATTTCTGTACGAATCGAACCCGCATGGATGTGTGGTTCCAGGCGGTCAGCCGAGATGCGAAGCCGGCACCGTCCGATCGTCACGACCTGCGACGAGCCCCGACACCCGGCGGCCCTCCGCCGACGCCGCGAGCACCGCGTGCACTCCGGTGGCAGTCTGTTCCCACGAAAATTCGTAGGCCCGCATCCGGGCCTTGTCGCCGAGGTCGGCGCGGAGTTCGGGGTCGAGCAGCAGGGTGTCGACGGCCGTCGTGAGCGCCGAGACACGCTCGCCGCCACCGTCGACGAGCAGGCCGGTGACACCGTCGACGATCGAATCGGTGAGGCCCTTGGAGCTGCGGTAGCCGACGGTCGGCACCCCGTGCTGGGCGGCCTCGACGACCGCGAGCCCCCACCCTTCTTTCCGAGACGGCATCACGTGAACCCATGCGCGGGAAAGCAATTCGTGCTTCCGCTCCTCGGGGACGTGCCCGTGGAAGGTGACGGCGTCGGCGATACCGAGGGTGTCGGCGTGCTCGCGCAGGTTCTCCTCCCACCAGCCGCCGCCGATCACGTCGAGGTGCAGCCCGGGAATCGTGTGCCGCAACCGTGCGACGACGGCGAGGGCGTCCTCGATCTGCTTGTGCGGCACCAGCCGCGACAGCACACACAGCGACGGATGCGGGGTGCGGGTGCGGCTGCCCCCGGGAGTGACGGCGTCCGGAATGGCGTCGGCACCGTTACGCACCACTGCGATTCGGTCACGTCCGACACCGAGGTCGGCGAGTTCGTCGGCCGACGGCAGCGACACCGTCAGGTACTGGCTGTCGCGGTGCACGCGCGGCGACAGCCAGGATTCGATCCACCACCCGACGCGGCCCATGAGCCGCCCGGCGACGGGCCACTGCTCACGGTGACAGTGGTGGACGAGCACCGTGACCGGGGCGCCGGTGACCGTGCGGGAGAAGAACGGGATGCCGTTCTGGGTGTCGACGACGGCGTCGGGACGCAGCCCGGCGAGCGGGCCCAGCCCGAGACGTCCTGCGACGATCGCGGCGAGCGCCCGCGGATACACCGTGAGCCGTCCGCCGCCGCGGCTGATGCGGACACCGTCGACGATCTCGTCGCGCGGCGCCCCCGGATAGGACGCGGTACGGAGGGTGACCGAGATGCCGCGGCGGGCGAGACCGGCGCCCACCTCCTCGAGGTACCGCTCGCTGCCGCCGCCCTGGGGATGCCCGGTGTCGCGCCAGCACAGCAGGAGAACCTCTCGCACGTGCGTGCCCCCTCACTCGCTCTGCCAGGACGGTCGCCTGCGAGACACTTTATCGGCTCGACGCCCCGTAAGGTTTCGTGCCGTGACTCGCGTGACCCGACATTTCGCCCGCCGCGCCACCCTGAAACGGTCGATCGGGCTGCTGAGCGACTTCCGGTACGAACAGACCGATCCGGACCTGTTCTACGGCGCCCTGGCCCGCGATTCCGTCGAACTGATCGGCGACCTGTACCGCGGGCTCACCGACCGTGACCTGGGCGGCACCACCGTCCTCGACGTCGGTGGCGGCCCCGGCTACTTCGCCGACGCCTTCTCCGGCGTCGGCGCCCGATACATCCCGGTCGAACCGGATCCGTCGGAGATGCACGCGGCCGGCCTGACCGTCGGAGATTCGATCCGCGGCTCCGGGCTGGCCCTGCCCATCCGCACCGGATCGGTGGACGTGTGCTTCTCCTCGAACGTCGCCGAGCACGTCGCGCAGCCGTGGATGATGGCCGAGGAGATGCTGCGCGTCACCAGACCCGGTGGGCTGATGGTGCTGTCGTACACGCTGTGGTGGGGCCCGTTCGGCGGCCACGAGACCGGACCGTGGCACTACCTGGGCGGCGAGTATGCCGCCCGCCGCTACGCCCGCACGCACGGCAAGGAACCGAAGAACCGGTTCGGGGTCTCACTCTTCGACATCGGTGCGAAGGACGGCCTGCGCTGGGCGAAGACACAGACCGGCGGCGACGTCCTCGCCGCCTTCCCCCGCTACCATCCGCGCTGGGCATGGTGGGCGGTGAAGATCCCGGTGCTGCGCGAACTGCTGGTCAGCAACCTGGTCCTGGTGCTGCGCAAGCGCTGAGCGCACTACCCTCGACGCCATGACCGCACTCGCACTCGATGTCGGCGGCACCAAGATGGCGGCGGCGCGGGTGCGCCCGGACGGGGGCCTCGACGATCCCGTCACCGT
This sequence comes from Prescottella sp. R16, assembly GCF_030656875.1. NCBI lineage: Bacteria > Bacillati > Actinomycetota > Actinomycetes > Mycobacteriales > Nocardiaceae > Rhodococcus > Prescottella sp. R16. Next base: position 4,063,803 of record NZ_CP130943.1, read on the forward strand.
CCCGACCCCGGCATCCGGGGTGTGGGAGGCGTGCGCGAGCCTGCTGCGGAAGGTGGCGGGCGACGCGCCGATCACGCGGGTGGGGATCGCGTCGGCCGGTCCGGTCGACGCCGTCGCGGGCACGGTCGGACCGCTCAACATCGCCGAATGGTGCGGCGGTTTCCCACTGGTCGACTCCGTGCGCACCCTGCTTCCCGAGGCGTCCGTGCGGCTCGTGCTCGACGGTGCCGCCGCCGCGTACGCCGAGCATCGGCTCGGGGCGGGGCGCGGCGTCCCCGATCTGCTCGCGGTCGTGGTGTCGACGGGTGTCGGGGGCGGGCTGATCCGCGGCGGCCGGATCGACGGCGGACGCACCGGCAACGCCGGCCACATCGGGCACATGGTGGTGCCGGACGCCGACGACCGCTGCGGCTGCGGCGCCACCGGTTGCCTCGAGGCCGTCGCGAGCGGGTCCGGGGCGCTGCGCTGGGCGCGGGCGAACGGGTGGAGCGGGGCGACGGGCGCCGACCTGGCCGTCGACGCGGAACTCGGGGAGCCCACCGCCGCCGCGGCGCTCGACCGGGCCGGGGTGGCGTTGGGGCGGGCGTTCGCGTCGGCGGCCGCCCTGCTCGACGTGGACCTCGTCGTGATCGGCGGCGGTTTCGCGCAGTCCGGTCCGGCGCTGTGGACGCCGATGACGACGTCCGCCGCCGCGCACGCCCGGTTGTCGTTCCTGCACGATCTGCGGCTCGTCCGAGCCGAGCTCGGGGTGCTCGGCACCCTCTCGGGGGCCGGTCTGGCTGCGCTCGACGACGCCTGACCTGCCGAACTGTTCCCTCGGGCTGTAACGTGTTCTAGTGTGAGCCAGGGCACTCCACACGAGCGAGGGATGGATCGATGACCGACTACGACAAACTCTTCATCGGCGGCCGCTGGGTCGCCCCGGCCACCGAGCAGCGGCTGGAGGTGTTCTCCCCCGCCACCGAGGAGCGTGTCGGCAGTGTGCCGGTCGCCGCACCGGCCGACATCGACGCCGCCGTCGCCGCGGCACGTGCCGCCCTCGAGTCGGGTGCGTGGGCCGAGACGTCGCCCGCACAGCGCGGCGAGATCCTCACCAAGGTCGCCAAGCTCATCGAGGAGCGCAGCGCCGACCTGATCGCCACGATCTCCGACGAGATGGGCGCTCCGGCGTCCGGCGTCGAGATGATGCAGAAGATTCCGTCGCTCGCGACGCTCAACTACTACGCGGGCCTCGCGAACGAGTTCGCGTTCGCGTTCGAGGAGACCCGTACCGGCGCGTTCGGGCAGACCAAGGTGTACCGCGAACCGGTCGGTGTCGTCGGCGCCGTCATCGCCTGGAACGTGCCGCTGTTCCTCGCGATCAACAAGCTGGCCCCGGCACTGCTCGCGGGCTGCACCGTCGTCCTCAAGCCGGCCCCGGAAACGCCGCTGGCCGCGAACGTCCTCGCCGACATCTTCACCGAGGCGGGCCTGCCCGAGGGTGTGCTGTCGATCGTGCCGGGCGGCGCCGAGACCGGCGAATACCTGATCTCGCATCCCGACGTCGACAAGGTCACCTTCACCGGTAGCACCGCCGTCGGACGCAGGATCGGCGCGATCGCCGCCGAGCAGCTCAAGCGCTGTTCCCTCGAGCTCGGCGGCAAGTCCGCCGCGATCCTGCTCGAGGACATGGACGTCGCCGCGACCACGCCGATGCTGGTGATGTCGGGGCTGATGAACACCGGTCAGGCGTGTGTCGGCCAGACCCGCATCCTCGCGCCGCGTTCCCGCTACGACGAGATCATCGAGGCCATGGTGCAGTTCGCCGGGTTCATGCCCGTCGGCCGTCCCGGCGACGAGGGCGCGCAGCTCGGCCCGATCATCACCGAGAAGCAGCGCGACAAGGTCCTCGGCTACATCGAGAAGGGCAAGGCCGAAGGCGCCCGCGTCGTCCTCGGCGGCGGTATCCCCGCCGGCCTCGACAAGGGCTGGTTCGTGGAGCCGACGATCTTCGCGGACGTCGACAACTCGATGACCATCGCCCGCGAGGAGATCTTCGGGCCCGTTCTGTCGGTGATCCCCTACGACACCGTCGACGACGCGATCAAGATCGCCAACGACTCGGACTACGGCCTCGCCGGCTCGGTGTACACCACCGACATCGAGAAGGGCATCGAGATCGCCAAGCAGATCCGCACCGGCACCTACGCGATCAACTGGTACGCGTTCGATCCCGGATCCCCGTTCGGCGGCTACAAGAACTCCGGCATCGGCCGCGAGAGCGGCCCCGAGGGCCTCGAGGCGTACTGCGAACTCAAGTCCGTCCTCATGCCGCCCGGCTACACCGGATAAGAAAACTCCTGTTCAGGCGCGGCCCCGGCTTCCGGGGCCGCGCCTGACGCGTTTCCCGTCCGCGACCCCGTCGCCGCGCCTACCCTGAGGCGATGGCAGCACCCCCGACGGACAGCGGCGGCGAGAGCACCCTCACCGTCGTCGTGGCGTTCGCCGCCAACGCCCTGATCGCGGCGGCGAAGACGGTGGCCGCGGTGATCACCGGATCGGCGTCGATGGTCGCCGAGGCGATGCACTCGTGGGCCGACACCGGCAACGAGATCCTGCTGCTCGTCGCGAATCGCCGCGCCCGCAAATCCCCCGACGACGCCCATCCCCTCGGGTTCGGCCGCGAAGCCTATATCTGGTCGCTGTTCGCGGCACTCGGCCTGTTCGCGGTCGGCGCCGGAGTGTCGATCACGCACGGCATCCAGGAGCTTGCGCACCCCCAGCCGGCCGGCGACTTCGGTGTCGCCTACACCGTCCTCGGGATCGCGTTCGTCCTCGAGGCGATCTCGTTCCGGCAGGCGTTCAAACAATTACGCGGCGAAGCCCACGACGCGCACCGCGACATCCTCGAACACGCCCTGCTCACCTCGGATCCCACCGTCCGGGCCGTGTTCGCCGAGGACGCTGCCGCCCTCGTCGGACTCGTCATCGCGTTCACCGGCATCCTCGCCCACCAGCTCACCGGCTCCCCTGTACCCGACGCGATCGGCTCCATCGCCGTCGGCGTCCTCCTCGGCGTCATCGCGATCGTCCTGCTCGACCGCAACCGCCGGTTCCTCGTCGGCGAACCCGGTACCCCGGAGCTGCGTGCGCAGGCGATCCGGCAACTCCTCACCTACGACGAGGTCGAACGCGTCACCTACCTGCGGCTCGAGTTCCTCGGACCGCACCAGCTGTACCTCGTCGCGAGCATCGACCTCGTCGGCGACCACGCCGAATCCCGTGTCGCCCACACCCTGCGCGCCCTCGAGGACCGCCTCACCACCGACTCCGCCGTCGTCCGCGACGTCGTCCTGACCCTGTCCACACCGGAGGAACCGAGCCTGACCGTCCGATCCCCGTCCCGGGCCCGCGGGGACGAGTAGAACTGGAAGGAGCGTCATCGGTTCGGGTCGTCGTATCGGACGGAGCAGCCGTGGACCCCATCCTGCCCGAGAGGCTCGGTTATCGGATCAAGTGTCGTCTCCTCGGTCCGCCGCTCACCACAGCCCGCCTCCACCACGAACGACTGTCCAAGACGACCGCGCTGGGGGTGCTGTCCCCGGACTGCATCTCGTCGTCCGCGTACGGCCCCGAACAGGCGCTCATCGAACTGCTGCCCTACGCCGCGCTCGCCGCGTTCACCCTGCTGCTGCCGATCACCGGCGCCATCCTCGTCATCCTGCTGCTGCTGACACTGTCGTACCGGCAGGTCGTGATGCTGTACACCCGGGCAGGCGGCTCGTACGTCGTGGCGCGAGAGAACTTCGGCCCCAAGGTCGCCCAGATCGCGGCCGTCGCACTGCTCATCGACTACGTCGTGACGGTCGCCGTGCAGTCCGCCGCCGGAACCGTCGCGGTCGTGTCCGCGGTCCCGGCCCTCGGCCCGTACAGTCTCGAGATCACCGTCGGAGCCGTGCTCCTCCTCGCGTACGGGAACCTGCGTGGACTCCGCGAGGCCGGGCGGGCCTTCGCGTTCCCGATGTACTTCTTCACCGGATCGATCGCCGTCGTCATCGTCGTCGGTATCGTCCGCGCCGTGTCCGGCACCCTCGACCGGATCGATCCGACGACCCTGTCCGGGGCGGTCCCCGTCGGCCACGGCGACGGCCTCGTCATGGGCGCGACGGTGCTGGTGCTCCTGCGGGCATTCGCGAACGGCGGCACCTCCCTCACCGGACTCGAGGCGATCAGCAACGGCGTCAGCGCTTTTCGTAAACCCGTCGGACCCAACGCCCGACGCTCCCTCGTCGTCATGGCGTCGATCCTCGCGTTCCTCGTCGCCGGTGTCTCCCTGCTCGCCTACCTCACCCACGCCACCCCGTACGTCTCCGGCTACCCGTCGGTGATCAGCCAGGAAGCCCGCATCGTGTTCGGCTCCGGCCCCCTCGGCGACACCCTGTTCGTCGTCGTGCAGACCGCGACCGCACTGATCCTGTTCACCGGCGCCAACACCAGCTTCAACGGCTTCCCGTTCCTCGCCAGCTTCGTCGCCGACGACGCCTTCCTGCCCCGCCAACTCCGCCGGCGCGGCCACCGCCTCGTGTTCTCCAACGCCATCGTCATGTTGACGGCCGTCGCGATCGTGCTCCTCGTCGTCACCGACGCCAAAGTGAACTCGCTCGTCCCGTTCTATGCGATCGGTGTGTTCACCGGATTCACCATGGCCGGATACGGCATGGCCCGCCACCACTACCGCATCCGCGGCACCCACTGGCGCCGCAACATGATCCTCAACCTCGCCGCCGGCACCACCGCCGCGATCGTCGTCGCCATCTTCTCCGTCGCGAAATTCACCGACGGCGCCTGGGCCGTGCTCCTCGTCTTCCCGATCCTCGTCCTCGTCCTCATCCGCCTCAACCGCGAATACCGCGACGAAGCCGCCGAACTACGCGAACTCGACGACACCGACGACGCCCGCACCGTCTACTCCGACCACATCGCCATCGTCCTCGTCGACACCTACGACCTCGCCACCATCGAAGCCCTCCGCTACGGACGCAGCCTGCGCCCCAGCCGACTACGCGCCGTCCACTTCGCCCTCGACGACGCCCACGCCGCCCACCTCGCCCGACAATGGGAGAACAGCAGCCTCGACATCCCCCTCGACATCATGGACTGCCCCGACCGGCGCCTCGGTCACGCCGTCCTGAAACTCGTCGCCCGCACCGAAGCACCCCGCACCGAAATCAGCATCATCCTCCCCCGCCGCACCTACGGCACCCTCCTCGGCCGCCTCCTCCACGACCGCACCGCCGACCACATCGCCGGTCTCGTCAGCAAAATCCCCCACACCGTCGCCATCATCGTCCCCTTCGACGCCCGTCGGCGCGCGGCGTCGGCGCCCCGAAACAGCTTGCCCCGAAACAGCTGAAGGGTTCCTTCACGCGCTCCAGGCGCATGAAGGAACCCTTCAGCTGACGACGGAGAAAACTAGCTTCCGGTGCCCGTACCGGCGAGCGAGCCGAGCAGCGGGAGCAGGCTCATGATGTCGACGCCCGCTTCGAGTGCGGTGCTGCCGAATTCGAGGGACGGCTCGATGCTGCCGATACCCGACGGGACGATGACGGGCTTGATCGAGACGCCGATGTTGCCCGGCTCGAGGGACTTGATGCCGCCACAGGTACCCAGGTAGATGTAGACGCCGTTGTCGACATCGACGGTCCTGGAGTTGGTGTTCGGTCCGGGGCTGAGCAGGTTGTTGCTCGCGGCGGGGCCGAGACGCAGACCCGGCGACAGCATGATGTCGACGAGCTTGCCGAAGTCCTTGTTGTTGTACGCGACGAACGCCTCGAGACCCTGCGCACCGTCGAGCAGTGCCGACGTGCAGGAAGACTCGGCGAACAGGCCTTCGGCCTTGTTCGGGTTGGTCAGCGTGAGTTCGACGTTCTTGCCGTCGAAGTCGCCCTGCTCGACCTTCAGCGTCGGACCGTCGTAGCGGTCGGCTGCTGCTGCGGTGCCCGTTCCGGCGACCGCGAGACCGGCGACCATTGCCGCCGACGCAACCACACCCGCCGCAACCTTCTTCGCCTTGCGAAGCTTCATGTTGTCCCTCCGTCCACGATGTGAAACCCCAACCGGTCCTCCCGACAAGCGTGAGGATCGGGATCATCGTGCCACGTCATACCCCGAAACAGGATGAAGGGTCCCTTTGTGCGCTTGGAGCGCACGAAGGGACCCTTCAGCTGACGGGCCGAGTCCGCGCGGAACCGGGACGAATCTCAGATGTAGATCGCCGGGTCGATGTAGGACGTGGGGTCGACGAGTTGTTCGTGTTTGTTGCGGGGCCGCATGGAGGCGGGGATGCCGGTGGCGATGTGGTCGGGGGCGATGTCACGGGTGACGACGGCGTTGGCTCCGATGGCGCTGTCGTCACCGACGGTGATGGGGCCGAGGACTTTGGCGCCGGCTCCGATGGTGACGCGGTTGCCGATGGTGGGGTGTCGTTTGGTTTTGGCGAGGGAGCGGCCGCCGAGGGTGACGCCGTGGTAGATCATGACGTCGTCGCCGATCTCGGTGGTTTCGCCGATGACGACTCCCATGCCGTGGTCGATGAAGAAGCGTCGGCCGATGGTGGCGCCGGGATGGATTTCGATGCCGGTGAGGAATCGGGTGAACTGTGACAGCACGCGGGCCGGGCCGCGCAGTGCGGGCACCGCCCACATGCGGTGTGCGATCCGGTGTGACCAGATGGCGTGCAGTCCGGAGTAGACGACGGCGTTCTCGACGTCGCTGCGTGCGGCCGGGTCGTGGCCGCTCGCCGCCCGGAGGTCCTCGCGGATCGTGCGCAGGACACTCACGATGTTCAGCCCCGGATGTCCTCGAACAGCGGCGTGGAGATGTAGCGTTCGCCGAAGTCGGGGACGATCACGACGATCGTCTTGCCGGCGTTCTCGGGGCGCTTCGCGAGCTGCAGTGCGGCCCACACGTTGGCGCCGGCGGAGATGCCGCCGAGGACGCCTTCCTCGGTGCCGAGGCGGCGGGCGGTGGTGATGGCGTCGTCGAACTGGACGTCGATGATCTCGTCGTAGATGTCGCGGTCGAGGATGTCGGGGACGAAGTTGGCGCCGAGGCCCTGGATCTTGTGGGGGCCGGGCTTGCCACCGGTGAGGATCGGGGAGTCGGCGGGTTCGACACCGACGATGGTGATCTCGGGCTTGTACTTGCGGAGGGTGCGGCCGGTGCCGGTGAGGGTGCCGCCGGTGCCGATGCCGGCGACGAAGATGTCGACGGTGCCGTCGGTGTCGGCCCAGATCTCTTCGCCGGTGGTGCGGGCGTGGATCTCCGGGTTGGCGGGGTTCCCGAACTGGCGGGCGAGGACGGCGTTGTCGGTCTGCGCGACGATCTCCTCGGCCTTCTTCACGGCACCGGCCATGCCTTCGGCGCCGGGGGTGAGGACGATTTCGGCGCCGTACGCGCGCAGCATGGCGCGACGCTCGGTGGACGCCGTCTCGGGCATCGTGAAGATCGCCTTGTAGCCGCGGGCCGCCGCCACCATGGCGAGGGCGATACCGGTGTTGCCGGAGGTGCCCTCGACGATGGTGCCGCCGGGGGTCAGCTCACCGGAGGCCTCGGCGGCGTCGATGATCGCGACACCGATGCGGTCCTTGACGCTGTTGGCCGGGTTGTAGAACTCGAGCTTCGCCACGACCTGCGCGCCGGCGCCCTCGGTGACCCGGTTCAGGCGCACCAGCGGGGTGCGTCCGACCAGTTCGGTGACGTTGTTGTAGATCCCCATGCCGGATCCTCCTCGTGTCCACGGCACACGGCCGGGTCGATGTCTGTATCGGTTGGTGCTATTGCACCATCCTGTCGACGTCCGCATCTCGCCGGGTCCATTGATGTACGAACGTATACGCATGACGCCGTCGAGCGCATCGGGGTCGGTTCGGCGCCCGCAACTACGATCGGCATGTCCACGGCGGGCCGATTTCGGGGGTGTCACCATGTTCGAGAGCACACGCGCACGCAAGTCGTTCGACGGTGGGGTGCGAGCTCTCGGCCTGCCCGTGCTGGGTCGTCGCAGCGCACTGCACTATCCGACGGCCCGGGCCCGGTTCGTCGAGGCCGTCGAGTTCGACCCCGACATGTGCGACGCGTGGCTCGGGCTCGCCGCGACCGGCGTCGTGGATCGGACCGTCGTCGACAACCTGCTGCGCACGGCCCGCGGCAGTCTCGGACGCGAGCAGCTGCGGCTGGGGCTGCCCGCGCGGAGCCTCGCCGGCCGCTTCGCCACCGGAATGTTCGTCGACCATCCGCTGTCCGACGGTCTCGAGATCTGGGCGGCCGCGGCGGCGCAGCGGATCGAGGCCCGGCAGTTCTCCGATGCGCTCGCGATCCTCGACAGCGTCGACGCCGCGACACCACTCGCCGCGTACATGCGCGGAATCCTGTTCGCCCGGACCGAACGGTGGCCGGACGTGCTGCAGGCACTGTCCCGGTCCGAGACGTGGACCGACGAACATCTGCGTACCGGCGCCCACTACATGACCGGACGTGCATGCGCGCATCTCGGCCTGTTCGACGAGGCCCACCGCCGGCTCACTGCGGTCGACGCCGGACCGATCCCGAACGCCACCCACTATGCACGGCATCTTCGTGGCCTGGTCGCACGCGCCCAGGGCAACGAGACGACGGCCCGTCAACTGTTCGAACGGGTGTACGTCGCGCAGCCCGGCTTCACCGACAATGCGCGTGCTCTCGACTCCCTCGACTTCACCCTGTCCCGCACCACCGCCGACCGCATCGCCCGACGCCGCGACCCGTGGGATCCACAGTCGGCGCCCGACGAGACCGTCGTCCGGCAGGAGCAGCAGCAGCGGGCGGGTGCGGCGGCGGTCGACGAGTCGCGGCGCGCACTGGACGCCATGATCGGCCTGACGTCCGTCAAACGGGAGGTCGAGAAGCTGACGGCGGCGTCCCTGCTGGCCCGGTCCACCGACGCGGCCGGTCCCGGACCGGCCCCGAAGTCCCGGCACCTGGTGTTCACCGGCCCACCCGGTGTCGGCAAGACGGAGGTCGCCCGCATCCTGGCCCGCATGTACTACGGGCTGGGGGTCCTCGCGACCGACACGGTCGTCGAGGCCTCGCCGAGCGATTTCTTCGCACCGGGCTACGGGACACCCGAGGCACGATCGCGGGAGATCTTCGAGAGCGCCCTCGACGGCGTCCTGTTCATCGACGAGGCGTACTCGCTCTACCACGACGGCATCATCGGTGGGGACGCCGCGGGCGGCAAGGTCGTCGACGCACTGCTCGCCACGATGGAGAACCACCGGGACCGGCTCGTGGTGATCGTCGCCGGCTACGAGACCGAGATGGACGGCTTCCTCGAGCGCAACGCCGGACTGAAGAGCCGGTTCACCAAGACGATCCGGTTCCCGTCGTACACCCCCGACGAGCTCGCCCGGATCGCGGCACGGATGGCGTCGTCGACGTACCGGGCGACGCTCGCCGACCCGGCGGTCGACGAGGTGCTGCGGGTCGTGACGCACCTGTGCACCACCACCGAACAGACATCGGACGGACGCACCCGCACCCTGATCGACCGCGAGGGCAACGCCCGCTTCGTGCGGAACCTGCTGGAGACGTCGATCGAGGAACGCGACCTGCGGCTCGTCTCGTCGACACCCGACCTGCAGGCCCTCACCGCAGCCGACCGGGGCCGCATCGAACGCAGCGATGTGGGACTCGCCGTCGCCGAGCGCTTCCCGCACCTCGCCGACGCACGCACCCCCTGACGCCCCTGCACCCCCTGAAACGCCGAATGTCACATCGGTTCAGTTCAACTGAACCGATGTGACATTCGGTCACATCACGAACGGGTGGGTCAGCCCAGGCGCTGCTTCAGTGCCTCGAACTCGTCGCGGACACCCGACGGCACCTTCTCGCCCAGGAATTCGAGCCACTCCTCGATGAGCGGGATCTCGGCCTTCCACTCGTCGACGTTCACTGCGAGGGCCTCGTTCACGTCGGCAGCGGCGACGTCGAGTCCGTCGAGGGTGAGGTCGGCGGCGGTCGGCACGAAACCGATCGGGGTGCTGACGGCGTCGGCCTTGTGCTCGATGCGATCGATGATCCACTTGAGCACGCGGGAGTTCTCACCGAAACCGGGCCACAGGAAGCGGCCGTCGTCGCCACGACGGAACCAGTTCACGTAGAAGATCTTCGGGAGCTTCTCCGCGTCGGCGTTCTTGCCGAGGGTGATCCAGTGGTTGATGTAGTCACCGGCGTTGTAGCCGATGAACGGGAGCATCGCCATCGGGTCGCGGCGGACGGAACCGACCTTGCCCTCGGCGGCGGCGGTCTGCTCGGACGACAGCGTCGCACCGAGGAAGGTGCCGTGCTGCCAGTCGAAGGCCTCGCTGACCAGGGGAACCGTGGTCTTGCGGCGGCCACCGAACAGGATCGCCGAGATCGGCACACCCTGCGGGTCGTCCCACTCGGGGGCGAGGATCGGGCACTGCGACATCGGGGTGCAGTAGCGCGAGTTGGGGTGGGCGGCCTTCTCGCCGGACTCGGGGGTCCAGTCGTTGCCCTTCCAATCGATGAGATGCTGCGGCTGGCCCTCGAGGCCCTCCCACCACACGTCTCCGTCGTCGGTCAGGCCGACGTTGGTGTACAGCGTGTTGCCGGCCTCGACCGTCTTCATGGCGTTCGGGTTGGACTCGTGGTTGGTGCCCGGCGCGACGCCGAAGAAACCGAACTCCGGGTTCACGGCGTACAGACGGCCGTCCTCACCGAAACGCATCCACGCGATGTCGTCGCCGAGGGTTTCGGCACGCCAGCCGGGGATGGTCGGCTGGATCATCGCGAGGTTGGTCTTGCCACACGCCGACGGGAACGCGGCCGCGACGTAGTAGTTCTTGTTCTCCGGCGAGATCAGCTTGAGGATCAGCATGTGCTCGGCCAGCCAGCCCTCGTCGTGGGCCATGGCCGACGCGATGCGCAGCGAGTAGCACTTCTTGCCGAGCAGGGCGTTGCCGCCGTAGCCGGAACCGTAGGACCAGATCTCGCGGTCCTCGGGGAAGTGGGTGATGTACTTCGTGTCGTTGCACGGCCACGGGACGTCCGCCTGGCCGTCGGCCAGCGGGGCACCCACCGAGTGCAGGGCCTTCACGAACGGGCGGTCGGTGCCCATCTTGTCGAGCGCGGCCTGGCCCATGCGGGTCATGATGCGCATCGACACGACGACGTACTCGGAGTCGGTGATCTCGACGCCCAGCTTCGGGTCGTCGGCGCCGAGCGGGCCCATGCAGAACGGCACCACGTACATGGTGCGGCCACGCATCGAGCCCCGGTACAGCTCGGTCATGATGCCGCGCATCTCGGCCGGGTCCATCCAGTTGTTGGTGGGGCCGGCGTCGATCTCGTTGCGCGAGCAGATGTAGGTGCGCGACTCGACACGCGCGACATCCGACGGGTCGGAGTTGCCGACGAACGAGTTCGGTTTCTTCTCGTCGTTGAGGCGGGTGAACGTGCCGGCCTCGACGAGCTTGGTGGTCAGACGGTCCCACTCCTCGTCGGAACCGTCGGCGAAAACGACACGGTCGGGCTGCGTCAGCTCGGCCACCTCGCGAACCCAGGCGAGCAGCTCTGCATGCTCAGTGGGAAGCGTGTCGTCAGTTCCGTTCAGACCGGGGATGGTCGCTGAGGTCATCAAACTCTCCTGGGGTGGGGCCGGGAACCGGATCGACCACGACAGCCCCCGCATGATGATGGGGCCGCTGGCTCGAACCGACTTCCCCCTCTCTGCGGGGAGCAGCCCGCCCACTCCGCATGCCGCCCGCGTATGTCTCCGCGGACAACGAACGAAGGACACGGGTGCCGGGTGTCCTGTCCATAGAGGTTAACGCCGCGCGTCGCCCTAGGGGGAACCGGGTGTCGTCGGATCGGTCACATGAACGATTCAGAGCGTCCCGGCTGGCGATATCGGCAGCTCACCCACCGATTCGGTCAGGCGTCCAGACGGCCGTCATCGACGCGTTCCCACCGGTGGCCGCCGTCGGCGTCCCGATGGAACTCCCAGGCCGTGTATCCGGTGTCGCCGCCGACGATCGTGACGTGGTCGGCGTCCCCGTCGCCGTCGATGTCGGTCGAGACGATCACGGTGTCGTCCGTCTCGAACGTGACGGTGTCGAGGATGCCGTCTCCGTCGATGTCGTGCTGGAGTTCCGTCAGGTGCACCGCGTCCGCATCGACGCCGAAGGTGTCGGGGTCGAGGTGCGGCAGACCGCCCGCCAGTTCGTCCGTCGTGATCATGATGTCTCCCGTTCGGGCCGCACAGCTGTCGTCACGGGGTTGGACGCACCGCAACCCTCCCCGGTTCCGTCGGTCGCGCGGGAACCTCCGAGGGCCTCGAGGATCCCGGTGAGCACTCCACGGTCCCGCTCGCACGAACCGATCCGTCCGCTGCGCTGCGTCGCGAGCCGGCGGAGGTCCGCGTCGACGACGGCGAGTTCCTCGTCGGCGGTGAGAGTGGCGGCCCGTCCGTCGGCGAGAATGCGGGCACCGATCGCCGCCTCCGTCGCCAGGAGACGGCCCAGGACCCGCTGCTCGAGCCGGGCCCGCAGGTGCGCCGTGGTCTCGGACGCCCACTGCCGCACGTGTGCGCGGTCCGCGACCAGCCGGCGTGACCGAGCGATCCACCACGCAGCCGCCCCACCGAGCGCCAGCGTGACCGGCACCGTCGCCATGTCCAGGGCCGGGACCAGCGCTATCGGCGCCACCGCGAGCCGTCCCAGCCCCACTCCGGCCGAGGCCCCGACGATCACCATCACCCGATCCTCGACACCCCGGTACCGCGGCTCGGGGGTGTCCGGGCGCGGTTCGGCGGGCGGCGGCGCGACCGGCGGCAGCTCCGGCACCCCGGCCGCGGCAGCGAGGTCGGCGAGCCGCCGGGACACCGCGGTGTCGACGTCGGCGACCGCGGCCTCCGCCAGCTCCGCCATCCGGTCCGGGAAGTCGTGCAGTTCTCCTCGTCCGGCGCGGTCGATGTCGGCGCGGGCGGCCGCCCCGACCGCCCGCGCCCGCACCCCGGCGTCGTGGAGCAGGTCCACGCGGGCGAGTTGCACCTGCGCCCGCAGCTCCGCGGACCGTTCGACACGGCCGCCGTCGCGGGCGGCGACGATCCGGGCACGCCGGGACCGCAGTGCGGAGGTCGGGGCGTCGTCGCCGGCCCGCAACGCGGCCGCGGTCTCGGTGATGCGTCGGCAGGTCCGCTCGAGCAGGGTCGCGGCGGCGCGGCGACGGTTCCGGTCGGCGGTCGCCCCCGGATCTGCGGACAGGGCCTCGGACACGGCCCGGCGCACCTCCGCCACGTCGTCGAGCACCTGCGCGGACGCGAATCGCGAACTGTGCGCCCGGATCAGGTCCTCGTCGCGACGTCGCACGTCCTGTCGTCCCGGCTCGCCGGTCCCGGTGAGCACGAAGATCACCCGTTCGACGCCGTCCGCGGCCGCATCGAGCGCGGCCAACTCGTCGCGCCCGAGGACGGATGCACCGTCGAGCACCAGCACGACGGCGGCGGCACCGTCCGGGGCGTCGACCACGTCACCTGCACCGGCCAGCGCGCCGTGGACCGGGGCGGCGTCGATGCCGCGTACGGCGACGACGTGCACTCCTCGACTCTCCGACGGCAGACCGCGCCACCGGTGCAGACCGGCCGGATCCCAACGTTCGACGACCCGCTGCGCGTCGGGCGGGAACCACGACGGCGCCGTCACGACCGCACCGGCCGGGCCGCGAGGTCGCGGCGGCGACGGTCGGCGCCGCCGGTGCCGAGCACCGTGGCTGCGTCGGCGCGCAGCCGGGCGGCCTCGTCGCTGCGCAGATAGTTTTCGAGTACGCCCCGGTCCGGGCCGCGGGCCGCGGCCTCCGCGAGCAGGGTCAGCGCGGATCGGCTACGGCGGGCCCGGACCGTCCGGATCGCGGTGTCGACGGCCGCCCGTACCCGTTCCCGGCCGTCCTCGCCGCCGCCCCGCTCGAGCGCGACGAGCGGCAGCGTCGGCACCCCGGTCCCGGTTTCGGTTTCGACGGCGATCCGGGTGGCCTCCGCCCACGACGGTTGCAGGTCCGCTTTGTTCACGACCGCCACCGTGCTCCCGTCGGGTGCGGCCGCCAGCGCCGCGATGTCGGGGGTGCGCGGCGGACCGGACAGCACGTAGACGACCACGTCGCCGTCGAGGACCGGATCGTCGCCGCCGGGCGCGTCCACCGGCGTCGTGTCGACCGGTGACATGTCGACAGTGTCCCACCCCGCCCGTTCGAGCAGTCGCACCACCGAACTGCGGCCGACACCGGCCCGTCCGGCGACCTGGATCCGGATCGGCGCCGCGAGATCCGACACCGCCTGCCACGCCGCACCGCCGACGTCGGAACCGACGCGATGCAGCAGTTCGAATGTCCCCACCACTGTGTTCTCCCCCGCTTTCCCCCCTGGACCGTGACCGGCGACGCCGAACCCCTCGGCGTCCGGCCCCGGGCCCCGGGAATGCCGCCACCAGCAATGATGCCGCGGAACCATGGCACGGAACGGCCGAATCGGACCGAAACGTCCAGATTATCGGCCGTTTTTCACTGCCCGAGTCGGCCCGCACTCGCCGACATACGTGACAATGGTGCGGTGAACCACCCCGACCAGGACACATCGACCGAGCCGAGCACCGAGTCCGGCACCATTTCCCGAGACGAATCCGAAAAGGGGTCGCGGCTGTATCCGCGGGTCACCAGTTTCCGCTCCCGCCGCGGTTCACTCACCGAACCGCAGCAGGCCGCGTGGGATCGGCAGTGGCCGCAGATCGGCCGGGACGTCGGGGACGACCTGATCGATACGACGGCGTGGTTCGGCCGGGAGGCTCCGCTGATCGTCGAGATCGGCTCCGGCACCGGTACCGCGACGGCCGCGATGGCGAAGGCCGAGCCGCACGTGAACCTGATCGCCGTCGAGGTGTACCGGCCGGGTCTGGCGCAGCTGCTGCAACTCGTCGAACGCAACGAACTGTCGAACGTGCGGGTGCTGCGCGGCGACGCCGTCGAGGTGCTCGAGCACATGGTGGCGCCGGAATCCCTGACCGGGGTGCGAGTGTTCTTCCCCGATCCGTGGCCCAAGGCCCGGCACCACAAGCGCCGGCTGCTGCAGGCGCCGACGTTCGCGTTGATCGCGAGCCGGTTGAAGCCGGGCGGCGTGTTGCACGTCGCGACGGATCACGCCGAGTACGCGGAGGCCATCCGCGAGGCCGGTGACGCGGAACCGCTGCTCACCGAACTGGACTGGGAGTCGCCGATGACGCACGAGCGGCCGGTGACGAAGTTCGAGGACAAAGCGCACAAGGTGGGAAGCACCATCACGGAACTCATTTGGGGGAAGATCAAGTAATGAGTCTCAGTGAAGGCGGCAACAACCCGGACACCGCGCGGCACAAGCGAGTGCTGCTGGTGTGGGACGCCCCGAACCTCGACATGGGACTGGGGGCGATCCTCGGCGGCCGTCCCACGGCCGCGTACCGCCCGCGATTCGACGCCCTGGGCCGCTGGCTGCTGTCGCGTACCGCGGAACTGTCGGCGACCGAGTCGGCGACGCTCGAGCCCGAGGCGACGGTGTTCACCAACATCGCCCCCGGCAGCGCCGACGTCGTCCGTCCGTGGGTCGAAGCGCTGCGCAACGTGGGTTTCGCAGTGTTCGCCAAGCCCAAGGTGGAGGAGGACAGCGACGTCGACTCCGACATGCTCCACCACATCGCGTTGCGTCGTGGTGAGGGGCTGGCCGGTGTCATGGTCGCGTCCGCCGACGGTCAGGCGTTCCGGGAGCCGTTGGAGGACATCGCCGCGACCGGTGTGCCCGTGCAGGTGCTCGGGTTCCGAGAGCACGCGAGCTGGGCGGTCTCCTCGGAGGTCCTCGAGTTCGTCGACCTCGAAGACATTCCGGGCGTGTTCCGGGAGCCGCTGCCGCGGGTGAGCCTCGAGTCGCTGCCCGACGAGGGTGCCTGGCTGCAGCCGTTCCGTCCATTGTCCGCGTTGCTCGTCAGTCGCTGAGGAGTCCACACGTGTTCGCTCGCTGGGGAGATCTGGTCTACCGGGCCCGGTTCACCGTCATCGCGGTCATGGTCGCGGGTCTGTTGGCGCTGGGCGCCTACGGGTCCGGTCTGACCGATCACCTCAGTCAGAGCGGATGGGACGATCCCGGCTCGGAATCGGTGACGGCGGCGAAGCTCGCCGACGGCACGTTCGGCCGGGACACCGCCGGTGACGTCGTCGCGATGTACACCGCGCCGGACGGCAAGACCGTCGACGATCCCGCGTTCAGCGCGAAGGTCTCGGACAGTCTGCAGCAGGTGCTGCAAGATCATCCCGATCAGATCGCGAAGATCAACGGCAGCTATTTCCCCATCCCGAGCACGCCGCGGTTGCCGGCCCTGGCCACCCCGGACCGGTCGCACGCGATCGCCAGTATCGCGTTGCAGGGTGACAACGACACCGCGATCACCAACAATTTCCGGGCGGTGCGGGACGCGTTCGCGATCGACGGCGTCGAGGTGCAGCTGGCCGGCATGCAGCCGGTGGCGAGCGCCATCAACGACACGATGGCCAACGACATCAAGCGCATGGAGTTGCTGGCGATCCCGGCGGTCGCGGTGCTGTTGTTCTTCGTGTTCGGTGGGGTGATCGCGGCGGCGCTGCCGCTGCTGACCGGTGGTCTGACGATTATCGGCGCCAACGGCATCGTCCGGGTCATCACCCATTTCACCGAGGTCAACGCGTTCGTGCAGTCGGTGGTGTCGCTGATCGGCCTGGGTCTGGCGATCGACTACGGCCTGTTCATGGTGAGCCGGTTCCGGGAGGAACTGGGCGACGGCTACGACACCCGCACCGCGGTGCGCCGCACGGTCATGACGTCGGGCCGGACGGTGCTGTTCTCGGCGACGATGATCGCGGTGAGCTTGGGCGGGTTGATCCTGTTCCCGCAGGGCTTCCTCAAGTCGGTGGCGTACGGCTCGATCGCGACGGTGCTGCTGGCGGCGTTCACGTCGGTGACGGTGCTGCCGGCGGTCCTGAGCATCCTGGGCCGGCGGATCGACAAGTTCGGCCTGAAACGGTTCGGGCAGATCAAGTCGACCGAGGAGATCGAGGCCAGTTTCTGGGGCCGGCTGACCCGCTGGGTGATGCGGCACCCCCTCAAGGTGACGATCCCGATCGTCGTGGGTCTGCTGCTGCTGATCATCCCGATGACGAACATCAAGTTCGGTGGCATCAACGAGGACTACCTGCCGCCGGACAATCCGACGCGTGTCGCACAGGAACAGTTCGACGAGTTGTTCCCGGGCCAGCGCACCGAACCGGTCAAACTGGTCGTCGAGGGTGCCAGTGGCATGCAGGTCGGTCAGATCCTGCAGACGGCGAGCGCGGCCCCCGGCCTGGTGGAGAAGTTCACGATCACCGGTCCCGCGAAGGACGGCGTCCAGGTCCTCAAGGCGGGTCTGGTGGACCGCAACAACTCTGCCGAGACCATCGATTTCCTGCGGGCGATGCCGACCCCGGACGGTGCGACGGTGCTGGTGGGCGGCACTCCGGCGATCGAGCAGGACAGTATCGCAGCCCTGCTCGACAATCTCCCCCTCATGATCGTCGTGGTCCTGACGATCACGACGCTGTTGATGTTCCTGGCGTTCGGGTCGATCGTGCTGCCGATCAAGGCGGTGCTGATGAGTGCGCTGGGCCTGGGCGCGACGCTCGGCATCCTCACGTGGATCTTCATCGACGGGAACGGGGCGGGGCTGCTGAACTTCACGCCGGGGCCGATCACGTCACCGGTGCTGGTGTTGATCGTCGCGATCATCTACGGCCTGTCGATCGACTACGAGGTGTTCCTGCTCTCCCGTATGGTCGAGGCCCGCTCGCTGGGGGCGAGTACCACGGAGGCCATCCGGGTCGGTACCGCGCACACGGGCCGCATCATCACCGCCGCGGCGCTGATCCTCATCGTGGTCACCGGTGCGTTCGGTTTCTCCGAGCTGGTGATGATGAAGTACATCGCGTACGGCATGATCGCCGCTCTCGTCATCGACGCGACCCTGATCCGCATGTTCCTGGTGCCCGCGGTGATGAAGATGCTCGGCGACGACTGCTGGTGGGCGCCGGCGTGGATGAAGCGGATCCAGCAGAAGATCGGTCTCGGTGAGCCGGTCCTCGAGAGCGAACTCGTCGCCGACGACGTCCCTCAGGTCGCGACGGTCGGCAACGACCCCCTCACGCAGCCGATCCCGCGGATCTCGGCGGCGCCGCGGGCTCGCTCGGCGATCCGGCGGCCCAAGCCGAAACCGGCTCCGGCTCCGAAGCCTGCTCCCGAATCTCGTCCCGAACCGGCCCCGGCGCCCGCACAGCAGCGGATGTCGCGCGACGGTGACGGTGACGACGCGGCGTGGCTGGCCTCGCTGCGGGCACCGAACACGGGTGCGTCCCCGGCACCCGAACCGACACGGGCACCCGAACCCACGCGGGCACCCGATCCCGACGATGCGGCGGGCCGTCATCGGACCGGCACCACGGACGTGTCGCTGAGCGTCGAGGAACTGCTCGCCCGGATCGAGGAGGCGCGCCGGTCCGACGGCTGAGTCCGTCGGACCGGATCGGGTCGAGGAATTCGCGGCGGGCCGATTCCCGGTCGCGGAGCAGGTCGGCGCGCCGGGGGGGACGTTCAGCCGAGCATGCGGCGCAGAGTGGTCCCGTACGAGTAGCGGGCGGTGATCGATCCGAAGCGGATGCGGCCGCGGGCGACGATGTGCAGTGGCCCGTAGGGCGGGCCGGTGCGGACCTTGTTGGACGTGGATCCGGCGACGGTGTCGATGTCGTTGAGGTCGGCGGTGGCCTCGGGCGGCAGGATCAGGGTGATGGAGCCGGCGGAGTCGTCGATGGTCAGGTGCACCACCTGGGTCTGCATGACGGCTTCGGTGAAATCGAGGGTGGTGCTGCCCATCCGGGTGTCGAGGTGCAGGGCGGGTGGCACGTGCCAGCGGCCCTTGCGGGTGATCGTGGACATGCGTCCACGGATGACGAGCGGCTGGCCACCGGGTGGGGCTGGAGTCGGGACGGGGGCGGGGGTCGCACCGGGAGCCGGGGTCGGCCCGGGGGCGGCGGCCAGGTAGCCGGGGGCGATCTGCATGCCCGGCAGGTCCACGACGACGGCGTTGAGTTCGCCGCGGGTCTTGGCGGCGAGGACGGTGTCCATCCGTTCGGTGAATTCGCCGAGGGAGAGCATGCCCTGCCCTACTGCGCGTTGGAGCAGTTCCCCGACGTGCTCCCGTTCGGCATCGGACACTCGCAGATCTCTCGCCTCCATGAGGGCAAGGATAGGTCAGTCGTCGGGCCGGTCGGGGTCGTCGGGCCGGTCGGGGTCGTCGGGGGTGGCGGGGAAGCGTGGGGTGGCCGGATCGGTGGGGATCAGGGATTCGTACGGCTCGGTCGCGTCGTCGGCGCGCAGCGAGCGGACGGCGGTGTTGAGGAACGCGACGATCGGCACGGCGAGGAGGCCGCCGACGATACCGGCGAGGACGATGCCGGTGGTGATCGCGAGTACGACGGCGAGCGGGTGGATCCGCACGGCACGCCCCAGCAGGAGGGGTTGCAGGACGTGCCCCTCGAGTTGCATGACGGCGATGATGAGGCCGAGCACGATCACCGCCGTCAGGACGCCTTTGGTCACGAAGGCGACGAGGACGGCGAGAAATCCGGTGACGAAGGCGCCGACGATGGGCACGAAGGCACCGATGAAGACGAGCGACGCCAGGGGCAGCGCGAGCGGGACCCCGAGGATCGCCAGGCCGGTGCCGATGCCGACGGCGTCGACGGCGGCGACGGCGACGGTGGCCCGGGTGTAGCCGACGAGGGAGCGGAAGCCCTGCCGTCCGGCGGTCCGGACCCGAGCGCGGGTGTCGGCCGGGACGATCCGGGTGACGAAGTCCCAGATCTGGTCGCCGCCGTAGAGGAAGAAGACGAGGGTGAACAGGGTGAGGAAGGCGCCGGTGAAGATTTCGCCGACGACGGTGGCGGTGCTGAGGGCCCCGCTGGTGAGTGCTTCCCGGTTGGCTTGGACGGCCTCGACGATGTTGTCGCCGACACGGTGGATCTGGTCCTCGCTGAAGTGCAGTGGTCCGTCGCTGAGCCATTCCTGGGCCTGGGTGACGCCGGCCGAGAACTGGTCGCCGAGCCCGGGCAGGCCGTCGACGAATTGTTCGACGACGAACGACAGGATCGCCCCGACGACGCCGAACGTGCCGACGACGGCGATGAGTACCGCGGCCGAGCGGGGCATTCCGCGGCGGTGCATCCAGTCGACGGCGGGGACGAGAAAAGCTGCCGTCAGCAGGGCCAGCGCGACGGGGACGACGACGGTCCCGAGCCGGGACACGGTCCAGCCGAGGGCGAGGAGCGCGGCGAACAGGACGAGGAGACGCCACGCCCAAGCGGCGCTCACCCGGATGAGCGGGGGGACGGCATCGTCCGGGTTCGTGTCGCTCACTGCGCGAGCGTAACCGTGTGCACTGCTCGGTCGCGCGGAATGTCCAGCTAAGTTATTGACCGTGTGGGCATCGTATCGAGCAGTCGCGCTGACGATTCGTAGTCGTTGGCCGCTCTACATGCTCTCGATGCTGGCCGCGAACCTGATCGGTGCGGTGCTGGTGTTCGCGTTCATCCGGTACGGGATCCCGATTCCGGAGTCGGCGGACATCATCGCGGACCGGGTCCGCAACGTCGCGATCTTCAGCGCCTACCTGGTGTTCGCCGGGGTGGTGAGCCTGTCGGCGGCCGCGATGATGTTGCGTTCGGTGATCCGGTGGCAGTTGCGTGGCGGTCCGCCGAATCGGACGGAGCAGATGGCGGCGTTGCATGCGCCGTTGCGTCAGGCGATCGTGCATCTCGGGTTGTGGGTGCTCGGCGGCATCCTGTTCGTCATCCTCACTGCGGAGGATATGCCGCAGCTGGCGATCGCGGTGGTCGTGACCGTCGGCATGGCCGCCACCACGACGTTCGGGTTCACGTACATGCTCGGCGAGCGGATTCTGCGGCCCGTCGCGGCGCAGGCGCTGAGCGAGGGCCAGTTCGATCGGACGATGGCGCCGGGGGTCGGTACCCGCATGGCGATGACGTGGGGGCTGGGCACGCTGATGCCGGTCATCGGCATCATCCTGCTGTGTGTCACCCAGCTGACGACGGACCTCGAGTTCGCGCCGGGTGCATTGGCGTGGGCGATCCTGCTGCTGTCGATCATGACGATCGGGCAGGCGTTCGCGTTGTCGATGCTCACGGCCAGCCAGATCTCCGATCCGATCCGGCAGTTGCGGCGGGCGATCGAGCGGGTGCAGCGCGGCGAACGCGACGTGCGGGTGGACGTGTTCGACGGCTCCGAGATCGGCCGGTTGCAGGTGGGCTTCAACCGGATGATGCGCGAATCCGACGAGCGGAAGCTGCTGCGGGAACTGTTCGGTCAGCACGTCGGCGAGGACGTCGCCCGGCGGGCGCTGCAGTTCGGGACCGAACTGGGCGGGGAGACACGGTTCGTGGCGGTGTTGTTCGTCGACATGGTCGGGTCCACCGGGGCCGCGGCGGAACGCCCTCCGGGTGAGGTCGTCGAGCTGCTCAACGAGTTCTTCCGGGTGATCGTCGACGTCGTCGACCGGCATCACGGGTTCGTCAACAAGTTCATGGGTGATGCCGCGCTCGCGATCTTCGGCGCCCCGCTGGATCGTCCGGACGCGCCGACGGCCGCGCTGGCCGCGGCCCGTGAGCTGCGGTTCGCGCTCGACGAGATCACCGGACTCGACATCGGGATCGGTGTGTCGGCGGGGTTGGCGGTCGCCGGCAACATCGGTGCGGCCGAACGGTTCGAGTACACGGTGATCGGTGACCCGGTGAACGAGGCGGCCCGGTTGACGGAGCTCGCGAAGCTGCGGCCGAGCCGCGTGCTGGCGTCGACGAGTGCCCTGTACTTCGCGGACGACGACGAGCAGGCGCACTGGGAGCTCGGCGATCAGGTGCAGCTGCGGGGCCGCCGTCGCAACACGCACCTGGCCTGGCCCGTGCTGTACCCGCACTCGCCGTGACCGATCCTCGTTACCCTGAGCTCGTGGCACAGCCTGAATCGGAGTCCGGCGGCGCGAGCCGTGTCCGTGGCCGGTTCCGGTGGGTGAAGTGGGTCGCGGCGACGCTGCTGGTGGCGCTGCTCGTCGGCGAGGGCATCTATCTGTGGCCGCAGTTGCACGATTCGTGGCAGGCGCTCACGGAGATCCATTGGGGTTGGCTCGCGGGGGCCGTCGTCGCCCAGGCGGTGTCGCTGAGCGGGTACGGCCGCATCCAGAAGCAGCTGCTGCATGCGGGCGGCGTGGTGGTGAGCCAGAGCCGGTCGGTATCGGTGATCTACGGGTCGACGGCGATGGCGTTGACGCTGCCGGCCGGGCAGGTGTTCTCGACGGCGTTCACGTATCGGGAGACCCGACGCTGGGGTGCGACGCCGGTGGTGGCGTCGTGGCAGCTGGCGATCTCCGGAGTGGTGGCGGCGGTCGGGTTGGCGACGATCGGCATGGCGGGCGCGCTGCTGGTGGGTGGTTCGATCAGCCCGTTCACGCTGATCTTCTCGGTGGCCGGGCTGATCGCGCTCGGCTGGGCGGGCCGGTACGTGTCGGCGCATCCGGACGGTGTCGAGCGGGCCGCACGGTGGGTGCTCACCCGGGTGAACCGGCTGTTGCGCAAACCCGCCGACACCGGCATGGATACGGTCCGGGCCACGATCGAGCAGCTCGATTCGGTGCGGCTCGGCAAGCGGGACGCGGCGTGGACGATGGGGTGGGCGGTGTTGCACCGGGTCGCGGACATCGTGTGCCTGGGTGCGGCGTGCCTGGCGATCGGCGCCGATCCGGTGCCCGCGGGTCTGCTCATCGCGTTCGCGGCGGGTAAGGCCGTCGCGACGATTCCCGGCGCGCCCGGCGGCCTCGTGTACGTGGACGCCACCCTGATCGCAACACTTGCGACAGCCGCGGGCATCGGGGCGTCGCAGGCGGTGGCGGCGGCATTCGTGTACCGCATGGTGAGTTTCGTGCTCGTCGCGATCGTCGGCTGGATCGTTTTCGCCTTCCTGTTCCGGGGGCGGCAGCAGGAGGGCGCCGAGTTCGAGGAGGAGACGATCACCCCAACTCGGCGGCCATCCCCTCGAGGTGCGCGCGACTGATCCGGGCGGCGGCCTCCACGTCTCCGGACGCGATGGCGTCCACGAGGTCGGCATGCTCGTCGGAGTTCGGTTCGGTGTCCCGGTCTCGCAGACCGAGCAGACCGATCATCTCGACCATGGTGTCCGCGAGCCTCGGCACGAACGTCGCGAAGAGTTCCGAGAGCACCGGATTGTGTGCGGCGTCGACGATCGCTCGGTGCACGGCGATGTCGGCGTCGACGAATTCACGGTCGGGGGCCGCTGCTGCCGCCGCCCGTAGGTCGAGTGCGCGTCTCATCGCCACGACATCGGCCTCGGTGGCGCGCTGTGCAGCGAGCCGGGCGGCCTCGATTTCGAGCGCGGCGCGCACCTCGACGACGGCGGCGACCGCTCCGCGCCGCAGCACGTCCTCCCAGCCGTCGGTCGCAGGCTCGGTGCGTTCGACGAACACGCCGGCACCCTGCCGCGGTCGCAGCATCCCCTGACCGGCGAGCATGCGCAGCGCTTCGCGGATCGTGGAGCGTCCGACGCCGAGTTGCGCGGCGAGGGTGGTCTCCCCGGGCAGCTTCGCGCCGACCGCCCACTCTCCCGACTGCAGTCGATGTCGCAGCTGGTCGGCGGCCTGATCGGCCAGCAGATTCCGGTTGAGTGCAGCAGACACTCCAACTCCTCAGGTTGTCAGACAAGTTGTTTTGCTCTAGCTTAGCCGACATGACGTATCGCGGACTGCTCCTCGGCAGCCGCGGCGGGGTTTGACCGCACCGGCACCCTGTCGCGGGGTTCCGCCGTGCCGGTCGACCCTCTCGATCCACTCAGGAGCCACCGTCATGCACTGGAATCCGCAACGCCCCTCCCCCATGCCGAGTCACCGTTACCGCCCGTTCAGCGAGCGTGTCCCGGTCCCGCTCACCGACCGCACCTGGCCGTCTGCACGCACCACCGAGGCCCCACTGTGGGTGCCGGTCGACCTGCGCGACGGCAACCAGGCCCTCGCGGAGCCGATGGACCCGGCCCGCAAGCGCCGACTCTTCGAACTGATGCTCGCCATGGGCTACAAGGAGATCGAGGTCGGTTACCCGTCGGCGAGCCGGACGGACTTCGATTTCGTCCGCGATCTCGCCGAGCAGGACCTGGTGCCCGACGACGTCACGATCGTCGTGTTCACCGCTGCACGAACCGATTTGATCGAGCGCACGTACGAGTCGATCCGCGGTCTCGGATCGGTCGTGGTGCACATGTACACCGCGACGGCGCCGACGTGGCGGGACGTCGTCCTGAGGCAGGAACGAGAAGCGTTGCACCGTCTGATCGTCGATGCCGCCCGGGACGTGGCCCGCGGCGGTGATGCCCGGCCCGGCGTGCGGTTCGAGTTCTCTCCCGAGGTGTTCAACCTGACCGAGCCCGACTACGTCCTGCAGGTGTGCGACAGTCTCACCGAGCTGTGGGAGGCGTCACCGGACCGCCCCGTGATCCACAATCTCCCTGCAACGGTGGAGGTTTCGACACCGAACGTGTACGCAGACCAGATCGAGTACATGCACCGCCATCTGGCTCGCCGCGAGTCGGTGATCCTGTCGGTGCACCCGCACAACGATCGCGGGACCGGCGTGGCATGCGCCGAGCTGGCGGTACTGGCCGGGGCGCAACGTGTCGAGGGCTGCCTGTTCGGCAACGGCGAACGGACCGGCAACGTCGACCTGGTGACGCTCGCACTGAATCTGCATGCGCAGGGTGTCGACCCGATGATCGACTTCTCCGACATCGACGACGTGCGCCGAACCGTGGAGTACTGCAACAGGATCGAGGTGCATCCTCGACATCCGTACGGCGGCGATCTGGTGTACACCGCGTTCTCGGGAACACACCAGGACGCGATCAAGAAGGGCTTCGCACATCACTACGCGACCGCGGAAGCGGCCGGGCTCGATCCGGGGAAGGCGCCGTGGGACGTGCCGTATCTGCCGATCGACCCGCAGGACGTCGGACGCGACTACGAGGCCGTGATCCGGGTGAACAGCCAGTCCGGCAAGGGCGGCATCGCATATCTGCTGCAGTCGGAGTACGGCGTCGATCTGCCGCGGCCACTGCAGATCGATTTCGCACGCCGGGTACAGGACGCCGTCGACGACAGCGGCACCGAGATCACCGCCGAACAGCTGTGGGAGTTGCTGCTCACGGAATACGGATTCACAGGCCGGCTGGGCCCGTGGTCGGTCGAGCATCGCGAGGGCGGCGATCATCTGCAGCTGCGGGCGGAGCTCGGCGGCACCGCGCTGGACGGGGCCGCCTTCGCCGGTGGCCCGGTCGAGGCGCTGACGAAGATCCTGGCCGATCACGGACGTCCGGTGGAGGTGCTGTCACTGATCCAGCAATCGGTGGGCGAGGGCAGCACCGGCCGGGCGGCGACGTTCGCGCTGTGTGACAGCGACGGCCACCGCAGGTGGGGTGTCGGCTTCCACCAGTCGGTGACGGCGTCGGCCCTGCGGGCGGTCCTCGCAACGATCGACGTGTGACGTACGACACAAACGGCCTCGGAATGTTCCCCGGTGAGGCATCGTTAAAGAAGTTGAACTCTTAACTACTTACGAGGAGCGCACATGACCACTGCCATCGCCCTGCCCGACCTGTCCGCCGGCACCTGGGCCATCGACCAGACCCACTCGACCGTCGGATTCATGGTCCGCCACCTGGTGGTCAGCAAGGTCCGTGGCACGTTCAACGACTTCAGCGGTTCCATCACGATCGCCGAGGACGGCACCCCGTCCGTGCAGGCCGAGATCCAGGTCGCGTCCATCGACACCAACAACGAGCAGCGCGACGGCCACATCAAGTCGGCCGACTTCTTCGACGTCGAGCAGTTCCCGACCGCCACCTTCGTCTCCACCGGCGTGCGCCCCGCCGGTTCGAACTTCGTGGTCGAGGGCGAGTTCACGCTGCACGGCGTGACCAAGCCGGTCGAGCTGGCGCTCGAGTTCCTCGGCGTCAACCCGGGCATGGGCAACGGCCCGGTCGCCGGCTTCGAGGCGTCCACCACGATCAACCGCAAGGACTTCGGCATCAGCATCGAGATGCCGCTCGAGGGTGGCGGCGCCGTCGTCGGCGACAAGATCGCCATCAACCTCGAGATCGAGGCGGGCCTGCAGGCCTGACCCCTCCCCCAGAACGACGCACCCGCTGCGGCCACGTCCCCCGGCCGCAGCGGGTGCGTTTTCCATATCCCCGCGATCCCCTCTCGTCCGGTCGGCGTCGTCTGGCAGAGTCCGGACCGGCCGCTCCTGCTACGACCCGGGCAACGACATCGGCAGCCCCGCCGAACCGCTCGCCGGCGGCTGCGGTAGCAGCGTCAGGTCTCCGGTCGCGGCCACCTCGACAGGTTCCTGGCCGACGCTCTCCGCACCGTTCTCGATGTGTCCCATCCAGCGGCGACGGTACGCCGGGTCCTCGCCGAGGACGAGCGTCGCGTCGTACCACCCCTGCTGCGACGGAACCGTCCACGTCCGGGTGGCACCCGGCGCCAGTGATGCCGAGTTCCCGGCCGACTCGGCTGTGACAATGACGGTGCCGCGGTTGACCACGGACACCCGCACCGTCCGAGCTGCCGCGTCGATCGTCGTGTCCACCTGGACGTCCGCCCCGGGTCCGGTCGTCGATCCCGCGAACTCGCGACGGAAACCGTTGGGGCCGATCATCGTCAGGTCGTAGCGCTCCCCCGGCACCGGAACCGTATCGAACCGCTCGCCGAGCACGTCGTAGTGCCGGGGCAGCTCGAATTCGTCCGCGTACGGGTACAGCGCCAGATGGGCACTCTCGGTGCCCGTGTTGCGCATCCGGACCGACACCGTCCGCGTTCCGGCGTCGAACACTGCGTCCGCGTCGGGCTGATACGGCAGCGCACGGGCCGGACGGGTTCCCTTCTCCTGCACCGGCATCCTCTGCTGCTGCGGCGGTGCCGGTTTCCAGCGCGGGGTGAGCGACGGCGCCGGCGGCGGTGGGGTGAGCGGCGGCCGGGCTCGTGGGGTGTCGAAGTCGAACGCCGAGGTCAGGTCGCCGGCGACGGTGCGCCGCCACCCGCTGATCTCCGGCTGCGTGAACCCGAACCGCTTCTCGAGGAACTGGGTGATCGACGTGTGGTCGAACACCTGCGAGCACACGTATCCGCCGACGGTCCACGGTGAGATCACCGTCATCGGTACCCGCGGCCCGAGGCCCAGTGGCTCGTCGCCCACCCACTCGTCGGTGACGTCCCACGGCGGGAGCGGCGGGGGCACGTGGTCCCAGTAGCCGTCGTTCTCGTCGAAGTTGAGGAAGATCGCTGTCCGCGACCAGGTTTCGGGGTCGGAGGCGATCGCGTCGAGCACCTTGTAGACCAGCGTGGCGCTCGACGCGGGCGACGACGTCATCGGGTGTTCGCAGTCCACAGCGGACGGCACCAGGTACGACACCTGCGGCAGCGTGCCGGCCTCGACGTCGGCGCGGAACACGTCGGCGAGGGTGCCGGGGCGTGCGCGGTGCAGTGCCCGGTCGTACAGCCGGCGGTCGGCGACGTCGAGCCTGGCGACGCCCTCGTCGAGGCAGCGCAGAATCGTGTCCTGGGCGCCGGCGGGTAGCAGCGGCAGTGCCGCGTACAGCGCTGCGAGCGTGGGGAACTGGTACGGCACCAGCACGGGGTGACCGAGCAGTGCGTGCACGATCTCCTTGAATCGGACGAAGTATTCGAGGTTGTTGTCGGTGAAGTTGTCCCACTCCTGATAGGTCCGCCAGCTCACCCCGGCCGTCTCGAGTCGTTCGGGAACGGTGGTCCAGGTGTAGCCGCCGTGCCACGGCATGTACGAGTCGTTGGTGACCGCGCGGAAACCGTCGGCTTCGAATCCGGTGTATCCGCTGATCCAGTAGTTGCGGTTGGGTGCGGTCGAGGTGGGCACCGAGCAGTGGTAGGCGTCGCACACCGTGAACGATTCGGCGAGCTCGAACTGGAACGGGATGTCGAACCGGTCGTAGTGCGCCATGGTGGCGGCGGTCTTGGCGGGGATCCAGCCGTCGTGCCAGCCACCCGCGACGGCGGCCTGCCCACCGGCCCACTCGTGGTCGAGGGCGTCGACGTTCTGGGTGTCCATCCGCTGCGCGTCCGCGGCGTCCCGGATCGGGTACGGCACCACGACGGAGTCCCGGTCGGGCTGCTCGTACACGGTTCGTCCCGTCCGTAGCGTCAGCGCGTTGGGGTCGCCGAAGCCACGCACGCCCCGCAGGGTGCCGAAGTAGTGGTCGAAGGCGCGGTTCTCCTGCATCAGCAGCACCACGTGGTCGATCGACTCCAGCCCACCCGGCGGCACCGGCGCGGCGAGGGCGGCCTGCAGCGACGGCGGCAGGAGCGATCCCACCGTGGCAGCGCCGACAGCACCGGCCCCCAGTGCCATGAATCGCCTGCGGGACATCTCGAACGTCACGTCTGAACCTCCCGAAGAACCGAAATGCGACACGGTTGGCCGGAGGCTATCGAAGGTGCGGGTGTCCGGAGGCGAATTCGGTCGCCTACCCGCGATGAGATTCGGGAGCGGGCCAGGTCTGTACGGCTGAGACTCCACGCGTCCGGCGAGGAGCAGCCGCAGAACGGGAGCCCACCATGACCGCCGCGATCCCCCACATCCGCACCGCCCCGAGCACGGCAACCGTATCGTTACGGGCCCGCATCGCCGGCCTCGTCGTCACCGGCCTGGTGGTGGCGTTCCTGCTGTTCGACGCCGTCATCCACCTCGCGAACATCCAGCCGGTGAAGGACTCGATGACCGAGTACGGCTTCCCCGACTACGCGCCCTACGTCATGGGCGTGGTCATGCTGGTGTGCCTGGCGCTGTACCTGGTGCCGGTCACGTCGATCCTCGGTGCCGTGCTGCTCACCGGCTATCTGGGCGGCGCGGTCGCGTGCAACATCCTCACCGAGCAGCCGCTGCTGTCGACGATCCTGTCCCCGGTGTACGTCGGCATCCTCGTGTGGGGCGGGCTGTATCTGCGTGACGCGCGGGTCCGCGCGATCGTGCCGCTCGTCCGCGGCTGATCCGGCCGGGCCGGTCGTTCCACAGGCCCGGCCCGCCGCACGCGGACGAGAACTGTCGGTCGGACTCGATACGGTCGCCGCCATGACGACTCCCGACGACTTCGCCGGCCTCGACCCCGTTCACCTCGTGCACGGCAGCAGCAGCTCGAGCATCATCTACTCGCCGGGCGGTCCGGAGTACCACCGGCACCGCCCGGCGCTCGACGCCCACGGCATCGAGGGATCCGGGTACGAGTTCACCGGGGCGCTGCGTGCGGTCCTGGCCGACGAGGCACCGGACACGCTCGCCGCGGTCGGTTTCGATCCCGAGGCCGGCATGGTCAGCGTCTACGGCGACGATCTCGCCGCCCTGCTCGTCGCCGCGATGTCCCTGCAACGCATCGTGCTGGACGCCGACGCGTTGAACGCCGCGCTCACGCGGGCAACGGAACTCGGTATCGCCGAGGACTAGGGAACGCCCGCTCCGACGCGTGCCGCTCAGATCGCGTTGGCGCGGGCGATCTCACCGAAGACGGCGGCACTCGGACGCGGAATGCGTTCCTGTGTAGCACGATCCACCTCATGGAGACCGAAGTGGCTGGTGTATCCCTTGAACCATTCCCAGTTGTCGGTGAGGCACCAATGGATGTAGCCGCGGACGTCGACACCGTCGGCGATGGCGTCGACGAGCCCGTCGAGTGAGTTGCGCAGGAACCAGATTCGCAGTTCGTCGCGGTCGGTGGTCAGATCCGCTCCGTGTTCGGTGACGAGGATCGGTTTGCCGGTGATCTCCGCTGCCTCTCGCACCGTCGCTCCCAGGGTGCTCGGCACCATCGGCAGCATGTTGTCCATGACGTGTTCCCCGCCGTGCAGGCGGCCGGTCTCGTCGTAGCTGATCCGCCCGTAGTTCTGGACGCCGACGAAGTCACCGATGCTGCCGGCGTCACGCAACCATCGACGGTTCACGATCTCGTCGACGTGCGCGGCCTGCTCTTCACCGCCGGGGAGTCCGAAGTGCTCCTGCATCGACAGAGTGACGCCTACCATCGCGTTCGAATTCGCCGCGTGGACCGCGTCGACTCCCCGCCTGTGAGCGTCGAGGACGACCTTGATCGCTTCTTCGCTGTCGGCGTACGGGAAGAAGGGGACGAAATCGTCCTCGGCGACGCCGAAGTACTCGGCGGCGCGGCGCCGTGCGGGGTTGAGCAATTCCGCCATCGCCGGGGAGAGCAGTCCGTTGCCGACCATCTGCATCGGCGTGTTGACCTCGTTGAAGGTGCAGTACCACGCCACCCGGTCGCCGAGTCTCGTGCCGACGCGGTGGGCATGGTCGGCGTACCGTTCGGCCAGTTCCGGGTTCTTCCACCCGTGGCGGGGGATGATCCATTTCGGACTGGAGAAGTGGTGGAGCGTGACGACCGGTTCGACTTTCCGTTCGAGGCACCTGTCGACGACGCGCTCGTAGTGGTCCAGTTGCGCGTTGGAGATCTGGCCGGGTTCGGGCTCGATCCGGGCCCATTCGACGCCCAGGCGCAGTGTGTTCAAACCCAGGTCCGCCAGCAGGGCGATGTCCTGCGGGTAGCGGCTGTAGAAGTCCACGGTGTCACCGCTCGGCTCCGAGAACATCGACTCGGGCATGTGCTCCATCGCCCACAGATCGCTGGCGAGATTGTTTCCCTCCACTTGATACGGCGCGGTCGCGGCGCCCCAGAGGAATTTTTCGGGAAAGGTCTTGGTCATGACGAAACCCCTTCGGACGGTTGGGAAAACCATCTATCTAACGGGTGTCAGATATTTCGATGGTAGCTGAATCTCGAAGCAGACGGACCGGATTCCACCCGGTCACGGTTCCGCGTTCCGACGGCCGGGAAATCAGCGCTCGCGGGTGGGTTATCGTCGACGGTGCGCGGCCTGCCGGCGAACGGCAGCTGTGCGGTGTGCAGTTGAACGAATTCGGCCCGAGCGCCGGGGCGGAGGCGTGTGACTCGTCGACTGGAACCCGAAACCCGTCGGGCCGAGATCATCGCGCACACCCGTGCGATGATCGCCGAGGGTCGAGCGCACGGGATCAGCCTTCGGGCGGTGGCCCGGCAATGCGGAATGTCCACCCCTGGACTCATGCACCACTTCCCCGATCTTTCGGAATTGTTGGATGTGGTGCTCCGCGAACGCGAAGATGAGCACGCCGCCGAGATCGCCGCCGCCCTGCGGAAGGCGCATCCGAATCCGTCCCTTCTCGATCTCGCCGACGTCTCGGTCCGCTTCTACGCCGATCGACCGCAGGAGACGCGCAACTACGACGCGTTCGAGGCCGAGGCCTACTCGCCGCACCATCCGGCACACCGATACTTCACGGGCAGTGCGGTGCGGCCGTGGGAGCTGACGGTGAGTCTGGCCGCACAGGACTACCCGAACCCCGAGGCCGTCGTCCGGGTCCTCGCCCTCGTCGTGGACGGGTTGCGCTCGCGCTGGCTGCGCGAGGAGGACCCCGATTATTGGGGCGATTGGGTCGAGGTCCGCGACGCGGTCTTCGCGACGTTCCGTCATCTCTGATCTGCCCCTGATCTGCCGCAGTATCGGGCCACACCTCTGAACCGACTTCTCGGTTCTCCGCTGCCTCCCCGGCCGATCTACCACTGCCTTTAGGCTGGTCGTCGTGAAGAAGTACGTACCTGCCGCTGTCGTCGACGTTCTGCTGGTGCTCGCGTTCGCTACCGCGGGTCGCCGGAGCCACGAGGAAGGTCTCGACGTCGTCGGCATCCTGACGACCGCGTGGCCGTTCCTGACCGGCGCCGCCGTCGGCTGGCTCGGCACGTTCCTGCTCTACCGCGACAAGTTCGACGCCCGCCTCGTGGTTCCCACCGGTGTCCTCGTGTGGGCGTCGGCCCTCGTCGTCGGCATGGTGCTGCGGGTGGTCAGCGGGCAGGGCACCGCGTTCTCGTTCATCCTGGTGGCGGCGTCGGTTCTCGCCCTGTTCCTCGTGGGATGGCGTGCGCTGTACCGGCTCGTGTCCCGGCAGAGCGCGCGGAGCAGCCGGTGAGTTCCACCGTCGACCGGCATTCCGAGCCCGCCGAGACCGGTCGGCGTTTCCTCGGGCAACCGGTCGCGCTCGCGAACCTGTTCGGCGTCGAGATGTGGGAACGCTTCTCGTTCTACGGCATGCAGGGCATCCTGCTGTACTACCTGTACTACCAGACCACCGACGGCGGTCTCGGCCTCGACAAAGCGGCCGCCACCAGCATCGTCGGCGCGTACGGCGGCACCGTCTACCTGTCGACGATTCTCGGGGCGTGGATCGCGGACCGGGTCCTCGGCTCCGAACGCACCCTCTTCTACAGCGCCTGCCTGATCATGCTCGGCCACATCGCACTGTCGGTGCTGCCCGGGCTCGCGGGCGTCGGTGTGGGTCTGATCCTGATCGCGTTCGGTAGCGGTGGTCTCAAAGCCAACGCCACCTCCCTCGTCGGCGACCTGTACGCCCCCGACGACGACCGCCGCGACGCCGGTTTCTCGATCTTCTACATGGGCATCAACATCGGTGGTCTGATCGGGCCGCTGGTCACCGGCTGGGCGATGGACGACTTCGGTTTCCACGTCGGCTTCGCGGCCGCCGCCATCGGTATGGCACTCGGCCTGATCCAGTACACGATCGGGCGACGCAACCTGAACGGCATCGGCTCGCACGTGCCGAACCCGCTGCCCGCGTCGGCCCGCCCGAAGGCGATCGGCCTGGCGGCCGTCGCCGTCGTCGCGGTCGCGGCACTCGCCCTGACCGGGGTGGTCCGCGCCGACAATCTGTCCGACATCGTGGTCGCGCTCACGGTCGTCGCGGCCGTCACCTATTTCGCGGTGATCCTCACCAGCCGCCGGATCACGTCGGTCGAACGCAGTCGGGTGATCGCGTTCATCCCGATGTTCATCGCGAGCGCCGCCTTCTGGTCGCTGTTCCAGCAGCAGTTCACGACCGTCGCGATCCTCGCCGACACCTGGCTGGACCGGAACCTGTTCGGGTGGGAGTTCCCGGCGACGTGGGTGCAGTCGATCAACCCGGTGTTCATCATCGTCTTCGCGGGCGTGTTCGCCGCAATGTGGACCAAGCTGGGGCCGCGGCAGCCGTCGTCGCCGATCAAGTTCGCGCTCGGCACCGGCATCATGGGTGTCGCGTTCCTGTGCTTCATCCCGATGTCCGGTGGCGGCCCCAACAGCGCGCCGTTGCTCGGCCTGGCCGGCATTCTGCTGCTGTTCACGTTCGCGGAACTGATGCTGTCACCGGTGGGTCTGTCGCTGTCGACGAAACTTGCGCCGCAGGCGTTCCACACCCAGATGGTGGCGTTGTTCTTCCTGTCGGTGGCGCTCGGCTCGAGCCTCGCCGGCACCCTGTCCGGGTACTACGACGAGAACAATGCGGTGCCGTTCTTCACGACGGTCGGTCTCTCGTCCATCGCGATCGGCGTCCTGCTGGCCGTCCTGTCACCGTGGATCCGACGCCTCATGCACGGCGTGCACTGACCGTCGATTCCCCGGCCGGTCGGCGGCCCGAAGAGGGGCCGCCGACCGGTCACGTCAGGCCAGAGGTGCGTCCGTCGCAGCCCGCACCTGGGCCTCGGTCACCCCGGGCGCGCATTCGCGCAGCACCAGCCCGGTCGTCGTCACGTCGATGACGGCAAGGTCGGTGACGATGCGGTGGACCACCGCCCGCCCGGTCAGCGGGAGGGTGCAGTGTTCGACGATCTTGGCGGCCCCGGTCTTGTCGGTGTGTTCCATGAGCACGACGACCCGCCGGGCACCGTGCACCAGATCCATGGCACCGCCCATGCCCTTGACCATCTTGCCCGGCACCATCCAGTTGGCCAGGTCCCCGGCCGCGGAGACCTGCATGCCACCGAGGACCGCGGTGTCGATGTGGCCACCACGGATCATGCCGAACGACAACGCCGAATCGAAGAACGCCGCCCCCGGGTTCACCGTCACCGTTTCCTTGCCGGCGTTGATCAGGTCCGGATCGACCGCATCCTCGCTCGGGTAGGGGCCGGTGCCCAGGATGCCGTTCTCACTGTGCAGCGTGACCTCGACGCCTTCGGGGAGGTGGTTCGGAATCAGGGTGGGCAGGCCGATTCCGAGGTTGACGTATTCACCGGACGCGAGTTCCTGTGCGGCGCGCGCCGCCATCTGCTCGCGCGTCCACCCGGTCGTCTCGATCAGTGCGGTCATCGCGCTGCCTCCTTCGCGGCCGACACCGTCCGCTTCTCGATCTTCTTGTCCTGGGGGCCGGTGTGCACGACCCGGTCGACGAAGATGCCGGGCAGGTGGACGTGCGCGGGATCCAGTTCACCGGCCGGGACGATCCGCTCGGCCTGGGCGATGCACACCCGCCCCGCCATCGCGGCGAGCGGGTTGAAGTTCATTGCGGCCTTGTCGAAGACAAGGTTTCCCTCGGTGTCCGCGACGAGAGCGTGGACCAGTGCGTAGTCCGCGGTGATGGACTCCTCGAGGACGTACCGTCGGCCGCCGAACTCGCGAATCTCCTTGGCCGGCGAACCGAGTGCCACCGAACCGTCCGGGCGGTAGCGCCACGGCAGGCCGCCCTCGGAGATCGGGGTCCCGACTCCGGCCGGAGTGAAGAAGGCCGGGATTCCGGCGCCGCCGGCCCGCATCTTCTCGGCCAACGTGCCCTGCGGCGTCAACTCCACCTCGAGTTCGCCGGACAGATACTGGCGGGCGAACTCCTTGTTCTCCCCGACGTAGGAGACCGTGACCCGGCGAATACGCTTGTCGTCGAGAAGGATTCCCAATCCGTAACCGTCGGTTCCGCAGTTGTTCGAGAAGACCTCGAAATCCGTCGCGGTTCCGGCGGCCAGGGCGGCGATCAAGACGTCCGGGATGCCGCACAGTCCGAATCCCCCGACGGACAGGGATGCCCCGGACGGGACGTCGGCGACAGCCTCGGCGGCCGATGTGTAGACCTTGCTCATGAATACCTTTCCATCGCAGAATATTTCGGCGATCACTGAACGTCAGGCGGATACGGTGCTCTGCGCCGCGAGCTTGCGCATCCCTGCCGGGTACATGCGCTTGCCGACGAGCAGCGCGACAATGGCCGCGATGTAGAAGAGCGGGGCGAGCTGCAGGGACTCGATCAACCCCAGTCGATCTGCGAGGATGCCGATAACGAAGGGGCCCAACGCCAAACCGAGAACGTTGTTGGCGATGGTGAGTGTGCCCAGTGCAGACGAGCGGACCGATTCGTGAGTGAGACCGGCGACCATGGCGGCCGTCGGACCCGAGCAGCCGGCGGAGAAGAACGCGCCGATGCCGAGCAGGATCAGCTGGGGCGCACCGGCGTCCAGCTGGAAGCCGATACCGAGCGACAGCAGGGCGATCACACAGAACACGACACCGGTCATCCACTTGCGCGCCGGATCGGTACGGCTCACCCGGTCGGTGACCATGCCGCACACGACCATGCCCGCGCCGACCAGCAGGACGAACAACGCGGCGGCACCGGCCGCCTTGTCCAGCGGCATGTCGTAGTACCGGTTGAAGAAGCTGGGCGTCCACGCCAGCAGGACGGCCGCGGTGAACATCTGGAATCCGCCGGCGAGGTAGACGCACCACACGGCAGGGTTGGTGAACAGGGTCGACACCGGGACACGGATCACCGGGGCCGACCGGACACCCCCGCCCGACACGGTGATGGGGGCGTCGTGCACGGCGTAGCGTGCGAGGCGGGACTCGGTGACCACGGCCCGGAACAGGGCGACGAGGATGAGACCCAGTACAGCCATCGCGGTGAACGACCAGCGCCACCCGACGTTGACGGCGATCACGCCTCCGAGTGAGACGCCGACCACGGAACCGAAGGATCCGCCGGCCATGAACGCGCCGCTCAACGACGAATGCAGACGCGAGGAGAACACGCTCAGGACGACGGCGATCCCGACGCTGCCGTAGGCGGCCTCACCGACCCCCACGAAGAACCGGGCGGCCAGCATCTGCTCGTAGTTGGACGCGACAGCACAGCACAGGGTTGCGATGCTCCAGATCACCGCCATCAGGACGATGCTCTTGACTCGACCCCACCGGTCGGCGAGCAGTGACAGCGGGAACGTCAGAAGGCCGACCATGAGGGCGACGACGCTGGTCAACGAGGCGAGTTGCGAATCGGACAGCGCCCATTCGCTCTTCAGCATCGGGAACACGGCGCTGAGCACCTGCCGGGACATGTAGTCCGACAGCAGCAGCGCGAAGGCCAGGGCGGCGACGACCCACGGATAGATTCGCGATCGTCCGGCGGTCGGCGCGGGATCCGGCGTCGCGGGGCGGGGTTCGATGGTTCCGAACGACTGTTCAGGGGAGGTCGTGGGCAGTCCCATGTGTGCTCCTGCAGACGGATGAGCTGGGGAAAGTGGGAACGCGGAGAACGATCAGTCCGCTTGTCGGGCTTGGAACTCGGCCAGTTCCTCCTCGAGGATCGGCACCCCGAGGTTGCAGGCGTGAATACCGAGGACGCTGACCATCTGCAGGACCGTGAGAATCTGCTCTCGGGTGACACCGAGTTCGAGTGCGGCGCGGATGTGGCGCCGGACGCCCGGCGCGTACAGATGGGTGGCAGCGGCATCGATAGCGATGCTGAGCAATTCGACGAACTCGGGCGGGAACACGCCACGTCGGATCGGGATCGCGTTCATCGCCATGAACTGCTCGGTCCACTCCGGATCCCAGCGGGAAAGATTATCCCACAATGGATTCCAGTTTCCCTCCAGTTGCATTCGATCGATCGTCGGAGTGTGGACCGGCTCGGAGTGGACAGTCATGGCAGCGCTCATTTCACGAGAGTCGACCGGGTGAGTTGAATCACGACCCAATCGGGAAGTGATACAGATCACGCTAGCTCGACTCTGTTCGCAATAGTTTCCCTTCCGGGACACCATTCTGTGCATCTCGGGACACCACCGACCGGTAGGCGTCGACCTGCAGGGTCGCCCGCTTGCGCCACTCTCGCGGACTGACGCCGAATTGCCGGTTGAACCAGCGCGAGAAGCTGCTCGGCGTCGAGAACGACAGCATCTCCGAGATCTCCGTCAACGAGTACCGGTCACCGCTGACCATGTGGTTCGCCAGTTCGGCGCGGGCGGTATCGAGGACGGTGGTGAACGTCTGTCCGGACCTGGCGAGATGGCGATGGACCGTGCGGCGGTCGACCCCGAGGCTGCGGGCGACCTGCTCGACGGAGCATCGCCCGGTCGGCAGCAGCAGCTCGACGAGCTCGCGGACCCGGTTGGCGATCGTCGGCTCCTCCGGGCTCGACAGGGTGTCGAGGAACTGTTGCGCATAGGAGCGCAGCAGCGGGTCCGACAGGCGATTCGGCTGGTTCAGGTCGCTCGTGCAAGTGACGATCGCGTTGTACTCCGCGTCGAAGGTCATCGGCGCCCCGAACATCTGCCGGTGGGTCGTGTCGTCCCGCGGTCGGCTGCGTTCGAAGAGTGCCGCGACCGGACGCCAGTGATCTCCCAGCAAACTCTTCAGCAGCTGCTGGACAACCGCGGCGGCGAGTTCGACCCCCTGCTGGACGGCCACCGGCTCCCCTGGCTCGAGGGTGATCTTGATCGTGGTCAGCTCCGCCCGTTCGGATATCCGGATGCGCAGGGCTTCGTTGTACATGTGCTGATAGCGGATCAGCGTTCGCAGCGCGCTCCGGGCATCGGGTTCCTCGCGAATACTCACACTCAGCGGTCCGAGTGCGGACAACCGCCGGCGTTCGGCGAGCTTCAGCGCGAAGTCCGGGCGGCCGGACGCGGCGGCCGATATTTCGAGCAGGCGGAGCACCGATGCCGCCGGCACCCAACGATCTTGCAGGTCGAGGCCGGACGGATCAAGTCCGACGGATCGCAGTAAGGCGATCGGATCGATCCCCAGCTCGTGGCCGAGCTCGATGTATCCGGTCAGCGAGGCGTATCGCGCAAGTGGCCTCGACACCTGTACCACCTTCCTGGGGGACTACGACTGCGCCGCAAGGGCGGGCGTGTGGCAAGACACAGTGCCACTCGGATATGGGTCACGCAACCCTGCGAGAGGCACACCCCTGTCCCCGAATGGATAGAAATATGTCCCGCAGAGGTATGTGTGATCCCTACCTCGTGGATACGGTCGT
This sequence comes from Prescottella sp. R16, assembly GCF_030656875.1. NCBI lineage: Bacteria > Bacillati > Actinomycetota > Actinomycetes > Mycobacteriales > Nocardiaceae > Rhodococcus > Prescottella sp. R16. The sequence goes on from NZ_CP130943.1 coordinate 4,102,197, forward strand.
GTCAGTTGGATCACATTCATGGAGGCGGGCGTCGACTGTCGCCCTCTCGGGTTCCGGGAACCCCGACTGTATCCGTGTCCGGACAGGACCGGCTGCCGTGAACGTTCGGCAACCGAACACATCGAGCGGCCGGTCGGGTCCGGCCGTGAGCTGAGGAGATTTCGATGGCAAAGGCGATTCGCTTCTACGAGACCGGTGGCCCGGAGGTTCTGAAGTGGGAATCCGTGGAGGTCGGTGAGCCCGGCCCGGGCGAGGTGCGGATCCGGCACGAGGCGGTCGGGCTGAACTTTGCGGACACCTACTTCCGTACCGGCCTGTACCCGGCTCCCCTGCCGGCGGGGATGGGCGTCGAAGCCGCAGGCGTCGTCGAGGCGGTCGGCGCCGGAGTGGAGGGCTTCCGCGAAGGAGACCGGGTGACCTACACGGGCAGCCCGTTGGGTGCATACAGCACCGAGCGCGTGATGCCTGCCGAGCACCTGATCGCGTTGCCGGACGGTATCGGGTCCGAGACCGCGGCCGCGATGACGATGCGTGGTCTCACCACGTCCTACCTGCTGCGCCGGATCCACCCCTCGCTGAAGGCGGGCGACACGGTGCTGCTGCACGCCGCGGCCGGCGGTGTCGGCCTGATCTTCTGCCAGTGGGCGAAGCTGCTGGGCGTCAACGTCATCGGCACGGTATCGAGTGACGAAAAGGCCGAGGTGGCCCGCGCTCACGGATGTGGCGAGGTGATCGTCTACAAACGGGAGAACGTCGCCGAGCGGGTCCGTGAACTCACCGACGGGGTGGGTGTCCCCGTGGTGTACGACAGCATCGGGGAGACGACCTTCCAGTCGTCGATCGATTCGCTGGCGCGCCGGGGCCTGCTCGTGGCGTTCGGTACGGCGTCCGGCCCGATCCCGCCGATCAACGCGATGGAGCTCGCGGTCAAGGGCTCGCTGTTCGTGACCCGCCCGGCACTCGCCGACTACATCGCCGATCCCGCCGAGCGGGCCGAGCTCGCGGGTGAGCTGTTCGGGCACGTCGCGGCCGGCCGCATCGAGATCGAGATCAACCAGCACTATGCACTCGAAGAGGCCGAGCAGGCCCACCGGGACCTGGAGTCCGGGAAGAGTATCGGCTCCTCGGTGTTCTCGTTCTGATACCGAATCACCCGCCCATGCAACGTCGTTCGGTTCTCCGGGGCGACCCGTGACGAAACCTCGACCCACCACTTCCAGCTCGAAGGAGAGTGCCATGACCACTGTGGAACTTGCGCACAGCCGTCCGGCGACCGGCACGACCGTGCCCCCGATGGATGCCCGCCCACTGACCTGCAGTATCGGCGCCGAACTCCACGGTGTCGACCTCGCCGACGTCTCTGGAGACGACGACCTCTTCACCGAGCTGAGGGGGTTGCTGCTGAAGCACAAGGTGTTGTTCTTCCGCGACCAGAACATGAGCCGGGCCGAACACGTCGCGCTGGCCGAGCGTTTCGGTTCACTCGAGGACCATCCGGTGGTGGGCAGCGATCCCGACCATCCCGGACTCGTCCGGATCTACAAGGATCTCGACAGCCCACGGGAGGCATTCGAGAACTCCTACCACTGTGACGCGACGTGGCGCGCGAACCCGCCGATGGGATGTGTGCTGCGGTGCGTGGAAGGTCCCGCCGTCGGTGGCGACACGATCTGGGTGAACATGGCGTCGGCGTACGAGCAACTGCCCGAGCACGTCAAGGAGCAGATCGACGGTCTGCGTGCCCGGCACAGCATCGAGGCATCCTTCGGTGCGCGCCTGCCGATGGAGAAGCGCCTCGAACTCAAGGAGCGCTTCCCGGACGCGGAGCACCCGGTGGTCCGCACACACCCCGAGACCGGGGAGAAGATCCTGTTCGTCAACAGCTTCACGACGCATTTCACGAACTACCACACCGAGAAGACCGTGCGGTGCGGTATCGACTACGCCCCGGGTGCCGGTGAGCTACTGCGGTATCTGCAGAGCCAGGCGACGATCCCGGAGTACCAGGTGCGCTGGCAGTGGACGAAGAACAGCATCGCGATCTGGGACAACCGGTCGACCCAGCACTACGCGGTCCAGGACTACTGGCCCGCCGTCCGAAAGATGGAGCGCGCCGGGATCATCGGCGACCGCCCCTTCTGATTCCCACTTTCCGAACCTCACGTCTATCCAGAAACGGAGATCTGCAATGCATTTCCACGATGATGCGTTCTTCCCGGAGAACCAGGACAAGCTGGTCGTCACCGTCGCCCCGTACGGGCCGGAGTGGGCGGTGGAGGACTTTCCCGAAGACCTGCCGCTGACGATGGACGAGCACGTCCAGCAGGCCGTCGACTGCTTCGAGGCCGGCGCCACCGTACTCCACATCCACGTCCGCGAGGAGGACGGCAAGGGTTCCAAGCGCCTGTCGAAGTTCAACGAACTCCTCGGCCGCCTCCGCGAGGCCGTGCCGGAAATGATCCTGCAGGTCGGTGGATCGATCTCGTTCGCCCCCGAAGGCGACGGCGCCGACGCGAAGTGGCTGCCGGACAACGTCCGTCACATGCTCGCCGAACTGGACCCGAAACCGGACCAGGTCACCATCGCGATCAACACCAGCCAGATGAACATCATGGAACTGATGACCCCGGCAGACATCGCGGGCACCTCACTGGAGAACGCGGACCTGGCGCACACCTACCGGGAGATGACCGTCCCCGCCGGTCCCGAGTGGGTCGAGGAGCACCTGTGCCGACTGCAGGCCGCCGGGATCCAGCCGCACTTCCAGCTCTCCTCGATCCCGCAGCTCGAGACCGTCGAACGCCTGATCCGCCGCGGCGTCTACACCGGCCCGCTGAACCTGACCTGGGTCGGGATCGGCGGCGGCTTCGACGGCCCGAACCCGTACAACATCATGAACTTCGTCCAGCGGGTCCCCGACGGCGCCTGCCTGACCCTCGAAACCCTCATGCGGTCGGTGCTGCCGGTGAACACGATGGCCATCGCGATGGGCCTGCACACCCGCTGCGGCAACGAGGACAACCTGTGGGCCCCGAGCGGCGACGTCAAGATCACCTCCGCCGACCAGGTCCGCCAGCTGGTGCGCGTCGCCGAGGAACTCGGCCGCGAGGTCGCCACCGCCAAGGAAGCCCGCGACATCTACAAGATCGGCACCACCTACAAGGACGCGGACGAAACCCTCGCCGCGCTCGGCTACGCCCCGAACCGTCACCCCGGCCAGGTCGGCTTCACTCAGCACGCCTGACCCGCTGTCACCTTCTGCGACAGCACCTTTCGGTGGAGCGGGGACACTCACCGGTGTCCCCGCTCCGTCGGTTCTCATCGAAACTTCTTGAAGGACACACCATGAGCAGCAGCGCATCGCCGACCGTCGTGATCGTTCCCGGCCTGCGTGACCACGCCCCGGACCACTGGCAGACGCTGCTGGCAGCCGGGCTCGACAAGGTTCGCACGGTGCCGCCGCTCGAGCACGACAAGATCAGCCTCGACGCCCGCGTGGCCGCGCTCGACACCGTCCTGGCCGACATCGACGGTCCGGTCGTGCTCGTCGCGCACAGCGCCGGCGTGATGATCACCGTGCACTGGGCGGCCCGCCACGACCGTCCGGTCGCCGGCGCGATCCTGGCCACCCCACCGGACTTCTCCACACCGCTGCCCGCCGGCTACCCGACGCGTCCGGACCTCGACGCGAACGGCTGGAACCCGGTCCCGCGCAGCCCGCTGCCGTTCCCGAGCATCGTCGCGGCCAGCACCGACGACCCGCTGGCCGACTTCGCCGTCGTCGCCGACCTGGCCCGCGGCTGGGGCAGCCGCCTCGTCGACCTCGGCGCGGTCGGCCACCTCAACCCGGCCGCCGGCTACGGCGAATGGCCCCGCGCCACCGAACTTCTCGACGAACTGCTGACCACGATCGACGCCGCGACCACGCCGAGCCACTGACCGCCGACGATCGCTGCCCGAGGGAGAACACTCCGATGCTCAATCTGTCTATGTTCCTGGAGGACTCGGCCCGCAAGTACCCGACCCGCGATGCGCTGGTACTGGGGGACGAGCGGTTCACCTACGCCGAGACCGATGCTCTGGCGAACCGGATCGCCAATCTTCTCGTCGCGTCCGGGATCGAACCCGGTGACCGGGTCGCACTCTCCTGCCCCAACCTGCCGTGGTTCCCGATCGTCTACTACGGGATCCTCAAGGCCGGCGCGGTGGTCGTTCCGCTCAACGTCCTGTTGAAGGGGCGGGAGATCGCCTATCACCTGCAGGACTGCGGGGCGACGGCGTACTTCTGCTTCGAGGGCGGGCCGGACCTGCCGACCGGGGAGTACGGGCGGGAGGGCTTCGGTGAGGCGGACGCCTGCCGGACCATGTTCGTGATCGGCGGCGACGGCGAGTACGGGCAGGGGATCGAGGCGCTGTCGGCGGTGCTCCCCACGCAGCCGGCGACCTTCGAGACGCTGGTGCGCGAGGCCACGGACACCGCCGTCATCCTGTACACGAGTGGGACCACCGGGCAACCGAAGGGCGCCGAACTGAGCCAGGCGAACATGGTGATGAACGCGTTGGCGTCCAACCGGCTGTTCGACAGCACCCCGAGCCGTCCGGACACCCACCTGCTCGCGCTTCCGCTGTTCCATTCGTTCGGGCAGACGATCAACATGAACTCCGGGTTCTCGATGGGCGCGACCCTGGTACTTCTCCCCCGGTTCGAGGCCGCCGCGGCGCTCGAGATCATGGAGCGCGAGGCGATCACGCTGTTCGCGGGTGTCCCGACGATGTACTGGGGTCTGCTCGGGGCGGTGGACGACTCGGTCGATGTCGGTCGGATCGCCGCCGATCTCCGCAAGGCCATCTCCGGGGGCGCCGCGCTGCCCGTCGAGATCCGGGGGCGCTTCGCGAAGCGCTTCGGGGTGCAGATCCTCGAGGGCTACGGGCTCTCGGAGACCTCGCCGGTCGCGCTGTTCAGCGATCCGGAGCAGGACCCTCGCACCGGGTCGATCGGAATTCCGCTGTGGGGTGTGGAGGTTCGACTCGTCGACAAGGACTGGAACACCGTCGAGGGTGCGGATGTGGTGGGGGAGATCGCGATCCGCGGCCACAACGTGATGAAGGGCTACTACGGTCGTCCCGAGGCGACCGCGGAGGCGATGCGGAACGGCTGGTTCCGTACCGGTGATCTCGCACGCCGGGACGCCGACGGCTTCTACTACATCGTCGACCGGGCCAAGGACATGATCGTGCGCGGCGGGTTCAACGTCTACCCCCGCGAGATCGAGGAGGTCCTCATGACGCACGAGGCCGTCTCACTGGCCGCGGTGATCGGCGTTCCGCACGAGAGTCACGGCGAGGAGGTGCGGGCGTACGTCATCGCACAACCGGGCACCGACGTCTCCGACGCCGATCTGATCTCGTGGTCGAAGGAGCGGATGGCGAGCTACAAGTACCCGCGCGAGGTTCGGATCGTCGAGGAACTGCCGATGACCGCGACCGGAAAGATCCTCAAACGCGAGTTGATATGACGGTCCACGCGGACATGCCGGTGTCGACGTAGGCCGGTGCGCTTACGGTTTCGGCTATGCCCGACGCCGCGGGAGGCCCCGGTGATCAGTGCGCTGTTCACTGTTCTCTTTCTCCCAGAGCAGCCAGTCCTGCGGCGACGAGTGGTTCCACGGCCTGGTACGCCTGCGCGAACCCGTCTCCACCGGTCGCGCCGGCACGGTGCCGGTGGGTGATGCCCTCGGCGATGACGGCGAGCTTGAAGTCGGCCAGGCCCAGATAGAACCCCCAGCGATCGAGGTTTCGGCCGGTCACGGTGGCGTACTTCTGTGCCAGCTCGTCCGGCGACGGCAACCTCGAACTCGTCCACGCGGCAGGCTCCCCCAGGATGACGTCCAGTGCGGGATTTCGGTAGACGCACATCTGGGCCAGGTCTGCGAGCGGGTCACCGAGCGTCGACATTTCCCAGTCCACCACGGCGGCAACCTGTCCGGGGTCTCCGGCGGCGAGGATCGTGTTGTCGATCCGGTAGTCGCCGTGCACGATCGCCACCTGCGACGTGGACGGGATCGCCTCCGCGAGCTGGGCGTGCAGCCGCTCGAGGTCGGGCAGTTCGCGGGTCTTGACGCGCTGCCACTGCCGCGCCCACAACGCCACCTGCCGGGTCAGATATCCGTCGGGCCGGCCGAACTCTTCGAGGCCGACCGCACGGTGGTCGACGGTGTGCAGCGCGGCGAGCACTCGCACCAGTTCGTCCACGCACGAACCGAGCTCGCCATCCGTGAGGGTGCCGAGGTCGTCGACGGTGCGGATCACCCGTCCGTCCACGAAGCCGGTGACGGAGAACGGAGCACCCAGCACCGCCTCGTCCTCGCACAATACGACCGTCGACGCGACCGGGACAGCAGAATCCTGCAGCGCCGCACACACCCGGAACTCGCGGGCCACATCGTGCGCGGACGGCGTCAGCCCGGCGGTCGGTGGACGCCGCAGCACCCATCGGGTGGTGTCGTCGTACACCTCGAAGGTGAGGTTGGACCTGCCACCGGAGAGCGGTTCGGCCCGCAACTCCCCCTCGGTGGGGACGCCGATGTCGGAGAAGAAGCGTTGCAGCTGGGCCAGGTCCAGCCCGTCGAGGCGTGCGGTCGTCACGACGTGCCCTCTTCGCGTGCCGCGCGCTTCGCTTTGCCGACGACGCGCTTCGCGAGCGCCCACCGGTGCACCTCGGACGGGCCGTCGTACACCCGGAACGGGCGCACCTCACGGGACAGGCGGGCCAGCGGCAGGTCCCCGGAGACGCCCATGCCGCCGCACATCTGGATGGACCGGTCGACGATCCGGAAGATCGCCTCGGAGCCGAACGTCTTCGCGATGGACGTCGAATCCGATGCCGCGTCGCCCCGGTCCAGTTCCCAGCACGCCCGGGTCAGCAATGCACGGGTGGCGGCGATGTCGATCTCGTTGTCGGCGACCATCTTCTGCACCATGCCCAGGTCGCCGAGCCGAGAGCCGAAGCCGTCCCGGCGGGCGACGTGTTCGACGGCGACGTCGTGGCCGCGGCAGGCGGCGCCGAGCCAGCGCATCACGTGGGTCGTACGGGCCGGACCGAGCCGGACCTGCGCGTAGGCGAAGCCCTCGTCCACCGCGCCCAGGACGGCCTCGTCGGGCACGAACAGGTCCTCGAAGAACACCTCGCAGTGGCCGCCGATCATCGCCCGGTCGAGGGTGTCGATGTGCCGGCCCACCCGGATTCCGGGGGTCGACGCCGGCGCGAGGAACATCGTCGCGCCCCCACGATCGCCCGGCGCGCCGGAGGTGCGGGCCATGACGATGAAGAATCCGGCACCGTCGGCGCCGGTGATGAACCATTTGTGACCGTTGATCTTCCACCCACCCGGCGCCCTCTCGGCACGGGTCGTGAGGGCGGCGGGATCGGAACCGGCGCCGGGTGCGGGCTCGGTCATCGCGAAGGCCGAACGCACCTCACCCCGCGCGAGCGGAGCCAGGAACTGTTCCTTCTGCACCGGGTTCGCGACGTGCGCGAGCAGGTGCATGTTGCCCTCGTCGGGTGCCCCGATGTTCAGCGCGGTCGGGCCGAACAGGGAGTAGCCCGCGGCCTCGAACACGGGTGACCGGTCGCTCATGTTCAGACCCAGACCACCGACTTCGACCGGCGCGTGCGGTGCGGTCAGCCCCCGCGCCCGTGCTTCGGCCTGCAACTCCACCCGCAATCGATCCCCACCCGCAGCGGTGATGTCACCACCGTGCGCGTCCTCGATCGGTAACACAATCTCCCGCACGAACACCCGCGTCCGCTCGACGAGATCCTCCACCACCGGCGAATACGACAGATCCACGGCCACGAATCGGGTCCTCGTTCCTATTTCACTGCGTCTGGTCGGCTGTGCCGGTTTCGCCTATTTCGCTGTACCTATTTCTCGGCAGGCTTGGCGAGTTCCTTCATGAGCATGTCCGTCATCTTCACGGCCCGGTCACCGCCGTCGGCGTCGGCGACGAACACGGCGAAGGCGAGGTCGCCGCGGTAGCCGTAGAACCAGCGGTCGGTGTCGCTGCCGGCCGCCATGCCGACCAGATCGGGGTGCCCTTTCAGCAGGGACGCGTTGCCCTGCTGGACGTCGTCGCGCATCGCGGTGCGCAGTTGGTCGATCACGTTGGGCGGCAACGGCTCCTCGACGTTGTTCGCGGTGGCCTGCTGTCCTTCGACGATCATCGGCATGGGGGCGCTGCCGCGGGCGACGGAGGCGGCGACCATTGCGAGACCGAACGGGCTGACCTGGGCGGTGGTGCCGTTCTTCGATTTCATCACCTGGTCGACGTTGGACTGGGAGGAGGTGAGGATCGCGGTCTCGGGGTCGAGGCCGGGCATCTCGTAGTGCAGTCCGAGGCCGAGCTGACGTCCGGCACGCTCGAGGTCGCTGTCGCTCACCCGGTCCGGTGCGACACCGGCCTGGGCGGCCGCGGCGCGGCGCACGAGGTCGAGCGAGCTTCCCGCCGGGTACAGGCCGGTGAACGTGATGGGTCCCTGCTCGATCGCCTGATTGTTCTGAGCGGCGAAGACGATGGCGCCGGTGGACGGCCGGATCGCGACGATCGTGGACGGGGTTCCGGCGCTGACGACGGCGTTCTCCGCGGCCAGCTGCATGCGCGAGTCGAGGGTGGACTTGATGTCCGGTCCGGGCGGGCCCTGGTAGCCGGCCTGCTGGTGGCGTGTCCCGTCGTGGTCGACGATGTTGACGGCCCAGCCGGCGGTGGCGTCCCGGTTCTCCTGCCACACGGTCCGCAGCGGGTCGAGGAGCGGTGTCGAGATGCGGCGGTCGGTGGTGATGAGCTTGGGCTGCTTGTCGACGACCACTCCGGGGATGCCGGCGAGGTCCTTCTCCAGATACTGGTAGTCCTGGTCGCGGAGCAGGACGGCGGTGACCTTCTCGCCGGGCTTCTCGGCGAGCTGTTGCCGCATCGAGTCGGCGGTCACGAGAGGGGCCACCGGCTCGAGGGCCTTGGCGACCCGGTCGGTCGTGGCGCCCGGGTCCGGCATCGTGGCCGGGTCGAGGACGATCGCGTTGATGGTCTGTTCGGCGAGCAGCGGGGCGCCGGTGCCGTCGAACACCTGGGGTGGGGCGGCGTCGGTGCGTTCGTAGCGGAGGGTGCCGCCGTTGCCGAGGTCGGGGGCCAGGAGCGACGGATCCCACGAGATGCGCCAGCCGACGGACAGTTTCCGGACGCCACCGTCGGTGTAGTAGCTCCAGTCCTTGCCGTCGCCGAAGTTCCAGGCGGCGTCGACGGTGAAGAAGCCGGAGTCCGCGTTCAGTTCCATGAACTGGGCGACGGACCAGCGGGACTCCTCGGGGTCGAGGCCGTCGAACATCTGGGAGATGGCGTCCTCGGCGGCGTTCGGGTACGACGTGAGCGCGGCGGCGGATTCGGCGTCGCGGTCGTTGAGTGCCTGGACGAAGCCGGCGACCACCGACTGTGCGCTCTGCTCGGATTTCGGGCCCACGCACGACACGAGGGCCGCGGTCACGACAGCGACGACGGCGAGCGGCAGGGCGATCGCACTGCTGCGTCGGACACGGCGCGAGGCTCGGAAACCGAGGCGATTACCCATGGTCACAATCCTCCCGTTCGTCACTTGCGTAACAAGCACGGATCACACACGAAGACATCACGATTACGCCTACGACACGGCGTCTCGATACCTCCCCGTTATCCGTTAGCCGCCTGCTCGAAGCCTGCGGTCGGACCACGTTCACCAGCGGATCCATGGCCTCGAGGCTCACCGTACTCCCGGCGTCCGACAGTCGCGGAGTAATTCGATTGCGCCCACGTCGGGAGCGTCGTAACGTCGTCGCCGACCCTGCTCCCGGATGATCGGACGACGCCCTTGCTCCTGTGAGGTGACCACCGCGCCCTGCGCGACGTGTACCACGGGTAGGCGTCTGCGCCCGTTGCCCACACCTCCGGGAGTTTTCTCATGTCTCGATCTCCGTCGTCCGTCGTCCTGTCCGATCTCACGTTCGCCTGGCCCGACGGCACCCCGGTCTTCGACGGCCTCGACGCCGTCGTCGGCGCGGGCCGCACCGGCCTGGTGGGCCTCAACGGCTCGGGGAAGTCCACACTGTTGAAACTCGTCGCCGGGCGCCTGCGTCCCACCCGGGGATCGGTGACGACGCACGGGTCCGTCGCCTACCTGCCGCAGGATCTGACACTCGATCCGTCGGTCCGGGTCGACACCGTCCTCGGCATCGACGGCATCCGGAAGTCGCTGTCGCGCATCGAATCCGGATCCGGAACCGAGGCCGATTTCGACACGGTGGGGTCGGCGTGGGATATCGAGGAGCGCGCGGTGTCGACGCTGCACCGGCTGGGGTTGCGGCACGTCGTCGCCGACGTCGCGGACCTGGATCGCACGGTGGGGCAGCTGTCGGGTGGCGAGACGACACTGCTCGGGTTGACGGCACAACTGCTCGCGGAGCCGGACGTTCTGCTGCTGGACGAGCCGACGAACAACCTCGACACCGGCAGCCGGGCGTTGCTCGCGGCATCGGTGGAACGGTTCCCCGGCAGCGTCCTCGTCGTCAGCCACGATCGGGGCCTGCTCGACACGATGGAGACGATCGCCGAACTGCGGGACGGCCGGCTGCGGCTGTTCGGCGGCAACTACACCCACTACCGGTCGGTGATCGAGGCCGAGCAGGAGGCGGCCCGGGCCGCGGTGCGCGACGCCCGCAGCGACGTCCGCAAACAGAGCCGCGAGCTCGTGGAGGCCCGGATCAAGATCGATCGACGGGAACGCTACGGCCGCAAGATGTACGAGAACAAGCGGGAGCCGAAGATCGTGATGGGACTGCGCAAGCGGGCCGCGCAGGAATCGGCGGGCAAGTTGCGCGGCAACCACATCGAGAAACTCGACGATGCGAAGCAGGTGCTGTCCTCCGCCGAGGAACTGGTGCGCGACGACCGCGAGATCCGGATCGACCTTCCGGACACCGCGGTGTTCCCGGGCCAGCAGGTGATCGTGCTCCCCGAGACACGGCTGCGCAGTGGGCAGACGGTCGAGTTCGAGGTCGTCGGCCCCGAGCGGATCGCTCTCGCCGGCCGCAACGGGGTCGGCAAGACGACGCTGCTCCACGAGATCGCCCGCCACGGGGCCCGGGTGCCGTTCGCGATGCTGCCGCAGCGTCTCGACGTCTTCGACGAGGACGCGTCAGTCGCACAGAACGTCGCGGCCGCGGCCCCGCACGCATCCGCCGAGCAGGTGCGCGGCGGGCTGGCGCGGTTCCTGTTCCGGGGTGCCGACGCCGACGCACCGGTGTCGACGCTGTCCGGTGGGGAGCGGTTGCGGGCCGCGCTGGCGATGTTGCTGGCCGCCGACCCGCCGCCGCGACTGCTTCTGCTGGACGAGCCGACCAACAATCTCGATCTGCCCAGTCTCGAGCATCTCGTCCAGGCGCTGGACGGGTTCCGCGGGGCGCTCGTGGTGGTCAGCCACGACGAGCAGTTCCTGTCGGACATCGGGATCACCCGCACCGTCGTATTGGACGGGTCGGGGTTCGTGGGCGACGCTTAGCCTGGAGGTGTGGTGATGGAACAGGCGATCAATCCGGTCGACGGTGTCGGTGTGGCGTTCCGCGTGATCGGGGACGGGACGCCGCTGATGCTGGTGCACGGGACGGCGCTGTCGAGTGCGATCTGGCGGGCGTTCGGCTACGTGAAGGCACTGCGTCACGAGTACCAGTTGATCCTGCCGGACATGCGCGGTCACGGTCGCAGCGACGGACCGTACGAACCTGCCTCGTACGCAATGGATCTTGTGGTCGGCGACGTCCTGGCGATCCTCGACCGGCTCGGTCACGAGCGTGCCCACTATCTGGGGTACTCGTTCGGTGGGCGTGTCGGGTTGTCCGTGGCTGCGGCGGCGCCGGATCGGCTGCGCACCCTCACCGTCGGCGGCGGGAGCAGCCGCCCCCAGGCCGGATCGTTCGATCGTTTGTTCTTTCCCGGCTGCGTCGACGTACTCGACCGCGACGGCATGACGGCGTTCCTCGACACGTGGAACGCGCACCGCTCCACCCCGTTGGATCCGGCGACGCGGGCGGCGTTCGATGCCAACGACCCGCGTGCTCTCGTCGCCTACATGCGTCGCGCCGAGCAGGAACCGGGTGTGCCGGACTCGGTCCTGGCGTCCATCACCCTCCCGACACTGCTGTTCGTCGGCTCCGAGGACCGCATGCGCCTCGGCGACACCCGGCGGATGGCAGCGCTGATCCCCGGCGCGGAGCTCGCGGTGCTCGACGGCGACCATGCGACGACGGTCATGGCCTCCGGTGACGTCCTGTCCGTGGTCGGGCCGTTCCTCGAGGCGCACTGACCGGGTCGGCCCAGATGTCCATGGGCACGGCTTCGACGCTGCGCCCGTGGTCGTCGAGGATGCGTCCCATGCGTTTGACGGTGTGCAGGGTGATGGTGCGGCCCTGGATGTCGAGGGACGGGACGAGGTGCCGCAGCGTCCTCTCCACACGGTGGACGTCGTCGAGGGACCGCACCCACACCGAGTGGTAGAAGTTGGCGGGCGCCCCGGCGAGCGCGAGGCAGGCCCGGGTTTCGGGCAGCGCGACGAGGCGTCGGCCGACGTCGGTGCAGTCGTCGACGGGGACTCGCGCCCACACCGACACCGATATCGGCCAGCCGGACAGCGGTTGCGCAATATCGCAGCGCAGCAACGCGTTCCGCCCGAGAAGTGCCGTCAGCCGGCGGCGCACGGTGGTGACACTGCAGCCGAGTCGCACCGCGATGTCGGTGAGCGGGGCGCGGCCGTCGTCGAACAGGCAGGCCAGCAGCCGCCGGTCGGTGTCGTCGAGGGGGTGCAGCGGGGCCCGCCCGCGGCGGGCGGGCGGGGTGAGGCGGCCGCGCTGCTCGCCGTCGAGGGCCCGCACCTGCCAGTCACCGCCGAGCGCGTACGGGCGGATCACCGGATGTGTTCGGGTCGAGCGGATTCCAGGGAGTTCCTCGATGTCCAGCAGGAGCCTCGACAGTGCCGCGACGTCGACGACGCTCACGGTGAGCAGGAGGCCGTGGCCGCCGCTGGTGTGCTCGACGGTGAGGACGTGCGGTCGACGCGACAGTGCGTCAGCGGTGGTCCGGGCTGCGCCGGCGACGCATTCGACCTCGATCAGTGCGGCGGTCTGCGGGCCGGCCGGGTGCGCGGTCACCCATGCCGAACCGGAGTCCGCCAACCGCGTCCACCGGCGGGCCGCGGTCACGGGGTCGATGCCGAGTGCGGCGCCGACCGTCGTCCACGAGGCCCGCGGCGCGAACTGCAGGGCGTTGACCAGCCGCAGATCGACCTCGTCCAGTTCGGCACATTCCTGCATTCGGATCTCTGTCACGACAGAATCCTGCACTTCAGCGGCTCTGGGCGCACGTCGTGGACATCATGCAGCGATATCCGAGACGAGAGGGGATCATCGTGTCGCTCACCGACGACGCCCGCACCCTGCAGGACGATCTGGTCCGGCTGCGCCGGCAGCTGCACGCCGAACCGGAAGTGGGCCTGCATCTCCCGCGCACCCAGGACCGTGTCCTGCAGGCTCTGGACGGGCTGCCGCTCGAGGTCACGACGGGGTCGGCGTTGTCGTCGGTCACCGCGGTCCTGCGCGGTGGACGCCCCGGCCCGACGGTGTTGCTGCGCGGCGACATGGATGCGCTACCGGTGGGCGAGAAGGTGAACGTCGACTATGCGTCGAGAGTGCCGGATCGGATGCACGCGTGCGGGCACGATCTGCACACCTCGATGCTGGCCGGGGCCGCCCACCTGCTGGCGGCGCGCCGCGAGCAACTCGCGGGTGACGTCGTGTTCATGTTCCAGCCCGGCGAGGAGGGCTACGACGGGGCCGGGCACATGCTGGTGGAGGGGGTGCTCGAGGCGTCCGGGTCGCGTCCGGTGGCGGCGTACGGGCTGCACGTGAGTGCGTCGGGGGCGCCGGGCGGCGTGTTCGTCACCCGGAAGGGCCCGTTGATGGCCGCGAGCGACGTCGTGACGGTGACAGTGCTCGGTCGCGGCGGGCACGGGTCGGCCCCGTACGCGACGCTCGACCCGATTCCCCCGGCCTGCGAGATGGTGACGGCGCTGCAGACGTTCGCGGCCCGCTCGTTCCCGTCGTTCGATCCGGTGGTGATCACCGCCGGCGCATTCCACGCCGGTACGGCCGCGAACGTGATCCCGGACGACGCCCGGTTCGATCTTTCGGTGCGCAGTTTCTCGCAGGAGAACCGAGAGAAGGTGCGCGACGGCATCATTCGGGTGTGCCGGGGCATCGCCGCCGCGCACGGCATGGACGTGGACGTCGACTACCACGAGCAGTACCCGGTGACCGTCAACGACGACACCGAGGCCGAGTTCGTCGCCGACGTCGTCGCCGAGACGTACGGTCCGGAACGGTTCGCGTGGCAGCCGCAGCCCGCGACGGCGTCGGAGGACTTCTCCCGCGTCCTCGACGAGATCCCGGGCGCCTTCGTGTTCCTCGGCGCCTGCCCCGCCGACCGCGACCCGACCAAGGCCGCCTACAACCATTCACCGCACGCCGAATTCGACGACAGCGTCCTCGCCGACGGGGCCGCGCTCTACAGCGAACTGGCGGTGCGGCGGCTCACCACGAGTGTCCGTGACGAGCCGCACGCACGCGCACGCTAGGAGGTGTGCTTGATGTTGAGCACGCGGGTCTGTAGGTAGTCTCCGATTCCTTCGATCCCGCCCTCGCGGCCGAACCCGCTGGACTTGATCCCGCCGAACGGCAGTTCCACTTCGACGGCGTTGTGCTGGTTCACCCAGACCGATCCGGCGGCAAGGCGTTCGGCCACCTCTGTGGCTGCGGCCTCGTCCGTACCCCATACCGACGCGCCGAGCCCGAACTCCTGACTGTCGACCGTGGCGACGACGTCGTCGAGGGACGTGTACGCGACCACGGGAAAGACCGGTCCGAATTGTTCGAGTGCCACGAGATCGAAGGTGTCGTCGACGTCGCGGACCAGGGTGGGTTCGAGGAAATACCCGGGCAGATCGGTGCCGCGTCCTCCGCCCGTCACGATGGTGGCGCCGCGGGCGACCGCGTCGTCGAGCAATCCGTGTACGAACTCGAGCTGCGCCTTGCTGTGCAGCGGCCCCATCGTGGTGGCGGGGTCGAGTCCGTCACCCACGGACAGTGCCGCCGCGTGTGCCGCGAAGGCCTGGCAGAACTCGTCCACCCTGCCGGCCGGGACGTAGGCACGTTTGGGTGCGACGCACATCTGGCCGGCGTTGAAGAACGCCGATCGGGCCAACGACTGTGCGGTGTAAGCGATGTCGGCGTCGTCGAGAACGATCGCCGGGTCGTTGCCGCCCAACTCCAGTGTCACGGGGGTGATCGATTCGGCGGCCTGCTTCATGATCAGCCTGCCGACCTGTGTGGATCCGGTGAACGACACCTTCCGGATCAAGGGGTGCTCGACGAGGGTGCGGCCGACGTCCGGTCCGCCGTGCACGATCTGCAGCACGCCTTCCGGCAGGATCTCCGCGAGGAGCTGCACCACTGTGTCCACGACCAGTGACACGGACTCTGCGGGTTTGACGACCACGGTGTTGCCGGCGGCGAGTGCCGGCGCGATCTTCGCCACCGTCAGGAAGACGGGGAAGTTCCACGGCACGACAGCGGCCACCGCACCGAGTGGGATCTTCTGAACCCGGGCGGTCCGGCCTGCGGCGTCGGGGCCCGGTTCCTCGTCCGGCCAGTCGGCCTCGGCGGCGTGCGTCAGATGTTCGGCGCTGATCCAGATCTCGCCGCCGGCCTCGGCGGCGGTCTTGCCCTGTTCCCGCACCAGCAGCGGCACGATGTCGGCCGCTCGGAGTGTCAGCGCATCGGCGCAGGCCTGCAACAGTTTCTGCCTCAGGGCACGGTCGGCGCTCCAGCCGGGGAAAACGTCGTTCGCGCGGCGGACGGCCGTGTCCAGCTCGTGCAGTGACGTGACCGGTGTCCGGCCGATTTCGTCGAGAGTGGCCGGGTTGATCGAGACGAGTTCGTCCATGTCGTGCTCTCCTGTCGAAGTGGAGGTTCGGTCAGCGTCCGCACCATCGGGGTGTGCGTCCTTCGAAGAACGCGCTGATGCCCTCTGCCATGTCCTCCGATGCACGGAAGGCATCGACGGCGTGTTCGGTGGACCGCCATCCGAGGGCGTCCTCCGCTGCGGTGAGGGCGCGTAGTGCCCGCAGGGTCTCACGCACCGCCACGGGTGAGGACAGGCAGATGTCTTCGGCGAGTGCGAGCGCCCGGTCCAGGGCGCATCCGGCATCGGTCACTTCGTTGACCAGCCCCAGTCGACAGGCGCGTTCCGAATCCAGGGTGCGTCCGGAGACGAGCAGTTCCCGCGCCACGTTCGGGGGCAGCGCCCGGGCGGCGCGGAAGAGCGCACCGGAGGACGCGACGAGCCCGCGACGGGTTTCGGGGAGGCCGAAAAACGCTGTGCGGGAAGCGATGATCGCGTCACATGCGAGTGCCATCTCGAATCCGCCGCCGAGTGCGGGCCCTTCGACTGCGGCGATCAGTGGGGTGTGGCGTTCACGCCGTGTGATGCCGTACTCGCCGCCCCGTTCGGTCCGCAGGCTCACGCTCACACCGAGATCGGTTCCGGCACTGAACACCCGTGGGGTTCCGGTGAGTACACCGGCCCACAGTTCGGGGTCGTCCTCGAGGCGGTTCAGTGCCGCATCTATGCCCTCGGTGACGGACCGGTCGATCGCATTGCGTTTGGCCTCCCGTTCGATGCGGACGACCAGAATCCTGCCGTGTTGCTCCTCGACGACGTCCATGGGTGGATGACCTCTGTGCCTGTAGTGGGACCGGGGCGGGTGTGCGCGGAGACCGCACGACCGGCAGGTCCCGGAGTGCTGTGGGTGGGATGCTTTTCAGGACACCCAGGTCGCGACCGTGTCGATGTCCGCCCGGGGGGTGCGGAAGCTGTTGGCCGGATGGGTGTCGTCGGCGTAGCCGAACGAGATCGAGCAGACGACCTTCCGGTCGTCGGCGAGGCCGAAGAATCGACGCAGGTAGGGCGCGCTGCCGGCGAGCGCGGCCTGCGGGACGGCGGCAACGCCGAGACTGTGCGCGGCGAGCAGGAAGGTGTTCACGTACAGGCCGCAGTCGACGGCACCGTAGACCCCGAGGGCCTCGTCCGAGGTGACGACGGCGACGTGCGGGGCGTCGAACAGGTCGAAGTTCTTCATCGTCTGTTCCGCCGAGGCGCGGCGGTCCCCCTCGGCGATGCCGACGCTGGAGTACAGCTGC
The DNA here is from genome assembly GCF_030656875.1 of Prescottella sp. R16. NCBI lineage: Bacteria > Bacillati > Actinomycetota > Actinomycetes > Mycobacteriales > Nocardiaceae > Rhodococcus > Prescottella sp. R16. The sequence goes on from NZ_CP130943.1 coordinate 4,119,524, forward strand.
ATGGCGCAGTCCTTACGGCGTGTGCCGTAGTCGCCTCGGTATCCGGTGGGGAACGGGAAGTCCGGTTCCTGCGGGGACGAACGCACGTACTCGCGCAGTCCCGCTCGGAACCGCTCGGTGGCGTCCCCCTCGGTGAGCGACACCTGCCAGGGCTGAGTGTTGCACCACGACGGTGTGCGCTGTGCTGTCTCGAGAATCTGTTCCACTACGTCGCGTGGGACGGGGTCCGGCGCGAATGCGCGGCAGCTGCTTCGGGTTTCGAGCAGGAACCTCAGGGGTGTGTGGAGGTCCGCAGTGGGGGCGTCGCTCATGCCGGGCACCCCTGTCCGCCGGCCGCCCGGGAACCGATCCCGACCGGTGCGTCGCCGACGATCGAGATCCGCTCCATGACCCGCCGCGCCGGGTGGTAGTCGCTCGAGGCGTAGTGCTGGCACGTGCGGTTGTCCCAGAAGGCGACGGTGTCCGGCTGCCATCGCAGGCGCACCTGCAGTTCGGGGCGCATGAGGTGTCGGTAGAGCAACTGCAGCAACTCGTTCGACTCGCTCTCCGTCACCCCGAGAATGCGCTGGGTGAAGGCGACATTGACGAACAGCACGCGTCGGCCGGTCTCGGGGACGACCCGCACGACCGGGTGGGTGACGGCCGGGAACTCCGGCCGCAGCCGTTCGATCGCGTCCTGTGGCATTCCGGAGCCGAACGAGCGGACCCAGTCGTGCTCGGCCTCGAGTCCGTCGATCCGCGCCTTGAGGTCCTCGGGCAACAGATCGTAGGCCGCACCGGTGTCGGCCCACAGCGTGTCCCCGCCCACCGCGGGAATCTCGACTGCGCGCAGGACGGCCGCGAACGACGGAAACTTGTGCCAGGTGACATCGTTGTGCCAAATGTTCTCTGCGCCTACGGCATTCGCGTCCTTGGCCAGGGTGGCGACGTCGACTGCGCTCTGTCCGGGTTGGGTGTACTCGTAGAACGGGTGTTGTTCGAGCTCACCCCAGCGCGCGGCGAACGCACGATGGTCCTCCCGGGTGATGTCCTGACCACGGAAGAACAGCACCTTCCATTCGAGCAGTGCCCGGCGGAGTTCGGCGATGACCGTATCGGGCAAGTCGCCGCCGAGCCGGATACCGGAGATCTCCGCACCGATCGTGGGGGTCTGCGGCTCCAGGGAGAACAGCTCGTAGGGCCGGTCGTCCGCGTCCGCGGTGATGCGTGGCGCGACGATCGGGCCGAAGTATGCGAGGGGATCGGTGGGGGTGGGTGCGGCGGTGGTTGGGAGCGCGTAGGTCACGGGAAACTCCTAGAGGTACGGGGCGGGAGGCGATGTGGGGGCCTCGAACATGGCCACGAGTGCGCCCACGATGTCGGCGACGATCGCAGTGGTTTCCGAGGGGCTGTGGCCGGCGCCCTCTCGGGCGGCGAGCGCCGTCATGTTGAGCATGACGGCGTTACCGGTCCGCCAGCCTGCGATGTCCGCCGGTGCCGGGCAGAGGTCGATCAGCAGCTGATGGACCCGTCGATAGCTCTCTGCCATCAGATGCTTCCGGGTCAGATCCGCGAGCGCGGGGTCGGTGACCGCCTGCACGAGGAAGCGCGCGTAGCGACTGCCGGGCCGGCCGAGGGTCTCGGCCGCCAGGGGGTGGACGAGGGCTTCGACGGCGAGCCGGACGGTTTCCGGGGAGCCCGACTGCTCCATCGCGTCGAGCAACCGGGTGCGGCGGGCGTTGACCGGGGCCATGCGCGTCCCGATCAGAGCGTCGAGGAGTCCGTCCCGGGAACCGAAATGATATTTCGCCGCGGAATTGTTGGATTGGTTTGCTGCGAGCTGGACGTCTTTGAGCGTGAGTGCCGGCAGGCCACGCTCCACGATGAGCCGTTCGGCGGCGTCGATCATCGCCGTTCGGGGAGTGGTGCGGGTCACACAAAGGACTTTAAGGCCGCAGACTTAACCTGTCAAGGGGTGAGGGTTTCCGCTGTCCTCAACTCTCTCGGTCGGGATCAGAACCCTCACCGAGCAACGATTGTCAGGGGTTGCGCGCGACAGCACGGCGCGATAGTTTGCCGTCGTCGATGTAGTGCAGAAATCATACGAGCACCGCATCCGTACCGGAATCCTCATTACACGTCATTTTCTGCGCATTCATTCCCTGCATTCGTTGCGCACAATTATCGACGCCCTTCCCGGGAATCTCCCGGTCGGGCGCTTCCGTCGAACAATGGCGGACCTCTGATCTCGGAAAGGGTCGACATGGCACTGTCTGCTCTCATTCGCCCCTGACGACGTCACGAACCACCCGTTCACGGCACCACCATGGAGGTCTCGATGTACCCCGGAACACATGCTCGCACCCACCCCGACAGAATCGCCGTCCGGATGAGCCGCGGCCCCGGCCTGACCTACCGGGAGCTCGACGAGCGTTCGGTACGACTCGCCCGCGAGCTGCGTGCACGGGGCCTGAAGGTGGGTGACGGTATCGCGATCCTGGCCGAGAACCACGTCCGTTTCTTCGAAGTTTATTGGGCGGCAGTACGGTCCGGCCTGTACGTCACCGCGATCAACCGGCACAGCACACCGGACGAGGCCGCGTACATCATGGCGGACTCGGGGGCGCGGGTCCTGATCTGCTCGCACGGCTTGCAGGAGACCGTCGTCGGGTTGCTGCCGCTCCTCGACGCCGACGTGCACCGCCTGATGTTCGACGGTGTCGTCGACGGCGTCGAACACTACGAGGACGTACTGGCACAGCAGTCGCCGGAACCCCTCGACGACGAGCCCCGCGGCCAGCTGATGCTCTACTCCTCCGGCACCACGGGTCGACCGAAGGGGGTCAAGCGGGCGCTGACGGGTCTGCAGGTCGACGACCCTGCCGCACCCCACAACTCGAACCTGCTCTGCAGCATCACCTCGATGGACGGGGACTCGGTGTACCTGGTGCCCGGGCCGCTCTACCATGCCGCAGCATTCAACTGGTCGATCGCGGTGCAGGAGATCGGCGGCACCGTCGTCGTCATGTCGAAGTGGGATCCGGAGGAGTTCCTGGCGTCGGTCGAGCGTCACCGCGTCACACACACCCAGCTCGTACCCACGATGATGGTGCGGCTCCTCAAAATGGACCCGGAGATCCGGGCCCGCCACGATCTGTCCTCACTCGAGGCCCTGCTGCATTCCGCCGCGCCGTGCCCCGTCGGCGTCAAGCTCGAGATGCTGGACTGGCTGGGGCCGATCGTAGACGAGTACTACACCGGCACAGAGGGTCTCGGCGTCACATTCGTCGCGGCACCGGACTGGGAAGCTCGTCCGGGCACAGTGGGCCGGTCGGTCACGGGTCCGATCCACATCTGCGACGACGACGGCAGGGAGTTGGCCGTGGGCGAGGTCGGCACGGTGTACTTCGAACGCACGGGGGCGCCCTTCAGCTACCACAACGACGAGACGAAGACCGCCGACGCGCGGCACCCGGACCATCCGACCTGGTCGACGATCGGGGACGTGGGACGCCTCGACCCGGACGGCTACCTGTACCTGACGGACCGCAAGGCGTTCATGATCATCGCCGGCGGTGTGAACATCTACCCTGCCGAGATCGAGAACCGGCTGATCATGCACCCGGGTGTCGCCGACGTCGCCGTGTTCGGTCTGCCCGACGCCGACATGGGCGAGTACGTGCACGCCGTCGTGCAACCCGCACCGGGTACCGAGGCCACCCCGGAACTCGCGGACGACATTCTCGCGTTCGCCCGGGAACACCTCTCCCGGTTCAAGGTGCCCCGCATCCTCGAGTTCCGGGACGAACTGCCCCGACTGGAGTCCGGCAAGCTCCGCAAGGACCTCCTACGCGCGGAATACCTGCCCTGCTGAACGGTGCCCGCCCGCTCGCCGGAGGAGCGATCCGAGTCCGTTCGGACTCCTGTGGCGGGCCCGCCCGACCCGTGCCGTACCGGGGAGCTCGACGTGGACGACGGCGCGTTCGGCGGCGACGATCGCCGCGCCGATCGGCAGTGTCCACCGGGCATCGAACGGGGTGTGGGTGTCGATCCGTCGTTCGCCGGCCAGGTGTGCGATCCGGGCACGTAGCGCTGCCCCGATCCCCAGTGTGACAACGGATCTGCGTCCCCACGGCAGCCGCCGCAGCAGTTCGTCCAGGATCGATTCGATCGCGTCGCTGCCGATGTAGTTGGCCGGGTAGCGGACGGCGTGGTGCACTCCTCGGGTGGCCAGGTCCACCGTGAGTGCCACGATGTCGTCGGCTTCGGTCGCGAAGACGATCGCGGTCCGGCTGTCCTGCAGTTCCGGCATCGACTGGAGATAGCCGATGCGGGCGTCGGTCACGCTCACGAGTGTGACGATGCCGGTGCCGTGGGGCTGGAACGCGTCACCGAGGGCGGCGGCGATCTTCGCGTCGGACGACACTACACCGGTTACCCTGGGGCCCAATCCGATTCGTTGCGCTCGACGGAGCATGGTCGTGGCGGCCTCGAACACGGGATCGAACCCCGGTTCACGCCACAGGGTGTCGCTGCGACGGTCGATCGGGCCGAGTTCGGGGGCGTCGGTGTCGAGGAGGACCGCGTGGACCGATGCCGCGTCGACCGCGATGCCGAGAGATTCACGCATGCCGGTCACCGTTCCTCGACCACGACGTCGGGCTCTTCCGCGACAGCGGATTCGGCCGGTATCCGAAGGTCGAGGCCGGACACCGTCGTGTTCGCGTCCGACAGCGTGACCGGCACCGTCGCGGACATCGACGGTGCGCCGGGTGCGTCGTCCGGGGCCGACGCGGTGACCGTGTACAGGCCGGCGACGAGCCCGACGAACGCGAACCTTCCACTCTCGCTTGCGGTTGCCCGGCGTTCGATCCGATCACCGCACCGGTCCTCCCCGCGCAGGGTCACCACCGCGCCCGGTACGGGGTCGCCGGCGTCGTCGACGACGACGTCCGCGATCCGGCCGACCGCCTGCACCCGGTTCGCGGTCGGGCGTTCGGCAGGTTCCTGCGCCGCACCGGCGCCCGCCGGATCGCAGCCCTCCGGCCGCGCCACGAAGGTCAGTTGCGTCGTGTTCGAGGTGACGAGGGTCAGCGGTGACGTCCCGGTCAGGGTGACCCCGGTGGTGATCGCCCCGGAGGACGGTCCTGCGGCAGCCGATGCGGTTGCCGTCACCACCCTCGTCGTCTGCTTCCGCGGCGCGAGATCTCCCAGGTCGCAGGTGAGTACCGTCAGGACCCCGGCGGGGAGGAGTGTCGATCCCGGCCCGCAGAAGGCCGGCACCGCGTCCAGCACCAGTCCCTGCCAGATCGGGATCGTCACGACGGCGTCGCGGAGACCGGCGGTGCCGGGGTCGATGTCGACGACGAACGCGACCCGGTCGCCGGAGCGGACGACGCCGTTCGACGGGTCCGCGTCGCCACCGGTGGAGTCCGACGGATCGAACGGCGGTGTGCCGTCCATCTGGGTGAGCGTGACACCGGGGAGCGGACTTGCCAGCGATGCCGCGGCGACGCCTCGACCTGCGGTGTCACCGACCACGACGACAGCTGCGGTCACCGCGGCCGCTCCAACTGCTGCGATGGCGAACGATCCACGGTGGCGTCCGGGGAGGAGAGTTCTCATGACACGTCCTTCGACACGGTCCGAGGATCTCGACCCCCGATGTATCGGATCCCGGCGAGGAATGGGTGATGCTGACTCGTCCATCGAATCGGCCGGCCGACCGACGATCGGCGCTCAGAGGGATGAGGACGCGGGTGAATCTTCGGAAAACGGACGATTGAAGGGTGAAGTTTCCGTGTCGGGGCGGTCGGTACGTGGGACCGCCCCGACGGTGCGGTAGAGGTGATGATGCTCGTATCAGTTCGGCAGTTGTGACCGTCACGGCGCGCGCCCGTTCCCGAAGGACCACGATGATCGACCCGCGCCGCGGTGAGGATTCCTGTGGCTCTCCCCCCGTCCCGCTGCCACCACAACGCTTGCGGTCACTCGTCGGACAGGACGCCCCACTCACGGTGCTCCGCGGTCCGCACGGCCACGACAAAGAACGTTTGATCCGGTGGTGGGCGTCCGCCCGTCCCGACGATGCGATCGGTGTCTGCGTCGTGCCCGGCCACGACTGGGACTCACCCCGGCTGTGGCGGGCCGTCGCTTCGGCGCTGACCGCGTCCGGGGCGGTCGCACAGTCCGGCACGGCCCCCACCGCCGGCACCGCCTTCGCCGAAGTGAGCCGCCTGCTCGAACACCTCCCCCGGCGGGTTCGCCTGGCACTTCCCGGTATCTCCCGGCTGACGGATCGGGAGGTCGACGAACAGATCCGGCGCATCGTCGACACCTGTCATTCGGTGGACGTCGCGGTCGGTGTCACCGGACGGTCGGCGTTCCGGGATCTCTACGAGCCGATCTGTCACACGCTCGACACCGACCTGCTCCGGCACACGGTCGACGATGTGCGGGACGTCTTCACCACGGCCGGTGTCGACGCACGCCCCGGTGAGATCGAAGAGATCCTCCGGGCGACGGCGGGCCTGCCCGCTCTCACCTACACCGCGATGGACGTCGTGGCGGCGTTGCCGGAGATTCCCCTTCGGCACCATGTGCTCTCTCGGCGGATGCGCGACGCGGTGTCCGCACACATCCGAACCACCGTTCTCGGGTCACACGTCGCCGCCGAGCACCGATCGTTCCTGGAACGGGTCGTGGCAGCCCACGCCGTGACGGTGAATACTGCCCGATTCCTTTCCGGGAGTTCGGATCCCGTCCGGCATCTCGTCGCACTCGAAGAGGGGGGCATCCTCGCGTACCGGGACTCCGCGAACGGGCCGGTATGGGTTCCGCCTCAGGCGTTACGTGATGTGCTGCTCGACGATCAGCGGTCGAGTGGACTGCACGTGGACACGCAGTTGTCGCTGCTCGCCTACCACCATCATTCGCTCGGCGAGTATGCGCTCGCCCTGCAGTGCGCCACCGAGTCCCGGCAGTGGGTGCTGGTGTCGGCGATCGTCGACCGGCACCTCTCCGACCTGATCGACGCCGATCTCACCGTTCTCGGTGCAGCATTGCGCGCGCTGCCGGGGGAGCTGCTCGCCACCCGGCCGCGTGCACGGGCGGCCCGCAGCCTGATCGAACACCTCGGCGCCGATCGGCCGCGCACCGCCCCGGTCGGCCGGATGACGAACGTGCGGTCCTTCACCGATCTGGCACATGCGACGTTCGACAGCATCCTGGCTCGGCTCGCCGGCGAGTACGACGAGACCGACGCCGTGACCGCACGGCTCCGCAGGGTGCTCGCCACCCTGGACGATCGTCCCGCCGATCCCGTCGAGATGCTCCCGTTCATCCGGATGCAGTGGGCGTTGACGCACCAGCTGGCGGGCAACTTCCCGGATTCGCTCGCCGAGTTGGGGATCGCGTACCGGCTCGGGGACGCAGCGGGACTGAACTACATCGCCCGGAACGCCGCCGGTAACGCCGCACTCGCTTGGGCTTTCGCCGGCGACCACACGCGTGCGCAGGAATGGCTCGCGCTCGAGCATCCTCATGCCCCGAAGGATCGGTGGACCGACGAACTGACCCGCGTCGGCGGTCTGGTCGCGCGGATGTTCCTCGCTCTGGACGTCGGAGACGCCGCCCGGGCGGCGTCGGCGCTGGCCAGGCTCGAACAACTCCCACCCGTCGTGGAGTTGTGGCCGTATCTGATGTACGCCCGGTGTCGGCACGCACTCTCGAACCAGGACCCGTACCGGGCCTCGGCCCACCTGGCCGAGGTCGACTCCCGGCGGCGACAGGCCTCGGGAACGTTCGTGCGTTCACTCGTCGATGCCGTCGAGATCGACGTGCATCTCGCGCTCGGCGACGGTGTCCGAGCGCTGCGGGTCGCGACGAGTGCGTCCCGCACCCAGCCCTGGGACGTCGTCGCGAGCGCTCGTGCACATCTCCTCACCGGACGCTATTCCGCTGCCCTGGCCGCGTGCGGGCGCTACGACTGGCTGTCCACGCCCTACACCCGGTTCCAGCTCGATGCGCTTCTCGTGCAGGCCGTCGCACTGCACGAGACCGGCCGCGCCGCGGCCGCACGCCGCTTCTGGCGTCACGCCTGCGGCATCGCCGACAGCAGTTCGTACCCCACTGCGCTCTACCGGTTTCCGCACACTGCGGTCGGTGCGCTCGCCGCCGACACCGGCATCCCCTTTCCTCGGGTGCGGGAGGGACTCGCGCATCACCCGGAGATCCGGACCCCGCATCTCACGAGTCGCGAACTCGAGGTGCTCCGGTGTCTCGCGCGCAGGCTGCGGACCGTGGACATCGCCACGCAACTGCACCTGTCGGTTTCCACGGTGAAGTCGCACCTTCGCACCCTCTACCGCAAACTCGACGTCCACACCCGCGGCGACGCGGTGGACGCCGCCCACCGGCTCGGCCTGCTCGACGGAACCGGCTGACCGCCCCGGCCCGCGCCACCTCACGCGGGCCGGGGACCGGAATCACTTGCCCAGGAGTCCCTTTGCGATGTGGGTGACCTGGATTTCGTTGGAGCCGGCGTAGATCATGAGCGACTTGGCGTCGCGGGCGAGCTGTTCGACCTTGTATTCGGCCATGTATCCGTTGCCGCCGAACAGCTGCACGGCCTCCATGGCGACCTCGGTCGCGGCGCGGGACGAGTACAGCTTCATGGCCGACGCCTCGGCGAGCGTGACGGGGTTGCCGGACGCGGTGCGTTCGATGGCGTTGAACACCATGTTCTGCACGTTGAGTCGGGCGACCTCCATTTCGGCGAGCTTGAGCTGGATGAGCTGGAACTGGGCGATCTCCTTGCCCCACAGCTTGCGGTTCTTGGCGTAGTCGATGGACAACCGCTGGCATTCGTTGATGATGCCGAGTGCGAGCGAGGCGATGCCGATGCGTTCGGCCGCGAACGACTCCTTGGCGCTCTCCTTGCCGTCGCCCTTGGCAGGGTTCTCGGTTTCGCCGAGCAGACGATCCTTGGAGATACGGACGTTGTCGAAGAACAGCTCGCCGGTGGGCGAGGAGTTCATGCCCATCTTCTTGAACGGGGCGCTCTGTGTGAAGCCCTCCATGCCCTTGTCGAGGACGAAACCGAGGACCTTGCGGTCGCGGCGGTCGACGGAGGCGTCGCCCTCGTCGAGCTTGGCGTAGACGATGGTGACGTCGGCGTAGGGGCCGTTGGTGATGAACGTCTTCTGCCCGTTGAGGATGTAGTCGTCGCCGTCGCGGCGGACGTACGACTTCATGCCACCGAAGGCGTCGGAGCCGGAGTCGGGTTCGGTGATCGCCCAGGCACCCACCTTCTCCATCGTGACGAGTTCGGGCAGCCAGCGCTTCTTCTGCGCGAGGGTGCCGCGGCTGCGGAGGGTGCCGACGGTGAGGCCGAGGCTGACGCCCATCGAGGCGACCAGGCCGAGGCTCACGCCGGCGAGTTCGCTGTTGAGGATGACGCCCATGCTGCCGGCGCCGCTGAATCCGCCGCCCTTCTCCCCGGAGTCGGGCACGGTCTCGCCGCGTTCCTTGGCCTCCTCCTTCGCGAATGCCTTTTCGAGGGATTCACGGGCCATCTCGTCCATGCCGAACGTGGCGTACATCTTGCGGATGATCTCGAACGGCGGCAGTTCGCCGCTCTCGAGCTTGTCGACGTGCGGCTTGATCTCCTTGTCGATGAAGCCGCGCAGGGCGTCCCGGAACATCAGATCGGTGTCGGACCACTCGTACATCTCGTTACTCCAGTCGAAAGTGCTGTGGGTGTGGCCCGCAGTACAGGCCCGGCCGCCCCGTGGTGACCGTCACAACCACACATATAGAACACGTTCTCATTTGTCCACCCCGAGGCGTTCCCCACATTTAGTTAGTGCACGATCAAATCGTGTATGCTCCATTTTGTGATCGAGGACGAGCAGGACATCGACTGGGGTGACATCGACCCACTGGCCCTCCACCGTCAGGTGTGTTTCGCGCTGGCCGTCGCCAATCGGGCCGTGCTGTCCGTCTATCGCCCGATCCTCGAGCCGATGGGCCTGACCCATCCGCAGTACCTGGTGATGCTCGCGTTGTGGGGGGACGCACCGATGTCGGTCAAGGAGATCGGGCAGGCCCTGCAACTCGATTCGCCGACGCTGTCGCCACTGCTCAAACGACTCGAGGCGAGCGGGCTGATCACCCGCACCCGCAGCGCCGCGGACGAGCGGCAACTCGTCGTCGACCTCACCGACGCCGGTCGGGCACTGCGCGCACCGGCCGAGAAGATCCCCGGCACCGTCGTCCGGCGCCTCGGCTCGAGTCTCGACGAACTCGAGGAACTGCACTCGGTCCTCACCCGCATCAACGCCGCCGCCCTGCGCGCCGGCGCCCTCACCGAACAACCCACGCCAGCCGAGAAGGACGGACAGCCATGACCAGCGAGCACCAGGGCCGACGCCGCCCGAACCCGTTGCAGTGGATCGCCTACTCGTGCGGCCGCAAACTACCCGACTCGATGCAGGACTGGGTTCGCAACGACCTGATCGGCGACTGGGCCGTGCCCCGGCACATGATCCGCAGCATGGTGCCGTTCATCCCGATCTTCGCGGCGTTCCTCCTGTTCCCCGGACCGCTGTGGCTGCGTGGTTCGATGGTGCTGCTGGGCCTCTTCCTCGCCCTGTTCTACTCGGCGGCATACATGGAACAGAACCGGCAGCGCCGCCTCGAGAAGCACGGTCTGCCCCCGAACCTCGAGAACCCGAAGAAGATCGCCCGCTTCAACGCCGAGAAGGCCGCGTACGAGAAGTCGTACCCGAACACCTTCTAGGGCATCAGGATCCGGGAACCGCACTACGCCCGACCGTCCTCCATCTCACCGAGCCGGCGTTCGAGGTAGGCGCGTTCCGGGTCGGTGCCGGCCGATTCGAGTGCACACCGGTATGCGTCGGCGGCCTCCTCCCTCCGTCCGAGGCGGGTCAGGAGTTCCGCCCGCGCCGCCGCGTACGGGTGGTACGCGCGCAGCCGCGGCTCGTCGGACAGCCCGTCGAGAAGTGCGAGCCCGGCCGCCGGACCGTCACGCATCGCTACCGCCACTGCGCGGTTGAGCCTCACGACCGGCGACGGCACCAGCCGGATCAGCACGTCGTACAGGGCCACGATCTGCGGCCAGTCGGTGCTCGCGACGTCGGGGGCCTCGTCGTGCAGCGCGGCGATCGCGGCCTGCACACCGTAGGCGCCGGGCGGGCCGCCGGTGAGAGCCCTCAGCACCAGGTCGCTGCCCTCCTCGATCATCGGGCGGTCCCAGTCGGCGCGGTCCTGGTCGTCGAGCAGCACCGGTTCGCCGCCCGGTCCGGTCCGGGCTCCGCGGCGGGCGTGCACGAGCAGCATCAGCGCCAGGAGACCTGCCACCTCACGTTCGTGAGGCAGCAGGCGGTGCAGGACGCGGGTCAGCCGGATCGCCTCCTCGGCGACCTCGAGGCGCTGCAACCGCGGTCCGGTACTCGCCGCATATCCCTCGGTGAAGATCGAGTACAGCACCTGCAGGACGCCGGGCAGCCGCTGCGGAAGCTCGTCGGCACCCGGAACGCGGAAGGGAATGCGGAGGTCCCGGATCCGCTTCTTGGCCCGGGTGATCCGCTTGGACATCGTCGCGGTCGGGACGAGGAAGGCCCGGGCCACCTCGGGGGTCGTGAGGCCGGCGAGGTAGCGCAGGGTCAGCGCCGTGCGATCCTCGGGCGGCAGCGCCGGGTGTGCGCACGTGAAGAACAATTGCAGCCGCTCGTCGGGCAGTTCCCCGCTCGCGTCGGCGGGCGGAGCGGGATCGGCGCGATCCGCCTCCACCTGCAGCACCGCGATCCGCGCCGCGAGCACCTGGTCCCGGCGCAGGCGGTCGACGGCCCGGCGCCGGGCCGTGGTCTGCAGCCAGGCGCCGGGCTTGGACGGCACCCCGTCGACGGGCCAGTGCCGCAGCGCAGCCTCGATCGCCTCCGACGTGGCCTCCTCGGCCAGATCGAGATCACCGAATCGGCCGACCAGGGCGGCGAGCAGGCGGCCGCGCTCCTCCCGGAACACCGCCTCGACGGCCGTCTCCGCGTCGGCCGCGCAGCCGTTGCCCTCCTCGCTCATCGGTCGTCAGTTGCCGAAGTCGGCGATGGGACGCACCACGATCCGGCCGCCGCCGCGCGAGCCCGGACAGCGCGCCGCCCAGTCGAGCGCGACGTCCAGGTCGGGCACGTCGATGACGTAGAAGCCGCCCAGCACCTCGCGGGTCTCGGCGAACGGTCCGTCGGTGGTGACGGTGCGGGCGCCGTCCTCCCCCACCTGGATGCTGGTGGCGGTGACGAGGTCGGCCAGCGACTCCCCCGAGACGAAGATCCCGGCGTCCTTGACCTCCTTGTCGTAGACCATCCAGTCCTCGGGGGTGCAGTCACTCGAGGCGTCTGCGGACTCGGCGTTGATCAGCAGCAGGTACTTCATGATCGGTTCCTCCTCGGGAGGTGCTCGTTGTTGTCGTACACCATGACGACGAACGAGGAGACTCCGAAAGGACAGTTCCGGCGAACTTTCTTTCGCGTCGTCAGTCCAGCCCGTCCAGGAACTCGATCATCGCGGCGTTGACCTGCTCGGCGGCCTCCATCTGTACGAAGTGCCCGGCGTCCGGGATCACATGGGTCGAGCGCAGGCCGGGCACCATTGCCTCCATCGTCTCGAACGGCCTGTCGCCCATCATCTCGAGCACCGGGTCCTTCGCGCCCGCGATGAACGTGGCGGGGACGGTGATCGGGCGGCCCTGCAGTCCCTCGTTCTGTTCCCACACGTAGTCGTCGGCGCGGTACCAGTTGAGCCCGCCCGTGAACCCGGTGCGCGTGAACTCTTGAACGTAGTAGTCGAATTCGTCCTCGTTCAGCCACGACCACGGCAGCGCGGGCGGCTCGGGCAGCACATCGAGGTAGCCGTTGTCGGCGGACGGGAAATTCCAGCAGTCCAGGTAGCGGTTGGCACCGGAGAGGGCGTGGAAGATCTTGGCGAGGAACTCCCGCGGATGGTCGCCGAGTTCCCGATCGGCCGGACCGTACTCCTGGAAGTAGTGCATGTGCAGGAAGTGCTGGGACGCCATGTGCCGGAACGCGGTCGTCGGCCGCACCGGCGACCGGGGCGTGCGCGGGACGCTGAGTTGTATCAGGCCGCGTACCCGGTCCGGCGCCCACGCCGGCAGATCCCACACCAGCTGGGCGCCGAAGTCGTGCCCCGAGAACACGGCCCGCTCGATGCCGAGTGCGTCGAGCAGACCGACCATGTCGTCGACGGTGTGGCGGCGGTCGTACTCGCGGGGATCCGCCGGCACGTCGGTGCGGCCGTAGCCGCGCATGTCGGGGGCGATCACCCGATACCCGGCCGCGGACAGCGCCGACAACTGATGCCGCCAGCTGTACCAGAGTCCGGGGAATCCGTGACAGAGCACGACGGGATCACCCGTGCCCTGCTCCGCGATGTGCATGTCGATGTCCCCGACACGCACGGTCCGATGAGTGAGTGTGGTTGCAGGATCAGCCATTTACGGACGATACGACAGTTCATTGCCGCGCACCGGGCGAACTCGTATACCCGGTGCCTCGACCGAACGTTCGACAGTTTCACCGACGTCCGTCGGCCCGCCACTCCCCCGTCACCCGAGCATGGCGGACAGTTCACCCGGCCCGCCCACGCTCCTTCGCATGCAACCTTCCCGCCGCTGGGCCCTCCTCGCCGTTCCTGTCGCCCTCACCCTCGGAGCCTGCTCCGATGCCGACGCCGACGCCGACACCCGATCGGTGTCCTCGGTGACGCATCTGGCCACGATGCAGGTGCCCGACGGGCTCACCCCGTTCGACACCCCGCTCGGTGGACTGTCCGGCATCGATTACGACGCCGACACCGGCAGTTACCTCGTCGTGAGCGACGATCGCGCCCAGAACGGCCCGGCCCGCGCCTACACGCTGACGCTGCCCTTGGACGGCGACGGTGAGTTCACCGGTACGGCACCGGAGTTCACGTCGATGATCGAGCTGACCGACATCGGGGGCGTCCCGTACCCGGAAAAGGGTGTCGATCCCGAATCCGTCCGCCGGGTGGCCGGGTCCACCGATTTCGTGTACTCGAGCGAGGGTGACGCATCGAAGTTCCTGGACCCGTTCGTGCGGCTCGCGTCCGCCGACGGCGCGGCGGTGCGGGACTTCGCGGTGCCCGAGCACTACCTGCCCACCGCCGGCCCGGACGGCACGCAGGTCTCCGGCGTCCGCAACAATCTGGCGTTCGAGGGTCTGACGTTCTCGACGGACGGATCGAGACTGCTTGCCCTGACCGAGAACTCACTGATCCAGGACGGCACTGTCGCCACCCCCGAGCAGGGCACGGATTCCCGGGTCCTGATGTTCGACAGCGCAAGCGGTGAGGCGGTCGACGAGTTCGTGTACGCGGTGGACCCGATCAGCGGCGTCTACCCGGACGTCGTCAGCCCCACCGGTTTCACGCTGAAGGCCGACCGCGGCGCCACCGAGATCCTCGCGATCGACGACGACGAATTCCTGGTGATCGAGCGGGGCGCGGTGCCCGGTAGCGGCGTCGAGGCGCAGGTGTTCTGGACGACCACCGCCGGTGCCACCTCGGTGAACGGCAAGGCCACCCTCGACGGCACCGAAACCCCGATGCCGAAGAAGCTGCTGTTCGATTTCGCCGACACCGGCGCCGACCCCGACAACGTCGAGGGCATCACGTGGGGGCCGACGCTCGACGACGGCACCCGCACCGTCGTCATCGTCGCCGACGACAACTTCAATCCGGAGGGTGGTCAGCACACGATGTTCCACGTGCTCGCGGTGCGCTGACGCTCAGCCCAGGCGCGGGGTCAGCCAGTCGACGAGATCCCCGAGTACCGTCTCGCGTTCGGGTTCGTTGAACACCTCGTGGTAGAGGCCGTCGTACGTTTTCAGGGTGAGGTCCTTCGATCCGGCGCGGGCCGAGATCATCCGGCTGCCGGTGATGTCGACGAGGCGGTCGGCGGTGCCGTGCAGGACGAGGGTGGGGACGGTGAGCGACGGCAGCCGGGCCGGGAAACTGTCTGCTGCGGTGAGCAGCCCGCGGGCGATACCGGCGGTGACCTTGCCGTGGTACACCAGCGGATCGGCTTCGTAGGCGGCCACCACGGCGGGGTCGCGGGAGACGTCCTTCGCGTCGAGCGTCTCGACGGGGATGTTGGGGGCGATGCGTCCGACGAGTTTGCCGAGTTCGATCACGATCTTCGGTTTGTCGGTGGACACGACGACGGCCGGCGCGGACAGGATCAGCCCGGTCAGCTCTCCGGGGTGGTCGAGGGCGTAGGTGAGGGCGATCGCGCCACCCATGCTGTGCCCCAGCACGAATCGGGGCAGGTCCGGGTTGTCGGCGGCGGCGATCGTGGCCAGGTGGTGCAGGTCGGCGCCGAAGTCGGACCAGTCGTGCAGTTCGATCCGTTTTCCGCCGGACCGCCCGTGGCCGCGATGGTCCGGCGCGTACACGACGAGTCCGAGACCGACCAGACGTTCGATCACGTGGTCGTAGCGGCGGGCGTGTTCACCGATACCGTGCACGAGCAGCAGGGTGCCGGCGGGAGAGCCGTCCGGCCGCCACACGTCGTAGACGATGCGGGTGCCCCGCACCCCGGTGAAATCCGCTTCTGTGTGCTGCACGAGCGCGAGTCTAGGGCGAAACGACCGAGCGTGTGCCCGCTTGCCCGACCCGGCCGGCGGCGGGACGATGAAGGAGTCCCCTGCCCCGGGAGCCGCGATGAACACGATCGACACCCCGTATCTGCGGTACACCGACCGGACGGGCCGCAGTCACGAGATACCGCTGCCCGAGTCCGGTGCACCGGTCACCGTCGGGCGCGCCCCGGACGCCGTCGTCTCCCTGACATCCGACCCCGAGGTTTCCCGCCTGCACGCGATCCTCGAGCGGGTGGGCAGCGACTGGACGATCGTCGACGACGGTCTGTCCCGCAACGGCACGTTCGTCAACGGGGCGCGCCTCTCCGGCCGGCATCGTCTGCGCAGCGGTGACGGCATCCGGATCGGCAACTCGGCGTTGCTGTTCCGCGACCCGGCACGACCGAGCGGTGATCCGACGAAACTCGCCGACGACCTGCCCGACGTGCGATCGTTGACCGAAACCCAGCGGGCGATCCTGGTGGCACTGTGCCGGCCGTACAAGCACGATGCGGCGTTCGCGACACCGGCGTCCAATCGGGCGATCGCCGACGAGGTGTTCCTCGGCGTCGACGCCGTCAAGACGCACCTGCGTACCCTGTTCGGGAAGTTCGGGGTGGAGGATCTGCCGCAGAACCAGAAGCGGTTGCGGCTCGTCGAACTGGCGCTGCACAGCGGGGCGGTCACCGAACACGATCTGTGACGCCCCTCAGGCCGCGGCCTCGATCCGCGTCCGGTCCCCCAGTCGGTCCCGTAACCGGTTCAGGGCCCGGTGTTGCGCCACCCGAACCGCACCGGCGGTGGTGCCGAGTGCTGCGGCGGTCTCGGCGGCACTCATGCCCCACACGAGTCGCATGACGACGATCTCCCGGTCCCGCGGCGGCAGCGAGTCGACCAGTTGCCGTGCCCGATCACCGCTTTCACCGTTCAGGACGCACTCCTCGGGGCCCGCGTCGGGGCAGACGGGTTCACCGGCCTCGTCGAGCGGCACACAGGACCGGCCGGTGGCACGGTGCGCGTCGGCCACCTTGTGTGCGGCGATCGCGTACACGTACGTGAGGAACGCCGATCCGCGGTCGTCGAAGCGTGGCAGCGCGGTCATCAGGCCCACGCACGTCTCGTGGGCGACGTCCTCGGCGAGGGACTGCAGTGCACCCTGCCCGATCCGCGCGAAGCAGTAGCGTCGCACCAGCGGGTACACGACGGCGACGACCCGCTGCCGGGCCGCACGGTCGCCCGCGACGGCGCGTGGCACCCACTCGTCGAGCACCGTGCGGGCGCGGGCGGCCGATACGTCCCGGTCCGGCGCCTTCACGGCGATCGTCGCGTACATGTCGTTTCTCCTCACCGGACGCCGCGGTCGGCGCTCCCACCCTGTCGATCCTCGGCGCGTGACCCTGTCGGCGACAGGGACCCTCGGGATGGTGTTCACGCACCCTGTTCCCGTTGTCGGAGTCTGCGATTAGGGTTCGGGTCATGACGGTGGAGCGCAGTCTCGACGACGAATTCCTCACGGCCGCAGATCCTTACCGGCGCGAACTATTGGCGCACTGTTACCGGATGAGCGGGTCGATCCACGACGCCGAGGACCTGCTGCAGGAGACGATGGTGCGGGCGTGGCGCGGGTACGGCGCGTTCGACGGGCGGGCGTCGCTGCGGACGTGGCTGCACCGGATCGCCACCAACACGTGCCTCACCGCGCTCGAGAGCCGGGCCCGCCGACCGTTGCCGACCGGGCTCGGGGCACCGAGCTCGGATCCGTCGGACGATCTGGTCGAGCGCCGGGAGGTGCCGTGGCTCGAGCCGGTCCCGGACACCGCGATATGGGACGAGTCCGGGTGGGGGTCGGACGATCCGTCGACGGTGGTGGCGCGGCGCGAGTCGGTGCGGCTGGCGTTCGTCGCGGCCCTGCAGCACCTGTCGGCGCGGCAGCGCGCAGTCCTCGTCCTGCGGGACGTGCTGCAGTGGAAGGCGGCCGAGGTGGCGGCGGCTCTCGGCACGTCCACCGCCGCCGTCAACAGTCTGTTGCAGCGGGCCCGCGGCCGACTGCACGAGGTGATGCCGTCCGAGGAGAGCCTGGAAGAGCCCGAGTCGGACGCCGCCCGCGAGCTGTTGCGCCGGTACGTCGACGGGTTCGAGCGCTACGACATCGACGGGCTGGTCGATCTGTTCACCCGTGACGCGATCTGGGAGATGCCGCCGTTCACCGGCTGGTACGTCGGCGGCCCCGCCATCGCCCGGCTGGTGAAGGACAAGTGCCCGTCGGAGGGCCCCGGCGACATGCGGCTGCTGCCGGCGTCGGCCAACGGGCAGCCCGCGCTCGGCCTGTACATGCGCGGACCGGACGGTGTGCACCGCCCGTTCCAGCTGCACGTCCTCGACGTCACCGAGCGCGGGATCACCCACGTCACCTGCTTCTTCGACACCGGCCTGTTCGGGAGGTTCGGCCTGCCCCAGCGGGTGTGACGGTCACTGCTGCCCGGTGGCAGCCGGGTCCATCCACATGACTTCCCACACGTGGTTGTCGAGGTCGCGGAAGGCACGGCTGTACATCTGGTCCGCGTCGTGCGGGTCCATCCACTTGGTGCCGCCGGCCGCGATCGCGGCGTCGACCAGTGTGTCGACACCCTGACGACTGTCCGCGGAGATGCAGGTGAGAACCTCACGGCTGGTGGTGGTGTCGCAGATGTCGTCCTCGATGAAGGCCCGGAACCGGTCGTGCTCGAGCAGCATCACCCACGCCGAGTCGCTGATCGCCATGCAGGCGGTCTGCTCGTCGCAGAACTGGTCGTTGAACTCGAAGCCGAGCCCGGCGAAGTAGGCGCGGGACGCGGCGACGTTCTCGACCGGCAGATTCACGAAGATCAAACGGGACATGGTCTGTTCCTCCTGGTGAGCGTTGGCAGTGCGGGCACTCCGACGTCCGTGCCGGGCACCCACACCGATACAGACCGGCGGCGGCACGAAAACTCATCGCGCCGCCGTGGCCCGCAGTGTCAACGCCCGTACGGGTACAGCACACCGGCGGCATCGAGACGCCGGACGCGGTTGTGTTCGGCGTGCACGAGGGTTGCACCCGCGACGAGGCTGACGACGCAGATCGTGCCGGCGATGAACGCCCACCCGCGGAATCCGTATCCGGCGGCGACGAGCGTCATGCCGAGCGTGACGATCGCGACGGCGATCAGCCCGTAGCCGGGCCAGCCGCGGGTGTCCGCCATCGCTTCGCCCGGGTGCTCGTGATTGTGGATCGCATGGGCCGGCGGCTCGGCGTGCCGGTTGCTCTCGAAGGTGCTCACAACAGCCTCCCGTGTCGGATTCCGTTCGTGCTCCCGGACGGCCCGCCCCGGACGCTGCCGGGTCCGGCCGTCTCTCGCATTGTTCCCCAACCCGGGACCGCCGCGCAGCGATACGGCCCGATCCGGCCGGCGTGGTCCTGTCACCGAAAACCACACCCGGACCTGGACGTTTGTGCAACACTGTGCTGCCCGTGCTCGTGACGTCGGGGCGTCGCGATACGCGTGGCACGGGGATCGCGGGGGCGGTACCACCTGCGTCGGCACTGCCGGCGGAGAAGGGGAGCGTGGACAGTGAAACCGGTGCAGGCCGCGATATCGGAGCGCGCACGTCGAATGCTGGTGAACCGACCACGATTGTTCACGCGGCTGTCCGATTTTCCCGTACTGATCGTCGTCCGGGGGCCGCGCGGTGCCGGCAAGACGAGCCTGCTGACCACGTGGGCGTCGTCGAGCGCACCACCCGGACCCGTCACCTCGATCGCGTCCCCCGACGCGTCCACCGACCGCGACGCCTACTGGGCTGCCGTGACGCGCCGGATCGACGACGTCGAGCGCGCCGACGGATCCGGTGCCCCCGTCACCGTCCTCCTCGACGACGTCGACCGGTTGGCGGACGCCGGCACCGACGGCCGCATCCTCGCCCTGCTGGACCGGTATCCGCGACTGCGGGTCGTCGTCACGACGCGGAGCACCGCAGTGTTCGACGACGCCACCCCCCTCGACGTCGACCATGTCACGGTCGCCCCCGACGAACTGCTCTTCACCGCGGACGAATCCCGTTCGGCGCTGTGGACGCGGGGAATCGAATTGCCGCGCCCGCTCATGGACATCGTGCACGCGACGACCGGCGGGTATCCGCCGCTCGTGCAGTCCGCGGCCGCCGTCGCCCGCCCGTTCGGTGCAGACCACGACGGCCGGGAGTCGGCGCGCCGCACCCTCGAACGGGCCATCGACCGATACGTCGGACGCACGATCCTCGACGATCCGGAGCTCGCCGAGCTGCGCGATTTCGTTCTCACGATCGCGGCCGCCCGCACCGTGACCGTTCCCGTCGCCGAGGTCCTCGCCGGTCCCGGTGCCGCCGAGCACGTCCGGACACTCGAGACGGCGGGGGTGCTGGTGCGGTCACCGTGGCCGAAGGACGACGAGTGGGCGTTCCCGCCCCCGATCCGGGAATCGTTGATGCGTGGGGTGCGGCTCGAGGCGCCCGCCGGGCCGCTGCGTGCGTCCGGCGAGCTGGCGTCGTGGCTGCTGGACCGAGGTGACGTCGCCGCCGCGATCGAGCACGCGGTGGAGGCGCAGGACTGGGATCTCACGGTCGAGATCCTCGAATCGAACTGGGTGGGGTTGGTCTCGCGACGATTCCATCTGGTCCGGGACGCCCTCGCCGCGCTGCCCGCGGACGTCGCCGTGGACGACGTGCCGATCCGGGCCGGGCGGGAACTGTTCCTCCGGCTGGGTGCGGATGCGACGCATTTTCCCGATCCGCCGGAGCTCGATGTCGACTCGGTGGTGTCGCACGATCCGCAGTCGGCGACGGACACGCTGGCGATCGGCAGTGTGCAGTCGCTGATCCTGCGGGTGGCGGGGCGGTTCACCCAGGCCGCGGAGATGAGCATTCGGCTCTCGGCCCTGGGTGATCGGCTGGCGGCCGCGCCGTCGCCGCAGGTGGCCGCGTTCCTGCCGCTGCTGCGCCTGCAGTGGGGGATCACCCATCAGGTGCACGGCGATGTGGGCCGGTCGTCCGTGGAGTTCCGGCGCGCCTACGCCGGAAACCGGCCCGCCGACACCAATTTCGTGGCCCGGCACGCGGCCGGGAACCTGGCGTTGAACTATGCGCTGACCGGGGAACTCGGTCATGCGGAGGCGTGGCTGGACAAGGAGCACCGCCACGACGACGCGTCGACGTGGAGCACCCCGATGGCCCGGACCGGAGGGCTCGTGGCGTCGGCGCTCGTCTCGATCGGGCGGATGGAGCTCGGCGACGCCGAGAAGACCCTCACGGAGCTGGGCGATCTTCCCGACGACGACGAGTTGTGGGCGTTCGCGGTCTACGCACACTGCCGGCTCGCGCTCGTCGGTGGACACCCCGAGTCGGGTCTCGACCGGTTGCGGCGGGCGATCGCCGTCTACGAACGCTGGCACACTCCCGGGTCGGTGGCGGTGCCGCTGCTGGCATCGGTCCAGGCGGACCTGCATCTGGCCCTCGGGCACGGCAACGAGAGCTGGAAGACGCTCGAGGACACGCACTGCCGCGATCCGTGGACGACGATCTCGCGGGCGCGTCTCGAGCTGGCCAGCGGCCGGTCCACCGACGCTCTCGTCGACTGCACACGGCCGGTGGTCGCGGACTGCCCGTTCCCCCGGGTCCGAATGGAGTCGACACTGATCCAGGCCGCAGCGCAGCTCGACCTCGGCGACGAGTCCCGGGCCCGGACGACGCTGCGCCGGGCCGTCGCCATGTTCGAGCAGACCGGGGGTGTCCGGCCGTTCGCGGTGCTGCCGGCGGAATGGGCGGCTCGTCTGTCGGAACTGGACGTCGACCTGCCTGCGACGTGGCGGTCCGCCGACCCGGATCCGGCCGTGTACCCGGACCGTGTGCAGCTGGTCGGGCTCAGTGAACGGGAGTCGGCCGTCCTGGCGGCGTTGGCGTCGACGCCGTCGGTCGCGGCGATCGCGACGCAGCTGTTCGTCTCGCAGAACACGGTCAAGACCCAGCTGCGCAGTCTCTATCGCAAGCTCGATGTCCATTCCCGGTCGGACGCCCTGCACACCGCGGCCCGGCTCGGGCTGATCGACCCGTCGGCGAGTACCTGACCCGGTCCCGGGAATATCGGGACCCGATGTGCGTTGAGTACGGTAAATTAGTTGAAACATCAATCACTTGGAGGACGCCATGCCCGCCGTGACCGTCGACAACATCCTCACGCTGCCCCGCCTCGGGACCCCCGCACCCGACGCGGTCGACCGCCCGGTGCGCGGCATGATCACCGCCCCCGTCGGCTACGAGGGCGAAGGCTTCCCGGTGCGCCGCGCGTTCGCCGGCATCGACCTCGCCCACCTCGACCCGTTCATCCACATGGACCAGATGGGCGAGGTGAACTACGCGCCCGGCGAACCCAAGGGCACCCCGTGGCATCCGCACCGCGGCTTCGAGACCGTCACCTACATGATCGACGGGATCATGGAACACCAGGATTCCAACGGCGGCGGCGGCACCATCGGCGGCGGTGACACCCAGTGGATGACCGCCGGCGGCGGCATCCTGCACATCGAGACCCCGCCCGAGCACCTCGTCACGAGCGGCGGCCTGTTCCACGGCGTCCAACTGTGGGTCAACCTGCCCAAGAGCAACAAGATGGCAGCACCGCGTTACCAGGACATCACCGGCAGCAAGGTCGCACTGGTGTCGAGCCCCGACGGCGGCGCCCTGGTCCGTGTCATCGCCGGCGAGATCGGCGGCCACCACGGACCCGGATCCACCTACACCCCGATCGCCCTGTCGCACACCACGATCGCGCCCGGAGCGAGCGTCACCCTGCCGTGGAACCCGGACTTCAACGCACTCGTGTACGTCCTCGCCGGGGACGGGTTCGTCGGTGCCGACCGGCGGCCGATCTCGTCGGGCCGGACCGCGGTCCTCGGACGCGGCGACACCATCACGATCGCGGCCGCCGACACGCAGGATTCGCGCACCGAGTCGCTCGAGGTGTTCGTCCTCGGCGGGCAGCCGATCCGCGAACCCGTCGCGATGGCCGGACCGTTCGTGATGAACACCAAGGCCGAGGTTCTGCAGGCGTTCGAGGACTACCAGGCCGGACGGCTCGGATCGATTCCCGCCACCCACGAAACACTCTCCTGACCGCCACGGTGACGGCTGTTCGTACGCTGTGAGTCGACGGCCGTCACCGCCCCGCCCCGCCCGTGCCCGTCACCGAGGAGGAACCGTGCCCACCCTGACCACCCCGCACATCGACGTCCGCCGCGCCGGCGACCGCCTCACCACCCGGATCCCGTGGCTGGACTCGAAGCATTCGTTCTCGTTCGGACACCACTACGACCCGGACAACACCCACCACGGTCTGCTGCTCGTCAACAACGACGACACCGTCTCGCCCGGACAGGGGTTCGACACCCACCCGCACAAGGACATGGAGATCGTCACCTGGGTGCTGCGCGGTTCGCTGGTACACCAGGACTCGATCGGACACTCGGGCGTCATCTACCCGGGCCTCGCCCAGCGGATGAGCGCCGGCACCGGCATCCTGCACTCCGAGAAGAACGACTCGTGGCGGCTGCCCGACAGCGAGCACACCGAGCACGAGGAGCCGGTGCACTTCGTCCAGATGTGGGTGGTGCCCGACGAAGCCGGCATCACCCCCGGCTACGAGCAGCTCGAGATCGACGCCGAACTCCTCGACGGCGGACTGGTCCCGGTCGCATCGGGTATGCCCCGCTACCGCGATCACGCTGCGATCCGCATCAAGAACAAGTACGCGACGCTGCACGTGGCCCGACTGCAGCCCGGCAAGTCGGTGCGACTGCCCGAGGCACCGTTCGTGCACGTGTTCGTCGCGCAGGGCAGCGCCGACATGGACGGCGTCGGGGACCTGTACGAGGGCGACGCCGTCCGTCTCACCGCGTCCGGCGGACAGACCGTCACGTCCGAGACCGGCGCCGAGATCCTCGTCTGGGAGATGCACGCGCGACTCGGCGGCTGACGTCGTCGAGCACTCGGGTGGTACACAGGACCGGTGACGTCGACCGAACTCGATCCCGCCCTGCCCGAGCTGCGTGACCGGCTGAACCTGCTGATGGGTGTGCAGGCCCGGGCGATCCGCCCGGGCCACCTGGTGCTGGCGCAGGAGGTGGGCCCCCGGTTCCACGACCATCGCGGGCAGACGATCCTCGGGTCCGTCGGCATCCTCGCCGACGCCTGCCCCGGCGGATCGTTGGGCAATTCGATCCCCGAGGACGCCGGCATGGTGCTGTCGCAGCTCTCCGCGACGCTGGCCGCGCCGATGCCGACCACCGGTGTCGTCGTCGCCACCGGTGACGCCACCCACCTCGATCTGGACGCCGGGATGGGACTCGCGTCCGGGACGATGCACGACGACGTCGGCACCCCGCTCGCGGTCCTGCAGTCCCGCGGCATCCTCGTCACCCGGCCACGGTCCAGCGCCGACACGGTGCTCGGCGGGGAGCGCCTGCCCGTGCCCGCCTCCGAGCCGAGCGCGAGTGCCGACGAGCTGGCCGGCCGCACCGGCCTCGACACGGTCGACGCGATCGCATCCGAGTCGATCGCCCGCGGCCCCCTCGCAGGCCTGCTCGATCTTCGACTCACCGACATCGAACGCGGTTGCGTCACCGCAGCATTCACCCCGAACGAGTGGATGAGCAACCCGCTCGGCTCCATTCAGGGCGGCATCCTCATCACTGCCGCCGACCTCGTGAACGGCCTTGCCGCACAGACTCTCACGGCAGCCGGGCAGCAGTACCGCATCCTGGATCTACGCATCGACTTCGTCCGCTCCCCCGCCGTCGACGGCCCCGACATCCGTGCCGTCGCCGACGTGGTGCGGGCCGGACGCCGTATCGCGCTGATCGAATCGCAGTTGGTCGATGCGTCCGGGCAGATCCTGGTGCGCGCCGCGGCCTCCGCCCGGCTGTCCTGAGAAAGCCGCCGACGAGCCGTCCGCACGTTCCGGCTTCCGCGGGTTGTGAAGAATTCCTGCCGGTACGCGGGCGGAATCCTTCACAACCCTGCGGTCAGCGCGGTACGGATCTGCGCGAGCACCGCCTCCGGGTCGTTGTGCAGGTGGTGCCACGTGAACCGCAGGACCCGCCACCCCGCGTTCATCAGGGTGTTCTGTCGTTGGGCGTCCCGGTTGAATCGCTCGACGTCACGGTGCCACGCCCACCCGTCGACCTCGATCGCGACCCGATCGGCGACGAACGCGACATCGATCTCGTAGCCACAGCTGACCACGTGCGGCCGCCACCGGGTCAGTCCCGCCGACCGCAGCAACCGGTGCAGCATCCGCTCTGCCTCCGACGCCCCTCCCTCCCCGGCTGCGCGCAGCAACCGGGCCGCGGCGGGAGCGCCGTGCCGTCGGGCGTTGCGTTCGTGCGCTGCGGCAAGCGCCTCCAGCGTCGTGTGCCGTTGGATCGCGCGGTCCATGAGCACGGAACCGGCCCGCACATCGACCGCTGCTTCGAGTACCGACAGCGGAAGGCCGGTCACCCGCAGTGCCCGCCGCGACTCGGTGTCCCTCCAGTCGAGGGTGCGGCGTCGAATCCGAACACTGCTGTGCCGCACGACAGTTCGCGAGACAGGGATCGTGACGGTGTGCCGCGCCGGAGGCCGGTCGAGTAGTCCGTGCCACCATGCGGCACTCGCCCCCGACGCTGCCGCACCCGTCCCGGCCGCGTACACCGCGGCCCGTAGTTCGACGGACGGGGTGTGTGCACGATCGGAACGCAAGTAGACGCCGGTGGCGAGCCGCCGCCACTCCCCGGAGCGGACCCTGCGTCCGATCGCGGACTCGGACATCCCGGCGTCCCGCGCCTGGTCGAGCGTGACCACACCGTCCTGCCGGGCCATCGCGGCATGCACCTGTCGTGGCGTCATACCGAGTTCGACGCAGACGGCGGCGCCACGGTTCCGGCCGCGGGTTGTGAAGAATTCCTGCCGGTACGCGGGCGGAATCCTTCACAACCGCCGCCTCCGGCGCACTCGATGCCAAGATGGAGTGCATGACTCGTTCCGGTATCGACCTCACCCACATCGACGCGGGCGCGCGCCCGCAGGACGACCTCTTCGTGCACGTCAACGGCAAGTGGTTGGACGAGTACGAGATCCCGGCCGACCGCGCGGTGGACGGCGCGTTCCGCACGCTGTACGACAAGGCGGAGGAGGACGTGAAGACCCTCGTCCAGGAGGCGTCCGCGTCCGGCGCGGCGCACGGCACCGACGCGCAGAAGATCGGCGACCTGTACTCGAGCTTCATGGACGCCGACGCCGTCGAGGCTGCCGGCCTGTCCCCGATCGCGGACGAACTCGCGGCGGTCGCGAATGCGGCGAACCCGAGCGAGCTGGCCGGGATCGTCGGACGCCTGCAGCGCACCGGTGTCGGCGGCGCGGTCGGCCAGTACGTCGACACCGACGCCAAGGATTCGTCACGCTACCTGGTGCACTTCACGCAGTCCGGGATCGGATTGCCCGACGAGTCGTACTACCGCGAGGACAACTACGCCCCGATCCGCGACGCGTACGTCGCGCACATCCGGAAGATGTTCGAACTGGCCGGGATCGAGTACGACGCGCAGCGTGTGTTCGATCTCGAGACCGCGATCGCGGCCGGTCACTGGGATGTCGTCAAGCGCCGGGACGCGGAGCTGAGCTACAACCTGCTCACCCTCGACGATCTGCAGTCCCGCCACGGTGGATTCGATTGGTCTGCTTGGATTTCCGGGCTGCAGGCCACCGAGGGGCAGCTCGCCGAGGTCGTGGTGCGTCAGCCCGGCTTCGTCGAGTCGTTCACCGAGCTGTGGACGTCGCAGCCGATCGAGGACTGGAAGGCGTGGGCCACGTGGCGGATCCTGCACTCGCGGGCGCCGTACCTGACGGAGGCGATCGTCGCGGAGGACTTCGCGTTCTACGGCACGACCCTCAGCGGCACGCAGGAGAACCGGGAGCGGTGGAAGCGCGGCGTCTCGCTCGTGCAGGATCTGCTCGGTGAGGCCGTCGGCAAGCTGTACGTCGAACGGCACTTCCCGCCGGAGTCCAAGGCGCGCATGCAGGAACTGGTAGCGAACCTGCAGGAAGCCTACCGCCGCAACATCTCCGACCTCGAGTGGATGAGCCCGACGACTCGGCAGGCCGCGCTGGCGAAGCTCGAGAAGTTCACCCCCAAGATCGGCTACCCGGACAAGTGGCGGGACTACTCGGCCGTCGAGGTCGACCCGGCCGACCTGGTGGGCAACTACCGCAGCGGTTACGCCGCCGACCACGACCGCGACATCGCGAAGCTCGGCGGGCCGGTGGACCGCGACGAGTGGTTCATGACGCCGCAGACCGTGAACGCCTACTACAACCCGGGCATGAACGAAATCGTCTTCCCCGCAGCGATTCTGCAGCCCCCGTTCTTCGACGCCGCCGCCGACGACGCCGCCAACTACGGCGGCATCGGCGCGGTCATCGGCCACGAGATCGGGCACGGTTTCGACGATCAGGGCGCCAAGTACGACGGCGACGGCAACATGGTCGACTGGTGGACCGACGACGACCGCACCGAATTCGGTAAGCGCACCAAGGCGCTCATCGAGCAGTACAACGACTTCGAGCCCATGGACCTGCCGGGCCATCACGTCAACGGCGAGTTCACGATCGGCGAGAACATCGGCGACCTCGGTGGCCTGTCGATCGCGCTCGAGGCGTACCGGATCGCGCTCGACGGCACCGAGGCTCCGGTCCTCGACGACCTGACCGGGCTGCAGCGGGTCTTCTTCGGCTGGGCGCAGGTGTGGCGCACGAAGGCGCGTAAGGAAGAAGCACTGCGGCGATTGGCAGTCGACCCGCACTCGCCGCCGGAGTTCCGCTGCAACGGCGTGATCCGCAACCTCGACAGCTTCCACGAGGCCTTCGACGTCCGTCCCGGCGATGCCCTCTATCTGGAACCGGAACAGCGCGTCAAGATCTGGTGAGCAGCGGAGCTGCCCGTGCACCTTTTCGGTAGCTGCTACCGAAAAGGCGCACGGCGGCTCACCGCGCGTACATGATGACGGCGACGCCGGCGAGGCACAGGAGTGCGCCGGCGATGTCGTAGCGGTCGGGACGGAAGCCGTCCATGACGACGGCCCACAGCAGGGATCCGGCCACGAACACGCCGCCGTAGGCGGCGAGGATGCGGCCGAAGTCGGCGTCGGGTTGCAGGGTGGCGACGAGGCCGTAGACGCCGAGGGCGATCATGCCGGCGCCGATCCACAGCCAACCCCGCTGTTCGCGGACGCCCTGCCATACGAGCCAGGCGCCACCGATTTCGAACAGTGCGGCCAGGGCGAACAGCAGGATCGAACGAGTGACGGTCATGGCATGACTATGGCAACCGTGCACCTTTTCGATAGTTGCAGCTACCGAAAAGGTGCACAGCGGCTACCGGTTCCAGTCGCCCAGGCCGTCGGCGCCGTTGAGGATTCCACCGGCGGTGTTCTGCACGATCACGGGGTCGCCCTTTTTGGCGTTCTCGTAGAACCAGCGGCCGTCCTCGGTGCTGACGTTGAGGCAGCCGTGACTGACGTTACGGTGCCCCTGGTCGTTCACCGACCAGGGTGCGGCGTGGACGAAGATGCCACTGTAGGAGATTCGGGTGGCGTATTCGACGTAGGTTCGGTAGCCCTCGGGGCTGTCGATGGGAACGCCGTAGGTGGACGAGTCCATGTACATGTCGCGGAATTTTTCGCCGACGATGTAGGTGCCGTTGGGGGTTTCGTAGCCGGGTTTACCGAACGACGTGGGCATGGTTTTGACGATGTCGCCGTTGCGGGTGACGGTGATCTGTTTGGTGACGTCGTCGGCGACGGTGACGAGGGCGTCCCCGATCGAGAATGTGGAGCGGGTGTCGCCGGCGTCGACGGTGACGGGGATGTTGGCGGGCCAGAACTGGTGGGGCTTCCACCGGACCTGGCGGTCGTTGATCCAGTAGAAGGAGCCCTCCACTGCCGGACCGTCGCCGGCGGTGACACGGATGGCGCGTTCGGCGACGGCGCGGTCACCGATCGCTTCGTCGAACCGGATGATGATCGGTTGTGCGACACCGACGACCTCGCCGGGCGCAGGGTCGATCGACGGTGCCGAGAAGTTGGCGGGCCCGATCGGCGGGGTTGCCGGGGCGACCGATCCGGTCGGCAGCATGGCCCGCACCTGCGGCGGCAGTTCGACGCCGTCGGGCAGGTGCAGCAGTGGGGTGGGCACGCCCGGTACCTCGGGCAGCGACGGCAACTGCGGCAGCTGGATCTCGGGGATGTCGGGACCGCCGGGGAAGAGTGGTGCGGCTTGGGCCGGTGCGGCCAGTACTGCGCCCGTGGCGGCGACGCTCACCGCGGCGGCAGCGAGCCTGCGACCGGCAGTGCTCCTGCGGAAACTCCGACGTGTAGTGCCGGTCATGACGACCCCCTTGTTCGACACCCGAACGCGAACGAGCGCCCGGCACAACCATTGAGGCATACCGGGCGCTCGTTGCACAACTGTGTCGGGTGGTGTCAGCTTTCGTCGGTGCGGGCGACGTCGAGCATGGCCCGCAGGTCGACGAGTTTGGTGCGGGCGCGCCCGCTCTCGGCGCCGAGTGCACGCTCGTGCTTGTCGATGCGCTGCCAGCCCTGGAAGTCGACGGTGTCGGGTTGACGTTCCCCGACCAGGGCGGTCAGCTTCTCGCGGTCGCCGTCGGGCTGCGCGAGCGCGCCGCCGGCGAAGTCGGCCAGCAGCATGTCGACGGTGGCGGCCGAGCAGTGTTTGTTGGTGCCGATGACACCGGTGGGGCCGCGTTTGATCCAGCCGGCGACGTAGACGCCGGGCACGGGGGCGCCGGTGTCGGGGTCGATGACGCGCCCGTTCTCGTTGGGGACGACGCCGCGACGTTCGTCGAACGGTATACCGGCCACGGGCAGGCCCTTGTAGCCGATGGAGCGCAGCACCAGGCCGGTGTCGACGGTGTCGGTGCGGTCGGTGGCGCGGGCCACGAGTTTCCCGGAGTCGTCGGCGACGAGTTCGTTGTGGACGAGGCGCACGCCTTCGACCCGGTCGGTGCCGATGATCTCCTCGGGCGATGCCAGGTAGCGCAGCACGATGCGCTTACGGCCGTCGGTGGTGGTGCGCTTGGCGAATTCTTCGACCTGGCGGACCTTGAGTTTCTCGGACGGTTCGGAGTCGGGGCCGTCGATCCAGGCGCGGCTGACGGAGTCGAGGACGACCTCGTCGGGGTCGACGACGATGTCGACGTCGGCGAGTTGGCCGAGGGCGATGAGTTCGGGGTTGGTGTAGGCGGCCTGTGCGGGTCCACGGCGTCCGACGAGGACGACCTCGCGGATGTTGCTGTGGCGCAATGCCTCGACGGCGTGCTCTGCCATGTCGGTCTTGGCGAGTTCGTCGGGGTCGAGGACGAGGGCGCGGGCCACGTCGAGGGCGACGTTGCCGTTGCCGATGACGACGGCGCGTTCCCCGGACAGGTCGAAGGTGCGGTCGGCGTAGTCGGGGTGGCCGTTGTACCAGGCGACGAACTCGGTGGCGGCGTGGCTGCCGGGCAGGTCTTCGCCGGGGACACCGAGACGGCGGTCGCTGGCGGCGCCGACGGCGTAGATCACGGCGTGGTGGTGGGCGAGCAGTTCGTCGTGGTCGATGTGCTTGCCGACCTCGACGTTGAAGTGGCACTGCACGGACCGCTTGCTCAGCGCCGACCGGAAGACGTCGGTGACGGCCTTGGTGCCGCCGTGGTCGGGGGCGACGCCGGCACGGACCAGGCCGTACGGGGTGGGCAGCCGGTCGAACATGTCGACCTCGACGCGCGGATGCGATGTCAGCTCGAGCGCCGCGTAGCACGCGGACGGCCCGGAGCCGACGATCGCGACGCGCAGCGTGCCGAGGTCGGCGGGCAGGTGCCGCGGCTCGGGCAGTTCGGGCCAGTCGTCACCGATGGGGTGCTTCTCGAAGTAGGCGGCGTTGATGTCGGCGTAGACGGCGTGCGCCTCGCTGAGTTCGTTGTCGCCGAAAATGGCGTCCACGGGGCACTCGTCGACGCACGCACCGCAGTCGATGCAGGTCTGCGGGTCGATGTAGAGCATCTCCGTGGTGGCGAACTCCGGCTCGTCCGGTGTCGGATGAATGCAGTTGACGGGACACACGTCCACACACGAGGCGTCGTTGCAGCACGCCTGCGTAATCACATAAGCCACAGTTCTTCCCTACCTGTGAGTACCCGACCGAGACTGTCGTTCTCGAACAGACTATAACGTGTTCCAGTTCGGGTCGAGGTTCCGTACGCCACGACCGGCAGTGCGGGACGTTGTGCCCTAGTCCAGTCGGAATCCGACCTCGAGTGTCACCTGCGTATGGGCGACGGTGCCGTTCTCGATGTGTCCGCGGGTCTCGACGACCTCGAACCAGTCGAGGTTGCGCATGGTCTCGCTCGCGCGGCTGATGGCATTGGCGATCGCCGCGTCGACGCCGTCCGTCGACGAGCCGACGACCTTGATCACCCGGTAGACGTTGCTCATCGTCCGACCTCCCTCATTGTTGTTTCTGCACGATCGTCTGTGCCTCCGCGCCGAGCCGGGCCAGCCGCAGGTCACCGAGCGCGGTGACGGCGTTGCCCAGCCGGTTGGTGACGAATGCGAGTGCCAGTCCGGTCTCCGGGTCGGCGTATGCACCGGATCCGCCGACGCCGTAGTGGCCGACGCCGCGGGTGGGCTGGGTGCGGCTGGCCAGCAGCGGCGGGTGGTAGCCGAGACGCCAGCCGAGTTTGACGCCGAGCACGTAGTCGCGGTCCCGGGTCTGCACCGTCCCCAGCTTTTCGAGGGTCTCGGGCTGCAGGAAACGGGTGCCGTCGATGACGCCGCCGTTCGCGATCGCGGCGTACATGCGGGCCAGCGAGCGGGCACTGAACACGCCGTTCCAGCCGGGCATGACGGCGTCGTGGACGGCGGGGTTGCGGACGAGCTCGTCGAATCCGTCGGGCATCGCGGCCTCCGCGAGGCCTCGCAGCGGGCCGGCGTGCGCGAGCACCGTCGACGTCAGCCGCCAGTCGAGCCCGCCCGGGTTGATGTGCGGGAACAGTTTCGCGATCCGCGGCTTGTGTGCGGCGGGCACCCGGTACCAGAACTCGTCTGCGCCGAGCGGTTCAGCGATCTCCTTGCGCACGATGTCGGTGAACGGTTTGCCGGTCGCACGCGACACGATCTCGGCGACGAGCCACCCGAACGTGACGGCGTGGTAGCCGGGTCCGCGGAGCCGGCGACGGTCCGGGGTGGCGGCGGCGAGGGCGTCGATCACGGTGTCGTAGTCGAGCAGGCCGGTGCGGCCGGGAACCAGTCCGCGCACCTTGTGCAGGCCGCTGCGGTGGGTGAGGACGTCACGGATCGTGATCGACTCCTTGCCGGCGGCCGCGAATTCGGGCCAGTAGGCGGCGACGGGGGTGTCGTAGTCGACGATGCCGCGTTCGGCGAGCCGGTGGACGATCGTGCTCGCGACACCCTTGCCGGTGGAGAACGACAGGGCGACCGTGTCGTGGTTCCAGCGCCGGTCCCGGTCGGCGTGACCGGCCCAGATGTCGAGCACCTTCTCGCCGTGCACGTACGCGACGAGCGCACCACCGCCGTTCTGCGGCTGCCGGTACAGCGAGAAGAACCTGTCGGCGAGCGGCAGGAACCGGGGATCGACCAGCATCTCGGTGCGGGGCCGCGGCGGCACCGGTTGCGGCGGCGCGGGGCTCGACGTCTGCCCGCGTTCGACCTGGATCGTCATGGCGCCCTCCGGTTCGGCTCCTCACACCATTGTGATTGGCGCAGCCTACGGGCGGAAGGGCTCGATGCGGGGCGAAACGGACGGATGAGACCTATCGCGCCGATTCGTTACGATCCCGGTCCCGGCTCGGCTGCACACGTTTCGGTTCGCCCGGCATTTTCGGGTAGTTCGGCGGGTACGGCAGGTCGCCGAGTCCGGCGGCCTCGTCCCGATCCGCCATCTCGAGCAGGACGTCGAGGGGGTGTGCGACGTCGTCGAGGTGCGCCATCGGGTCCGGACGGTCGGCGAGCAGGCCGGGGACGGTGGCGATCGTGCAGTCGTCGGGGTCGACGGTCTCGAGTTCCGACCAGGTCACCGGTGTGGACACCGTCCCGATCGGGGTGTTGCGCGCCGAGTAGGCCGACGCGATCGTCTTGTCGCGGGCGTTCTGGTTGAAGTCGAGGAAGATGCGCTGCCCGCGTTCCTCCTTCCACCAGGAGGTGGTGGCGCGGCCGCTGCTGCGACGTTCGATCTCCCGGCACAGCGCGATCCCGGCGCGGCGCACCGCGGTGAAGTCCCAGCGCGGTTCGATCCGGAGGTAGACGTGCAGGCCACGTCCGCCCGACGTCTTCGGGAATCCGATCAGGCCGAGTTCGTCGAGCAGCGGCGCCGTGACGTCGAGGGCGATACGGCGGGCGTCGTCGAAGTCGGTGCCGGGCTGCGGGTCGAAGTCGATGCGCAGTTCGTCGGGATGCTCGACGTCGGGGCAGCGCACCGCCCACGGGTGGAACGTGATCGTGCCGAGGTTCGCGGCCCACACGATGTCGGCGGCACTGCGCACCCGCAGGGCGTCGGCGGTGCGCCCCGACGGGAACGTGATCTCGCACGAGGCGACGTGTTCGGGACGCTTGGCCGGCACCCGCTTCTGGTAGATCTCCTCGCCTTCGACGCCGTCCGGGAAGCGCTGCAGGTGGGTCGGCCGGTCCCGCAGCGCGCGCAGCAGTTCCCCGCCGGTCGCGACCGTGCGGTAGTACTCGACGAGGTGCCGTTTGGTGCCGCCGTCCGCCCCGAGGCGCGGGTAGTAGATCTTGTCCGGGTTGGACAGCCGCACGGGTACACCGTCGACGTCGAGTTCCTCTGCCGGAGATCGATTGGTGGCAGCCATGATTCAGTGTTCTCCCGTCAGGACGTCGGCGAGGTCGTAGCGCAGCGGAACCTCGAGTTGTTCGAACGCGCACGACTCGGGGACGCGGTCGGGGCGCCAGCGCAGGAAACGCGCGGCGTGCCGGAACCGGACCCCGGCCTGGCTGCCGTGTTCACCGAGCCCGCCCTCCATCTGGTCGTACGCCACCTCGAGAACCCGCTCGGGCCGCAGCGGAATCCAGCTGCGGTCGATGCTCGACTGCCACCGGGTGGCCTCCCCTTCGGCGACGACGTCGTCGCCGACACGGAGCGGTTCGAGTTCGGCGAGCAGTTCGATGCGGCGCTTCGCGGTGAACGCCGACGCTCCCCCGACCATGCGCAGTTCGTCGTCGTCGTACAGGCCGAGGAGGATCGATCCGATGCCCGGCAGCGACTTGTGCTGCCGATACCCCATCGCGACGACGTCGGCGGTGCGAGAGTGCTTGACCTTCACCATCTCCCGCTTGTTCGACAGATAGTGGCCGTCGAGGCGTTTGGCGACGACACCGTCGAGTCCGGCACCCTCGAACGTCTCGAACCAGCGCTCGGCCGTCTCGGCGTCGAGTGTCGCGGCGGTGACGTGACAGCGCGGTCCTCCGCCTACGGCTCCGAGCAGCGCCTCCCGCCGTTCGGTGAACGCACGTTTCGTGAAGTCCGCGTCGCCGAGCGCCAACAGATCGAAGCCGATGAACCGGGCCGGGGTCTCGGCGGCCAGCAACCGCACCCGGCTGTCGGCGGGATGGATGCGTTCGGACAGTGACGCCCAGTCCAGCCGGGTCCGTCCGCCGACCTCCCGCGGCACCACCAGTTCACCGTCGACGACGCAGCGCGGCGGCAACTCGGCGCGCACTGCCTCGACCATCTCCGGGAAGTACCGGGCCAGGTCCTTGCCGCCGCGGGAGCCGAACACGACGTCGTCGCCGTCCCGGAACACGATGGCGCGGAAACCGTCCCACTTCGGTTCGTACGACCACACGGGTGCGTCGGCAGGTTGTTCGGGCACTCCGGACGCGGCCTTGGCCAGCATCGGCTGCAGGGGTGGCGCGATCGGCAGATCCACGGGGTCCATAGTGACACCCGATCGCCGCGTTCGCGCGGGTTCGACGCGGCCCGGCGTCGCCGGGCCGCGTCGGGATCGATCAGCCCGCGGACGGGGTCTCGAGCACCGAGACGACCGGCGTCGGGTTACGGGTCAGGTCCAGCACCGGGCAGTGCGTCTCGGCGGCCGCGTGCAGTTCCAGGTAGCGCTCCCGTGATTCCGGGCCGGTGACGGTCACGACGACACGCACCTCCCCGAAGCCGGGACGCACAGCGTCGTCGAACCCGAAGAAGCCACGGACGTCGAGGTCGCCCTCGGCGCGGGCCTTGATGTCGTCGACCCGGATGCCGAGGCGCTCGGCCCAGAACCGGTAGGTCACCACGTGGCAGGACAGCAGCGACGCCAGGTAGTACTCGACGGGGTTGGGGGCGGTGTTGTCACCACCGAGGGCCGGCGGCTCGTCGACCTCGATCGCGTACTTGCCCAGCGAGACGGTGCTGGCGACCGCGTCGTGCGCCCGGGCCGAGGCCCGGAAGACGACGTGCGCCTTGCCGGCGTCCTGCGCCACCGCATCGGCGGTGGCGGAGACGACGGCGGAGAGACGGGAGACGGAAGCTGTGGTCATGAGAGAACCCTGTCGTTCGTGTGGGGATTCCGGGCAGGAGGAACTGCCCGGCGAAATGGTCGTCGGGGCCGATCGGGGTCAGCGACAACCGCAGGTACACACGAGCGCGAAATCGACGTGGCGACGCCGCGTCAGCAGCGCCCCTGAGTCGATCGCGCGAGGTTCGGTCACGCCGAGACTGTAGCCCGTCGCCGCCCCCTACAACCAGCCGCGCCGCTTGAAGACGGTGTGGAGACCGAAGCAGGTGAGGAACATCAGCGTCAGCGCGAACGGGTAGCCACCCGCCCAGTGCAGTTCGGGCATGATGTCGAAGTTCATGCCGTACACGGTGCCGATGAGGGTGGGGGCGAACAGGATTGCGGCCCACGACGAGATCTTCTTGATCTCCTCGTTCTGCGCCAGGCTGGCCTGTGTGAGGTTGCGCATCTCCTCGTTCTGCGCCTGCGATACGAGGGTGGCGTTGACGGTGAGGATGTTGGCGAGCAGTGCCCGGAATCCGTCGACGCGTTCGACGACGGTGGTGGCGTGGTCGGTGACGTCGCGCAGGTATTTCTGCAGCTCCGCGTCGGTCTGGTATTTGTCGAAGCCTGCCGACAGCGCCCGCAGCATCCCCAGCAGCGGCTTGGTGGCGCGCTGGAATTCGATGACCTCACGGGAGAGTTCGTAGATACGTCGCGACACCCTCGGATCGCCGCTGAACACTTCGGTCTCGATCTCGTCGATGTCGTTCTGCAGCCCGGCGACGACGGGTGCGTAGCCGTCGACGACGGCGTCGAGGATCGCGTACAGCACGGCTTCGGGGCCGAGTTGCAGCAGCTCCGGCTCGTGCTCCATGCGCGTGCGCACGTTCGACAGGTCCGGTGACTCGCTGTGCCGGACGGTGAGCACGAACGTGGGGCCGCAGAAGATGTGCAGCTCCCCGAAGTCGACGGATTCGGATTCGTCGAGGTAGCGGGCGGCGCGCAGCACCACGAACAGGGTGTCGCCGTAGCGTTCCAGTTTGGGCCGCTGGTGTGCGACGATCGCGTCCTCGACGGCGAGCTCGTGGAGGTCCAATTGTTTTGCGGCGGCATGTAGTTGAGCGTCGTCGGGGCGGTACAGCCCGATCCACGCCATGGACGACGGATCGGGCAGGCTCGCGAGGGCGTCCGCCAGGGTCGTGGGCGACGAGATACGACGGCCGCCCCGGTAGACGGCACTGTTCACGACGCTCGATTCGACGGCGACGGAGGACGGCGGTACCGGGCCGGGCTGCCGGGGGGCCATCGAATGCTCCGGCGACACGGTGTCGTCGGCGGTGCCGGCGGAACGCCGGGGCAGGATCGAGCGGATCGGACGCTTGTCGAGCATGCGAGTACTGCTTTCGGGAAGGCCCACGGACCGGAACACGCCACACGGTCGCGGACACCAGTCGACGCACCGCCGGGGAAGGCGGCGCAGATTGTCCGGTATTTCAGCTGGTACTCGGAGGTTGGCTACTCATGACTAGCCCCACCTCCTCTTCCTCGGCATCCCGCAGATGCGGCGGGCACGCATTCGACACGAACGACGACACACTACTCCGCGGCCCTCGGCGGCGACAACCGCGGTATCAGCCGATGCGTTCCATCTCCGGCAGGTAGCGTGCCGAGTTCGCGACGTACGTCGCCACGCCCCGCCGGATCCCGTCCGCGAACTCGTCCGGATTCGTATGCAGCACAACGGTTGTCGGCGCGGAGAACACCTTTCGAACACGGAATGCGCTTCTCGAGGTTTCTACCCGGTGTGCGCCGACCCCTCGGCATCGGCCCGGCGTTCGTGTACCCCGGCGACGAACAGGTCCAGATGACCACACGTGCCGCGCAGGGCGAGCGCCTCGTCTCCCGACGCGATCCCGTCGACGACGTTCCGGTGATGCCCGGCCCCGAGTTCGGGTTCGTGTACGCCCTCGGTGAAGTCGTAGGTGGCGCGCAGCGGCTCCGAGATTCCGGCGAACAGTTCGTCGAGGACGGGGTTGTGGGCCGCGGCTACGACCGCGATGTGGAAGGCGAGATCGGCGTCGGCGAACGCAGAGCCGTCCCCGCTGCGGCCGGTCTCGTTCCGCAGATCGAGAGCCTCGCGCAGGCGCCGGATGTCGTCGTCGGTGCGGCGGGCACACGCGAGCCGCACCGCCTCGAGTTCGAGCGCTCGGCGGACCTCGTAGACGTGGAGCATCTCCGAGACCGCGACCCGACGGGTGAGGAGTCCTCCGATGTCGGTGCGCGCGCACACGTACGTCCCGTCCCCTCGACGGATCTCGAGGATCCCGGTGGAGGTGAGGCACTTGATCGCTTCACGGAGGGTGTTGCGCCCCACGCCGAGGAGGTCGGTCAGTTCGGGCTCGGTGGGGATCCGTTCGCCGATCGGCCAGTCGCCCGACGCGATCCGGGCGCGCATCCAGTCCAGCGCCTGCTGGTAAGCCGATTCCCTCTGCACAACCGTCACCGGTTCATCCTCACACGAGTCGCCACCCTCACCCAGAATACATAGGACATCCTACGTAGGATGTATTCGTGCCGACGACCACCGTACGTTCCCGGACCGCCCCGCAGGACTCTCCCGACCGCACGCCCCGCTGGCCGACACGCCATTTCCACGGAATCGGGTACGTCCTGGCGATCCTGCTGGTGGGCGCGAACATGCCCACCGCGCTCTACGGCGTCTACCGTGCGGACTTCGGGTTCAGCCCCGTCACCCAGACAGTGATCTTCGCGGTGTACGCGGCCGCCCTCGTGCCCGCCCTCTTCCTCTTCGGCCCGCTGTCGGACCGGGTGGGGCGACGCCCGGTTCTGGTGACGGCACTCGTCGTGG
The DNA here is from genome assembly GCF_030656875.1 of Prescottella sp. R16. NCBI lineage: Bacteria > Bacillati > Actinomycetota > Actinomycetes > Mycobacteriales > Nocardiaceae > Rhodococcus > Prescottella sp. R16. The sequence goes on from NZ_CP130943.1 coordinate 4,157,661, forward strand.
GTCTCGCAGGGGCCGGTGTGCTCGCGGTGGCCGACGCGACCGCCTGGCTCGTGGTCGGCCGCATTCTCCAGGGCGTGTCGGTGGGAGCCTGCTCGGCGGCCGGGGCGGCGGCCCTACTGGACCATGTACCGGCGCGCGACACCGTGCGCGCCGCCCGCGCGGCGAGTGCGAGCACCGCGGCGGGCGCGGCGCTCGGCCCGCTCCTCGCCGGGGCGGTCGCCGAGTACCTCCCCCACTCCACCGTGCTGCCGTACGTTTTCTTCGCCGCGGCCCTGATCCCGGGTATCGTCGCGCTCGCCGCCCTCCCGAAACCGACGGTGTCGGTGCGCCGCGAGCAGACCGGCCGCACCCGGCGTCGCCTCGTCGAGGTCCCGCGTCTTCCACGTGAGATCCGAGCGGTGTTCGTCCTGGCGACGCTGCCGGCCGCGATCGCCTGGGCCACGGTGGGGTTGTTCCAGTCGGTGGTGCCGTCGTGGATCGCGGAGCTGCTCGGTGTCTCCAACCTGCTGGTGGGCGCTGCGGCCGCCGCGCTCGTGATGGGGTGTTCGGTGCTGTCGCAGCTGAGCATGCGCGGCGTCGATCCGCTTGTCGCGCAACGTATCGGGCTCGGGGTGATGTTCGCCGGGACGGTGGGACTGCTCGTCGTCGACCGCATCCCGAGCCTGCCGTTGCTCTTCGTCGTGACAGTGACGGTGGGCATCGGGCACGGCTGGGCCTTCGCGGGCGGTATGCAACGGGTGAGCGCGGCCGTCGCCGTGCGGGCCCCGGAGTCGAGCGGAGCCGTGCTGGCGGCGTTCTTCACGGTCACGTACATCGGCCTGGGGGTGCCGGCGATCGCGGCCGGACTCCTCGTCACGTATCAGGGAACCGCGGCAGCAGTTGCGGAGTTCGCGGCGGCCGCAGCGGTTCTGTGCCTGATCGCGTTGGTCTCGAACACGGTCCGCCGATCCGAGCCGACCGGATCGGCTACGGAATGAGGCCCTGCCGCCGTGCCTCGACGACCGCCTCGTGCCGGCTCCGGACGCCGAGTTTGGTCATGATGTTGCGCATGTAGCTCTTGACCGTGTCCAGGCGCAGACCGAGCCGCTGCCCGATCTCGGCGTTGCGGCATCCGAGCGCGACGTGGACGAGCACTTCGAACTCGCGGGCCGACAGGGACACCTTCGCCGGTTCGGAACCTCCGGTGGTGAGCACGCGCAGTTTCTTCTCGACCGCTTCGATCTCTGCGGCGAGGCTCAGGTCGTCGAGTCGGTCGGCGATCGAGCGCAATGCCAGATAGCTCTCGATGATTCCCTCCGACACGCGCGGATCGCGGTGGGCCGCCGGTTCGGCGCGCGCGTTCTCGATCATCACGAGCCGGCGGTCCACCTCGTCGCGAACCTCGATCTCGTGGGCGAGGCTGCGAGCGGAACGCATCACCGTCTCCGCGACGACGTCACCGATGGGCAGGTTCGCCCGTAGTCCGCCGTACAGCGTGGCGCGGGTCCTTCCGTGCACCACGACGGGCGCGGCGAAGAGCGACTCGATTCCCTCACTGGCCACCTCGTGGTCGTAGTCGTGCGTGATGTGCGGGGAGTTCGCGTAGTCCTGGACCGCGCCGGGGCGCTGTTCCGCCATCACTCGGCCTCCCAGCCCACACGCACTGTCGATCACGAGGTTCCGCAACATCGTGCCGCGAGTCCCGACGAAGCCGGACAACCGCACACGAGGCCCGTCCGCCACACCTCCGAACATCACCGGCAGCGATGTGCTGGTGCGCAGGCGTCGGAGCTCGGCGCGGATCGCATCCTCGTCGCTGGGTCTCAGAGTGTCGGTCATCTGTTCGTTCGAAAGGGTCCGGTCGGTTCTTCGGAAACGGTTCTCGGGTACCCGCTCGGACACCCACTTCAGAGGGTAGTGGGCCGCTCGCGGCACCCCATAGCGTCGACCCGACGGGTTGTAGCGCCCGTCACAGAAACGCCGGAGACCGGGTGACGCCACAAGTCGCCGAGTCTCGTCACCACCAGCACCATGGAGGTATCCGTGCCCGCCCTGCCCGCCTCGGCGAACCACACGCCGCTCAGTCCGCTGCGCTTCCTCGATCGCTCGGCGACGGTGTTCCCCGACAAGAGGGCGATCGTCCACGGAGACCGGAGCTACACGTATCGGGAGTTCGCCGACGAGGCCGAGCGGCTCGCCCGCGTGCTGCGGTCCCGGATCGAGCCGGGCGACCGGATCGCCTACCTGTGTCCCAACACCCCCGAGATGCTGATCGCGCACTTCGCGGTGCCGCTGGCGGGCGGGGTGCTGGTGGCCCTCAACTCCCGCCTGGCCGGGGCCGAGCTCGAGTACATCCTCGACCATGCGGGCGCGAAGATCCTCTTCGTCGACTCCGAGCTCGTCGGCTCGGTGCGCACCGTGCGGGAGAACGTCGGCAGCGTCACCGAGATCGTCGAGATCCCGGACTCGACGATCCCGTACCCCGAGGTTCCCGCCGGTGTCGTGACGGGCGTGTACGACGAGTTCCTCCACAGCCGGGACGGACTGGCCGACGAGCCGTTGCACTGGGGCGTCGACGACGAGCAGCAGGTCATCTCGATCAACTACACGTCCGGCACGACGGGCAAGCCCAAGGGCGTCATGTACACCCATCGCGGCGCCTACCTGAACTCCCTCGGCGAGACGTTCCACAACGGCTTCGACGGGAACACCCGGTACCTGTGGACGCTGCCGATGTTCCACTGCAACGGCTGGTGCACGCCGTGGGCGGTGACGGCGGCCGCCGGCACCCACGTGTGCCTGCGGGCGGTCCGCGCCGATACCGTCTGGGATGCAATCGACGACCTCGGCATCACGAATCTGTGTGGCGCACCGGCAGTCTGCACCACCATCGCCGGCGCCGAGCGCGCCCACTCCGTCGACGCGCTGCGCATCACCACCGCGGGCGCTCCGCCGTCACCGACCGTCATCGCACAACTCGAGGCGCTCGGCATCACGGTCGTGCACGTGTACGGACTCACCGAGGTGTACGGGCCGTACACGATCTGCGAGTACCAGCAGGAATGGACCGACCGGACCCCCGAGGAACGCGCCGCACTCATCTCGCGCCAGGGTGTCGGCATGCTGCAAGCCGAGAACGCACGCATCGTCGACGAGAACATGGTCGACGTGCCGGCCGACGGCGAGACGATGGGCGAGATCGTCCTGCGCGGCAACAACGTGATGCTCGGCTACTTCCGTGACCCGGAGGCCACCGCGGAGGCGTTCGCGGGTGGCTGGTTCCACACCGGCGATCTGGGCGTGATGCACCCCGACGGCTACATCCAGCTCAAGGACCGCGCCAAGGACATCGTCATCTCGGGTGGCGAGAACATCTCGACCGTCGAGGTCGAGCAGGCGATCCTGTCGCATCCGGCCGTGCTCGACGTTGCGGTCGTCGGTGTGCCGCACGAGAAGTGGGGCGAGCGCCCCAAGGCGTTCGTGATCCTGAAGAAGGATGCGTCGGCCACCGCCGAGGACATCATCGAGCACACCCGCGGGCTCATCGCGCGCTTCAAGGTGCCGGAGGAGATCGTGTTCCCGCTGGAGCTGCCGCGCACGCCCACCGGCAAGGTGCTCAAGTTCGAGCTGCGCGCGATGCACGGCTGATCCGTCACGGGACGGCCTGCCGGGGCGACCGGCAGGCCGTCCGTGCGTCTCAGTCGCGCGGCAGCCCGAGCATCCGTTCGGCGATCACGTTGAGCTGCACCTCCGTGGTGCCGCCGTAGATGGTGGTGGCGCGTCCGGCGATCAGCTGTTCCATCGCCTTGTCGCTGGGCTGTCCGGGGATCGCGACGACCCCGGCCTCCCCCAGTTCGGCGACGACGTACTCCGAAATCGACTGCCCCAGGCTCATTCCCAGAAGTTTCCCGACGGACGCGGTGGTGCTCACGTCCGCTCCCGACAGCTGTTTCAGGACGAGCCGAGCGCCGATGAGGTCGACGGCCTGGCTCTCGACGACGAGTTCCCCGAAGCGGTGCCGCGCGACGGCGCCGAGGTCGCGGCCACGGGCGAACGCGTAGAGATCGTCGTCGGTGGCGTAGGCCTCGAGTTTCTGGCTGAGCGCCACCCGTTCCCCGGCGAGGGTGGTGCGGGCCACGTGCCAGCCGTCGTTCACGGCCCCGACGACGTTCGCGTCGGGCACGAACACGTCGTCGAGGAACACCTCGTTGAACAGGGCGGACCCGGTCATCTCCCGCAGCGGGCGCACCGTGATGCCGGGGGTGGACATGTCGAGGACGAAGTAGGTGATGCCGTCGTGTTTCGGTGCCGCCGGGTCGGTGCGGGCGATGAGCATCGCCCAGTCGGCGAACTGTGCGACGGTGGTCCAGATCTTCTGCCCGGTGACCTTCCAGCCGCCGTCGACCTTCACGGCCTTCGTGGTGAGCGACGCCAGATCGGAACCCGCCCCGGGTTCGGAGAACAGCTGACACCACACGAGGTCGCCGCGCAGGGTCGGCACCGCGAGGTCCTGTTTCTGCTGCTCGGTGCCGTGTGCGACGACGGCCTGTACAGCCCAGCCGCCCATCAGCAGCTGCGGCATCGCGATGCCCGTGGCCGCGATCTCCTGCGCGATCACGATCTGTTCGAGCGGTCCGGCGCCGCGGCCGTACGGCGTCGGCAGGTGTGGTTGCACCCAGCCGCCGTCACCGAGGGCGATCAGCTGGTCGTCCTCGTCGTCGATCGCGGCGACCGGGGCCAGTTCGGTACGGACGGCCGCCCGGATGTCCGACGCCTCCGCCGGCAGTTCGAGTTCGGAGCGGCGGACGACACCGTCGAGCGCGGGGGCGGCGACGCGTTCGATCCGGTCCTCGCGGGTGCCGAGCAGCCCGCGGATCGCGAGGGCCCGTCGGTAGTACAGGTGGGCGTCGTGTTCCCACGTGAATCCGACACCGCCGTGTACCTGGATGCAGTCCTGCGCGACCCGGACGGCGGCATCCGGCACCAGGGCGGCCGCGATGTCGGACGCGAAATCTGCTGTCGCGTCCTGTTTGTCGAGTGCGGACGCGGCGTCCCACACGACGGCTCGGGCCTTTTCGAGCTCGATGCCCATGAGCGCGCACTTGTGTTTGACGGCCTGGAACTGCCCGATCGGCCGGCCGAACTGCACCCGGGTCTTCGCGTACTCGGCTGCGGTCGACACACACCACGACATCACGCCGACGGCCTCGGCGGCGAACACGACGGCCGCGATCGACCGCACCCGCGTTTCCTCGAGTCCGTCGAGGACGCGTCCGGCGTCGACGACGAGGTCCACCGCCCGCACCCGGGCCGCGCCGCGGAGCACGTCGACGCCGTCCTGTGGATCGACGGTGACGTCGGCGCGGTCGACGACGACCCACCGCACTGTCTCCCCGATGCGCGCGGGGAGCAGCAGGACGTCCGCGTGCACCCCGGCGGCCACCGCGTCCACGGTTCCGGCGAGCCGGTAGCCGCCACCGTCCGGGGTCGCGCCCACCGGTGAACCGAGACCTATTGCGGCGGTGCGGGTTCCGTCGAGCAGTCCGGGCAGGACATCGATACCGGCCTTGGTGTCGGCGGCAGCCAGGACCGCGACGACGGCCGCAGTCGGCACGAACGGTCCGGGTGCCGCGGTCCGGCCGAGCGCCTCGAGTGCGACGGCGAGTCCGAGCAGTCCCGCGCCGTGTCCGCCACGATCCTCCGGGACCCCCAGTCGCAGCAGGTCCTGGTCGGCGAGGGCCGTCCAGAACGCCGGCCGCCCGTCCGCCGCCGGAGCGTCGAGTTCGGCCCGCACCTGCTCACGGGTGATCGACCGTTCCGTGAAGCTGCGGACCGCGTCGGCGAGCGCGGCGTGCTCGTCGCTCAGGCCGATACCGAGGTCGTACACATGTCGTGGCACGAGTACACCTTTCAGCCGAGCCGGTCGGCGAGATCGTCGACGGTCCACGGACCGTCGGATTCGATGGTGTCGCTGCCGTGCCAGTTGACGAGTTCGGTGATCGCCCCGCCCTGCACGGCGTACACCTTGCCGGTGAGTTTGCAGTCGGCCGCTGCCAGCCGGGCGACGAGCGGGGAGATGTTCGCCGGCGCGAACGCGTCGAACTCGCCCTCGGGGACCTCGGCCGCGAACAGTGCGCCCATACCGGGGGTGGCGAGAGTGAGCCGGGTGCGGGCGATCGGCGCGATCGCGTTGACGCGGACGCCGTAGCGTTCGAGTTCGTCGGCGGCCACGAGGGTCATCGCGGCGATCCCGGCCTTCGCGGCACCGTAGTTGGACTGTCCGGCGTTCGGCATGAACGTGCCCGAGGCCGACGCCGTGTTGATCACCGCGGCCCGAACGGGCTTGCCCGCCTTCGACTGCGCCTTCCAGTAGGCGGCGGCATGGTGCAGCGTCGCGGCATGCCCCTTGAGGTGGACCGCGATCACCGCGTCCCACTGGCTCTCCTCCATGCCCGCGATGAAGGCGTCCCGCAGGATGCCGGCGTTGTTGACGAGGACGTCGAGTCGGCCGAACTCGCGTACCGCCTGCGCGACGAGTGCCTCCGCGCCCGCCCAGTCGGCGACACTGTCGGTGTTCGCGACGGCCCGCCCGCCGGCGGCGACGATCTCGTCGACCACCTGCTGCGCCGGCCCGGCATCCGCTCCGGTGCCGTCGTTGGCGCCGCCGAGGTCGTTGACCACGACCGCCGCCCCCTCCCGGGCGAACAGCAGTGCGTGCTCGCGGCCGATGCCGCGTCCCGCGCCGGTGATGATCGCGACACGTCCGTCCAAAGTTCCCATCGGGTCTGTTCTCCTCGAAAGTTGTTGCGAGCGAAAGTCGGTGTCAGTGATCGGCGATGACGGCGAGGCCGTCCTTGACGACGAGGTCGTCGCCCACGGTCGACTCGTACACGTAACCGGTGGCGCCGTTCTCGGCCCCCGACTTCCGGAACACGGTCTCGACGTCCTGCCCGGGCAGAACAGGTTTCGCGAACCGGACCGCGAGCCGCCGCAGTCGGTGGACGTCGCCGTCGGCGAGTTCGGTGAGCGCCGCCCACGACGTGAACGCCATGGTGCACAGGCCGTGGTTGATGATGCCGGGCAGCCCGGACATGCGGGCGATCTCGTCGTCGAGGTGGATCGGCATGGGGTCGCCCGACGCGGGCGAGTACCGGAACGTCTGGTCGTCGTCGATGTGCTGGCGCACGACCGCGACCGGATCGGCGGCCCGCAAAGCCTCGTCGAACCGGTGTCCGGGAGCCTGTTCGCCTACTCCGGCACCGGCGTCGACCTTCCGGAAGAACGCGGTCATCCACTGTTCGTTGACGAGTTCCCCGCCGTCGGTGCGGGTCTCGACATAGACGACGACGGTGGAACCGTTGTCCCGGCCGGTGAAGCCGACGGGTTTCGCCCGGACCACGAGGCTGTCACCGGGACGGATGGGCCGATGGAAGTGGAAATCCTGCTCGCCGTGGACGAGTTTCACGAGCAGTTCCACCGGCGCCACCGCGAGCGCGGCCGGCGCCATCGACGTGAACGCCGGCACCACCGCGAACACCGGTGGTGCCACGTCGCCGCGCCGGTGCACGTCGATGGGGTCGTTGGTGGCCGCGGCGTATTCGGCGATCCGCTCGGCAGTGACGTCGAACCGCTGTTCCTCGGTCCACACCCCCAGGCCGGAGGTGTCGAACTCGGCGGTGGACGTGGTCACGGCGCCGCTACCCGACCAGCTCGGCGAACTTGGCGAGCGACGCCTCGAGGTCGACGGCCGCGTTCTTCGCGACGGCCTTCCCGATGGGGCCGACGATCATGGTGCCCTTGAAGGACGCGTCGACGGATGCCTTGCTGCCCGTGCCCTCGGGTTCGACGCGCAGCGTGAACTGCACCGTCACCCCGGCCATGCCGGTGCCGGCGATCGTCACCGATTTCGGGGCCTCCACCTCGGTGACGGTCCACTCGATCTTGTTGGCCATGCCCATCACGGACACGACCTCGGTGAACGTGGCGCCGAGCCGGACCTCGGTGGGCAGTTCGCTCTTCCAGCCCTGGTGGATGGTGAGCCATTCCTCCCATCGGGACAGGTCGGACAGGGCGTCCCACGCCTTGTCGGGCGTGGCGGGCAGGGATGCGGAGACGGAAACGGAAGCCATGACAGAACTCCTTACAGATGAATGTTTTTCAGCGGTTCGCGGGACGGTAGGCGGTGACGACGACGGCGCCGCCGAGACCGATGTTGTGTTGCAGCGCGACGGCCGCACCGTCGACCTGGCGGGCGTCGGCGTCGCCGCGCAGCTGCCAGGTCAGCTCGCTGCACTGCGCGAGGCCGGTGGCGCCGAGAGGGTGTCCCTTGGAGATGAGGCCGCCGGACGGGTTGACCACCCAGCGTCCGCCGTACGTGGTCTCGCCCGCGTCGACGAGCTTGCCGCCCTCACCCTCCGCGCACAGGCCGAGTGCCTCGTACGTGATGAGTTCGTTGGTGGAGAAGCAGTCGTGCAGTTCGATGACGTCGAGGTCGTCGGGTCCGATTCCGGCCTGCTCGTACACCTTTCGGGCCGCGGTGCGGGTCATGTCGGCGCCGACGAGGCTGATGGCACTCTTGTCGGCGAACGTCGATTCGAGGTCGGTGACCATCGCCTGCCCGACGATCTCGACGGCCCGATCGGCCAGACCGTGTTCGTCGACGAACCGTTCGCTCGCCAGCACCACGGCACCGGAACCGTCGGACGTCGGCGAGCACTGCAGCTTGGTGAGCGGCCCGTAGATCGGTTTGGACGCGAGCACCTCGTCGAGCGTGTACGGGTCCTGGAACTGTGCGTACGGGTTGTTCACCGAGTGCCGGTGGTTCTTGACGCCGATCCGCGCGAACTGTTCGGCGGTGGTGCCGTAGCGTTCCATGTGTTCCTTGCCGGCCGCCCCGAACATGTACGGCGCGGGCGGCATCGCGAACTCCTGCAGTTCCGCCAGGGCGAGCAGGTGCCGCATCATCGGCTGCTCACGGTCGTCGTACGTCGTCCCGAGGGAACCGGTCTGCATCTTCTCGAACCCGAGGGCGAGGGTGCAGTCGGCCAGACCGCCCCGAATCGCTTGTGCGGCAAGGTAGAGCGCCGCGGAACCCGTCGAACAGTTGTTGTTGACGTTGACGACCGGGATACCGGTCAGACCCAGTTCGTAGACCGCGCGCTGCCCGGACGTCGACTCGCCGTACACGTAACCGACGTACGCCTCCTGCACCTGCCGGTACTCGATACCGGCGTCGGCGAGCGCCTTGGCCCCCGCTTCCCGCGCCATGTCGGGGTAGTCCCATTCGCGGGCCCCCGGCTTCTCGAACTTCGTCATCCCCACGCCGATGACGAACACCTTGCTGCCCATAGCAACTCCCGATCCGGATCAGATTGCGTGTGACGCGCTGTCCAACCAAAAGTAAGTGAGACACGTTGTCCAGTCAATGACTGCTCGGCTAGTGTTCGGCGAATGACGGACGGGCGCTCGACACGGTGGGACGACCACAAGGTGCGCCGTCGCGATCGCATCCTCGAGGCTGCCCTCGCCGCGGTCGAGGACAGCGGCACCGACATCGGGGTGCAACAGATCGCCGAGCGGGCCCAGGTGCCGCGATCGGTGGTGTACCGCATCTTCACGGACCGCGGTGACCTGGACGAACAGATCCGGCTGCGGATCATCGAGACGATGATGGCCGACCTCGGCCCGGTTCTCACCCCGCACGGCACCGTGCACGAGACCATCACCTCGGCGGTCGACACGTATCTGCACTGGATCGTCGAACACCCGCGCCTGCACGCGTTCCTCGGACGCGGCGCACCCGGCCGCAAGACCGTCGGCTCACGCGCGGTCACCGGCACCAAGACCGCGATCGGCATCCAGCTCGGGGCGCTGCTCACCGACATCCTGGAAAGACGGGGGGCGGCGTCCGATCTCGCCGAACCGATCGCATTCGCCCTGGTCGGCCTGGTCGACGCGACCGTCAACCGCTGGCTGAGCCAACCCGACAACCGGGTCTCCGACACCGCCCTGGCCCGATTCCTCGAGACCTCCATCTGGAGTGTGCTCGACGCCAATCTCCGCGCCCTCGGTGTCGAGATCGATCCGACGGCGGCCGTCGCTGCGCTGTGAGCGCTCGTGCCGTGTGGATACTGACAGCCATGACTGAGCGCCCCGACGGATCCGACGACGCCGACAATTTCCGGGTGGGGGTCGCGGCGCAGGCGATCCGATTGTTCGCCGAGCACGGTTACGAGGCCACCACCGTCGACGAGATCGCGGCGGCGGCGGGAGTGTCGCGGCGGACCTTCTTCCGGCAGTTCCGCTCCAAGGAGGACGTGATCTTCACCGATCACGAGGCGCTGCTGGCCCAGGCGTCGACGCATCTGGCGACGACGGCGGAGGATCCGTGGACGGCGGTGTGCACGGCAGCCCATCTGGTGTTCGACCGGTTCCGGGAGAACCGGGAGCTGTCGGTGCGCCGGTATCGGGTGGTGCAGCGGGTGCCGGCGTTGCGCGACCGCGAGCTGGTCACCGTGCACCGGTACGAGCGTTTGTTCACCGACTATCTGCGGGACGCGGTGCCGTCGGCTCCGGCGGTCGACGTCGTCGGGTTCGCGGCGAGTGTCACCGCCTGCCACAACTATCTGCTGCGCGCGATGATCCGCGGCGACGAGACCGCCACCGCCCACGCACTCGAGCGCACCCTCGCCGACATTCGACGCCGGTACGGTGTCGTGCCCGCCGCCGACGCGCCGGCCGCGGACACCGCAGTGACCGTCGTGACCTACCCGACCGGGACCTCCCCGGACGAGGTCGCTCGACGCGTCCGGGAGCAACTCACCCAACCTTGACCGGCACTCAGTGCCGTGATTCACTGGACCGAACAGTGTTGCGCACGCGCAACCGGCGGAAACATCACCGGTCATCGCGTCGCTACCCTCACCGAAATGTGGCACCGAGTGCCCGCACGGAGTTCGGTCGGCGCTGCCAGACTGGACTCCGACCGTCCCGCACACCCGAGGAGCGTCCCCATGGCCGGCAATCCCGATTTCCCCCTCTTCCAGCTGAACGAGGAGCACGACGAGCTGCGGGCCGCGATCCGCGCCCTCTCCGAGAAGGAAATCGCCCCGTACGCGAAGGACGTCGACGAGCACGCCCGCTTCCCGGAAGAAGCGCTCACCGCGTTGATCAACTCCGGTTTCAACGCCATCCACGTCCCCGAGGCCTACGGCGGCCAGGGTGCGGACTCCGTCGCCACGTGCATCGTGATCGAGGAGGTCGCCCGCGTCTGCGGTTCGTCCTCTCTCATCCCGGCCGTCAACAAGCTCGGCACGATGGGCCTGATCCTCAAGGGTTCCGAGGGCCTCAAGAAGAAGGTGCTGCCGGGGATCGCGGAAGGTGCGATGGCGTCGTACGCACTGTCCGAGCGTGAGGCCGGCTCCGACGCCGCGAGCATGCGCACCCGCGCGAAGGCCGACGGCGACGACTGGATCCTCAACGGCTCCAAGTGCTGGATCACCAACGGCGGCAAGTCGACGTGGTACACGGTGATGGCCGTGACCGACGCCGACAAGGGCGCCAACGGCATCTCCGCGTTCATGGTCCACAAGGACGACGAGGGCTTCGTCGTCGGCCCGCTCGAGCACAAGCTGGGCATCAAGGGCTCCCCCACCGCCGAGCTGTACTTCGAGAACTGCCGCATCCCCGGTGACCGCATCATCGGCGAGCCCGGCACCGGCTTCAAGACCGCCCTCGAGACCCTCGACCACACCCGTCCCACGATCGGCGCGCAGGCGCTCGGCCTGGCGCAGGGTGCGTTCGACGCCGCGGTGGCCTACACCAAGGACCGCAAGCAGTTCGGCAAGGCGATCGCCGACTTCCAGAACACCCAGTTCATGCTCGCCGACATGGCGATGAAGATCGAGTCGGCCCGCCTCATGGTCTACACCGCGGCCGCCCGCGCCGAGCGCGGCGAGAAGAACCTCGGTTTCATCTCCGCCGCCGCGAAGTGCCTGGCGTCGGACGTCGCGATGGAGGTCACCACCAACGCCGTGCAGCTGTTCGGCGGCGCCGGCTACACCACCGACTTCCCCGTGGAGCGCATGATGCGCGACGCCAAGATCACCCAGATCTACGAGGGCACCAACCAGATCCAGCGTCTGGTGATGTCGCGTGCCCTCCTGAAGTGAAGTAACGCGGACTGCTCGAGTGCCGCACGGTTGCGTCACGACGGGTTCCCCGATGTCGGGTACCGAGCGTTCGATGGAACGGACGGCGCTGTCCGGCGCCGTCCGTGGCGCACGGTTCGGGCCGGAACCGGTCGGGGAGTCGGCCTCGATGCCGTGTGATCGACGTGCAAGGAGTTGAGTCACGTGGGATCGATCAGCATTCTCGGTGAACTCGTCGATGTTCTCGGCAAGCTCATGGACATGATGGGCCAGGGCGGCGGAGGCATGGGCGGTATGGGCAGCCTCGGCGGCATGGGTGGCGGCGGCGGGGGCAGCTCCAGTTGACCGCGCTGCGCAACGGATTCGGGCCGGTGGGCGTGTGCGCCCACCGGCCCGAGTAGCAGAATGACCTTCGACAGCACGCCCGTTCGGTGGCGTGAAGAGACGACAGTGGAGATTCGACTGTGGAGCTTGTGGGTGTGATCGGTGGCGGCACGATGGGTGCCGGTATCGCCGAGGTGTGTGCCAAGGCCGGAAGCAACGTTCTGGTGCTCGAGACCAAGCAGGAATTCGCGGATGCCGCGCAGGCGCGCATCGCGTCCTCGATCGGCAAGGGCGTCGCCCGCGGCAAGATCACCCAGGAGGAGGCGGACGCCGCCATCGCCCGGGTCCGGGTGACCCTCGACATCGAGGAGTTCGCGGACCGTGACCTCGTCATCGAGGCCGCCCCGGAGATCGAGGCCCTCAAGTACGAGATCTTCGGCAAGCTCGACAAGATCGTGAAGCCGTCGGGCATCCTGGCAACCAACACGTCGTCGATCCCGGTCATCAAGGTCGCGAACGCGACGCAGCGTCCCGAGCAGGTCGTCGGCGTCCACTTCTTCAACCCGGTGCCGGTGATGCCGCTGGTGGAGATCATCTCGACGCTCGTCACGTCGCCGGAGACCGCGGCCGCCGTCACCGACTACGCGAAGAACACCCTGGGCAAGACCACGGTGCAGGCCGGGGACCGCGCGGGCTTCATCGTCAACGCGCTGCTCATCCCGTACCTGTGCGACGCCGTCCGGATGCTCGAGGCCGGCTACGCGACCGCCGAGGACATCGACGACGCGATGAAGGGCGGCTGCGGCTACCCGATGGGTCCACTGACCCTGCTCGACACGGTCGGCCTCGACATCGCGCTGGCCGCGGCCGAGTCGCTGTACGCCGAGTTCGGTCAGCCGCACTACGCCCCGCCCGCCCTGCTGCGCCGCAAGGTCGATGCCGGCCAGCTCGGCCGCAAGACCGGCCAGGGCTTCTACAGCTACGGCAAGTAGTACCTACGGAAACGACGTCCGGCCCGCACCACCTCGAGGAGGGTGCGGGCCGGACGTGTCTTCGGGCGGGGATCAGCCCTTCGGCATCAGGGCGTTGACGGCGCCGATGAGCGTCAGGATCGCGCCCAGACCGCCGATGACGGTGCCGACACCGCTGACGACCGGCTGGATCTGCTTGATCAGCGCGAGATCAGACTCGGAAGAACCCATGGCAAAACTCCTCACAGTGAAGTGTGTCCGCGCTCGTGCGCGTCCGGTCCGGCTGCCGCGACGCCCACGAGAGTACGTGAGACGTTCGGGCAGAGATTCTGTGAGACAGCGGTTTTCGCGTCCCGCCTCCTCGAATCTCCGTGAGAAATAATCACGTGACCCGGCAACGGTTCGAGTACGACCGGGTGTCGGGCAAGAGAACAGCAGCGGTCGAATCGGGTCAGCCGACCGGCAGAGAGCGGATGATCCGGACAATTCCGGAAAGAGGTGTCTGCCGGTCCGAGTGGTCGTAGTTGGGGACGCGTCCGTTCCCCAGGTTGAAGTAGGTCCCCACCTGACCGAACTCCGGGAGCACCGGCGGGGTCGTGCACACATCCGCGACGAGGCAGGGGTAATCGGCGAACAGCGCCGCGAGACGCTCCCCGTGCGGCGCGGAGATCCGGAACCCGGGATCGAGCAGCGATTCGGTCTCGACCTGGAAGTACTCGACACCGGCAGCCACGAGCCGGTCCAAGTGCGCGCGGCTGCCCAGGAAGGACACGTCGTCCTTCATCACGAAGAAGCCGTTGGCGATCTTCGGCACCGCGAGGCGGCCCAGCAGATCCAGTTGTTCGTCGACCTGCGGCTCCTTGGCCGCATCGACGGCCGTGAACTCGAAGTAGTCGGGCCGCAACGACTCGACCGTGGCGACGACCTCCTCCGAGGAATATCCCATCGAGGCGTCGACGTACAGCGACGTTCGCACACCGGCCATCTCCTGCAGCGCGGTGAACGTGTCCACGTCGACGACTCGACGGCCGGTTGTCACGGGGTCACCCAGGCAGATGCCGACGATGTCTGCGCCGCGCAGTTTGCCCGCTTCCGTACGCGAGACCACCTGGTTCACCTTGATCACAGAAACCTCCCGCACGAAACCCGCCCCCGGACAGTAAACGAGGTCCCCTGCTCTCTCGCGGGGGACCTCGTTCACGAACAACACGAGCGGAACTCAGTCGTCGAGGACACCGATCCGGCCCTCGGCGGCCACCGGCACCCGGCAGCCACAGCGATCGCACTCGACCGGTTCCACGACTACGCCTGTTCCGCGGCGGCGCGGCGGGCCAGGTTGTCGGCGACCTCGGCCTTCCACGCCTCCACGGGCTTGGTGGTGTCGAGTTCGAACTCGAAGCGGTCCACCATGTCCGGGGTGACGTCGGCGACGTCCACGTAGAACTGCTCGTACCAGCGGCGCAGCTGGTAGACCGGGCCGTCCTCGTTGGTCAGCAGCGGGTTCTCGATCCGGGTCTTGTTCTTCCAGATCTCGATGTCCTGCTCGAAGCCGACACCGATGTAGCCGATCATCGCGTCCACCAGCTGGTCGGCGATCTCGGCGGGAACCTGCTCGGTCTTCTTCACCGAGATGCCGTACATCAGCACGAACTTGTCCGGGGAGATCGGGTAGTGGCAGTTGATGAGCACGGACTCGACGTCGTACTTGTCGTAGTGGTAGGTCAGATCGTCGATCATGAAGGACGGGCCGTGGTATGCGGCGACGGACGTGTTGCCCACCAGCTGCGGCACGTCGGGGTCGGTCCACTCGGTGACGTCGTCGCGGCCGACACCCTTCTGCTCCTGGACCGCGACGTGCCCCTCGAAGACGTTCTTGAAGTACGTGGGGAACGAGTAGTGCACGTAGAAGAAGTGCGCCATGTCCACGACGTTGTCGACGATCTCACGGCAGTTCGTGTCGATGACGAGCGACTTCCACTGCCACTCCGTCCACTCGGCGTCGGTCGAGCGCATCGCGGGGATCGTGACCTCCGGCGGCGGCGGGTTGCCCTCCGGGTCGTTCCACACGAACAGCAGCTCGTCCTGCTCCATCGTCGCCCACGCCCGCGTCTTCGCGACCGGGGGAACCCGACGGGCGTAAGGGATGTCGGTGCACCTGCCGTTGCCGCCCCAGCGCCAGTCGTGGAACGGGCACGCCACCGAGTCGCCCTTGATCGTGCCCTGGCTCAGGTCACCACCCATGTGCCGGCAGTAGGCGTCGAGCACCTTCAGGTCGCCCTTGCTGTCGGCGAACACCACCAGCTTGGTGCCGAACGCCTCGACCGAGTGCGGCTTGCCGTCGCGGAAACCGTCGACGAGACCGAGGCAGTGCCAGCCGCGGGCGAACCGCGCCGGCGGCGCGCCCTGGTCGATGATGCGAACCTCGCCGGTATCGACGTCCTCGGCGTGCACGGAGGTCATGGTCAGTCCTTTCGTCCCACGGTGCACGCCGGCGGGCTGTGCCGGTGCCCCGTTCGAACCTCCAATCTCCCGACGCCGCAGCCCCGTTTCCAGAGCTCCTCCCGTTGGCTGGTCATTCGTTCGGTGGCACCGTCGGCTCAGCTCGAGACCACGTCGACGAGGTCCGGCGCCACGACATCGGACAGCCGGTCCCACGGAACCGTGATGTCGATCAGCCCGATCGCGTGCGGGCCCACCTGGTAGTCGGAGAAGTGGATCTCCATCCCGGCCGGGGTGGCCACCCAGTTCGCGAAGTTCTCCTGTTTCGGCTCGATTCCCTCGCGCGGGAAGTCCGGTCCGGCGGCGGTCGCGGGCAGGAGCCGCGCGGATTCCTCGGACAGCCGGTTCAAGCCCGCCTGCAGATCCGGGAACAACCGGTCGAGCGTGATCGGCTGCGCATCGTCGGCGTCGATCACGACCGTCGCGACGATCGGTGTCGGGTGCGCGCCGGGTGGATCCGCGTTCCACGACGTGACGAGCAGCCCGCTGACGACGCGGGACCCGATGTGCACGACGGCCGACCGGTCGGTGGATTCGAGTGTGAACCGGTCCTCCGGCCACCCGTCGATCTGGTCCTGCAACGCGGCGCGCATCGACTCGTCGAACTCGGCTGCGACGGCAGGGTCTCCGCCCTCGATCTGCGGCACCACGACGTCGTACCGGACCCGGCCGGTGTCACCCGCGACCCGCACACTCGTTGCGGTGTAACCACTTTCGTCTGTACTCGTCGACGGCGCGGAGGACTGCACCGACGTCGCGGACAGAGCGGACGGAACCGCCGTCACCGTCACTTGTCGTGTCTCGGCCACGCCGTCGGTGTCGGTGTCGCTCGAACAGGCCACGACGGCGAGGAGCATTCCGGCCGTGGACGCCACAGCCACTGCACGAAGAATCGAGGTGGTCGTCATCGCTCCATCATCACCCGGGTGACGGACGCCGGCACGGCAGCGCTCACCCTCACGCACAGGCTGCCGACCGACCTGCCGGTCGGGCGCCCCCTTCCGGTCGGGTCCACTCGCGAGCACCATCGAGAACATGACTGCTCCGGCGCTGCATCTCACCTCGTCGCGGGGACGCTGGGTCGTGGCCGCGACCGTGCTCGGTTCGTCCCTGGCGATGCTCGACGGCACCGTCGTCAACGTCGCACTGCCCCGGATCGGCGCGGACCTCGGTACCGAGGTGTCGGGCCTGCAGTGGGTGCTCAGCGGCTACACCCTCACACTGGCCGCCCTGATCCTGCTGGGCGGCGCCCTGGGTGATCGCCTGGGTCGTCGCCGCGTGTTCGTCTGGGGCACAGTATGGTTCGCGATCGCATCGGTGCTGTGCGCGATCGCGCCGGGGGTCGACGTACTGGTGGCCGCGCGTCTGTTGCAGGGCATCGGCGCCGCGTTGCTGACTCCGGGCAGCCTCGCGATCATCTCGGCGTCGTTCGACGAGGAGGACCAGGGGGCCGCGATCGGGCTGTGGTCCGGGCTGGGCGGGGTCGCATCCGCGGTCGGCCCGCTTCTCGGCGGGTGGCTCGTCGAGGTCGCGGGGTGGCGTTCGGTGTTCCTGATCAACCTGCCGCTCGCGGTCGCGGTCGTGTGGGTCACGGCGCGACACGTCCCCGAGACCCGGGACCCGCATCCGTCGGAACGTCTCGACCTCGCCGGATCCGTGCTCGCCACACTCGCGTTGGGCGGGCTCACCTACGGCCTGATCGAGAAGACGGTGTGGGCCGTGGTCGCCGGCATCGTCCTGCTGGCGGTGTTCGTCGTGGTCGAGCGCCGCTCGCGGTACGCGCTGGTGCCGGGATCGCTGTTCGCGTCCCGGGTGTTCGTCGCCGCCAACCTGGTGACCCTCGCGGTGTATGCGGCGCTCGGCGGGGTCTTCTTCCTGCTGTTGCTGCAGTTGCAGATCGTCTCCGGGTATTCACCGTTGGCCGCGGGCGTCGCGTCGCTGCCGATCACGATCCTGATGTTGTTGTTGTCGGCGCGGGCCGGACGCTGGGCGCAGGTCCACGGCCCGCGGATCCCGATGACCGTCGGGCCGCTGCTCGGCGCCGGAGGCCTGCTGCTGATGCTGCGGATCGGGCCGGAGGCGTCGTACCCGACCCAGGTCCTGCCGGCGGTCGTGGTGTTCGGCCTCGGGCTCGCCGCACTCGTCGCGCCGCTCACCGCAGCCGTGCTCGGCTCGGTGTCGTCGGACCGGGCGGGTATCGCGTCGGGCGTCAACAACGCCGTCGCCCGCACCAGCCAACTGCTCGCGGTGGCGGCACTCCCCGCGCTCGCCGGGATCGGTGCGGACGCCCTCACGGACCCCGCGGCATTCGCGTCGGGATTCCGGGTCGCGATGCTCGTCTGCGCCGGACTGCTCCTGGTCGGGGCGGCGATCTCCGCGGTGATGATTCCCCGGAAGGCCGCACCGGAAGCGGCGGCAGAAGCAACGGCGGGCGAGTCCGTCGCGTGCCGGCCGCACTGCGACGTCACCGCGCCCGCCGTGCAGCCGCCCACGAACTGACCCGGGATCAGCCCTCCACCACAGGCCACACCGGCGCCGTGTTCCACGGGTAGGCGGCCTCGAGTTGAGACGCGACCCGCAGCAGCAGATCCTCGCGTCCGTGGGCGGCGACCAGTTGGGCGCCGAGCGGCAGCCCGGTGGCATCCGCACCCAAGGGCAGGGAGATCGCAGGCTGGCCACCGGTGTTGAACGGGCTGGTCAGTGCGCCGTAGATACCGCCGTACTTCCACACCGCGTCGAGGTTCATGGCGTCGAGCAGGCCCAGCGGCGGGGTGGGGCTGCCGAGGGTCGGGGTGAGCAGGATGTCGTAGTCCTCGAAGAACCGTCCGATCTCCTGCGCGGCCCGATCCAGTTCGGCGTACGCGAACGCCAGGTCGGTGACGGGTGCCGACGTGCAGCGTTCGTACTGCACGCGGGGCAGCGTCTCGAGGTCGTCGTCGCGCAGGTCGCGGCCGAGTTCGGTGAGCCGCCGGCCGATCTCCACCGACATCGGGGCGGCCATGAGGTACTGCATCGCAGCCATCAGTGCGTCCTGCGGAAACACCACGGACGCGGTCTCGACGCGGTGGCCGAGCTTCTCGAGCAGGACACCGGTCTCCGACGCGACGGCCGCGCAGTCGTCGTGCACCGCTTCACCGTTCGGCATCGTGGCGATCACACCGACCCGGAGGGGGCCGGGGTCGGCACCGACCTCGTCGACGTACGGGCGGGCCGGCGGCGCGATTCCGATCGACGAGCCGACCGTGGGGCCGGCGGTGAGATCGAGCAGCAGTGCAGTGTCGCGGACGCTGCGGGTGACGGCGTGTTCGACGCTCATCGGCGCGGCGATCGGCGTGTGCATCGGCATCCGGCCGCGGGACGGCTTCAAACCGACGAGACCGTTGGCGGACGCCGGGATCCGGATCGAGCCGCCACCGTCGCTGGCGTGCGCAGCCGGCACGATCCCGACCGCGACCGCGGCCGCGGAACCACCCGACGAGCCGCCGACCCCGTGGGTGAGTCGGCGCGGATTACGGGTGGGCCCGAACAGGACCGGCTCGGTGCTGGCGTTCTGCCCGAACTCGGGGGTGTTGGTCTTGCCGACCACGACGAGCCCGGCCCGCCGGTACCGCGACACCAGCTCGCTGTCGCGCTGCGCGATCCGGCCGGCGAACAGCCGCGACCCGTTGGTGGTGGGCAGGCCGGCGACGTCGGCGTGCAGGTCTTTGATCAGGAACGGGATTCCGCGCAGTGGACCGTCGGGCAGACCGGCGTCCACCTCGGCGAGCGCCTCGTCGCCGCGTTCGGCGATCACGGCGTTGACGGCCGGATTACGTTCCGCGAGCCGCTGCAGCGCGAACTCGACGACCTCGCGGGCGGCCACCTCGCCGGTGCGGATCGCGTCCGCGATACCGGTCATGTCACGGCCGTCGAACAGGTCTTCCATCTGTGTTCCCCTCCCGTATCCCCCGCGCGTGCCACGCACGTGCCGCGTCCGGATCGACGGATCCGGCGCGACACGTGCGTGGCACGTGAGCAGGTGTCAGACGTTGTGGCAGGCCACGAAGTGGCCGTCGCCGACCTCCCGCAGCTGCGGTTCCTCCGCCGCGCACCGGTCCGTCGCGAGCGGGCAGCGGGTCCGGAACCGGCAGCCCGACGGCGGGTTGAGCGGCGACGGCAGATCGCCCTCGATGACCGGGGTGGCGTCGGCCTCGCCGCGGTGGATGTCCGGGTCGGGGATCGACGCCAGCAGCAGCCGCGAGTACGGGTGCACCGAGCGCTTCTCCATGTCCTGGCTCGGCGAGATCTCGCACACCTTGCCCAGGTACATGACCATGACGCGGTCGCTGATGTTCTTGACCACCGCCATGTTGTGGGCGATGAAGATCATCGACAGGTCGAACTCGGCCTTCGTGTCCTCGAGCAGGTTGAGGATCTGCGCCTGGACGGACACGTCGAGGCTCGACACCGGCTCGTCACAGATGAGGACCTTCGGGTTCATCATCATGGCGCGGGCGATGCACACGCGCTGGCACTGGCCGCCGGACAGTTCCCCGGGCAGGCGTTCCCACACCATGTCGGGGTCGAGGCCCACCGAACGCAGCAGGTCCCGGGCCAGCGTTTCGAGCCGTTCCTTGTTGGTCTGCCCCCACATTCGGGCGCCCTCGGTGACGAGGTTCTTGACCTTGCGACGCGGGTTCAGCGACGAGATCGGATCCTGCATGATCATCTGCATCTTCGCCCGGATCGAGCGCAGCGCGGACGGGCTCAGGGTCGTCAGCTCGATGCCGTCGATCTCGACGCTGCCCGACTTCGGGGCCGGCAGCTGCAGTACGGCGCGTCCGGCGGTGGACTTGCCACAGCCGGATTCGCCGACGATGCCGAGAGTTTCACCGGGCATCAGGTCGAAACTGATGTCGGACACCGCGTACACCGTCTGCCCGCGACCGGCCGGGAATTCCACGACCAGGTTTTCGACGGTGAGGACGGGTTCGGCATCCCTGCGCAGGTGCGCAACTCCACTACCGGCCATCAGATGTTCTCCACTTCGAGCTCACGAGCGTGCGCACCACCGGTGCGCGGCATACCGAGGTCGGCGGTGCCGTCCAGCGGGAAATGGCACGCCACCTGGTGCGGGTGCCGTTCGGCGGCGGTGGCGGCGGACGCCTCGAGGGTCGGGACGACCTCGCGGCACTTGTCCTGTGCGTACTTGCACCGGGACGCGAACGAGCAACCCGTGGGCGGCTTCGTCATGTCCGGCAGACCGCCGTCGATGGACTCGAGCCGGGTGTGCGGCTCCTGCTCGAGCCGCGGCACGGCCGCGAGCAGCGCCTCGGTGTACGGGTGCCGCGGGTTCTTGAACAGCTCCCGCGTCGGGGCCGTCTCGACGATGCGGCCCGCGTACATCACGGCGACCCGGTCCGTCTGTCCGGCAACGACTCCCAGATCGTGGCTGACGAGGATGCCGGCCATGCCCATCTCGGTACGCAGCGAGTCGAGGAGTTCGAGGATCTGCTTCTGCACCGTGACGTCGAGGGCCGTGGTCGGTTCGTCGGCGATGGTCAGCTTGGGGTCGCACGCGAGTGCCATCGCGATGACGACACGCTGCCGCATGCCGCCGGAGAGTTCGTGCGGGTACTGGTCGATGCGCCGCGTCGGCTCGGGGATCCGGACCTTGCGCAGCAGTTCGATCGCCCGCTCCCGCGCCTGCGCCTTGTCCAGGCCCAGATGCGATCGCAGTGACTCGGTCAGATGCGTGCCGATCCGCTTGAACGGGTTCAGTGCCGACATGGGGTCCTGGAACACCATCGCGATGTCGTTGCCCCACAGCTGCTGCTGTTCCTTGCGGCTCAGCTTCTGCATGTCGCGGCCCATGAAGTCGATCTTGCCGGTGACGGTGGTGCTGCCACCGTGCGAGACGAGCCCCATGATGGTCTGGCCCAGAACCGATTTCCCGGATCCGGATTCGCCGACCAGGCCGAGGGTCTCGCCCGCCTCGAGAGTGAGCGACACCCCCTCGACCGCGCGCAACTGCCCGCGCTTGGTACGGAATCTCGTGGACACGTTGTCCACGGTCAGGAGTGGTTCGTTGCTCACAGCTTCACCTCCCGGGCTCCGCCGGTACGCTTCTGGGCCTTCTCGCCGACCATGTTGAAGGCGAAGACCGTCAGGAACAGGAACAGACCGGGCACCAGCACGATGTACGGGTGCTTCTCGAAGACGTTGCCCTGGCCCTCCGAGATCATGTTGCCCCACGTCGGGGTGGGCGGCTGGATGCCGAGACCGAGGAAGCTCAGGGACGCCTCCGCGACGATCATCACCGACAGCATCACCATGCCGAGCGAGGCGAGCGGCAGGAAGACGTTGGGTGCGATCTCCCGGATCATCACCCGCCACCGGGTGGCGCCCATCGAGCGGGCCGCCAGCACGAATTCTCGTTGCGAGAACACGAGGGTGTTGGCTCGGGCGATGCGGATCATGCTGGGGATCGCGAGGACCGCCAGCGCGAACGAGATGTTCCGCAGGTTCGGTTCGAGGACCGACGCGAGCGCGATCAGCAGGATCAGCGCGGGCACCGCGAGCAGCGAGTTGGTGAACACACCGATGATCTTGTCGACCTTGCCGCCGAAGTAGCCGGCGATGATGCCGATCGCGCCGCCGACGATCAGGCCGATCAGGACCGCGGACACCGCGACGACGAGCGAGCCGCGGGCACCGTAGACGGAGCGCGCCAGCATGTCGAGGCCGAAGTTGTTGGTGCCCAGCGGGTGCTCGGAGAACAGGCTCGGCGGAGAGTAGCTCTTGGCGCCGAGGGTCTTGGTGGTGTCCTCGTGTTCGGCGAGCGGCAGGATCGGGGCGAGTACGGCCGCCGCGACCAGGGCCACGAGCCAGACACAGGACAGGACGAACGTCAGATCGAAGTCGGCTCCGAAGCGTGCCAGTCCCAGTCGGCGCACACCCATGTAGAGGGCGACGAGTCCGACCAGGAAGAGCGCGATCCGGGCACCGGTCACCAGGATCGGTGCCACCCCGAGGCCGGCTGCCACGACACCCACGACGGTGAGGATCGTGCCCACGCGGTACAGGTTCCGGCGCTCGGCGGCGTCGGACGTGTCGATCACGGACGTGGTGGTTCCGTCGTCGAGTTCCCGGCCCACTTCGGCCGGCATCTCGATCTCGTCTGTGGTGGTCTCAGACATGGGCACGTCGGCTCCTTGGGTCCAGGTATCCGTAGGAGATGTCGATGACGCTGTTGGCGACCACATAGATGACCGCGATCACCAGCACCGCACCCTGCACCATCGGCATGTCGCCCTGCTGCGCGGCACGGACGATGAGCGAGCCCATACCCGGCAGCGAGAACAGCGTCTCGACGATGACGGTGCTGCCGATCATCGAGCCGAGGACGATGCCGAGCATCGTGATGAGCGAGAACGACGACGGCCGCAGCGCGTCGCTGAACAGCAGGTGCCGGTTCGACATTCCCTTCGCCTTCGCGACGAGGATGTAGTTCTCCTTGAGCGTCGTCACCAGGTCGCTGCGCAGGATCCGGGTGAACATCGCCATCTCCAGGAGGCTGATGGCGACGGCCGGCAGGATCGCGTGGTACAGGTTTTCGCCCAGTCCTTCGGAGACCCGCACCCACTGGGAACGCGGGAACCAGCCGAGGGAGTTGACGAAGATCATGATGAGCAGCAGGCCGGACAGGAAGCTGGGGATGGACAGCACACCGAAGGTGCACGCGCTGATCGCGCGGTCGATCCAGCCGCCCTGGTGGCGTGCCGAGTACATGGCCAGCGGGACCGATACGACGAGTGCGATGACCAGGCCCATGACGGCCAGCTGCACACTCACCGGCAACGCCGATGCGATGCTGTCGGTCACCGATCCCTGAGGCGGCACCATCGACGTGCCGAGATCACCCTGCAGGGCGCCCGACAGCCAGTTCCAGTACCGCGTCAAGAAGGGATCGTCGAGGCCCATCTCCGCCCGGACCCGTGCGTACTCTTCCGGTGCACGTCCCTCACCGAGCACCGCCACCGACGGATCGCCCGGGATGAACGAGACGAGAGCGAACGTGCCGAGACTGACGATGAAGAGCACGACGACCAGTTCGATCAACTTGTCGATCACTGTTCGCGCCATCGTGTCACCGCCTCCTTCCTGTTTTCGTGAGCGTCCCAATCGAATTGCGACGAGAGTTGATTCAGGACGCGGAACCGGAAGCGAGCCAAGCATTTCCGAAGAGCATGATCCCGTCCGCGCTGGGAGTGATTCCGTGGGCATTGCTGCTCCACGGGATGAAGTACTTGCCGGCACCGACCACGAGCATGGGTGCGGTGTCGTTGACGAGGGTCTGGATGTTCTCCAGGACCCGGCGTCGGTCGTCGTCGGTGGCCGCGGTCTGCAGGTCTGTCAGCAGGGCGTCCATCTCCGAGTTCTGGTAGCCGAGGACGTTGGACGTCGACGCGCTCGACAGGTTGCCGTACATCCGGACGAACGGTGACTCGTCGAGGATGTTGAAGCCGGCGTAGCCGATGTCGTAGTCGTGCTGCGCGTACATCTTCTTGACGAGGTCGTTGATGCTCGACGCGTACACGATGTCGACGGTGAACCCCACGGCCTGCAGCTGCGACTGGAAGGCTAGCGCACTGCGTTGTGTCGCAGGATCGTTCATCCCGACGTAGGTGAGTTTGCCGTCGTAGCCGTCGGCCTTGGCCTCGTCGAGATACTTCTTCGCCGCGTCGGGGTCGTAGCCGGCGCCGGCGACGTCACCGTGCCACTGCGACCAGTCCTGGAACATGTCGCTGCCCGACTTGCCGAATCCCCCCTCGACGCGCTCGTTGAAGGCGTTCGGATCGAATCCGGCGACGATGGCCTTGCGGACCCGTTCGTCGGATGCGGCCCGCCCCTCACGCTGGTTGATGTTGCCGACCCCGCCCATGTTGACGGTGTAGACGTAGCCGACGTCACCGGAATCGAGTGCGTTGTGGACGGTTTCAGCGTTGCGCAGGTACGCGGCCTGGATGTCGCCGGCATGCAGGGCGTCGAGCTTGCCCTGCTCACTGACGATCGCCGGGAACCGCAACCTGTCCAGATGCGGCTTCCCACCCCAGTACGACGGATTCGCCGCGAGGACCAGTTCGTCCTGCGACGCGAACCGCTCCACCGTGAACGGACCCGCCCCGACCGGAGCGAACGTGCCCGACGCCATCGACGACGGCGCCACCACCATCCCCGGCCCCGTGGTGAACATGATCGGGAACTCGTTCCACGGCTGCTTCAACGTGAACACCACCGTCGACGCATCCGGAGAAGTCACATCCGCAACCGACACGTTCCACACCTGCGTGTGCGTGCCCTTCTTCTGCAGATACCGATCGATGCTCCACCGCACCGCATCCGCATCCACCGGGGTGCCGTCACTGAACGTCGCACCGTCCCGCAGTCGCAGCGTCCAGACGGTGTTGTCACCGTTGGCCGTCAGAGACTGCGCCAACTGCGGCACATACTCCTTCGCCTCCGGGTCGTACCGCATCAACAGGTCGTAGATCGCCGCCATCTCCGAGCCGCCCGTGGATCCGCCGTCCTGACGGTCCGCCGGATCCAGGCTGCTCACCGAGCTGTAGGTGGCGTACGACAACGTGCCGCCCGACACGGGATCACCGCCGTCGGCCTGGCCACCGACGAGACCCGTCGACACCTCCGATGCGTCGGTCGAGCCGGTCGAGCTGCCGGCACAACCGGCGATCAGCACCGCTGCAGCGGACAGTGCCGTGACGAACCGCCCCAGACGGGCCAGAGACGAACCGTTCACCGAACTTCCCCTTCGGCCGACGCGAACTCCGGAGCCACCGAGCCGGCGGAGAACACCACACGGCCACCGACCACCGTCGTGAGCACGGCGACGTCCCCGATCGCCGACGGCTCGCACGACAGCGGATCACCGTCGAGGACCACGAAGTCCGCGAACAGGCCCGGCGCGATCGCCCCCTTGACGTCGTCCTCGCCGACGAGCCGCGCGGCCGCGGTCGTGTAGCCGGACACGGCGGTCGCGGCGTCGATGCGCTGCTCGGGGCCGAGGACGTCACCGCTGCGGGTGACGCGGTTGACCGCCGTACCGATCGTGAACAGCGGATGGACCGGGGTGACGGGGCTGTCGCAGTGCAGTGCGAACCGCAGTCCCGCCGCGGTGATCGACGCGAGAGGACTGATCCGGCTGCCGCGGTCGGGGCCGAGGAAACGGTCCCGGTGCCGGTCACCCCAGTAGTAGACGTGGTTGACGAACACCGATGCGGCGACACCGAGTTCGCTCATGCGCCGAATCTGGTCCTCGCGCAACGTCTGTACGTGTTCGAGCCGGTGCTGGAGTCCTCCCGGAAGTCCGGCGCCGGTCGCGGCCACGGCCTTCTCGATCGCATCGAGTGCGAGGTCGATGGCGTGGTCGCCGTTGGTGTGGACGGCGACCTGCAGCCCCGCGGCGTGGCACTGCGCGACCATCTCGTCGAGGTCCCCGGACGGGATCGCCATCTCGCCGCAGTGGCAGCCGTCCAGGTCGTGGTACGGCTCCGACAGTGCGCCGGTGTGCAACTGGATCGACCCGTCCGAGATCAGTTTGACGCCACCGACAGTGAGCGTGTCGTCGGACGATTCACCGGTGGCGGTGGCCGGGTCGAACCCGTCGAGGGCACCGAAGCCGACGTAGAGACGGCCACGCAGGGCCAGTTCACCGGCGGCCTGCAGGCGCCGGTAGGAGTCGATCATCACGGGGGTGACGAACATGTCGTGGAAGCTGGTGACACCGACCGCCGCCATCCGGGCGAGGGATCGGCGCAGTGACGCGTCGAGGTCGTCGGCGCCGGGCATCGCCTCGTCCGGGTCGACGACCAGGCGCATCGCCGGCAGCTCCCGAAACTCTCCGGTGGGGGCACCGTTCGCGTCCCGAACGATCACGCCTCCCTCGGGGTCGGGGGTATCACGGTCGATCCCCTTGGCCCGCAAGACGAACGAGTTGACGTACACCGCGTGTCCGGACAGGTGCCGGACGAAGATCGGCCGCGTCGTGTCGGCGCGGTCCAGGTCGGCGACGGTCAGACCGCGGTCGTCGGCGACGAGGGTGTCGTCGAAACCGGCGGCGAGGACCGCGTGCCCCGGAACGGCCCCGGCCGCGCGAACCGTCAGCGCAGCCACCAGGGCATCGATGTCCGGGCAGGCGGTGACACCCGCGTCCACATCGGCCTCGGCGTTGCCGGACATGTGGGGATGCAGGTGCGTTTCGATGAAGCCAGGAAGAACCGTCCGGCCCGCGAGATCGACCCGGGCGGTGCCCGGTCCGGCGAGCGCGGCGATCTCGGTGTCCGACCCCACGGCGACGAATCGTCCGTCCCGTACCGCGAAGGCCGTGACGGTATCCGCATCCGTCATGGTCTGCACGACGCCACCCAGGCAGATCAGGTCGGGACGCGAAGTGCCCGCATCGGCACCCGCTGCCAAACAATCGACCATTTGATCTCCTTTTGAGACGTGCGTCACAAGACGCTCGAGGGAGGCTAGCGCACAATGAAATTCACTCCGGACACCGGAGCGTTCCTACCTGCGAGTAATTTCCGAAACACCCTGATCCGAGCAAGAAACCGCACGTCGGAGCCGAGTCCCACTCAGCGAGACCTGCGGGATTGCGGGAGCGCTCGTCCGATCACGCCGGGCCGGACACGCGCGCGTCTGCATGCCCCCGAACCGGTGAGTCCCATCGATGTGGCACCGGGTCGCGGCCGGCGCGATACCGCCTCGTTCGGCGCCCGACGCCGCGGTGGCGGCGGCCGACATCGCGCCCAGCCTGCTCGCCGACCCCCATGCCCGAGGCGTGTGCTGCGAACCCATCACGACACCTCCACTTCCGACGGCCGTCGACATCTTCGACGCCCACCCTGAAAGGAGTGCTGAACTGCGAAAACGCCGACGTCGAACACGGTCTACACCAACTGGCGTCCCGATAATCTAGGACATGTTTCTCATTTCCACAAGAGTCGTTCGACCGTCGATGCGTGAACCGCGAATACCCCTGGGAGAGCACGAAACCCCCGATCTGTCCGAATCCTTGTGTGACGCCCATCTCACCCGCTAGAGTCCGTGTCTGCAACGGACCGCGCGGCGTGCCCGCCGTGGCCGTCAGCACTCGGCGACCGGGCGCTCTGCCCTGTCGGATGCCCGAGATTCCAACTCGATCAGGCGGACGGGACCACACGACACCCGTACCGACAGCACGGGCGCCAACCCCCAACCGTGGAGGTTCTTCATGAGCAAGTATTCGAGGAGAGTCAGCCGCATGCTGGCGATGGTCGCCATCGGTGCCGTCGCCCTCACCGGCTGCGCCGGCAACGACGACAACGACGAGAACTCGTCCGGTTCCGGTGGAGCGACGACGACGGCCTTCGGAATCCTGGGCGACCAGGGTGACGGCGGCACCCCGGTGTCGGGTGGCACGCTCAGCTACGCCACCTACGCGCCCGTCACGAGCCTGGATCCGACCGTCACCCAGCCCGCGGGAGCGACCGGCGGTTCCGAGATGGCGGCCGTCTACGACGTGCTGATGCGGTACGACACCGAGACGCAGACCTTCGAGCCGCAGCTCGCGAAGTCGTTCGAGGAGAGCAGCGACCACCTGACGTGGACGCTGAAGCTGCGCGACGGCGTCACCTTCAGCGACGGCACTCCGCTGAACGCGGACGCGGTCGTCGCGAGCATCGATCGCTACAACCAGCGACGCGGCGCCAACTCGCAGGTGTACACGCAGATGGTCAAGAGCACCGAGGCCACGGACGCGTCGACCGTCGTGTTCACGCTGAACCAGCCGTGGCGCACCTTCCCGGCGATGCTCGCCTACGGGCACGGCATGATCGTGGCCCCGTCCTCGCAGCAGGGCGACAAGTTCACCCCGATCGGCGCCGGCCCGTTCACGGTCACCAACCTGGCACCGCAGCAAGAGCTGGATCTGAAGGCCCGTCCGGACTACTGGGGCGGCGCGCCGAACCTCGACGGCCTCAAGTTCGTCGCGATCGCCGCCGAGCAGCCCAAGGTCGACGCACTGAAGACCAACGGCGTCGACATGATCTACCTCCGCAACGCGGAGACCGTGAACGCCGCGAAGGACGAGTTCCCCGGCTACATCGAGACCGTGAGCATGTCGATGGTCGGCCAGCTCAACAACGCGGAGGGCCGCCCCGGCTCCGACCCGCGAGTCCGTCAGGCCATCGCGTACGCCGTCGACCCCGAGGTCCTGAACCAGCGCGCCCGCAACGGGCAGGGCATGCCGGGCACCGACATGTTCCAGCCGTGGTCGATCTGGCACGGTGACACCTCCGGCATCACCCCGGACGCCGCGAAGGCCAAGGAACTCGTCGAGCAGGCCAAGGCCGACGGCTTCGACGGCAGGATCACCTACGTCGGTGTCAACGAGCCCAACGCCCAGCAGATCGCGCTGGCCGTGCAGGCCCAGCTCAACGCCGTCGGCTTCGACGTCGTCCTCGAGACCACCAGCAACATCACCGACATGGTCAAGCGGCTCTACGTCGACCGCAACTACGACATGAGCTTCGGCGCCTACAGCATCTCGGACGTCGCGCCCGAGATCCGGCTGTTCAGCTCGCTGTCGAGCACGTCGACCAACAACATCCTCGGCTACAAGAACCCGGAGATGGACGAACTGCTCGCCAAGGTGCTCTCGGCTCCGGACGAGTCCGCCCAGAAGGCCGCGATCAACGAGATCCAGCAGTTGGTGAACACCGATCAGCCGTTCCTCGCGTGGGGCGCCGGCACCAACTTCGTCGCCTGGGGTGACAACGTGTACCGCGTGAGCCCGACCGTCGACGGAATCATGCTGTTCGACAAGGCGTTCAAGAAGTAACCCGACACCGCATCACCCAGCGGAAGGCCCCGCCACTCCAGTGGCGGGGCCTTCCGCTGTGCGGTCGCTATCCGGTCGACGGCGGCGCCGGCTGCGCGCCCCGGACGAGACGGCCCGGCAGCGCCCCGGTGTGCCCACCGTTCTCGAACACCACCTCCCCCGCGACGACCGTCGCGGTGTACCCCGATGCGGTCTGCATCAGCCGCCGGCCGCCGGTGGGCAGGTCGTAGCAAACCTCCGGGTGGTGGGCCTGCAGCCGATCGAAGTCGATCACATTGAGATCTGCCCGGTAGCCGACCTCGATCCGGCCCCGGTCGAGCAGGCCGACGACGGCCGCGGTGTCGGCGGTGTGCCGCTTGACCAGCCATTCGACCGGGAACCGGTCACCGCGCCGGCGGTCCCGGCCCCAATGTGTGAGCAGCGTGGTGGGGAAGCTCGCGTCGCAGATCGCGCCGCAGTGCGCGCCCCCGTCCCCGAGTGCCGGCACGGTGTCGGCGCGGGCCAGCATCTCCCCGACGGCGTCGAGATTCCCGGCCGCATAGTTGAGCATCGGGAAGTACAGCAGCCCGCGCCCGTCCTGCGACATCATCGCGTCGTATGCCACCGCGACCGGATCGGCGCCGGCCCGCTCGGCGAACGCTGCCACCGAATCCTCCGGCCCCGGCTCGTAGTTCGGCGGATCGCCGAGCAGGTACACCCGATCGAACCGGGTCGAGAGCCGCTCGACGAACTCGCTGTCGGTCACCGGGGACTCCGTCAGGATCGCGGCCCGGACCTCGGTGCGGCGCAACTGCTCGATCCGTTCGGCCGGCGGCAGGTCCGCGAGTGCGGCGTAGGTCGGGTACGCCATGAACGGATGCCAGCTGAGCTCCCAGCCGAGCATCACCCCGACCGCGCGCGGCGCAACCTGACCGATGATCGGAATGTTCTGCTTCGCAGACACTTCCGACAGGCCGTCGAGCAGGTCCACCCATTTGTCCGGAGCCCGGTCGCTCTGGACCACCGAGACCGACATCGGTCGCTGCGCCGCCGCGACGATCGCACTCACGAACTCCATCTCCTCCGGCTCGTCCATGAAGTCGGAGATGAAGTCGATGACGCCGGCACCTGCATCGGCGAGGCCCCGAGCCATGCCGGTCAGTTCTTCGCGCGACGCGGTGAGACTCGGCGTCGGTTCGCCCGTGGACGTCTTGTGCACCGCGGTCCGAGACGTCGACCATCCGAGCGCGCCGGCCTCGATCGACTCGGCCACGAGAGCGCGCATCCGGTCCATCTCGGCGTCGGTCGGCCGCGCGAGATGGTCTCCGCCACGCGGACCCATCACATAGGTGCGCAGCGCCCCGTGCGGCAACTGCGCCGCGAAATCGATCGCGTGCGGAGTGTCGATCGCGTCGAGGTAGTCGGGGAAGGTCTCCCAGTTCCACGACATCCCTTCGGCCAGGACACTTCCGGGAATGTCCTCGACACCCTCCATGAGGCTGATCAACCAGTCGCGCTGCTCCGGCCGGACCGGGGCGAACCCGACACCGCAGTTCCCCATGACCACTGTGGTCACCCCGTGCAGAGACGACGGGGTCAGTAGCGGATCCCATGTGACCTGCCCGTCGTAGTGGGTGTGGATGTCGACGAACCCCGGTGTGACGAGCAGTCCGGCTGCGTCGATCTCGCGTCGCCCGGTGCCGGGCACATCGCCGACCGCGGTGATGCGGCCGTCGTCGACCGCGACGTCCGCCGACCGGGGAGCCGCACCCGTCCCGTCGACGACCAGCCCGCCACGAATCACCAGATCATGCATGAACACTCCCTTCCTCGGAATCCTTGTGCACATCAACGGTTTCGATGATTCTCGCGATGGCCGCCACGATCTCGCCGGCAGCAGCGGCAGCGGCCGACGAGGCGGCGGTGAACTGCAGGAACCCGTGCGGCAGCGAGGGGTAGCGCAGCAGTTCGACCCGCACACCGGCCTCGGACAGTCGCTGCGCGTACTCGAGCCCCTCGTCGAGCAGAGGGTCGTGGCCGCCGACCACGACGACCGTCGACGGCAGTCCCGACAGGTCGAGGGCTCGGATCGGTGCGATCATCGGCGACGTTCTCGGCGCCGCCTCCGGGCAGTAGTGATCGAGGAACCACTGCATCTCGCGGGCACCGAGGAACACTCCCGAGTTCGTGGCGTACGAATCACGGTCGAGGTCGGTGTCGACCACCGGGTAGATCAGCACCTGTCCCACCAGGTCGATTTCCTCGTCGTCTCGGGCCAGGTTCGCGCACACGGCGGCCAGGTTGCCGCCGGCACTGTCACCGGTCACCACGACGCTGCGCCCCAGATCCTCGGATCCGGCTGCGACCCAACGCAGGACGGCCATCGCGTCGTCGATCGCCGCCGGGAATCGATGCTCCGGCGCGAGCCGGTAGTCCACGCTCACGACCGTGGCTCCGGCGGTCTCGGCGATCGCCCGGCAGATCGCGTCCGCGTACTCGAGGTCCCCGGTGACCCAGCCCCCACCGTGGAAGTGGACGACGGTACTCGCCGACGTGGTGGTGTGTGGCCGGTAGAGCCGGACCGCGATGTGGTCACCGATCGTGTGCGCGGTGACCGCACCGACGTCCGGGCCGGGTGCGCACGACGCGGTCGTGCCCCGCACACGTTGCCGTGCCTCGTCCGGTGACAGGTCCACCATGGGCGGAAGTCCGGCACCGGCGACCGCCTCGGCGACGGACTGGAACGCGGGGTCCAGTCGGATTCGAGCGCCTTCCATACCTCTTGTCATGAACTAGAATCTAACTCTAGTCTCAAACTATGGCAACGGTCACACCCGAGCGGACGGAGTATCCTGCCGTTCCCGGATTTCGGTTGCGGGACTTCGCGTCCCGCGACCGACGCGCGCTACGGCCGGCCGGCCGCCGCGGTCGGGAAGATCATGTCCACTGCGCGATCCAGCAGCCGATGGACCTCCGCAACGTTCCGTCGCCCGAGTCCGAACATGATCAACTCGTGCGCCAGGACCGCCGTCACGACCGCGACGATGTCCTCCGCTTCCTCGTCCGGCAGGTCGAACAACTGTTCCCGGTACGACGCGAGGACCTGCGCCGAGAACTCTGCGAACAGCGCGCACACCACCGGATCGGTCGACTGCCGCAGCGTGTTCTGCAGCCGCAGGTAGGTCGGGTACTCCTCGAACCGATGGACCGAGTGGTGCAGGCGGATCCGGATGCGTTCGGCCGGCGGCAGAGCCGGGTCGGGTGCACCGCCGCGCGTGATCGGATCGGTCGCGGACCAGTCCCGCAACACCGCCGCATAGAGGTGGTCCTTGGACGCGAAGTACCGGTACACGGTGCCCAGCGCGACATCCGAACGCTCCGCGACGTCCCGGACCTGGATGCGCTCGAAATCGTCCGCCACCAACAATTCCCCGGCCGCATCGATGATGCGCTGGCGTCGCTCCCGCTGACCGCGGGGCAACGACGCCGGGTCCGGCAGCACCGGTCTGTCCTGCCGGTCCGCAGCCCCTGCACCCACGCTCGCACGCCTCCCATCGCCCCCACCCGACCGGCGGGACACCTGCACCGATGCTACTGGCAGCCCCGTATCCCACTACGAAAAGAGGTTTCTCCATGCACGACTCCACCGTTCCCGAGCCCACCTACGACGTCGTCGTGGTCGGCGCCGGATTCGCCGGCCTGTACGCGCTGCACCTCCTGCGTCTGCGCGGGCTGTCGGCGCACTTGTTCGAAGCCGAGAACGGGGTGGGCGGCACGTGGCTGCGCAACCGCTACCCGGGCGCCCGCTGCGACGTCGACAGCGCCGACTACTCGTACTCGTTCGACGACGCGTTGCAACAGGACTGGGTGTGGACCGAACGGTTCCCCGCACAGCCGGAGATCCTGCGGTACCTCGAGCACGTCGCCGACCGGTTCGGACTGTACGACGACATCACGTTCGGCACCCGGGTGACAGCGGCACACTTCGACGACGCCACCGCGCTGTGGACGCTGCGCACCGACGACGGTGCCGCCGTGACGGCGCAGTGGACGATCATGGCGACCGGTGCACTCTCGGCGGCGCGCCTGCCCGACATCCCGGGCCGGGACTCGTTCGCCGGGGACGTCTTCCACACGTCGGTGTGGCCCGCCGACGGGGTCGACTTCACGGGCCGCCGGGTCGGCGTGATCGGCACCGGATCGTCGGGGGTGCAGGCGATCCCGGTGATCGCCGAGCAGGCCGCGCAGCTCACGGTGTTCCAGCGCACGCCCGGATTCGTCGTCCCGGCCCGGAACCGGCCACTGGCCGCCGGGGAACTCGATGCGATCAAGGCGGACTATCCGGCACGGCGGCAGCGGCTGCGCGAATCGCACGGCGGCTGGACGATCGCGGCCCCCGTCGGCCTGGCCCGCGAGACCGCCCCGGAGGTTCGGGACAAGGAGTACGAGAGCCGCTGGGCGGCTGGCGGTATCGGCTTCCAGAACACGTTCGGCGACATCATGCTCGACGCCGACGCGAACGAGACTGCCGCCGAGTTCGTGCGCGCCAAGATCCGGGCGACGGTCCACGATCCCGCCACGGCGGAGACGCTGTGCCCGCGCGGTTATCCGTTGGGGGCGAAGCGCCTGTGCATCGGCACCGACTACTACGAGACGTACAACCGGGACACTGTCGACCTGGTCGATGTGCGGGCCACCCCGATCCGGGAGATCGTGCCCGCCGGGATCCGCACCGGAACCGGCGCGGACGTCGTGGTCCACGAACTGGATGCGATCGTGTTCGCCACCGGATTCGACGCCATGACCGGCGCCCTCGACGCCGTCGACATCCGCGGCCGTGACGACGTCACGCTGCGGGAGGCGTGGCGGGACGGGCCCCGCACGTATCTCGGGGTCGCGGTCGCCGGCTTCCCGAATCTCTTCGTGATCACCGGTCCGGGCAGCCCCTCGGTGCTGTCCAACGTGGTCGTCTCCATCGAACAGCACGTCGAGTGGGTGACCGGGTTCCTCGACCACCTGCGCGCCACCGGGGCACGGACCGCGGAGGCGACACCGCAGGCGCAAGCGGACTGGGGTGATCACGTCACCGGTATCGCCGCCGGCAGCCTCTACCAGCAGGCCGATTCGTGGTACGTCGGCGCGAACGTCCCCGGCAAACCCCGCGTCTTCCTGCCCTATCTCGGTGGCGTGGGCACCTACCGGACCCTGTGCGCGCAGATCGCGGCCGACGGGTATCGGGGGTTCACCACGACCGCCGACCACGAGGCCGGAAGTTCTCGAGCCGAGCCGTTCCGAACGGCATAACCCCGTCGGCGTCGGGGGGTGATGCCGTTCGTCCGGCCACTACGGTCGGACCGGCGATTCGGTCGGAGTGATCACGATGTTGATCGGCCGTTCCTCGGGATGATCGCCGCGGAGCAATTCGATCCCGTATTCGAGACGATCGAATCCGAGCACATGAGTGCGCATGCGGCTGAGCGGGAATCGGCCGGACGCGACGATGCCCGCCGCCTGCTGGTACGACTGCACACTCGACCCGCCGCACCCGATCAACCGGATGTTCTTGAGCGTCAGCAGGTCGATCGGGAAGTTCTCGATCGGCCGAGTCTTGAGTCCTGCCGACACCACCGTGCCGCCCGTGCGGACGATGTCGAGGGCGTCGAGAAGCGGCCCGGTCGCGTGCGGCGACGTGTCGAGTACGACGTCGAATCCCCGTCCGCGGGTCGTCAGGTGCGCTGCGTCCCGCAGGTCTCCGGTCTCGACGTCGACCACCACGTCGGCGCCGAATTCCTTTGCGAGATCGAGCTTGTGCTGATCGCGTGACAGTCCGGTCGCGAGGATCGTGTCGGCGCCGACCGCCTTCGCCGCGACGACTGCGGCAAGCCCGCGCTGGCCGCAGCCCAGGATCGCGATGGTCGTCCCGATCGTGGTGCCGGGGGTCGTCACCGCCCAGTCGATCGCAGCTGCCAACGGATTCCACAGGGTGGCGTCCAGCGGGTCGGTGCTCGCCGGGAACGGGTGCAGGATCGCGTTCGGATGAATGTAGACGTGCGTCGCGTAGCCGCCCCACAGAGCCGGGGCGTGCCGGGTCGGGATGTACCCGTACGCATTGGGACGGAACGGCCACCCGCTGCATCGGATGGTCGAACCTTCCCGGCAAGCGTCACACCGGCCACATCCTAGGAACGGGTTGACCGCCACCCGGTCACCGATCTGCACTCCGTCCGGGCGGGCACCGCCGCCGATGTCCTCGACGACGCCGACGATCTCGTGTCCGTTGATCCGGGGGAACGGCGACACCCCCGGCTCGTACGCCGAGTGCTTCGCCTCCCACGAGTCGATGTCGCTGGCGCACAGTCCGTTCGCCTCGACGCGGAGCAGCGCCGAACCCGGCACGAGGGCCGGGAGCGGGATCTCCTCGAAACGCACCTCACGCGGACCGGCCTGCACCAGTGCGGTTGCCATCGTTGCCATGTTCAGCGCTCCTCGACGAATTTCCGGGACTCGGCCGCCGCAGCGATGCGCCGCCGCACCAGGTCGACGGCCGCCTGCGGGGCATTCTGCTCTTCCAAGTAGGCCAGTTCGGCAGTGGCCTGAGCGGCAACGGCGTCGAGGCGCTCGACGGCAAGATCACGTGTGAGCAGATCCTGCTCGACCCAGTCGTCGGCCTCGATACGATCTTCCGCAGTCATCGGAGTGATCGGCGGTTGTTGCCAGCCGAACGGGTCGGGTGTCGTCACGCCTTGGCCCCGTCGTCGTAGAAGTTGAACAGTCGCCGCGCGTTGGTCTCGACGATCTTGACGACCTCGTCGTCCGGCACGTCCTGGAAGCGGAACTCGGCGTGCTTCCGACTGTTGGGCCAGTACGAGTCCGAGTGCGGGTAGTCGCACTCCCACGTGATGTTGTCGATGCCGACGACGTGCCGGTTCTTAAGACCGAAGTCGTCGTCGATGAAGCAGCCGTACATGTTCTTGAACCACAGCGTCGAGGGCACCACGTCCTGGACGACGTTCTGGTAGTGCCGATGACGCTCCCACACCGCGTCGATGCGCTCGAGCATGTAGGGCACCCAGCCGATATTGCCTTCGGACAGCGCCACCT
The DNA here is from genome assembly GCF_030656875.1 of Prescottella sp. R16. Lineage (NCBI taxonomy): Bacteria > Bacillati > Actinomycetota > Actinomycetes > Mycobacteriales > Nocardiaceae > Rhodococcus > Prescottella sp. R16. The sequence continues at coordinate 4,194,545 of NZ_CP130943.1, forward strand.
TGAGATTCGGGAACTTGTGGAACACCGGCGAGAACAACAGATGCGACGTCGAAGACATCATGTTGGTTGCGTACAGCGAGATGGTCACCGCGTACGGGGCCTCCTCCGCAGTGGCCGGCGGCCGGCCCGAGGAGCCGAAATGCATGCACAGCGGCATGCTCGTCTCCTGGGCGGCAGCGAAGACCGGATCCCAGTGATCGGTGTAGTACGACGGCAGCCCCAGCGGAACCGGATCCTCCGGGAAGGTGATGCCTTTGGCGCCCTTCGCGGCGGTGCGGTGGATCTCCTCGACGCACTCGGCGATGTCCCATAGCGGCAGGATGATCACCGGGATGAAACGGTCGGGCGCGGTGGCGCACCACTCGTCGAGGACGTAATCGTTGTAGGCCTTGACACTCAGGAGCGCCAGTTCCATGTCCGTGCTCTCGACGGTGAACAGGGCGCCGGCGAAACGCGGGAACGACGGGAAACAGGTCTGTGCCCACACGCCGTCGAGGTCCATGTCCGCCAGACGCGCCTTGGGGTCGTAGCAGCCCGGGATCATGTCGGAGTAGCGGACCGGCTCCATACCGAAGTCCTCGGGATTCTTGCCCGCCACCGCATTGAGACCGATCGCGGGAAAGCGCTTGCCCTGGTAGTTCCACACCTGCATAGGTGCACCGCCGGACGGCGACGCCTCCTCGACGATGCGGGGGCCGGCGTCGAGGAACTTGGCGGGCAGGCGATCGGCCCACACGGTGGGATGCTCGATCAGATGGTCGTCGACCGAGACGAGCTTCATCCACGGCTGGAGTGGCATTGGTGTGCCTCCTGTAGAAGTCTGTAACAAACGATTGTTGCAAGAGAAGTGCGCCATGTCCGCGGAACCGCGGACGGCGAGACCGAGGTCAGATGACGGCGGAGAGGTATCCTGGCCGGATCCGCGTCTTGTCGATGTCGTCGGGCTGCCAGCCCGGAACGAGCGCGGTGCCGTCCAGCGTGCGGACCGGGCGGTCGAGTTCGACGAGGATCCCCAGGTTTCGAGTGATCTTCCCCGTCAGCACCTTCGGGTCTCCGGTGCACAGGGCCAGTGCCGCCTCCGCGATGGTCTCCTCCGGTTCGGAGTTGCCGGTGGTGACACCGGGCACGGTGAGGGCGTTCTCGGTGGCGATCGAGTATTCAGGCGCCAGCGTGTTGACCGCGATGTTGTCGTCGTACAGGTCCATCGCGGCGCCCGTGGTGATCCGGTCGATCATGGCCTTGGTGCCGCCGTACAGGCAGGCACCGAACGTCGAGTTCGGGGCGAACGGCGGGCCCTTGCGCGGCCCAGCCTGGGTCGAGGAGATGCTCAGGATCCACCCGGCCCCCCGCTTCCGCATGCCGGGCACCGCCGCCGTCGCCAGATCCCATCCGGCCCAGACGTTCGTCTCCACCGAGTCGTAGAAGGACTCCCGGGTCATCTCGCCGTACAACTGGTCGAAGTGCCGAGTGGCTGCGGCGTTGTTGACGAGGATGTCGACCGGCGCACCGAGCACGGATTCGGCGTGGGCGATCACCGAGGCGCGGTCCGCGGTCGGGTCACCGAGGTCGAATACCAGGGCCTCGGCAGTGCCGCCGTCGGCTCGGATCTGCGCGACGGTCTCCTCGAGCGAGCCCTGCAGACGGCCGTCGCCGGCCCGCAACGATCGCGACACCGCGAGAACGTGGATGCCATCGGCGGCAAATCGTCGCGCGATGGCCCGGCCGATGCCACGGCTCGCGCCGGTGACGACGGCAACGTGCGGAATATCGTTGTCGCTCATCCGTTCACCCCCGAGTCTGCGGGCGCGAAGTACGGCAGTACGACGCCGTCTTCGATCTCGTGGAACTCCACCGCGACAGGCATGTCGATCCGGACGTCGGCGGGCGCGCACCCGATGATGTTCGACACCATGTGGTAGCCCTCGTCGAGCTCGACGATGACCACCACGTAGGGGCTCGTGAAGGCCGGCGTCTGCGGCCTGGTCACCTCGGTGTAGCTGTAGACGGTGCCGCGACCGGAGCCGACCTGCCACTCGAGGCTGTCCGCCCCGCATCCGCGGCACAGCTTGTTCGGGTCGAACTCGGCGTGTCCACACGCCGAGCAGCGCTGGTACCGCAACTCTCCCGCGACGCATCCGTCCCAGAACGGCCTCGACAGGACGGTGGGCTCGGGCAGCGGAATTCCCGCCCGCTGGGGCGCCAGTAAGGTCGTGATGATGTTCTCGCTCATGGTCGTTCACTTCCCAGTAGCAGGACGTCGGTGAAGAAGGCCCCGGCGCCGCCGTTGCTGCACAGCACCACCTCGGGGTCGTCGACCTGGTTGGTCGCGCACACACCCTGGAGTTGGTGCACGGACCGCGCGATGCGCTGGGTCAGCTGCACGATGCCGCCGCCGTGGCTGTACGACATCAGGCCGCCGTCGGTGGTCAACGGCAGCTTCGGGTCGTCACCGGTGACGTTCTCGACGCACCACCGACCGCCCTCGCCCTCCTCGCAGAACTCGAATGCCTCGAACTGCCGGATGATCTCGAAGGAGAAGGGATCGTAGAGTTCGGCCACGTCGACATCGGCGGGCGTGAGCCCGGCCATCGCGAACGACTTACGGGCCGCACGGCGCCCGACGTATCCGTTGGGGATGTCGGAGGACCGGCTGCCGAGATCCCAACTGGGGGCGTGCTGGTAGGACGGGCCCATGTGGTCCAGTCCACCACCGAGGACGTAGACGGGCTTGCCGGGCAGGTCCTTCGCACGCTCGGCGGTGGTGACGATGAGCGCGCAGCCCCCCTCGGAGGTCATCGCGCAGTCGAGGAGGTGGAACGGGTCGGCGATCATGCGCGAGGCCAGGATGTCCTCGGCGGTGAACGGCCCACGGCCGTAGTAGATCGCGTCGGGGTTGATGTTGCCGTTGTTGCGGATAGTCGCCGCGATCTCAGCCATCTGCTCGGACGTCGTGCCGTGCTGGTGCATGTGCCGACGCGCGATCAGTGCGAACTCCGAGGCCGTGTAGAGGCCGAACGGGGCGACGAACTCGTTCGACGGGCGTGTCCACGGCGCGGTGGACTCGCGCTCGGTGTACCGGCCGGCCTCGCCGTCCGCGACCAGCACGGTCTCGCACAGTCCGGCGGCCACGACACTGGCGGCGTGTAGCACACCCGTGATGCCACCGGGGTTGTTCGCGTTCCACACCGGCCCCAGACCAAGCGAGTAGACGATCTGCGGCGCCGTCTTGCTGTACACGCCGTCGATCGTCGTCGGGTCGATACCGGACTCGGCGATGACGCCGCGCGCTGCCTCGAGACTGATGGTGAAGCTGTTGTGGCCCTCCAACACTCGCGCCTGCTCGGTGTTGTAGGCCGCGACGATCACGACGTCGCGGAAGGGATGTGCGGTCACATCGAGTACTCCTGTCTGGATCAAAGATGAAGGGGGCGTTCGCCGATCACGTTGTCGACGGTCAACTGCGCCAGACGCTCCGGATCAACCCCGGCGAGGCGGGCCAGCACCTGGGCGTTGTGCTGGCCGAGAGTCGGCGCCGGTGTCGTGAACGCCGGCGCGGCGTTCGATGCGAACACCACGGGCAGACCCGGGATCTCGAACGCCCCGAGCACCGGATGGTCGAGTTTCTCGGCGAATCCGCGTGCCCGCACCTGCGGGTTGTCGAGGATCCGGCTCGGGTCCACGACGCGGGCGGCCGGAACTCCCTGTACGAGGAGAGCACGCTCGAGTTCGTCGACCTCGCGGACCGCACAGAACTCGGTGACCAGTTCGTCGAGCCGGTCGTGACAGTGGCGACGGCCGCTCGCCGTCGCGAAGGTTTCGTCGAGGACGACGTCCGGAAGTCCGAGGATCGCGGCGAGGGCGGTCCACTGGTCGTCGTCGGTGACGGCGATAGCCAGCCAGTCGTCGTCGCCCGCACAGCGGTAGACGCCCTGCGGAGCAGCGGCCGGACCGCGGTTGCCGTCCCGGGTCGGTGCGTTGCCGTAGGCGCTGTACTCGACGGCCATCTCGGCGGCGACGTTCAATGCGCTCTCGACCATCGGCACCTCGACGAAGCAGCCGCGTCCACGAGCTCGGGCGAACTCGAGCGCCGACAACGTCGCGACCACTGCATGCAGTCCGGCGACGGGATCGCACGGGCCCTTGAGCACCATCGGGCTGCCGTCGCGGTATCCCGTCGTCCACGACAGCCCCGTGGCCTGTTCCATCGTCTGTGCGAATCCGGTACGGTCCCGCCACGGACCGGATAGCCCGAACGCGGGCATCCGGACGAACACCGCCGCGGGGTTCACCTCGTGGATGCGTTCCCATGTGAGACCGAAGTTGTCGAGGACGCGGGGCGAGAAGTTCTCGATGACGACGTCGGCGTGCCGGATCATCTCGAGCAGAACGTCGACCCCTTCGGGTCGGCTCAGGTCCAGGGTCACACCGAGTTTACCGGCGTTCGCGCCCTGGTAGACGCCGCCGGCCTCCCACCAGGAGGGCTCCGCCGGGGTGCGGGTGGACGTGAAGCGCATCCCGTCCGGGCGCTGCACGGACTCGACCTTGATCACTTCGGCGCCGAGCCCGGCGAGCAGTTGTGTGGCCGCGGGTCCCGCCCAGAATGCGGTGAGATCGAGGACCCGCACACCGGCCAGCAGCGCGGCGTCCGTCTCGTCGAGCGGACGCGACGGCTGCACGCGGGGTTCCCACGGCCGGGCGTCGTCGTGCTCACCGAGCGTCGGGGCGGGGCGGACCGCATCGGGCGATACACCCTCGACGAGGTACGGCCGTCGCGGCTGGACGAAGCCGGCCGGATTGTCGACGAACACGCCACGCTCCACGAAATGCGCGTTCTGCGTGACGGTCTCGGGTGTCCCGAGGGGCGACACCGGGATCCGCATGGCGCCGGCGATCTCGTCGATCGCCTCCACCGGCATCGTCATGGTCCACGACTCGATCATCGACTGGAACTCGGCGTAGCGTTCCTGGCGCCGACGCACGTCGACGATCGAATCGTCGGCCAGCAGTTCCGCCCGATCGATCATGATCAGGAAGTCCTGGAACATCTGCGCCGTGATCGTGCAGAAGCCGACGTAGCCGTCGAGGCACCGCTCGACCGACGGGATCTCGACGGTGCGGGGCGTGCGGCGGCCCGGAGCGCCCGTCAGAACGGCAGACACCGGGTGATAGAGAGCCATTGCGACGCCCATGGATTCGAGCATCGACAGGTCCGCCCACTCACCACCGCGGCCCCGACCGGCCGCACCGAGGCGCAGGCCCAGGGCGGTCGCGGCGGCAAAGGAGCCTGCGATCCACTCGCCGAGACGACCACCAGCCTGCAGTGGCTCGCGACCCTCGGGACCCCGGATCGCCAGCGAACCGGCGAGGGCCTGCAACGTGAACTCGGTGGCCGGCCGGTCGGCCCACGGACCACTCCGGCCGAACGGCGTGATCGACAGGATGTCGAGGCCGGGATA